>JBELHO010000058.1:0-21408 GCA_042091375.1 Thalassotalea sp. | reverse complement strand
CAAGCGACAGCACCTTGAGGCGTTGTTTTACACGTTGTAGCTTGGCCACCGCAAGCTACCGCACCTTGTGGGGTTGTTTTACATACTGTTGCCAACCCACCACAGGCGACTGCACCTTGAGGGGTTGTTTCACAGACTGTTGCCAACCCACCACAGGCTACCGCACCCTGCGGCGTAGTTTCACAAATTTTTGCCATACCACCGCAAGCAACAGCACCTTGAGGTGTTGTTTTACACGTTGTAGCTTGGCCACCACAGGCGACCTTACCTTGCGGGGTGGTTTTACAAACGGTTGCAGTATCGGTGCAAGCCACGTTTCCTTGTGGAGTGGTTATACATTTTGCCAGCACTAGCGAACTGTAAAGTGACATGACTATTGCCAAAAAAACGACGAGGTTTAACTTCATGACTATTGCCTTTTTGTAGTTGTGATCCAATATTATTTCTCGTCTACCCCAATGCTGTGGCTGCTATATGGCGTAAACAAACCTAGTTCAACTCATCAAGACAACAAGGCGTGTGAAGTATAGTCCTCAAAGAGATAAAATACAGGGTTGTCGCCACGAGTTGCACCGCAAAAATATACTGGCGGTGCCGTCCATGCTCTGTATTTTCCCCAATGATTTACGACCTCTTGTCGAGGATCAATACAACACCAATCGTCGTCTTTTGATTTATATAATCCTTTTTTTACCATATAAGCATCTACTTTCCAAATCCTAGAAATAAATTATTCAGAAATTTGATTTGCCTGAGCTTATTTTGATTTTCATACTATTTTGGACGATCCACTTCACTCAATTGCTGAACAGATGTTATTGCAGGTTTTTTTATTGTGAGTCAGGGTTGATGGAGTGAGTAACTTTGTTCTGTACAATGTCTTTTGCTGGTTATTTTTTGTTGAATTAGTTTTAGGGGCTGTTGATCATTCATTTTAGCCTCTGCTATAGACTAATTTTTAAGATAACAAGGCGAAAAGCGTGTTATGTAGTCATTCTACTTTAACGATTGTCAACGCTGTTAGGTTGAAAATTAGTCATAGCTCTTAGGGTTGCCTTTAAAAAGTGCCGCTATTTGTTGCTTAAAGTCTATTTGGAACAACCAAACATGACTTTTAGCGACTCGATCGTCATCTTTTTCAAGTGCAACAGAGCTATAAACTTAAAGGACAAAAGTCCCTAGTTAGTAAAAAAGATCCAAGCAAAAAAAAGCCTCAGTAATACTGAGGCAAAAATTCTAGAGGGGGAACAAATCAGTGAGCAGTATGTTAACTCAACGACGGCAATGATAAATGCAGATGATGACATTTTGATGACAAAATACCATGATAATTGCTGATTTTGTTACAAGACTTGTGTACATTATTTACCATTGATTGAGGTTGGGAATACTTTGTGGTTAAAAACAAACTGCAGCACTTTTATATCGCCGAAGAGCAATCGATTTATTTATTAAATCACGAGGATGCGACTAAACTCAAACACTGGGTTGAATTGTGTCAACAACAATTGTCGCTATTGGGCTATGAAGATATTGCGTTAATTGGTAAAGGCGCCTATGGTTTTGTTTTCGCAGGTAAAGACCAAGATAAAAAAGAGCAAGTTTTCAAGTTTTCACGATTAAACTTACCGCAACACGTTCAAGATAGGTTAGCTGATGAGGCCGATATTCAAGGCAAATTATCCCACCCCAGAATTCCAGCGATTATTGAATACTATAAAATTAGACGACAATCTATTGTGCACATGCAACGGGCACCGGGAATTAACCTAGAGCAATATTCCTATCTTCACGGTCCATTGCCAGCGGAACTGGTGGTCAGCATTGCCATTCAGGTGGCAGACATACTGCTTTATTTGCGAGACTGCTCTGCTCATCAAAATGGTAAACCTTGTGTTCATGGTGATATCAAACCTTCTAACTTGGTGTACAACCCAGCGACAAAAAAAGTCTATTTAGTCGATTGGGGTTCGGCAGTAAGTGCGCAACTCGATATACACGGTCACACTACCGCTAACAATATTATGGATCTCATGAGTAGTGACTTACAAAATTCCAATGCGCGATTGGGCGATGTGTATTTTATTGGGCCAGAGCAGATCAGTGGGCAAATGTCTTCTCCGCGTTTTGACGAACAAGGCTTGGCGGCCACCTTATATGCGCTAGCATCGGGGCAATCGTGTCGCTATGGACACAAGGTGATAACCCCTTGCTCATTGGGACTACCTAAAATGCTGGCAAAAGTTATTCAAGCCATGCTCAGTGAAGAAGCTAGCACTCGCGCTCGCGCAGGCGATTATTTTTTCCGTCATTTACCCTTGCTAAAAAATATGGTGATGCTCGCCAAAGTCAATGAATTTAAACCTGACTCACTTATTCCGGTGTGGTGTCGTCCTTATCAGCAAAACATAGATACTGTTGTTTATGGCTCGAGAAAATCGTTTTTACGCGAGAGTAGTGAACACAACACCCTGGCTGATATTGATGATGTGCAGTTGGAGAAATATTACAAAAATTTTCTCATGGGCATGGGCGATACTGAAAAAGCCTTTATTGCCGCAGTCAGTCGCTTGGGTAATTTTCCAGTAGTTGGTGGTTTGGCGATCAGATGGGAAAAAGATGGCGTATATATAGATTCGAATTTGACGATGTTTGATCCTGATTTACAACACTCCTTTCAAAGTGCCGTTAATAACATGGTGCGTTTAGCACAAGGAATTTTTCGTGTCGGGGTGTTCAAAAGTTGTTTGTTTAATGCTCGAAATACCTTACATGTAGAGCGTAAATCTGCCGCAGAGCCATTTGTTGCTGGGCCTGAGCAAGCATTAGCCTTTGATGTCAGCGATATTGCCGAGCTCGATGATATCACTCGTCTACATTCTTACTTTGAAGATGGTAAAGATCCCGATGAATACTTATATTTACCCGATAAAATTATGGCGGTACTGGCTCGTTTGAATAAAATTCACCACACCGGTTGTATTATTTTTGAAGTGTTACCTAAGCATCTAAAAATTCACAGTTATTTAATGTTACTCAACCACGATAAAGCAGAGCAGTTTAGCCAGTGTTTAAAGGAGATCATTGAGTTATTGCCAACCATTAATGGTCAAGGTATATCTGGTTTTATGAAGCTACCATATAAGGATACGCGCTTTTTTGAACATATTAATAGCTTACCTGAACGCTATTACCCACAAAACCCGAAAATAGTCACAGCAGAATAAGCCGTTAATCTATTGATTGACCCTAAGTTAGCCATTTATTGCCAGATTGATGGCTATTTATTTTAATATAATCTTGGGGCAGTTATACCATGGTTGCCATTAATTTTATCCGATCACAGAAGATATTGGTTTAAATAAAGCAATATCTTGTTGTGATACTATTTGCTCAAGGCATTCGCCTAAGCGCTCAGTCTCACTCAGTACTGTTTGCCAATATTTGATCCGCACCGAAGCTTCCATGTCAGTAAAGTCTTTGCGATCGGGAATTTTACCGTAAGGCAATGCCGCCACAAATTCTGCTGAAGGCGCTATCATCACCACATCTTTATAGTTATCGAGACTAACCGGCCGTTTTGAACCCTTGTCAAACCAGCCCGCTTTGGGCTGTGTATTAAAATGTGGGTATAAGGTTAAGCCATCATTCGGCATTAACTCAATATCAAAGTGATAATCTATAATACCTCCATCGCGATAAGTACCTTTAGGAGCATTGCTGATATTCTTAACCGCTTGCATAACCATAGGTATTGACCCGGAAGCGAGTAGGGCGTCTTTTAGGTTATGGCGATCAAGGGCAATATACTGATCATTGAAATGGTATTGATCTGCTATTTTTAATTGACTGTTGGGGTGATGAAATACAAATCTTTGGTATTGATGGTTGATCAATCCTCGGTCAATACGATTTAAAACAAAACTGGTACACAGCCCCAACATCTGTAATAGCGGGGATTCAAACGCTGTCATGCCATGGCATTTGGCGACGATAAAATGTGCTTTAAAGGTTTTATTATTGAGCAGTTGTTCAATACCATTGTCGCCGTATACTTGATTGAGTAGTTCCTTGGCTTTGTCAGAAATTTCATCTGGCTTAGCTTTAGCAGAATACACAGTTTGACTGTAATTTGTGGCCAAACGAGTGATGGCCGCAACTGGATCGGCCTGACTCAGAGCAGCAAAGCGAAATGCGCCAGCTGAAGAACCAATTAAATTTAACTCCTCGCCTTTGTCCTTGAAGAAATCACCGAATAGATATTTGTCTAAACCAAATAAAGTAAACCACTTAGGACCGCCACTGGCGCCAAGCATTTTAGTAAAAAGTTCAGCTTTGAAGCCATTTTCTTGTATCGTTGTTAAGGCGTTTTCGCCTGCGTATAGTTCTAACATAATAAGTATTTATTGCTATTTACCAGTTTGATGATGGGTCATGGGTTGGACTGTTGGCTAAAAATAACGTCTTATACAAGTTAGTTGCATAGTCGTCAGTCATACCAGCGATATAATCAGCAATGACTCGATAGCCACTATTGCCTGCTGCGGTTGCCAATAACCAGCGGTTTTTGGTGTTTTTCGGTAATAATCGCTCAGGATCTGAAGATAAAGCTTCAAATAATTCCATCACAACTTGCTGACCGCGGTACTCGCCTTGTTGTATTGCTGTTTGTTTGATCACATATTGAAACACAAAGTCTTTAAATATACCTAATACCTTCTTGGCAGTTAATGACAGCATGGCATTATAGCGAAGTAATGGTTCGTCAAAGTTGATGTCAACTTGCCGATTAATATCGTCTTGGCTATTGAGATCAATCAATGCAATGGCAGTGATCAAATAATTGACTAAACCACCGATGGCTTCTTTTTGTTGATGGTGCTCATTGCTAAATAGTTGCGAGGATAAATTTTTACTGATTTCTTGTAACCAAGGATCGTCGAGTAATTGTAATTGATGGCTGACTTGCTGTTCAAAATCATCGCGGTTAACCACTCCGGTAACGATGGCATCTTCAAGATCATGAATGCCATAAGCAATATCATCGGCTAATTCCATGATTGAACAATCTAACGATTTAAAACAGGTTTTACTGTGCTGGTTAGGCTTAACTAACAGGTGTTGATATAAGTCTCTATCACTTGTAGATAAGGGTGCTAAAACCCAGTCAAACGATTGCATATCATCTTCATATAAGCCTTTGGGTGGGTGCCAATCAGCCGCTTTCAATTGCCTAAAATTACTGGGAAGGTTTGGTTTGATTACACTGCTCAGTCGATTGAGGGTTTGCGGGTATTTAATCAGTCCCAGCAGGGTTCTTCTGGCTAAATTCATGCCGTAACCATCACTAAAGGGCTCTAATTTTGAAACAATGCGAAAAGTTTGACCATTGCCTTCAAATCCACCGTGATCGCGCATCATATAATGCAGGGCAATTTCCCCTCCGTGACCAAATGGTGGGTGACCAATATCGTGGGCTAAACAAATTGCTTCAATTAAACTGTCATCGCTGGGCAAGTACTTTGCGCATAATTGTGGAAACTTACAACGCAACTGAGCATTAATACCTGAGCCTATTTGCGCTGCCTCTAATGAATGAGTCAGTCGCGTGCGGTAAAAATCACTTTGCCCGGTACCCATCACCTGAGTTTTTGATTGCAAACGGCGAAACGCTGCCGAATGCAATATTCTCGCCCTGTCTCGTTGAAAGGGACTGCGGTGATCTTGTTGACGCTTGGCAACTTTTGTCAATTGTCGCGCTAGCCAAATTTGTTGCATAGCAAACCTAATCTGTCATCCTTAATTTATGGTTATCACCATACGTGCTCCTCAACGGATGTTCAACTAGCTATTAACAAAATTTACTTATTATTAAATTTATCAAAGTGATTTTCCTGAGAAGACTCAACAATTGGCAAGAAAAATTGCTCTTTTAGGCGCTGGGTAGCCTTCTATGGTTTTGCTGTGATCAGCTGGATCGAGAAAATCTTGTAATGATTCAGTGTCTATCCAAGCTGTTTTGCGCTGCTCTGCTAATGCAGTGACATCAATATCGACCACGCGAATGTTAGTAAAACCACAACGAGCCAACCAAGCAACCATAGCCTTAGCACTGGGTAAAAACCAAACATTTCTCATTTTTGCATAGCGTTCACCCGGCACCAGTACAGTATTTTCATCACCATCAACGATCAGTGTCTCCAATACTAATTCGCCACCTTTGACCAATTGCGCTTTAAGCTGATAGAGAAAGTCAATGGGTGAACGTCGGTGATATAAAACCCCCATAGAAAAGACCGTATCAAAACGATTTAGGGCAGGTAGATCTTCTATACCTAAAGGTAATAAATGCACATTCTGATCATTAATAAAGTGTTGTATGGCGTTAAACTGCATAAAAAACAACTGTGTTGGGTCGATACCAACCACAAATTTTGCTCCTGCACCACGCATACGCCATAAGTGATAGCCGCTGCCGCAACCAACATCTAATACGTACTTGTTTTTTAAACAACTAATATGCGGTGCTAGGCGTTGCCATTTAAAATCTGAACGCCATTCTGTGTCTATGTGAATATCGTGAATAAAGTAGGGACCTTTGCGCCAAGGTTTAAACTTCTTCAGTAAATTCTCAATCCGCTTACTTTCACCGCTGGTAATATCTGCGCTTTTACCGACACTAACTGTGTCTTCAAGCAGTATTTCACAAGGAGACGTTTGAGGAAGTGCTAGTAAGGTTTTTTGCCACTGGGCAAACTCTCCGTGCAAATGTTCAGTTTGCCAGCGATTTAGCAGAGCCGGTAAAGAAATTAACCAATGGTTCAGTCTGTTGTCAGCTATTTTTTGATAAAAGTGATTAAACATTAGTTTTTTATCGCCAGTAATGAAAAAAAGTTAAAACACTGAAACCATGGTGAAAGGTGAGTAAAACCATGGTTTGTTAAGCGAGTTAAGTGTGTCGGTAAAGTGTCGATACGCATCACATTTTCTAGGGCATTGCGCTTTTGTGATATTTCCAGATCGCTATAGCCATTAGCGCGTTTAAAATTGTGATGCAGATCAATTAAAAGATCATTGCAAACAGTATCGTCTTGAGCGATTTTTTCCGATAAAACTAACAGTCCACCGGGTTTTAATCCTCGATAGATTTTAGCGATTAAATGGTCTCGCTGTTCAGGCTCTATAAATTGTAAAGTAAAATTTAACACCACCATAGACGCATTGTTTATGGTGGCATCGACTATATCTGCCTCAATGATGTCTACTGCCGTTTTGCCTTTAAAAGCATTTATATGCATTTGACAGCGTTCTATCATGGCGCTGGAATTGTCTATAGCGATAATTTTACATTGCTCAGCTGTAATAGATTGCCGCATCGCTATAGTCGCGGCGCCAAGAGAACAGCCCAAATCATAGACGTTGCTGTGATCAGTAACGTAGTTTTTACTCAATTGACCTATAGTATCAATAATGGTCTGATAGCCAGGCACTGAGCGAGAGATCATGTCAGGAAAAACTTCTACTACTTGTTTATCAAAGCTAAAGTCTTTAATCTGTTGGTGTTTATGTGAAAAAATAATATCTGTTTGGCTTTTTTTCATCTAATTGTACTCTGTGTAAAGTATCAATAATTGCGTTTTAATTATTTTAACTGAAAAGTATCAATCATTAAAATGAATAGGCGATTAATTGATTTTAACTGTTTATTATTGTACTTTGAGAGATCGTTTATAAGGACTGTTTACGTTGAAATTAACTGCTTTGAAACTGTATTTGCTGGTTTTTATATTTGCCATGCACCCTTTGTCAATATTGGCAGAGCAGTCATATACGCCTTTAAAACCGATTAAAATTGCCATTAACAAATCGTCTTTTCCTTATCACTTTGAAAATGAACAAGGCCAACCTGCTGGTATTATGGTCGATTTGTGGTCGTTATGGGCGGAAAAACAAGCGGTTGAAGTGGAGTTTGTGTTATTAAACGACTGGGGGGATACTTTAGCCCAAGTTGCCAACGGAAGTATAGATTTGCATGCAGGCTTGTCGATAAATGATGAGCGTCAGAAAATTTTCGATTATACCAAGCCGCTATTTTTTCACGACAGTCATGTGTTTATCCACCGCGGTATCGAGGGTATTAACCAGTTATCAGACTTAAAACCCTTCACCCTAGGGGTAGTTAAAGACTCTAGCCACACCACTGAAATACAACGTTTGCAACCTAATTTACAATTGCGCGTATACGAAAATCGACAATTGATGTTCAACGGCGCTCTCAATGGTGAAATTTTAGCCTTTGCTACCTTAGACAAATCGTTCAAGGAATACGACAATTACGACAAGTTATCTGTGCAGTTTCCCTCGTATAAAAAACTACTTTACTACTCAGGAAATTATGCCTCAGCTGTGGCCAAGGGCAACATTGAACTTTTGCAGTTTATTGAGCAAGGCTTGCAGAAAATTGACCAACTTGAAAAGAGTGCTATTGAACAACATTGGCGAAAACTCAAACGTCCAAATGATACTCTCCGGTTAGTTTTTACCCCGAATTTACCGCCTTATATGGCGGTTTCACCCGAGGGTAATCCGCAGGGGTTATTTATCGATATTTGGCGTCTTTGGTCAAACAACACCGGACAAACTGTCGAGTTTATTGCTGAGAATATGTTAGAAGCCATTGATCTTATTAAGCAAAATGGCGCAGATATACACATTGCATACCCAATTAATGAATCGTTACAAACTGGTTTAACACCAGCAAATCAGGTGTATACAGTGTTCTCTAAAGTGTTTGTATCCAATCATTTACCCAATATTGTCAACTTAGAAGAGCTAGCGGGTAAAACCTTAGGGGTATTTAAAACAGCGCCATATCAAACCGAGATAGTCAACCGTTATCCTCAGATAAAGATCCGATATTTCAGTGGTTTTGATGATATGCTCAAAGCTGCTGAGTTACGTGAAATTGATGCCATGGTGGCCGCAACGGAAAATATGCATACGCAATTGATCAATTCTAATTTGCAATCGTCTTTTTACACACTAAAAACCGTAGACTTTCAATCAAAAATATTCTCGTTGGTGGCCAGTGGCAACGATCAACTCATAGAAAACATAAACAGTGGTTTTGATACACTTCCCTTAAATAAATTAGTGGCATTGGAGCAGGCTTGGTTAGACAGTAGTGAAGATGGCTATTTTCATTATTTAAACAATAGTGTTCCCCTCTCAGATGCAGAAATAGCATGGCTGCAAGCAAATCAACCGATCAAGATCGGCATTGATCCTTTTTGGAAACCGATTGAGTTCATAGATGAAGCGGGTCAGCAAGTGGGGATTAATCCCGATATTATCGAGTTAATTGCCAAGCGAACCGGTATCAAATTTTCATACGTGGTGATAAAGGGGTGGAGTAGTCTTTATAACGCTATGCTCAACGGTGAAATTGATGTGCTAGCTGGCGCCAACCAAACCCCCGAAAGGGATCAACTATTTCTTTTTTCTGAACCGTATTGGGATATGCCCTCGGTTATAGTCCACCCAACAGCCATGGGGGCTAAAGTCACTCTGCAAGATTTTTATGGCAAATCATTAGCTATTGTTAAAGGCTCATACATAGTGTCTTTTCTGCAGAAGTATCACCCCAATATTGTCCTTAAAATTGTCGATGGTTATGAAGATGCATTAACAGCTGTTCAGCGGGGTTTAGCAGTGGGTTTAATAGAAAATATTGCCACTGCATCTGATCTGATCAATCGAGAAAACTTAATTAACTTAACTATTTCTGTGGTCGATGAATTTGACAAAGATCAGCATTATTTTGCCCTGCAAAAAAATGCGCCGCTACTAAAGTCAATTATGGACAAAGCCATTGACAGTATAACGGGTATAGAGAAACAAACTATTTATGAAAAGTGGTTTAGCATTAATGTTGAAACCGGTTACAACAAAATGGTAGTGATGCGTATCTCCACTCAAATTGGTTTGATACTGTTGTTGATCATTATTTTTATTGTGTTGTGGAATCGTCGCTTACACAGTGAAATTAAATCTCGCAAACAACTAGAGGAACAGATGAAGCACATGGCTATGCACGATGAATTAACGGGTCTAGCCAATAGGGTGCTTCTCAAAGACCGAATAATTAATGCAATTAATGTGCATCAACGCAACAAGCTGCAAATGGCGTTACTGTTCATCGATTTAGACGGTTTTAAAAAGATTAATGATAATTACGGTCATGATGTCGGTGACGAGTTACTGATCCAAGTAGCAAAAACTTTATCAAACTGTGTGCGTAAATCAGATAATGTAGTGCGTTTTGGTGGTGATGAATTTGTATTGTTACTGACTGGTTTACACAGTAAAGAAGAAGCGAGATATATTGCTGAAAAGGTTCTTGTTGCTATGCGCAAACCCTTTACCCTGTCGGCAGCTAGCGCAAAAATTAGCTGTAGTATTGGTATCGCCATGTATCCTGACGACGGAGAAAGTGATATCGAACTGGTCAAAACTGCTGATACTTTAATGTATGACGCTAAGAGTGCCGGTAAAAATCATTATGTATTTTCAAAATCTCTTGCTTAACACCTGACTATCATAAATAGCATTAGCCTATGTTCGATAAATGCTTACTGAATGTTTGATCAATGTTTAAGACACATTATCGCGATAAACACACGGGTCTGATAAATGACAACTTGACTAGTGATTAACGCTGTTGTGCGCAATATCTGTGATAGTAAAGTGATCTATTACTGTATTGCTAATGACTTTCGAGTTGATTGCTTTATAATGTCGGCAAAATTTGTCCTAAGATCCGATACCGATTGATATAGTGCATAAAAACACTCAGGGCTTTAGTCGCAAACTTTGCAATACAAATGGTAATAAGTGCAGTGTTTTTCGCTTTATTGCCTTGGTGATGTCGATGGTTTACTAACAGAGTCATATATGTATTCACTAGGTGTCGAGTAGGATAATTCCCTTATGATAAGCAGTGGTAGGATTAAAAAAAATGCGTGATCTTTATTGTGGTGAGGTAAATGAAACTCACATTGGTCAACAATTAACTTTGTGCGGTTGGATCAACAAACGTCGTGATCTGGGTGCGGTTATATTTTTAGATTTACGTGATCGCGAAGGCATAGTTCAAGTTGTATACGATCCAGATTTACCTGAGGTGATTGCAAAAGCCAGTACTTTGCGCAATGAATTTTGTGTGCAAATTAAAGGTGTAGTCAGAGCGCGTCCTGAAGGTCAGGTCAACCAAGAGATGAAAACAGGAGCTGTTGAAATACTGGGTTTAGAATTGACTATTCTCAATAAGTCAGCGCCTTTGCCTTTGGACGCAAACCAACAAAACTCTGAAGAGCAACGCTTAAAATACCGCTATTTAGATTTGCGTCGGCCAACCATGACTGAGCGCCTGCGCTTTCGCGCAAAAGTCACCTCAGCAGTGCGCAGTTCTTTAGAATCACAAGGCTTCTTGGACATAGAGACCCCAATTTTAACTGCTGCGACGCCAGAGGGTGCCAGAGATTATTTGGTGCCAAGTAGAACACACAGTGGCAAGTTTTTTGCGCTACCACAGTCACCACAACTATTTAAACAACTGTTGATGATGTCTGGCATGGAACGCTATTACCAAATCGTCAAGTGTTTTCGCGACGAAGATTTACGTGCTGATAGGCAACCTGAATTTACCCAAATTGATATTGAAACCTCCTTTATGTCATCTGAACAAGTGATGACAGTCACTGAAAATATGGTGCGAGATTTATTTAAATCATTACTCGATGTTGACTTAGGTGAATTTCCACGCATGACCTATGCACAAGCGATGCAGCGCTTTGGCTCTGATAAGCCGGATCTGCGCAACCCATTAGAAATTATAGATGTTGATGACATTTTAAAAACGGTTGATTTCAAAGTCTTCTCTGGCCCTGCTAATGATGATAACGGTCGTGTTGCGGTGATTTGCGTTCCCCAAGGGGCGGCAAAGTTTTCGCGAAAAGGCATTGATGACTTAACCAAATTTGTCGGTATCTACGGCGCCAAAGGCATGCCATGGTTAAAAATAAACGACATAGACGCCGGTCGTGAAGGCTTGCAATCGCCTATTTTAAAATTCCTATCCGATAGTGCTGTACAAGCATTGCTAGAGCGCACTGGCGCCAATAGTGGTGATATTATTTTCTTTGGTGCAGATACCTATCAAATAGTGACTGAAGCCTTAGGCGCGTTAAGATTAAAACTTGGTGAAGATTTAGCTCTACTGCAAGGCGACTGGAAGCCTTTATGGGTGGTTGACTTTCCAATGTTTGAACAAGTTGATGGCGCCATGCATGCCATTCACCATCCCTTTACTGCACCGAGTAATGCAACCGCTGAACAATTAGAAGCCAATCCTATTGGTGCATTATCAGATGCCTATGACATGGTGCTCAATGGCTGTGAACTCGGTGGTGGCTCAGTGCGTATCCATCATCAAGACATGCAAGCAGCGGTATTTAGAATTCTCGGGATCAGCGATGAAGAAGCCCAAGAAAAGTTTGGCTTTTTACTTGAAGCACTGCAATACGGTGCTCCACCGCATGCAGGTCTAGCGTTTGGTTTGGATCGACTAGTGATGTTAATGACAGGCGCAAGCTCGATCAGAGATGTGATGGCTTTTCCCAAGACAACCACTGCTGCCTGTCCGTTAACCAATGCCCCTGGACTGGCCAACCCACAACAACTTGAAGAGTTAGCCATTCAGTGTATAGAAAAAGACAAACAAGTAGCAAACAGTGAGTAAATCCTCATAGGCTATTTCAATACAAAGCAGTTAATGTATTATCATTAACTGCTTTTTTGTTGCCGAATAACGACTTTTATTAAGGAATAACTATTGACCATTATTTTAGGTATTGATCCCGGTTCAAGGATCACTGGTTATGGGGTGATCGAAAAAAATGGCCGAAAACTTACCTATTTAGCCAGTGGTTGCATAAAAGCTTGTGCGCCTAATAAAGCCGACGACGGCAATGAATTTAGTGATCGACTACAAGTGATATTTGCCGGTGTATCAGAAATAATCAGCCAATTTTCTCCGACGCTTTTTGCCATCGAAGAAGTTTTTATGGGGGTCAATCCCGGCGGAGCACTCAAATTGGGGCAAGCGCGAGGTGCGGCAATTGTCGCTGCTACTAATTGCGGTTTACCCGTTGCTGAATATTCTGCCCGACAAATTAAACAAGCGGTGGTTGGCACAGGTGCGGCAGATAAAAGTCAGGTACAACACATGGTCAAGTCTATTTTAAAATTGCCAGCCACACCGCAAGCCGATGCGGCTGATGCCTTAGCGGTGGCTTTATGCCATGCTCACAGCAATGATACCATCAATAAAATGGTTGGCGTTGCTACCAAGACAGTTCGCGGCCGCCTGCGTTAGCCACTTGCAGATAAATTTTAACTTTACTGTATAAATATCTAGTGTTATGGTTCGCTTATAGGTTATATAGCAAAGGTCAACATTGTGATAGGTCATTTACGCGGTGAATTAATTGAAAAACAACCACCAGAAATAGTAATAGAATGCGGCAACGGCATTGGTTATGAAGTCACCATGCCAATGACCAGTATTTATGCGTTGCCAGAGTTAAACCAACAAGCACTTGTCTATACCCACTTTATTGTTCGGGAAGACGCGCAATTATTATATGGTTTCACCAACAAAGTTGAGCGTAAATTATTTCGCCTGTTGATCAAAGTCAACGGCGTTGGGCCAAAATTAGCGCTGGCTATTTTATCAGCCATGTCAGCAGATCAGTTTGTCAGCTGTGTGAGTTATGACGATGTAAATACCATAGTCAAAATTCCAGGTGTTGGCAAAAAAACAGCAGAGCGTTTGCTGGTGGAAATGCGCGATCGTTTGAAGGATTGGCAGAGCAGTTCAACACAACAAATACAGGGTATTAGCCCCGAACAGTCATTGTCGCAACACGGGCTGGCAAGTCATGCTAAAGGCGATGCAATTAACGCCTTGGTATCTTTGGGATATAGTCAGCAACAAGCAGATAAAGCGATTAAATTGGTGTTTAATGACAACGCCACGAGTGAAACACTTATTCGTGACGCATTAAAAGCTATGCTTTAGTCTTGCCGACTAAAGGGATAATATGGTCATTTAGCTGATGACCTTTTAATTGAGAAAATACAGATGATAGAAGCTGATCGATTAGTACAAGCCGACGCCACTGAACAAGAAGAAGTGATAGACAGGGCAATTCGACCTAAAATGCTTACTGACTACACTGGGCAACCTCATGTTAAAGAGCAAATGGAAATTTTTATCGCCGCATCACTTAAGCGTTCAGAGCCCTTAGATCACCTATTAATTTTTGGCCCTCCGGGACTTGGCAAAACCACCTTAGCAAATATTGTCGCTAACGAAATGGGTGTTAACATTCGTACAACCTCTGGTCCGGTTTTGGAAAAAGCTGGTGATTTAGCAGCCTTGTTAACTAACTTAGAAGAAAATGATGTGCTCTTTATCGATGAAATACATCGATTAAGTCCTGTTGTTGAAGAAGTCCTTTACCCAGCAATGGAAGATTATCAGCTTGATATCATGATCGGCGAAGGGCCAGCAGCACGGTCGATTAAATTAGATTTACCGCCCTTTACTCTTATTGGCGCGACAACACGGGCAGGGGCATTAACGTCGCCTTTACGGGACCGTTTTGGCATAGTACAAAGGCTTGAATTCTACAGTAACAAAGATTTGACCGAAATTGTTAATCGCTCCGCGCATTTTTTGCATTTAGCGATTGATCAGCAAGGAGCTTTTGAAGTGGCTCGACGCTCACGCGGTACGCCGAGAATAGCCAACCGACTGTTGCGCAGAGTAAGAGATTACGCCGACGTAAAAACCAATGGTGAAGTCAACAAGACAACAGCCTCTGCTGCATTAGCCATGCTAGATATAGATAATCAGGGCTTTGATATTATGGATCGCAAGTTATTATTGGCGATCATTGACAAATTTATGGGTGGCCCGGTAGGTTTAGATAATGTTGCTGCTGCGATTGGCGAGGAGCGGGATACCATTGATGACGTCATTGAGCCCTTTTTGATCCAACAAGGTTACTTGCAAAGAACGCCAAGAGGGCGCATAGCCACCGATAAAGCCTATCAGCATTTTTCTCGCTTAAAACCAGAATAGTATTGACTGTGTAGATAATAACAGATAAAAAAAAGCCCACATCAGCGATGTGGGCCAACTTAAATAAAGTTGATAGAAGGAATTTCTGTTTAAAGCATCTCAGTGAGAAGGAGAATAACAACCATCTATAAATAAACTTTAGCACATTATTTAACTTTAGGGAGAAAGAGTGTAAATAATTTGTTCGCTAAGGAATAAAATGTATTCTACGCAGTAAAGGGATTTTTGACAAACCAAATAAATTTATCTTATTCATTAGAAAAACTAATCCGATATGGTTGGCTTTTGCACAAGCGCGGCAACGCCCTATTAATTCACCATAAAAAATTAAATTTTCTGTCATTCTGACCACCTAATGACTTGTTAGCCGATAGTAAAATCTATTACTATAGCCATTGAATTTATTCAATAATTGACGAACATTTTATCATGTCTGAAAAAACACAGCATTATCAACTACGGGTGTTTTACGAAGACACCGATGCCGGTGGTGTTGTCTATCACGCAAATTATTTAAAATTTTTTGAACGCGCTCGCAGCGAATGGTTGCGAGCGTTGGCAATAGAACAATCTATTTTTTTAGAACAAAATACCGGTTTTGTGGTCACAAAGGTTGAAATGAACAATCTAGCTTCAGCAAAGTTAGATGATTTATTGACAGTTTCGTCACAAGTGACTGAATTAAAGCGCGCAAGTGTATTGTTTGCGCAACAAATTACTAATCAAAATAATACATTATTGTGTAATATAAAGGTGCGGGTAGCTTGTGTTAACACCCTAAATGCCAAGCCATGTGCCATTCCAGAGATTATATTAGGAGCATTGCAAAGTGTCGTCTGAACTGTCATTTATTGACTTATTTTTACAAGCAAGTTTATTGGTAAAATCGGTGATGTTGATTTTACTCGGTTTCTCTATTGCCTGCTGGGCAATGATCTTTCAACGCAGAAAAGCACTGAGAAGTGCTCGTGTACAAGTACAACAGTTTGAAGACAAATTCTGGAGTGGTGCCGACTTGAGTAAACTGTACAGTGAGATCTCGGCGCGAGAGCACATTAGCGGTATAGAGAATTTATTTGTTTCTGGCTTTAAAGAGTTTGCGCGTTTAAGAAAAAGTAATATCAACTCACCATCAGCCATTGTCGATGGTACCCATCGAGCCATGCGAGTGTCATTGTCAAGAGAAGTGGATGAACTAGAAGTGCATCTGCCCTTTTTGGCAACCGTTGGCTCTATCAGTCCCTATATAGGTTTGTTTGGCACCGTTTGGGGGATCATGAATTCATTTATTGCCCTTGGTGCTGTTGAACAGGCGACATTGGCTATGGTCGCTCCGGGCATTGCCGAAGCGTTAATTGCGACGGCGATGGGCTTGTTTGCTGCTATTCCAGCTGTCATGGCTTTTAACCGATTCAGTCATCACGTTGAAAAATTAGAAAACAGCTATGGCAATTTCATGGAAGAGTTTTCCAGCATTTTACAACGGCAAGTTGGTGGTGATGGCCATGGCAGGTAAGGGCAGAGCACATGTATAATCGCGTTAGACGTCGCAAAGTAGCAGAAATAAATGTCGTTCCCTACATCGACGTCATGTTGGTGTTACTAATTATATTTATGGTTACCGCGCCTTTGATCACTCAAGGGGTAAAAGTCGATTTACCACAAGCTGATGCTAAGAACTTAGATAAAGACAGTAAAACGCCGTTAGTCGCTTCTGTTGATGAACAAGGGCAATATTACTTAGCGGTGGGGACCAGTAAAAATCAAGCCATGTCTGCCGAAGAAGTTGCCACCCTAGTGGCAGCACATTTAAAAGTCGAACCCGACACACCGGTAGTGGTTAACGCCGATGGCGCTGTTTCATACAATGCAGTGATCCAATTGATGGTATTGTTACAACAAAATGCCGGCGTTCCTTCGGTGGGTTTAATGACAGATCCTTCGGAGAAATAATTGTTTAAAGGAAATTATTCATTAGCACTGACATTCAGCATTGCTTTGCACTTGTGTTTAGCCGGTGTGCTTTTATTCGGTGAGTTTGCCGAGCACCCGATCAAAGCAAAGCCAACAGTCGCTGATGTTCAGCCGATCCAAGCCGTAGTGGTTGACAGTGCACAAGTCGCCAGACAAGTGCAACGTTTACAGCAACAACAAGCTGATGAAGCAAAGCGCATACGCGATTTAGAAAAACGCGCCGAAGCGGCAAAGCGCAACAGAGCCAAAGAAGAACAACGCCTCAAACAACTAGAGAAACAACGCAAGAAAAAATTGCTCGAGAAAAAAGCAGCAGATAATGCGGCTGCAAAGGCGAAAGCACAAGCAAAAGCCGCTGAAATTGCGCGGCAAAAGAAAATTCAAGAAAAAAAACTGGCTGATCAAGCCGCTGCTGACG
Source organism: Thalassotalea sp. (assembly GCA_042091375.1). Lineage (GTDB taxonomy): Bacteria > Pseudomonadota > Gammaproteobacteria > Enterobacterales > Alteromonadaceae > JBELHO01. The sequence goes on along the minus strand of JBELHO010000058.1, from coordinate 3,808 downwards.
CCAAAGCTAAACGTTTAAAAGAGCAACAAGCGGCAGCAAAAGCAGAAAAAATCAGAAAACAAAAACAAGCAGAGCAAAAGCGCCAACAACAAGCCGCCAAAGAAAGAGCTGAACAACAAAAATTACTAGAGCAACAGATGGCGGAAGAAATGGCCAGCCGCCAACAAGCCAAGCATCAACAACAAATGACAGAAATTGGCCGTTTTACTGCTCTCATTAAACAAAGTATTCGCAGTAATTTAATCACCGATCGCAGCACTATGGAAGGCAAGTCTTGCAAGTTAACTATCTCACTTGCGCCTTCGGGCTTTGTAACCAATGTGGTGATCAATCAAGGTGACAGAATAATGTGTGCTGCGGCGAAAACCGCTATATACAAAGCGGGCACTTTACCCGTGTCAAAAGATCCAGAAGTATTTAAAGAAATGAGTAAGATCAGCCTCACCGTTGAACCTGAATTTTAAAATTAACCATAGAAGACAATAATGAAATTTAAAATATATTTTATCGTGTTTTGTAGCTTGTTATCGTTTCGCTCGTTGGCGACATTAGAAATAGTGATAACCGATGTTGTTGAAGGTGCTCGTCCTATTGCGGTAGTGCCATTTAAATACAGCGGCAGCAGCATTTTACCAGAGAGTATTGCTCAAATTGTCAGTAATGATTTATTGCGCAGCGGTAAATTTAATCCCATAAGTGCCGAACAGTTTCCGCAACAGCCCAGTGTTGATGCCGACATTGACTATGCCGCTTGGGCGTCAACAGGGGTAGAAAATATTATCGTTGGCGAAATTATTGAAACCTCTTTAGGCCGATTTCAAGTCAGCTATCAATTGGTTGATGTGATCCGCGGGCAAATTACCGGCGGTGAAACACAAATGCTCAGCAATGGGCAATTGGTGAAAAGTTCAGATCATGTGCTCGAAGACAGTATTGTTGAGATCGGTGCCGATCAAATCAGGCGTTACGCGCACACCATCAGTGATGAAGTCTATGAGAAATTAACCGGCACAAGGGGCGCCTTCTTAACCAAAATTGCCTATGTTATTGTTCGCGACACTGGTGAATATCCCTATGAATTAGTCATTGCCGACTACGATGGCTTTAATGAATTTGTATTGTTGAGTTCAAAAGAGCCTTTGATGTCGCCCTCTTGGGATCCGACAGGTAATCAACTAGCTTACGTGACTTTTGAAAATCAACAGGCACAAATTCACCTGATGAATATTTACACTTCAGAGCGCACTATCTTGAGTTCTTTTGAAGGCATTAACAGCGCACCGCGATGGTCACCCAGTGGTAAGCAAATCGCTATGGTGCTCTCTAAAGATGGTAATCCTGAACTGTATGTGATGAACGTTGCAACCAAAAAATTGCGGCGAATTACTCGTCACCGAGCTATTGATACCGAACCCAGTTGGTCACCAGATGAAAGTTCATTGATATTTAGTTCAGAACGGGGTGGTAAAGCGCAGCTTTATCGAGTAGATTTAGTAGATGGTAAAGTAAGGCGACTTACTTTTGATGGTGAAATGAATCTCGGTGGTTCTTTAACACCCGATGGCAAGCAACTAGTAATGGTCAACAGAACTAATGGTCAATACCACCTGGCTAAGCAGCAACTAGATTCTGGCTTATTCCAAGTGTTGACTAAAACCAGATTAGACGAATCACCGAGTATTGCCCCTAATGGTGGGATGATTATCTACAGTACTTTACACAATAACCGTCAGGTATTGAGTTTAGTCTCTGTCGATGGACGATTTAAAGCAAGACTACCTGCTTTAAATGGCCAAGTTAAATCACCAGCGTGGTCACCATTTTTATAAACAAAAAAATAAACAATTAATATTTGACTAAAACAATACGAATAATAAGGAAACATTGAAATGCGCTTGAACAAAACTATGAAAGCTATTGCTGTTGCTTTACCTATGGTTGCATTAGCGGCTTGTAGCTCAAATTCAACGACTGCTGAACAAAGCCAAGTAGATACCAACGCTCAAAGACAAGCAGAGATTGCTGCTGAGCAGGAAAATGTTCGCGTAAATGCGGCAAAACGCGCTGCGGAAATTGAAGCGCAAAAACGTCAAGAACTTGAGCGTTTACGCGCCGAACACATTGTCTATTTCGACTTTGACATGTCATCAGTGAGTAGTGAATTCTCAGCGGTTTTAGACGCCCATGCGAAATTTTTAAATGAAAATTCACAAGCTAGCGTACTAGTTGAAGGTCATGCCGACGAACGCGGTACACCCGAGTACAATATTGCCTTAGGCGAGCGTCGTGCTAAAGCAGTTGTGACTTACTTAGAAAACATGGGTGTTTCGTCTTCACAATTAAGAATGGTCAGTTACGGTGAAGAAAAACCTATGGTTAAAGATCGCAGTGAAAATGCCTTCTCTAAAAACCGACGTGCAGTCTTAGTTTACTAATCAGGTAGTTTAATGAAACTGAATAGTATTGTATTGGCCTGTGCTGTTTCCGCTATTGCAATTAATGCAATAGCGGCTGAGCCAGCCAAAGTAATTGATATTACTAAAAACACCAGCAGTTCGCTGAGTTTGTCTGAACGAGTCGCTGTATTGGAACGCAAGCTTGCTGCCAGTAATCGCTTGCAGACGCAAGTCGATGATATACAGCAAGAGCTTAACGAGCTTAGAGGTATCACCGAACTGCACGCACACAAATTAAGCCAAATAATCGCCCGGCAGAGGGAATTATACCAAGAGCTTGATCGACGGGTAAGCGAGGCACTCAAACCTGCTAATCAAGTGCCTGCAGCCATTGCCTCAATAACCCCTGTTGCTCCTGTACAACAAAATTACAGTACTAACTTAACCGAAAATCAAGCCTATGATCTAGCGGTTAATATGGTACTCAAAGACAAACGTTACGAGGAAGCCATACCGGCATTTCGACAGTTTAATCAACAATATCCGCAGTCATCTTATGCCGCTAATGCACATTACTGGTTGGGGCAACTGTTATTTAATAAAGGTGAGTTGAATCAAGCAAAACAAGCATTCACAGTGGTGGTAGAACAATATCAAAACTCGACCAAGCGCAGTGATGCAATGCTTAAGTTGGCTATGGTAGAACAAAAGCAAAACAACAACAGCAAAGCCATATTTTTCTATCAGCAATTGATCTCTACCTATCCAAATTCAAGTGCAGCGAAATTGGCACAACCGCGATTAGAAAGCTTGCAACCATAAAGGTGGCAATAACACAGTCACAGTGCTGGCTTTTTACGCAATTAAATAGATAAACGATAAAAAACTGTAATTTGTTGTTGCACTCAACTAAATTATCAGTATCATATGCGGCGCGTTAAAGCACTAGCACAAAGATTATGTCGGTCGTTAGCTCAGTTGGTAGAGCAGTTGGCTTTTAACCAATTTGTCGAAGGTTCAAATCCTTCACGACCGACCAATTTTATCCTACATGGATAAAGGGGTATATCGCTAGTTATTTATCGTTGAAGATAAAAGACCAAAGTTATTCACTGTGGTTGGTAATTTTCTTAGCCTGTTTGGCTAATTGAAAAATTGCAAACACTATAACCAGTAAACTAGTTATAGATCTTCATTTGTTCAGTAAAGACCCGGTCGTTAGCTCAGTTGGTAGAGCAGTTGGCTTTTAACCAATTTGTCGAAGGTTCAAATCCTTCACGACCGACCACTGAACAAAATTGATGGATTAGTGTTAATTTCACTAAAGTTAAATTATCGGTCGTTAGCTCAGTTGGTAGAGCAGTTGGCTTTTAACCAATTTGTCGAAGGTTCAAATCCTTCACGACCGACCA
>JBELHO010000057.1:15242-21842 GCA_042091375.1 Thalassotalea sp. | reverse complement strand
AACTAAGCTTTTATGAATACGTATTCATAAAAACAACACTATCACTTTGGTTAAATTTCGATCAATCTTAAGTTGTTCAAAAAATGAACTTACCTTAGGAATAAAAATAACAATGAATACTAAATTAACGAAATCACTTTTAGCAACAAGCTTAATACTAGGGTTAAATAGCCCAGTGCAAGCCAACCCTCAAGCCACTACTTTTGTCCACTTGTTTGAATGGAACTGGCCAGATATTGCCAAGGAATGTGAAGACTATTTAGGCCCTAAAGGTTATGCAGCAGTACAAGTATCACCGCCAAATGAGCATATACAAGGTGGTCAATGGTGGACCCGTTATCAACCCGTCAGTTATCAACTGCAAAGTCGAGGCGGTAACCGTGCGCAGTTTGTTGATATGGTTAATCGCTGTCAAGCCGTTGGCGTTGACATCTATGTAGACGCGGTTTTAAATCACATGGCCGCTGGCGGCGGAACCGGCACAGCTGGCAGCAGTTATGGCAATAAAAGCTACCCCAATTACAGTCCGCAAGACTTTCACAATACCTGCGCCATCACTAATTACAACGATCGCTGGCAAGTGCAAAATTGTGAATTAGTTGGCTTAACTGATCTCGATACTGGCTCATCTTATGTGCAACAAACTTTAGCCAATTATTTAAATGATTTACAAGATATTGGCGTCAAAGGTTTCCGCTTTGATGCCTCAAAACACATGTCATTAGGTGACATACAAGGTATTTTATCGCGGGTTAATGACAGTCCTCTAGTCTTTCAAGAAGTCATCGACCAAGGCGGAGAGCCAATTACCTCTGCGGAATACCAAAGCAGTGGTCTAGTTACTGAATTCAAATACAGTACCCAATTGGGTAACACCTTTAGAAACGGCAACCTCTCCTATTTGCAAAACTTTGGCGAAGGTTGGGGATTTTTACCAAGCAGCTCAGCGGTGGTTTTTGTTGATAACCACGACAACCAGCGTGGCCATGGTGGTGCCGGTAACGTTATCACCTTTGCAGATGGCCGCTTGTACGATTTAGCCAATGTATTTATGTTGGCCTATCCGTATGGTTACCCTAAGGTGATGTCGAGTTACGACTTTTACGGTGACACCGACGCCGGTGCACCCAATAGCCCAGTGCACAATAATGGCAATGTTGACTGTTTCAACAATTGGCAATGTGAACACAGGTGGTCGTATATTGCCGGCGGGGTTGAATTTAGAAACAATACCGCAGATAACTGGACTACCAGCAATTGGTGGGATAACGGCAATAACCAAATCGCCTTTGGCCGAGGCAGCTCGGGCTTTGTTGCCATTAACAAAGAATCCTATGATCTCAATACCACTTTATCCACCGACATGGCGGCAGGCACCTATTGCAATGTATTAAAAGGCGGCTTATCCGCAGATGCAATGTCTTGTGGTGACGAGACCATTACCGTCAATAACGACGGTACCATTAATGCCAATGTCAGCCCTTGGGATGCTTTTGCCATTCACCAAAATGCCAAAGTGAGTCAAGATAACAATAACGGCAATGACAATAACAATGGCAATGACAATGAAAATTGGCAACGCACGGTGATCTTTATTGAGGCACAAACCCAAAGTGGCCAAGACATGTTTATTCGCGGCGGCATAGATCACGACTACGCCAACAACAATTTAGGCAGAGACTGTCAAACCACAAACTTTCAATGTGCTATGCCGATAGTGCACAATAATCTAGCTAACGCCACCACCATTCCTTGGAAAAATAACGACACTTACCTAGATTGGTACGGCAGTGAAAATGAGCAAAGCAATGCAGCTGAAGGAACACCGCTAGATTGGACAACCAATTTCTGGCCGGCCAGTTGGGGCACTAAACGCACCGTTGCAAATGATGGTTTTGGTGAAGAACCCCTGAACATCTGGGGACAACATTACTGGATGCTCGATGTGCAAATGGATTGTAGCAAGGCAGTCAACAATAAGTTTGAAGTCAAAGCCTACGTTAAAAACGGCCAAGGCTGGGAAGGCAATATTAGCCACCCACAAGCACCTTATACATCAAACAACCACTTTGCAGAATGTGGCAAAATCAATACCTTTAATTTCAATAACAACCAAGCGCAGATCAGTGATTTTTAACCATAGCGGTGGGTTTTGAACCCTGTTGATAGCAATGTGTGCTCAGCAGACAGCAGCAATAGTTGTCTGCTTTGCCCACTAACAGGAGATCACATCTAAACAATAATAAAAACAATAGGAATAACGATGAATACTAAAAAAAGTATAGTGTCGAGTATTATCTGCACAAGCATAGTATTTAGCTCTGTTGCCAATGGCGAATGGTTTTTTCGCGGTACGGCAAACAACTGGGGCAGCAGCCCATTAACAGCAATAGACGCCAACAACTACCAAACTTGTCAACAGTTTGCCAATGGTGAAAACAACCCGAGATTTAAAATCGATCGGTTCGCTGATTGGAGCGAAAATTACCCCAACGGCGATATTACCGTTAATGCCAACCAGCTGTATTTGATTAACTTTAACCCTGTTGACAAATCGATAACTGCCACTGAGGTTGACAGCTGTCAACAAACGCCTGGGTTTGCTCAAAACGTTGCAACCTTGTATGCCCGTGGCACATTTAACGCATGGTCAACCACCGCACTTACACTGATTGACAACCACACTTGGCAAACCGATATCACTTTTGATGGACAAACCAATCAACGCTTTAAAATTGATATCAATGGCGATTGGACAGAAAATTTTGGCGACAACAATGGCGACGGCATCTTAGATGCGTCTGGCGATGATATTTTTTATCAGGCCAGTGGTACCTATCGTTTAACCGTTAACGATCAAACACTGAGTTATGATCTGCAAGTCATTGCTGCACAGAATCAAGCGCCCATTGCGGTATTAAACCCCAGCAGCAACATCGAGGTACAAGTCGGGCAAACATTAACCATTTCGGCTGAAGGCTCAATTGATGCTGATGGATTTATTAGCGAGTATTTATGGAGTACAGGTGCAACATCAGCAGCAATTACCTTGGATACATCCAGTGTCAGTAATCAACTGATCAGTGTAACGGTGAGCGATGATCAGGGCGCAACTAATACCAGCAGTGTCAATGTGACCGTTGTCGAAACCCCTGCCGATACTTGGTATTTCCGCGGTACCTCGAATAACTGGTCAACGACGCCAATGACCGCAACCGAGGGCAGTAACTATTGCACGGAGCAAACCTTTGCCGACAACAACCCGCGCTTTAAAATAGATCATTTTGGTGACTGGACAGAAAATTATCCGCAACAAGACGTGCTAGTCGATAACAATAGCAGTTATCACATTTGTTTTAACAGCCAAGATAAATCAATTAGCGTTAACCTCATTGCTGGCGAAGATCTCTCCGCGCCTGTGGTCACCGCATCAATTGCCAGTGGCTTGTATACCAGCGAGCAAACCATCACCTTGTCGGTGGCTGACAATGAAGACGCCAACCCCAAACTGTACTTCACCACAGATAACTCTGAGCCGAGCAGCAACTCAGCTCTGTATACCGATCAAGCGTTCACTGCCAGCGACTTAACTGCTGGCGTTGATTTAGTGATCAAAACCTTGGCCATCGATGCCAGCGGCAATCAAAGCCAACACAGTTTTCGTTATCAAATTGGCCAACCAGTTGACAGCGGTGACTTTCGCGATGAAACCATTTACTTTTTAATGACTGCGCGTTTTTATGATGGCGATGACAGCAATAATTATTACAACCGCGATCGCTACAAAGCCGGTGATCCTCATTGGCGCGGTGACTTTAAAGGCCTAATTGCCCAGCTTGATTACATCAAAGACCTTGGATTTAGCGCAATTTGGACAACACCTCCGGTAGAAAATCGCTCCGGTTTAGATTATCACGGTTATCACGCTTATGATTTTTATCGCGTTGATCCGCGTTTGGAATCTGAGGGTGCCACTTACCAAGACTTCATTGATGCCGCCCATCAAAAAGGCCTAAAAATCATTCAAGACGTAGTCATTAACCACTCGGGACAATACGGCTTAAGAGACCACGTTTGGATCGATCATTTGCCGATCAAATACTTTGTTCCACAGGGCGCCGAACAAGGTGAGGTTGATAATGGTCCTTATCAGGGCAACTTAGGTGATTACCAAAGTGCCAACCGCGATGACAACGACAATAGTGCGGCACCAGACTGGTTTAGAGCCCGCCACAACAGCGACCCTCAGGGTATTGTTCCTCTTGTCGACCCCAAAACCGGTGTCACTGTGCCCTTGCCAGGCTACGATGCCAACCGTTTCTTTGGCATAGATGCTCAGGGGCTAGATCCAGATTGGTATCACCTCGATGGTTTCATGTCAGGTGGCGACTGGGAAAACCCACTGGCCTTACAGCGCAAACACATGGCTGGTGATACCATAGATTTAGCCACTGGTAACCAAAATGTGCAAGACTATCTCAATGGTGCGATCCGTATGTACCTTGATATGGGTGTTGATGCCATTCGCCTAGACACGGTAAAACACGTTGAACGCGATGAATTATTGAGTTACGTCAGAGATTGGCAAACCCACAAGCCCGGTGTATTTGTGTTTGGTGAAAACTTAGTAAAAGGCACCGGCTGGGGATCTGAACTGGCCAACGATAATGCATCGGCAGTGATCCGCCCTTGGTGGTACACCCGCACTACACAAGATCCATCAAACCCTAATGCCGGCGGTGATTCAGGTTTCTCAGTGTTAGATTTCTCGTTATTTTCAACCTTTAGAGACAACGTCACCCGAGGTAACTTTGGCGGTGTTGGCGGTATCTTAGCCATGGACTGGGTTTATGGTGATGCAACCAAACTGATCACTTTCTTCCAAAATCACGACGTGGGTCCAGATAACGACTTTAAATATCGCTTTGGTGGCAGTTCAGCAAATGCCGCATTGGCCTATAACCTACTCTGGACAATTCGCGGTATTCCGACCCTCTACTACGGAGAAGAAGTGATGTTCCAAGCAGGCTTACCACAGGACATTGCCGGTAATAGCGACACCATTGATCAAACTGGCCGAGCCTATTTCGGTCCGGTGTTAGATGATCTGGCGACAACCCAAGCGCACCCCTTATACCAACACATCAAACGCTTGAATCAATTGCGCTCGGCCATACCTGCTTTGCAAAAAGCCCCGATGAGTGAGGTCAACGAGTGGAGTGCAGGGATGAGTTTTATTAGAGACTTGTCTGCACAAGGCAGTTATGCGGCAGTAGGCCTTGCCGCAAGTAATGCGCAAAATATCACCCTGTCTAACCTGCGCAATGGCAGTTATACCGATGCGGTGAGTGGTGCGACCTTGCATGTCACAAACGGAACAATGACCTTCAATGTACCCGCTTATTCGGCTAGGATCTGGGTATTAAATGGCCCAGGAAAAGTCGGCGTTGATGGTACTTACTTAAAATAACCGCAAAGATTAATTTAACTTGTGAAGGTAGCAAGTTTAGGTATTAAGTGTAGGTAGCAAGTTTAGGAAGCAAGAATAGCGGCTAGCGCATAAAAAAACCGGTGCTTTATTGCTGAAGCACCGGTTTTATATATAGGGTCTAACTACTTTATAAATCAATGAGCTATCTGGTTTTTCTGCTGCGAATAGCCGCCAAACCGAACAGTGCCACAGCCAAAAATGCCAGGCTCGCTGGCTCTGCTACATTGCTCACTTGAGCAAGCGACATATTTCTGAACAAAGCTTTTGTGCCGCCGCAACCATTGTTAGCGTCACAATCATTAATGAACATAATTTTTGAAAAACTACCTGAGGTATATTGACTTAAATTAATGTCAAAATGTTGCCATCCTGCTTGCGCAACATCGTATTCAATGTCTCTAATTCCCCATGACTGAGTTCCCACTAAATTAAAGGCTCTTGCTTGATGTTGTTTAGTTTTGTCTGACACTTGAATACCCGCAATTTCTGGGCTGCCATTTTTGACTAAAAAATCAAACGATAAAATAAGATCACTAGCCAATGCATCCAAACTTAACGAGGGTAAACCAATGGCATCCGCTAAATTTAAATAAAACCAAGAATCTTCATGTAACCACGCCTTGCTGCCATTAGGTGTTAAGCCTGCACCCATTTTTGAATTTTGATCATTTTGCTTCGCTGAACCAATGAAATCAGTCTTTAATTCCGACATATTCAGATCCCACTGTTGAATGATCCCCGCCTGACTAACACTGCTCAAAAAACACAGTAGACTAAGCAAAGCACCATTGAAAAACTTTTGTTTCATATCACCATCTCTTAAAAAAGGTTGTAACGATTATTTATTACTCGTTACTGATTATTGATTAAATATTAATTGCTTATTAAATACTTATTTAAACACTCATTTACTAAACAAAATCAATACTATGCAACACTATGCAATAGAAGCCCAGCCAATACCTAAGCTAAAACCAGCCCAGCCATCGAAAAAAATAGCCGCCTGTGACTTTATTCCTTTGGCTTTATTATAGCTTTATTGCGTTTAACTGGGTTTAATTGCGGAAAATATGCACGAATTATAAACCATAAACCAAGCTACATACAAA
>JBELHO010000057.1:8923-15142 GCA_042091375.1 Thalassotalea sp. | reverse complement strand
AACCAACACTAAACCAGCACTGAACCCGAAATACACCAGTAAAATGAGTAAAGCAACTATAATTAATTGCAAAAATTATCGATAATTACTGATAATTACTGATAATTACTTCGAGTTATTCCTGGCTACCTCTAATTATAAAAAAGCAAAAATCACGCCAAGTTTTCAACAATTTTTTTTGTCGCTGTTTAGCATTTAGGCGCAAGTAAATGACATCATTTCAATAAACATGTTAGAGTTATCTAGCTAGTACAAAAAAACAATAAACAAGTGACAAGGAGTAACCAGCGTTAAGTTATTATCACCTAAGTATTATTACCTAAGTATTATCACCTGAGAAATGATGCTTTGCTGCAATAATGACAACTCTGGGTAAATTGGTTACATGACAACATCAACTTCAACAACAAAATCAACAGCAACAACAGCAAAAACTAAAATGATATTAATTGTGCTGTTACTTACTGCCTTGAGCTGCTTGGCGGTATTGTTGTTCGTTAATGATCAAAACAAGCCAGACTTTTCCCACATCCAAACCGTGCCCACTGATGCCCTAGTAAGCTTTTTTGATGGTCAAACTAGCCCAGTAAATACCGTCTATGCCAAGATCAGCCACCCAGATCACATTACTCAAGTAGTGGCCATTAATGACCGTAGTGCAGAGCAAGTATACACCCTTAAACCGCGGCTGTTTTTTGACATGAAAAATGACAGAAGCTACGTCATTGATGATCTTAAAATAGTATTTAAGTCAATACCCAGCGGCACATTCACCATGGGTGATGATCTCTCCGAGCGCTCTAAGCCAGCGCGTAAAATGTTTGTTAATGCCTTTCGGATCATGGAGCACGAGGTTACTTGGGCATTGTATCAATTATGTGTTAACGATGATGCTTGTCCGGCGAAACAGCGGCCAACTGCAATTAAAGACAACCACCCCGTGACAGGAGTGAGTTGGCAACAAATACACGATCACTTTATTCCTTGGTTTAATCACAGAGCACAAAGCAAATTTCGCTTACCCTCAGAGGCAGAATGGGAATACGTAGCGAGCTCTGCGGGTCAATACCGATTTGCTTGGGGCGATGAAATTCAATTGGGTTTGGCAAACTGTTGGGGCTGTGGCAGTGACTGGGACAATGTCTCTACGTCACCGGTGATGTCATTTGCCGCTAATGATTTTGGTGTCTATGACATGCAAGGCAATGTATGGGAATGGACCGCTGATTGCTATGCTCAATACCAGCAACTGTCTTTTCGCGACAGTCGTGCCAACACCACTCATGGCTGCGATCGCCGAGTGATCAGAGGCGGTGGCTATCGCTTTAAGCCAATGTTTATGGACGCCACTTTTCGCGGCAGAGACGTGGTTGATGTGATGTCCAATGCCGATGGTTTTAGGCTTGCGCAAGGTAACCATTAACCATGAGTAAAGCCGATGAATAAATTACAACGCAGTGTGTTTCAGGAAAAAACCGCATTGATCGTGGTGCAAGAGCCAGTGATGACCAGCATCATTGAAACAACCCTGCAAACCTTTGGTTTAGCCGATTTATACAAGGTGGCATCGGCTGAAGAAGCGATTATTAATTTAGAAAATTACCACATTGATATTATTATCAGCGACCAAAAATTGCCTGAATTGTCTGGCAATGAATTACTGCAACAAGTGAGAACCACGCCAACAACAGCCATGATCCCTTTTATTATGGTATCGAGTAGTATCGATCACAAAGACGTGGCTTATGCCATTTCACAAGGTGTCTCTGATTATCTAGTTAAACCTTTTACCGCCAAAACCCTTGAAAAAAAGTTGCACCATGCACTGACTAAGCCAGTAAAAAACCGCTACATGCTGCACTCTAAAGAATCGCTTGACCGATCATTAGTACAGAAAAAACAGCTCACTATTCTGATTGTCGATGACATTGCCGATAACTTTAAGATTATTTCCAGTATTTTGCGGCAAGACTACAAAGTCAAAGCGGCAAATAATTCAATGAAAGCCCTAAAAATTTGTGAGTCTGATTCACCACCCGATCTGATCTTATTAGACATTATGATGCCCGGCATGGACGGTTTAGAATTTTGCCGCTTGTTGAAAAAAAATCCTTTTCTGTCGCACATCAGCGTCATTTTCACCACCGCCTTAGACGACACCAAGCACATAGTTAAAGGTTTGGAATTAGGCGCAGTAGATTACATTACCAAACCAATTAACGCCGCCATTCTAAAAGCTCGGGTCAAAACTCACTGCAAAGTGATCCATCAACAAAACAGCCTGCGCAATCAAGTGGAAATTATGTTGACCGAGGCAAAGATCAGAGCCGATTTTGAATCGCTGATCAGACACGATCTGCAGCGTCCCATCAGTGAAATGAAAAAATCACTAAAGATCATACAAAATTATAGCCAGCAGCAATACGACTCCAAATTGGCCTTTGCAACGTTGACACAAAGTGCTGAAATGCTGTCGCAAACCGTCGATAACATGCAATCGTTATACAAAATTGAATACGAGTCGCTGCCCCTAAACCAGTCAGTGTGCAGTTTAAATGAGGTAGCCAAAGAGGTGTTATTTACCTTTGGCCTAACCATAAAAGAACGCCACTTGAAGACCTCTTTTAAGCAACAGCATTGCGCAATAAATGCCGATAATGCTTTACTGCGCTCAGCGGTGGCAAAAATCTTTGAATTTTGTATCAACTTTGCCGAAGACAATAGCGAAATTGATATTCATATCAACAAAATTAACAAGCAGTGTCAGCTGCAAATCACTGTGCAACACATTATGGCAAGTGTAGACAAACAATCGCTATTGGGCTCATTGCAATTAGGCCACGACTGTGACTTGAACGCTTTATTGCTATACAGTGCCAAACGCCTGATTGAACTTCATCAAGGCAGTCTTACCAGTTCGTGGCAATCAGAGCAAGATTTGTCATTTCTATTAACCTTCAATCATCTGGTCGACTAATGTTTAGATCCTTTAACAAAACCATGAAGCAATACCACGATGGTCATTTGATCGTCGCCAGTTTCGTGATTGTGATTGTGATCTTGAGCTGTGCCGCCCTTATCGGTTGGCGCAGTTTGGTTGACTATAACAAAACCATTGACGATTACATCGCCATTGATGAAGTGCTTGATACCCTAACCCAAGCGCAATTCAGAATAATGACCTATCGCCTTGACTCTACCACTGAAAATAGTTTTATGGCCTCAGAAGACATCTCGCAAAGTTTGTCATTATTAATGCAATTAGAAAACAACCAATTTGAAACGCAAATGGTCGGTAACTTCTCGCCTATTATTGCCGTGCTTAAACAGTATCAATTGAATTTTAAAAAATTAATTACACTGCAAAGTAACAGCCAAAGCGCCTATGAAAGCTTCACCACAAGCCAACAAAATTGGCTAGACGATCTTGCCTCACAGCTCAGTGATAGCAGCCGAGTTGAGTCACCAGCCAGCTCATCCACCATGCTCGCCGCTGTGCAAACTGAGGTGAAACAATTACAGCAAGCAATCAATCAATTTTACCTGCACAGTGAATTAGATCAAAAGCTAAACGTCGCCACCACAATAAAACAGCGTTTCAACGCTATCGCCTCATTACTAAGCCAAGCAGAAAATCAACCAATACAAGCACTAAGTTCAGCTCTACAACAAGTCATTAAGCAATTCAAACAACTGACAACTAATTTGTCGTTGCAATTAACTATAGACAACACCATTTCCTCCCTCAGTACCCAAGCCAACGCTGAACTTTACACCCTGAGAAATAAAGAACTGATCTCATCGCAGCAGGCCAAGCAACTCACCACTAACTTAATTTATTTTGGCTTAGTATTTATCTTAGTGATTGCCTTGTTAACTTTTATTGTTAAAAAGAGTACTGGCAGTATAGTAAGAATGTCGCACCGTATGAAAGAAGCGAAAATTCAAGCCGATACCGCCTATGAAACCAAGTCTAATTTTATTGCCAATGTATCCCACGAGTTAAGAACGCCGATGAATGCCATTATTGGTCTGTCGTATTTAACTCTGCAGACTGAATTGGACATGAAACAACGTAACTATGTTGAAAAAGTACACCAGTCGAGCGAATCGCTGCTGGCTTTGCTCAATAACATTCTAGATTATTCAAACATAGAAAATGGCAAATTTGATTTAACCTCATCAGAATTTAATTTACACGATTTATTAGCCAACTTGTCAAATTACCTGCTGATGTTAATAGAAGACAAGCAAATTGAATTAGTGTTTGACATTCCCCTCGCCTTGCAAAGTAGCTATGTTGGCGATCCACTGCGCTTGCGACAAATACTAGTCAACATCGCCGGCAATGCCGTCAAGTTTACCGAGCGTGGCGAAGTGCTTGTTGCCGTATCAAAAATCCAACAACACGGCGACAATATCACCCTAGAGTTTATGATCAAAGACAGTGGCGTCGGCATCAAAGAGCAAGATATTAGCAAACTGTTTTCGACCTTTTCGCAAGTAGACACCTCATCTACTCGAGAATTTGGCGGCACCGGCTTGGGCTTAGCCATCAGCAAACAATTAATTGACACCATGGGCGGTGACATAAAGGTAACTAGCGTCTATGGCCAAGGCTCAACATTTCAATTTTCAGTACAATTGAAAGTAGCCAATGCCAACCAACAATTTACCCTTAAACCACAACAAAGTGCGGCAATAAAGGCACTTATTGTCGAAGACAATGAGCTTGCTCGCTCAGTATTAATGCGCATTCTCAGTGAATTAAACATAACCGCACAGACAGTAACAGACGGTGTTGAAGCGGTGCAATTGTTTTCTTCTCCCGCAGAGCAGGCGCCTTTTAACCTGATCATTATCGATTGGGCCATGCCCAATATGGATGGACTAAGCGCATTACACGAAATTAATAACTTGGTTAAGCAACACGGATGGCAACAACCGAAAGCCATCATGACCACCATGTATGATCGCCAAGAAGTGTATCAGCACCCCCACAGCAGTCACATTGACATCTTTTTAGACAAACCCCTCATCGCCAAAACCGTTTGTCAGGCCATTAAACTTGCCCTTGAAAACGATACTTGTGAGCAAGTGATCGGCGTTGAAATACCCGACCAACTGTACCTGTCAGCACAGCGGGTTGCCGGAGCTAATATTTTATTGGTAGAGGACAATGAAATAAATCGCGAGTTAATGATCAACTTACTGGCCAACTATGAAATTTCCACAACCATTGCCCATCACGGAGCAGAAGCCCTTGCCGCGTTACACAACGCTGAGTTTGATGGCGTACTGATGGATTGTCACATGCCGGTTATGGATGGCTATCAAGCCACCAGAAAAATAAGGCAGCAAGCCAAATACAGTCAACTGCCAATTATTGCCATAACCGCCAGTGCCATGGCCGGTGATAAAGAAAAAGTGCTACAAGCAGGGATGAATGATCACGTGGCCAAACCCATCAATGCCAGCCAACTTTTTGAAACCATGGCTAAATGGATCACCCCTGCACAGCCCAAAGCGCTGACATTGAAAAAACCTCAGGCACAATCGCCTGGGTTACAACAAACAAACAACACCATTGCCGCCCCTATTGACGTACAAAAAGGGCTGGAAATCTCATTGGGCTCAACTGAACTATACCACGATTTATTAGGCCGATTTTTGAGAAATGAGACCGACTTTGCCAACGTTTTTAAACAACACCTAGCAAACAATGACCATCAAACTGGCAAGCTAGCCGCTCACTCACTGCGCGGCAGTGCCGCAAACATTGGTGCCAATACCTTGGCCAATATCGCCAAGCAACTTGAATTAGCCTGTGACAAAAACTTTGACCAAGCCACTACTGCCCCTCTGTTATCGGCCATTAATAACGCCATGGAGGAGGTTAAAATTCATATACAAAGCATGAATTTACCAAACAAAGCCAGTGTTGAAACGCACCTTGATGAAGATTTTGATATTGCCAGTGAATGTGCACAATTAAAAGAGTTGTTGGCCAACTCAGATACCGAAGCCATTGACCAAGCACAACAACTCAAAGCTGGGTTAGAAAACGCCTTTAGTGTTGAACAAACCGAGCCGTTATTTACTGCTCTAGAGCAATACGATTTTGACGCTGCCCTAGAACATCTAGCGCCATTAATCGCCTCAATAAAAAATGACTAAAGCGGCGAAATTGGCAGTAAAATAGCCATACAAGTAGCAACA
>JBELHO010000057.1:0-8823 GCA_042091375.1 Thalassotalea sp. | reverse complement strand
AAGTAGCAACAGCAATAGTAAAAAATACAATCGACACTATTAGCAAGATCAGAAATGACAGTAATAAAACCAAAGGTAATAAGACATGATTAACCAAGCCATTAAAGTATTAGTCGTGGACGACAAACCGGACAACATTGCCATATTGAGCAATATTTTAAAGCCGCATTATCAAGTAATGGCGGCATTAACAGGTACAAAAGCCCTAGAAATTGCTCGCTCAGAAAATCAACCAGATTTAATATTACTGGATATTATGCTGCCCGATATAGACGGTTATCAAGTGTGTCAGCAATTAAAAGAGCACAGTAAAACTCGCGATATACCGATAATTTTTATCACCGCAAAAGATCAATCCGAAGATGAAGAATACGGTTTACAGCTAGGTGCCGTTGACTTTATTACCAAACCTATTAAGCAAGCGATCCTCAAGGCCAGAGTAAAAACCCACTTGCGATTGAGTAACCAAACTCGCGAGCTAGAACGACTGGTTGACAAAAAAACCGCGCAACTGCAAGACACCCAGCACAAAATTATTCATATTTTGGGGCGCGCTGCTGAATACAAAGACAATGAAACCAGTTTGCACGTTATTCGCATGAGTCGCTATACCAAGATACTAGCCGAAGCCGCCGGACTCGATGCAACACAAGTAGAATTACTGACCAACGCTGCACCTATGCACGATATAGGCAAAATTGGTATTCCCGATAATATCTTAAAAAAGCCCGGCAGACTCACTGCTGAAGAATACGTGCACATGCAAAAGCACAGTGCAATTGGCGCACAAATTATTGGCAACGACGACAGTGAACTACTTAAAATGGCCAGCTTAGTGGCTATCAGTCATCATGAAAAATGGGACGGCTCTGGTTACCCCAATGGCCTCAGTGGTAAAGCCATCCCCCTTGAAGGCCGCATAGTTGCCATTGCCGATGTATTTGATGCCCTGACCTCAGAGCGGCCCTACAAAAAAGCTTGGTCTGTGGTCGATGCCATTCAATTTTTAGACGATGGTGCAGGTAGTCATTTCGATCCTGTATTAGTGCCCTTGTTTAAAGCTAATTTAAATGAAGTGTTAATGATCAAAGAAAAATATGCTGAGTAATAGCCTGATCGGCAACGGCTGTTTTGACTTAATGATGTTTTACCTAATTGAAAAAGCGAGTATTTGTGAAATTATTTAATTTAGCGTTTACCAGTTCACTGGGTATTGTGCTGCTAACTTCTCTGATCAGTTGGATCATTTTTGTCGATATTGAAAATAACCAACAACAACAATTTTTTAAAGTATCGCAACTCAACATTGTTGACAAAAAGAAACAGCTACTAAATCATCAAGCCAATATTAACGCCATTAAAGCTTTTTTTAACGCTTCAACCTTTGTTGATGGCAAAGAATTTTCGCTGTTTACCAACAAATTAATAGGTGAGCAAAAAGTCATTATCAGTACACTCAATACGCAACTTGAGTGGGACTTTGCATCAGTTGACGAATTCGCAACAATCAAGAAAAACGCCACCGTCACCGCGTCAAAGAACCAATTGCCACAAATACAAATACCACAACACACGGTTTTTACTGCCGAGTTATCACAACCAGAAAACCCAGTGTTAGTTTACATTATTCCCGACAGTACCCTGCAAACCATGCTTAACTCATCTGAGTCACTTTGTTTAAAATTGCTTGATGAAAACAAAATCATCAAAAACAGTCATTGTGCAAACATAAATGACACCTCAGTGTTTGCAATGAATGCCTATCAAAACAGTGTATTTATTGCCATTAGTGATATAGATCAATACTACACTATAGTCGCTGAACAAAAGATCACATTGCAGCAAAACAGAGATCTTATCGCCATGCTAGCGGTGATCATCATTCTTGGTTTCATCACCGCCTATATGGTTTACTTTCGAGTCAGAGCCAACAAACTAAGCTCACAACAACAAATAGAAAACAATTCAAAACTGGCGTTACTGTCCTCAATTAACCATGAAATAAGAACCCCAATTAACGCAGTACTCGGTTATAGCGATATGCTCAAAAAGACCGCTGACTTAAACCAAGAGCAGTCGAAGCTTATTGAAAGTGTGATTTGGTCGGCAAACATGCTCAACAGTGTGGCCGAAAATACCCTGAGTTACAGCAGAGCCGAAGCCGGCTTGCTAAAACTATATAATACCCCAGTGAATTTACCTGAACTGTTAGCACGAGTAAATGACAACTATGCCTCGTTTCAAAGCAAAACCACCAAGAGTTTGCTGTTAGACACAGAAAATATACCTAAGGAAGTGATCCAACTCGACGCTTCAGTATTCTTTCAACTGACCACCAATATTATCAACAACTCCTTTAAATACAGCACAGGCGCCCGCGTTGATTGCCATATTTCACAAACCAAAAATGCCCACGGCAGCTATATTCGCGTAGCGGTGCGAGATTATGGCAAAGGCATGGGGGTAGCTGCCCGCAACGTATTTAAAAAACCCTTTACTACCGCTGAAGAAAGCAATCAGATGGGTGGCCAATCAGGCATTGGCGTTGGTTTGTATACCTGTAAAAAGATTATTGACAGCATTGGCGGGCAAATTTTGATCCGCAGCAAAGAAAATCAGGGCACTTTAGTGATTTTCCGGTTTCCATTTGCAGCAAGTCAACAACAGCAGCTTATCGACCCCGCCGCGCTAAAAGGCATGTCGGTGTACATTGTCGATGACAATGAAATGAATTTACTGCTGTGCTCGCGATCACTGGCCGAACTTGGCATGCTCACCAAAACCTTTAATAGTGAACAACCGCTACTGGAACAACTAAGCAAACAAACCCCTGACATTATCGTTTCAGACTATCAACTGATCGACACCAACGGCATAAAACTGATCAAAAAATGTAAAACCTATGCACCTGAAGCGCAATACTTTATTTTATCGGCTAACGAAAGAGACGAAATAGTCGCCGATGACGTAGCAACCGACATCAACTTCTTAAAGAAACCCTTTAACCGCGCTGACTTTGTTAGCCGAATAACCCCAGTTTAATGGCGACAGAGTAAAGACAACTTTGCGTCCAACCTAGCTAACCATTTTCTGAAGAAAAACCAGCAAGTTTTTATAAACCAAGGTTGATCACCGATTAACTCAACCTTGGTAATTTTTTGCCATTGAGCAACTTGCCAATAATGGTTGAGCGCACAAAAGCGGCATACGTGGCCAGTGAAAAAATCAAGGTCAACACACAAATGCAAACCCATTTAAATAGCCAAGGCAATGGCAATTCTGCAAAAGCCACTTGCAAGTAAACAACCACAGGCAAGTGAACTAAATAAAGCCAGTACGACGCATCGGCAATGTAACGCAAAAACTTGTTAGGGCCCTTTTTTGAAGGTTTGACTAAGGCGTTAAATGCACCCAGTGTTAACCAAACCAGTGACCACATCATCACAGTGTAACTCAATGAAAAAACAGCTTTAATTAACGAGTAATAGGGGGCAGAGTATTGCGTCTGATACGTTGACAATACTAGTGTTGAGACAATAGACACCAAGGTCAACACTATCAGCCCCTTGTTAACCACACTTATGGCGGCAAGATTTACTGGCGATCTGTGTAACAACCAGCCAAACATGAAAAAGCCACTGTAAAGCAAAAATACGCTGGTGTGTGGGATCAAAGATTTATCAGGTGTGTCAACGCCCCACTGCCCCATAAACCACAAGCAAAAGCTAGTGGGTATTGCCAACAGTATGATCCCCCACCTTGATTGGCACAAAAACCGGATCACATTGTCCATAAACTGACTGACTCGTTTATACACCCCTTGATTAAGGGTGAATACTCGCCTTAGCACAATCACCGCGACTGTACTCAATAACAAATAATACAAAAACCACAAATGTGTCCCTTTAAATAAAGGGCTTAGTGAGTCTTTACTGACATTAAATAGGTTTAAAAACGCAGCATAATAATCCACGTCTCCGCGCATACTCTCTGCACCTAGGGTCCAACCAGAAACCAATAGCGCCCGCACAATAAACCAGCCGACAATAAAGGGCACACCAATGCGCACTATGCGCGACTTTAAAAACGCTTGAGTACCTACCTGATGATATTTCATGTGAGCAAAAAAACCGGCAATAAGGAAAAACAATTCCATCCGAAAAGAATGACTCACTAACGAAAAAGCGCCTACAAACATACTGGTTGACACATCCATCACAGCCCAACCAATAAATATAGGTAAGAAAGATAAACTGGCGTGGAAAACAATGCCTAAGATCATTGCAAATGCTCTCACTGCATCCAAATAATCCCAATGTGTTGTTTGCTTGAACACCGTTTCGTTAGCCACCATTTGTTCCCTTCGATTGTGGAAATTTTCACAGTCTATTGTTTGATAAGAAGACATACAACCCTCTCAATTAACGAGCTTTTTTCAAAGCTCACATGACTCCTTAGGTAAATTCCAAGCACTTGTGACTAGGCCTAAGTGACAACACTAACCCCTAAAAGCAAAGTTTTTAATCAAAGCCCTTAACCTAAAAGAGTGTTTAGTAAAAACTGACCTGATCGACTTCAAATTCATAACTTGAAGGTTGAACACTAAAGGCAACAATACTCAAGCTAGCCAATGTCGATGGATCTAGCTCAGTTGGTTCAGACCAACTAGGTTTCATGGTAGTAAACGGAATATCTACCTGATGAAACTGACCATCAGATGGCACCATAACCGGAGCTGCGTGATAATCAAAATTAGTCACCTTAGTGCTGTTAGCAGAAAGTGACAACATGCCTTTATTCAATTTCACTAACATGCGAACACCTCGATATTTACTTGCATCTTGGGCAGTGTTTTCTGGCCCCAAAAGCAAAACAGAGCTAGACCAAGCTGGCTGACCTCTAGGTGGCAATAAATCCCCTTTGATTTGCATAATACCGTTGACGATTTGCACATCATTTGTTGTGCCACCACCAGACATTTGATCTGTCATAAACATACGGTCGATGCCTAGACTATTCTGTGTTTCGCTATTAAAGTCATCCACCAAAGGTGCTAAGTTAGCACTAAAGACCAATCCAGAAAAAGTGATCAGTGGTGTTATTGCGATGGCTTTAATTAAATGTCTCATTGATTTTGATAAACTTTTCATCTTATTCTCGTTAAATAAAAGTGGATTACTTTAGGTTAGCCCTCACTTAACATAAGGACTAACTCATGGATTTAGGGAATAAGTGCCAAGCACAATCGAAAAGGTGACAAAAAATATAAAATGTTTTTTTATTATTTTTCTGTCACCTTTTTTAAAAATAAGGTACCTATTAACTAAAAGGCACTGATCAAGGGAAAATCACTCAACCCTGATCTGTTGAGAATGTATCTGTATGAATATTTTTAAAAAGCGAGAACCCGTCGTACAAGTCAATGACGCTAACCTAGTGATGTATGCACTGGGTGGGGATCACCACGCTTTTTGTCAAATAGTCACTCGCTATCAAAACTTGTTGTGCTCTTTGGCTTATTCAGCAGTAGGTGATCTCAAACACAGTGAAGATATTGCCCAAGAAACATTTATTGATGCTTGGAAAAAGCTTGATACTCTGCAAGAGCCAGAAAAACTCAAAGCCTGGTTATGCGGTATTTTGCGTTTTAAAATTAGTCGCTTTCGCCGCAGTGAAAGCAAGCACCAAAGGAATGAACACCAAGACCTAGGGCAAGAAGCGTTAAACGCGCCATCATCGCCAGCCCTTGAACAAGAAGCCATTAATGCGCAAGAGCAATCACTGATGTGGAAAGTGTTAGAAACCATAGACGACACCTACCGCGAGCCGCTTATTTTATTTTATCGCCAGCAACGCTCAATTGAGCGCGTTGCACAAGAGCTAGATATTTCAATTGACACAGCCAAAAAGCGCTTGTCGCGCGGTCGGATAATATTAAAAAAAGCCATGTCATCATTCGTAGAAGATGCACTCTCCAGCAGCAAACCCGGCATAGCCTTCACCGCTGGAGTAATGGCTTTGCTCAGTGGGCTACCAACACCCACCAAAGCCGCTGTGATTGGCGCAGGTGCAACGAAAACAGGCTCTTTTTTTAACTTAACGGGCATTATAGTGGCATTTGCCACCATGTCAGGGTTAATAAGCTCCTACTTCGGCCTTAAGGCAGGACTAGTAAGATCTCGCACTCAACGAGAAAAAGCACTAGTGATCAAAACCT
This sequence comes from Thalassotalea sp., assembly GCA_042091375.1. GTDB lineage: Bacteria > Pseudomonadota > Gammaproteobacteria > Enterobacterales > Alteromonadaceae > JBELHO01. The sequence continues at coordinate 2,606 of JBELHO010000057.1, read as the reverse complement.
TTGTTTTGTTTATGTTGTTTGCTTTGCTGTTTGTCGCAGGTATGTTTGCATTAGAACATGTCGCCACTTTGCAACCTGAGCAAGCCTTTAGCTACAGCCTAATCTCTCAGTTGTTAGTACTCGCCTTTGTGCTCAGTTATTTGTGTTTAATTTATTACGCCTTTGCTGCATCAAAACACCTACGAGCACAAGAACGATCATTAAACCCAGAATTGTTTGGATCAGTTGCACATCAACGTAACGCCAAAGCAAGAGAGTACATCAGTCAATTTTCATTGTTGGGCATACCTCTCGTTCACATACAATTTGCTATGCATGAAACAGGTGATAAACCCGCATTGGGGTGGATCGCAGGCGGTAACTTTGCCTATGGGCTACTATTTGCTTGGGGAGGTGTTGCCATTGCCCCCATTAGTGTTGGTATTATCTCTATTGGAGTGATCAGTTTAGGCGCCATTGGCATAGGCATATTTGCAGCAGGTACAGTGGCTTTAGGCTATATAGGCTTTGGCGCTTCGGCCATTGGTTACAATGCGTTTGGCTCACTTTCAGCCTTGGGTTGGGAAAGCGCCATTAGTGGCGGTTTTTCAATAGCCAAACACGCGGCCATTGCCCCCTTTGCGTTTGGGGCAGAAGTTAATAATGACAAAGCGGCTGAAATAGCTAACTTAACTTTGCTAAATAACAGTTACCCTTGGATTTTAGGCGCTATTACAGTATTGGTTATTGTACCTGCTATTTGGCATTCAAAAAAAGTACAACAACGGATGAAATAAAAAACACAGCGTTAGTCACATTCGATAATGACATTCAACTGTTCAACTACACTAATTAACTGAGCCACTTAACTAAACCGATAAGCTGGGCTAATAAAATAAGCCTAAATAGATCAATAAAGCATTTCATCGAGGTGAAACTTGAACCCAAAACACACCAAAACAATCGTTAGACTATCACTACTCATTGCCACTATTGCTTCTTTGTACTTTGTCCCTTGGTTGTTAGTCAAAGCGTGGATCCTTCCCTTGCCTAATACCATTCAACAACAGTTAGACCAAGCTATTGAGCATGGGTTTGACGGCATGCTAGTGTATATAGATCAAGCTGGCCAACCACCCCAGTATTATGCCTCTGGCTGGCACAACCGCGATGCTAAGATCTCAGCCATGCCTGAAGCCCTATTCAAACTGGCAAGTATTAAAAAATTATACGACGTAGTAGCCCTGACTAAGTTAGTCAATGATGGACGACTTTCACTTGATAAAACCCTTGCTGACTACTTACCCGAGCTGAAAGGACAAATTAAATACGCAGATCAAATTACCTTGCGATTGATGATAAAACACCGCAGTGGCATTCCAAACTATACTGACACTCCTGACTTTTGGGCAGATCCCACCACAAGCTATGAACAAAGTTTGGCGTTAATTGTAAACAAACCAGCCAACTTTGCCCCTGATCGAGATTATGAATATTGCAATACCAATTACCTTCTTCTAAACAAAATAATGGACGATGCACTGGGTTATGATAACTTTCAATTTGTACAAGAGCGCATACTTACTCCGCTCAACCTAAACCAAACCTTTGCGTCAATCAAAGAGGTAAACCTTGATCAGGTGATGAGTGGCTATCATGTCGGTTATCCACATGACTTAAAAGAAAGCGATCTCGGCATGTTAGGCACAGCTGAAGACGTAGGAAAATTTATCAGGGCATTAAATGATGGCTCTGTGTTTGCTCAAGGAGAACGAGAAATATATGCGTCTGTGTATGAATTTGAGCATGACGGTTTAGTGCCAGGTTACCAAAGCTTTGCCAGATATCACAGAGACCTGGATGCAGTGATCATTCAATTTTACAGCACCACAGATCCCAAAATGTATTACTGGAACTTAGCAGAAATTATTAACAACAGAATAGTCGATATACTCCGTGCACAACATCGAAAATAAAGAAACTAAATCTAGTAACATCAATATGTTACTCAAACAGACCGATGACCTTATGTTCAGAGATCAGTATGTTAAAGTAAAACTAGGAAGTAAGCCGACAGATACCACACTATTGCGGTTTTGCTGTGTAATGTAAGAGTGATAACCTCTGCGGCACATATCGAAGTCGATGGTTTAGCCAAGGAAAAAATAACTAATACATTTGTTCGATTATTTACAAACTTTTACAATTTTACAGATGGGTGAATATTAAACAATTCGACAAAGTTACAAAGGCTGTGAATAAGCAATAGAATTGGTCAAAAAATGTAAAACCTATGCACCTGAAGCGCAATACTTTATTTTATCGGCTAACGAAAGAGACGAAATAGTCGCCGATGACGTAGCAACCGACATCAACTTCTTAAAGAAACCCTTTAACCGCGCTGACTTTGTTAGCCGAATAACCCCAGTTTAATGGCGATAAGGTTAGCCTAACTGAATAAAGGTAATAGCTATGGCGAATTTGAAATTTTCGAACTGGAGTTCGAACAAAACACGGTAAGTAAACTCGCCGTGACTTGGACTCAGTATTGTGAAAATGCACAAGGACCTGCATTGCGAGGAGTGCTCAGAGTTAACTCAGACTACCAGTTTTAGCCATCAGTTTTA
>JBELHO010000056.1:0-22358 GCA_042091375.1 Thalassotalea sp. | reverse complement strand
GTGCAACAAAATACTCCACCAACCATTGCTGTCAATGTGCCATCAGGGTTAACTGAAGCTGATAATGCGACTGTATTGATCAACGCTGCTGATAATGATGGTTATGTGGTCAATGTTGCACTCTACGTTACCGCACCTAATAGTGCCGAACAGTTATTGGCGGTAGATAATGCTGCGCCTTATCAATTTACTCTAACTAACCTGATGGCTGGAAGCTATTTCCTCAGGGCAATGGCCACTGATGACGATGGAGCGCAGTCACAAGCAACCGCTACTTTTGTGGTTGATGCCGCAACTGATGATGGCGATGCGGGCGATAATGGTGGTGGTTCAGCTGATTTTTCTAATTTAGATTGGACTTCAAATTCATTAACTGAGCACAATGTCGGTCCAGCGCCACGCGCGAATCCACCCAGAGCATTAGCTTCGCCGACAACGGGTGCACAACCGACATCACACGGCTTTGCTTTTGACCTTGTTGGCAATACCATCACTTGGCGTTGGGGGCCATCAATCATCAAGCAAGCCGGAGACTCTGGCTTAGAAATCCATTGTTCTATGGATGACAACGCAACCTTTATAAAAGCTTATGTTGTTAACAGTCAGGTCACAGTGCCTTGTTCCGGAGATTACAATTATTTCTTCCGCTATTTACACCCATCAGCACTTAATGATGATCCCGCTTCTCAGTGGGTTTCTACAGGGTTGTTTACTACTGAAGGCGCAAGAGTTGATCCGCGCAATTATACCCCATTTGTCGATGGTTCGGCTAACTGGATGCGTTTCCGTCACCCTGTAACTCAAGATGGTACTACCGCTGCCGTACTTGATGCTCAACACAACAACGATCTGTTGCGCAACTTAGATCGCTACACCATTTGGGTGGAAGACAGCCCAGGCAATGTTGAATTTAAAGGACAAATTAATGGCAGTGTACTGCGCAATGAAGCAATGCGTTTGCCTGGCTCTCCCAATGGCCAGCAATTTTTTGGCGCATTATCAAGTGGTATGGGCTTTGGTGACTTATTTAGTTATGGGCAAGTGATAAGTTTTGAGCTTACCGCCGTTGCTGGTGCTACTGGAGCACAGACCTATAATGATTTTAGTCATTATGTGGTGGGCTGTGGTTGGTGTGGTAAATACGGTGATCCGCGATTAAATTCAGCAGGTAAAGCCTCTACTAGTCAGGAGTTTTCTGATTCAGGTGGCTATATTGATCTTGAACATAACGCTATATTCACCCAGCCTTTAGTCACCATACACAAAGAGGATATGATTGACGATTTTATTCTTGGTCACCATTTATTTCACGGTGTTGATCCCAACAAAACTCGCTCTTCAACCTTTGATGATCCCGATGTGCAAATTGGCCAAGCCACTTGTGGTAGCTGTCACTTTAGAGATGGTAGAGGCTCAGAAGTCTTTAATACGCCAAAAGGACCAAGAATAGCACCGCCTATTTATGGTTTATCGCTACTTGATCACATGGTGGGGCGTGAGGCTGGCTATACTTGGGATGGTTCAGTGCCAGACATATCACAACAAGTGGTTAATGCCCTGCGCGATGACCATCAAGTTGATGCCGCTCAACTGCCTGGGCGAGTGCTTGAATTACTGACCAGTTATGTTGAGTTGTTAACTGTGCCTTCGCGAAATCCGGGTTCTTATGACAAGCCTGGTGTGGCAGAAGGCGATGTGTTGTTCAACCAAATTGGCTGTGCTGGTTGTCATACACCAGTGCAACAAACCAGCAGTGATGCACCTACCCACCTCAGGGATATTGAGATCCGCCCCTACACGGATATGAAAGTGCATAACCTTGGCAATGGTAGCTTTAGAACGCCACCTTTATGGGGTTTAGGACAAAACTTGCATATTTTGGAGCGTAATAACAGAGCTGTGCTGTATATGCATGATGGTTCAGCACAAACCATTGAACAAGCAATACTTGCTCATGGTGGTGACGCCAGTGCGGTGACTACTCAGTACAATCAGTTGAGCAGCGCTGAGAAATTGGCTATACAGAACTTCGTTAAAACTCTGTAGTTGAGATCTTGCAGTTAAAGTCTTGTCATAACGAAACAAACACAGCAGGTTAGCCATTAACTTGCTGTGTTTTATTAGCTAAACCCCTTCCCAAATAGGCGGATCATTGATTTTTTGATGATATCGCTAACAAATTTTGCTAACATTAAATTCTATTTCAACTATTGTTTATTAACAGTGATAATCGTTTTGGGGAAGATAACTAGCCAATGGTGAGAGCGAAAAAAGCCCGCATTCAAGATGTAGCAGAAAAAGCCGGTGTATCAACGATGACAGTATCTAGGGTGCTAAGTAAAGACACCAAAGTCAGTGATCAAAAAACCGCTTTAGTGCTAGATGCAGTGAAAACATTAAATTATCGTCCCAACATTGCTGCTCAGCGTTTAGCTGGTAGACAATCATTTCTTATTGGCTTACTGTATTTTGATCTAGATACCTCTTATGTAAGCAAGTTTTTGTTGCGTGGCTTAAAGAGTTGTCGCGCCACAGGTCACCACCTGATCCCCGATGAAATTGATGAAGATATAGAAAAATCCATTAGCGCTATTAAAGAGCTTATAGAAGTCACTCAAGTTGATGGCGTTATTCTTTTGCCACCGGTTTGCGACATGGCAGAAGTATTAACCACACTGCAGGACGCCAATGTTCCGTTTGTGCGCATAGCCCCAGATTTACAATTAAATATATCGCCTTATATTTGTATGGATGATTATCAAGCCGGTTTTGAGATCACTGAGTTTTTAATTAAACAGGGTCATACCAAAATTGGTCATATTAGAGGTAATCCTAACCAAGGTGCCAGTCGTCTGCGTTATCAAGGCTACCTAGATGCGTTGCGATCTAATAAAATTAATATCCCTCCAGAATATATTGAGCAGGGCATGTTTACTTATGACTCTGGCGTTGAGGCAGCCCAACAGTTGTTATCTTTAGTCGATAAGCCCACCGCTATTTTTGCTGCCAATGATGAAATGGCCGCAGGGGTTATTTCTGTAGCGCACATGTCAGGATTGTCTATACCTGAGCAATTGTCTGTGGTCGGTTTTGATGACGGTCATGTCGCGGTGACTGTGTCACCGCATTTAACGACAGTGAGACAACCTATACAGGAAATGGCTTCGCTAGCTATCGAATTGTTGACTTCAAAAAATAGTGCCGGCAATGCCGGTAATAGCAATCGCGATTTTAGGCATGTCTTGGATTTTGAAGTGGTAGAGCGCAACTCTACTCGTGTGCTTTAATGTTTAACTAATCGATATTTAATCGAGACTATTAATGGCTGTTGCGGCGTGGTCAATTGCAATGTAAATGCATCCTGATTGGGACTGTTAGGGGCAAATTGCGGCTCTAAACAGATCCCTTGATGGCTTTGAAATGGCGTTGATAAATGTGTGCCTGTGTACACTTGTAAACACGGATAGTTAGATTGTAAACACAGCGACAACTGATGGTCTGGGCTCATTAAACGCGCATGCTCAACCACATCACCACTGAATCCGTCTTTTACAAAGAAATTATCGTCGATGATCATGGTTTTTTGCTGCTCTGACAACGGTTTACCTTGCTGGAAATTCAATCTTGCTGGTGGCGCTAAGGTGATTATCTCTCCGGTGGGTATGTTGTTGTCGTTCATTGCAGCTAGCGCATTGGTGTTTAGTGATAGCTGATGATGTTGCAGCAAATTTTTGCTGCCTGATAAGTTGAAATATGGGTGAACTGTAGGACCGGCAATCGTCACTTTTTCACTAGATACCTCAATGTCAATATTGAGATCAGTCTGTTCACTTGCGTCGCTAGACAAGCGATAACACACTTGACAATAGATTGGCCCCGGATAGCCGTTGTAACCATCGGCTAGCTCACATGACAGGGTTATTTGCTCAGCAGTATAGTCAACAACACGCCAAAATTGATTGGCAAAAGCTAAATGCCCACCGTGCAATTGGTGTTGCCCTTCATTGCTATTTAGTTGTAAAGGCTTGTCTTGATCGTAAAAGTGATCGACTCGGGCATTGTTTATTCTATTGGCATAAGGGCCGACAATCGCACCCAGATAAAAGCTATCATTGAGATAATCTTGTGGATTGTCATAGCCAACGACAATGTTGCGCGATTGACCATTGACTCGGGTCAGCCATTTGACTATGCGCGCACCATAATTGCTGATCTCGACTTGCTCACCAATAGCGTTAGAGAGGGTAAAGATGTTAATTTGTTCAGACATTGCATGTTTTAGCTTTGTAATAATTAATCAAGCCCTCAGTGGAACTGTCGTGCTGATTGTGGTGTTCTTGGTTGTTGAGTTGGTTGGCAATATCCTCGGCTAAGCCTTTGCCAAGTTCTACTCCCCACTGATCGAAAGAGCAGATTTTAAGAATAATGCCCTGCACAAATATTTTGTGTTCATAAAGCGCTATTAACCCGCCTAGGGAGTGGGCAGATATTTGATTGAGTAAAATGGTATTGGTTGGGCGATTGCCTTGGTGAACCTTGTGTGCGGCCACTTTATTAATGTAATCGGCATTGCGGCCTTTTGCAGTTAAATCGGCTCTGACCTGTTGTTCATTGACACCTGCCATTAAGGCTTGAGTTTGCGCAAAAAAATTAGCCATTAAGGTTTCATGGTGACCAGCTATGGGTGTTACAGTGGCGACAGAGCCAATAAAGTCGGCGGGTACGATATTGTTACTTTGATGCAAGTATTGATAAAACGCATGTTGGCCATTGATGCCTAATTCACCCCAAATTGATGGCACTGTTGGGTAAAATATCTGCTTGCCATCCCAACACACAGATTTGCCATTACTTTCCATTTCGGCTTGCTGTAAGTAGGCACTGAGCATGTGTAATGATTGGTCATAAGGCAGGATAGCTTGTGACTGTGCACCTAAAAATGTACAGTTCCACACACTCAACAAAGCTAAGATCACTGACGGGTTTTGTTCTATTGGCGCAGTGAGAAAGTGCTTATCCACTTGATGTGCCCCTTCAAGAAGCTCAATAAATCGGGCAAAGCCAAGGTCGATAGCGATAGGCAAACCAATAGCTGACCACAAAGAAAACCTGCCTCCTACCCAATCCCACATATCAAAAATATTATCTTTAGCAATGCCAAACGCCATGGCATTAGCACGGTTGGCTGAAACAGCGACAACGTGCTTGCTCATTGCTTCAGATTGTGTCGCCGATGCAGTGAGCCAATTAATTGCCGTTTTGGCGTTTGTCATGGTCTCCACTGTGGTAAAGGTTTTGCTAGAGATAATAAATAAAGTGGTTTCTGGGTTGAGGTAGCGCAGCACATTAGCTATTTGCGTACCATCGACATTGGAAACATAATGGATGTTGATGATATTATCACTGTATTGCTTTAGCGCTTCAGTGACCATTTGCGGGCCTAAATTAGAACCCCCAACGCCAATATTAACCACATCAGAAATTGCCTTTCCCGAATAACCTCGCCACTCTCCATTGCGCAAACGAGTACTAAAGGTATTCATTTTATCTAGGGCGAGTTCAATGTCTGGATTAATGTCTTGGTCATTGATTTTGATAGGTGAGGATGAGCGATTGCGCAGCGCCGTGTGTAAAACTGCCCTATTTTCGGTTTTATTGATTTTCTCTCCACTAAACATCTTATCGCGCCAAGTTTCAACCTCGCACTCCTTGGCCAAGTCAAACAGCAATGCCATGGTTTGTTGATTGATTAAATTTTTTGAGTAATCGAGTAAAAATGATGGCAAAGTTAATGAGTATTTTGCAAAGCGCTGGCTATCTGCAGCAAATAAATCACTAATATGAATGTCTTTCATTGCTTGTGCATGCATAATTAACTTTTGCCAACTGGCCAATGATGTTCTTGAGGTCATTGTTTTTCCTGTAGTTATTGATTTTTACATTACGCGACTGTAGGTTGTTGTACATGCGCCAACACTTGAGCTTCTAGCGCCTTTTGATCAACGGCAAATTTGCGGATCCCTTCAGCCAGCTTTTCAACGGCCATCGCATCTTCATTGTGTTGCCAAGCAAAGGTTTCTGCTGTTAATGGTACTATGTTCGCTTCCGGCTTAATTTTAAGGTTATCAGCCGATAATTTTACTTTTAGTTCTCCCGGTATTTCAGCTAATTCAGTGAGTAATGCCGGTGAAATGGTTAACAAGTCACAACCGGCAAGTTCAATGATTTGTTGGCTATTTCTGAAGCTGGCGCCCATGATCTGGGTGTGGTAATTGTTGGCTTTGAAATAATGGTAAATTTGGCTAACTGACTTTACCCCAGGGTCATTAGCACCGCTGAATTGGTCCTCAGCAGCATTACTGGTATTTGCTTTATACCAATCGAGAATACGCCCAACAAAAGGCGAAATAAGGGTGATGTTAGCTTCTGCACAAGCTTTCGCTTGCGCCATTGAAAACATCAGGGTTAAATTGCAATGGATACCTTCCTTTTCTAACTGCTCAGCGGCTTTGATCCCTTGCCAAGTCGCCGCTAACTTAATTAACACCCGTTCTTTACTGATCCCTGCGGCGCGATAAAGGGCAATTAATTTTCGACCTTTGTCGATACTGCCACGGGTGTCAAAAGATAAAGAGGCATCGACTTCACTTGATATTCTGCCCGGTATCACCTTTAAAATTTCACAGCCAAAGTTAACGATGAGTTGGTCGCAAATATCGGCCATATTTGGACCCGCGCTAGCGATGGCATCGGCAATTAAATGTTGGTATTGGGCAGACTTACTCGCCGCTAAAATCAGCGAAGGGTTAGTGGTTGCATCAATGGGGTTTAAGGTTTTTATGGCGTTAATATCACCGCTGTCAGCGACGACAACGGTGATTTTTTTTAAAGATCCTAAGCAATTCATAAGCTAACTCAATTAAAGATAACGATTGACAATATTTTCTAACAGCTCTTGCCGGCCAGAAACTTGTGTCGGGTTTAGGTTTTTCTCTAGCACCAGTTGAGACAAGCTTTCTAAACTGTGATCACCACTTAAAATACTGTGTCCCAAAGCTCCTTGCCAACCCGAATAACGCTGTTGAACAAAGTCTTCTAATGGCCCTTGTTCTATTAACTTGGCTGCGTTTAACAATGATTTAGCCATGGTGTCCATACCGCCAATATGACCGATAAACAGGTCGTCGCGCTGACATGATTGGCGGCGCAGTTTGGTGTCAAAGTTAAAGCCGCCGGTAGCAAATCCGCCGGCTTTTAAAATCTCGTACATCACCAAGGTACACTCAGCCACATCATTGGGAAATTGATCGGTATCCCAACCATTTTGCATATCGCCTCTATTGGCATCAATACTGCCCATAATGCCTTCGGCACACGCCGTGGCAACTTCATGATGAAAGCTATGCCCCGCTAAAGTGGCGTGGTTAGCTTCAATATTGACTTTGATTTCATTGTGTATACCATGCTTGTGCAGAAAGCCTGACACTGTCGCTGTGTCATAGTCATATTGGTGCTTAGTTGGCTCTTGTGGCTTAGGCTCTATTAATAATGTGCCTTTAAAGCCAATTTTGTGTTTGTGTTCAATCACCATTTTAAGAAAACGCGCATATTGTTCGCCTTCTTGTTTGAGGTTGGTATTCAATAAGGTGTCATAACCTTCTCTACCACCCCATAACACATAATTCTCTCCACCTAATCTATGGGTAACATCCATGGCATGCTTAACTTGTGCGGCAGCATAGGCAAATAGCTGTGGATCAGGATTAGTTGAGCCGCCAGCACAATAACGCGGATTGGAGAATAAGTTGGCGGTGCCCCACAGCAACTTCACCCCAGTGCGTGACATTTCTTTGGCAAATATATCAACTATGTGATCCACATTGGCGTGGCTTTGTTGCAAGCTCGTTCCTTCGGGCGCAATATCTGTGTCGTGAAAACAAAAATAGGGTACACCGAGTTTTTCAAAGAACTCAAAAGCGACTTGTGCTTTTTGCTCAGCCAGTGCCATCGGATCGCCAGCTTGACTGAGCCAAGGCCGTTCAAAAGTGCCCAGACCAAATATATCTGAACCAGCCCAACAGAAATTGTGCCAATAGCAAGCGGCAAACCTAAGGTGTTCTTTCATGGTTTTACCCATGATTATCTGGTTTTCATCGTAATACCGAAAGGCAAGAGGGTTAGTAGAGTTTTCGCCCTCAAATTTGATTTTATCTACAGTTTCAAAAAATGGATTCATGATATTTCCTTGTCAATAATATTATATTAATTATCACTTTCTACTTTAGAAGCATTGCTTTATCTGTTGGTAGAGGGTTTGGTATTTATGGTGTTGTTCTACATAAAAGTCATGCTGTGCATTGACTGGTTCTATGATTGAGTTTATTTCACCAGGCTGGCAAACCTGTTCAGCTGTGGTATTGGTTACCGCTATTTTAGCTAATTTAGCCGCGCCATAAGCCGGGCCTACTTCAGCACCTCGACGGTAAATTAACGGTTGATTTAACACACTAGCGAGAATTTTTCCCCAAAGCGCACTGCGCGCTCCGCCACCGATGACTGATACTTGCGTTATCTTGGCACCAGCTGCAACCAGTGCCTGTTGGCCGTCGGCAAAGGCAAAAGCAACGCCTTCAAGAACTGCTCGCCCTAAAACGGCAGCGCTGGTTTGATGACTTAAACCGAAAAATACCCCTTTGGCATTAGGGTTGTTATGAGGGGTTCTTTCCCCAGATAAGTAAGGGAGAAAAAGCACCGGACAAGGTTGGCTAAAATCCTGCTGCTCAACCTCATTTAATAGTGCTTGTTCGTTGGCAAAGCCAGTCAGTTGAGTGACCCATTGCAAGCAACTGGCGGCACTTAAGATGACTGACATTTGATGCCAAGTGTCTGGAATGCAATGGCAAAAAGTGTGAACGGCGCTATTTGGGTTTGGCTGATAGCTCTGATTTGCAACAAAATATACACCAGAAGTACCCAAAGATAGAAATGCTTGGTTTGGCTGAATAACGCCAATACCGGCGGCGCCGGCGGCGTTATCGCCACCACCAGCAGCAACGGGTACCTGTTGCATGCCCCAGTCTTGTGCTATATCGGCTGTTAACACGCCGGTAATTTCGGTACCTTCAAACAATTTTGGCATATGCTCTATAGATAATTCAGTCGCCGCTAACATCTGTTTTGACCATTGCCTGTTGGCGACATCAAGCCAAAGAGTGCCAGCACTATCGGACAGATCAGAAGCGTATTCACCTGTCATTCGCAATCTCAAGTAGTCTTTAGGCAATAACACTTTGTTAATTTTATTAAACTCACTTGGATAATGCTTATTTATCCAAGCCAATTTTGGCGCAGTAAAGCCAGGCATGGCAATATTACCGGTAATATCACGGCTGCTCGGCACGCGTTGCTCTATGTCTGTGCACTCTGCAAAGCTGCGACCATCATTCCACAAGATTGCTGGGCGTATTACCTGATCACTCTTATCTAGTAGGGTTGCGCCATGCATTTGCCCAGATAAGCCAATGGCTTGAACCGCAGTAAGTTGAGCGGCATGGTTTTTTTGCAGCGATGCCATGGCGCTGTTAGTGGCCTGCCACCAATCGTCAGGTGATTGCTCTGCCCATAAGTCTTTAGGACGCGAAACCACGAGTGGTGCTGATGCTTGGGCGATGAGCTGATCGTCATCATTTAATAGCAATACTTTTACGCAAGAAGTGCCTAAATCAATACCTAAATACATAACATTACATTTACTATTTTGCTTCTGTTAGCGCTAACATTAGCAGCTGTTTTTTTAATATTCAACCGTTTTATTAATTTATATTCATAGTATATATGTCAGAAATACCATCAAAAATAATATACAAAACGCTAAATTTATTTTGAGTTTTTCTATTTTTAACTGAGATAATTATTGTTTTACAGTGACTTGTGTTTAGTTTGCGAAATTATTATGATTAAATAGTTAACACTGAACACAAATTTGTGATAGCGTTAACAATGTATTTCAATAATAAAATATAAAGAGCAGGGAAATGTCTAAATCCATATCTACCAGTGTGTTTTATTCTGTTGTGGTTGCCTTAGGTGGTTTTATCTTTGGTTTTGATGCGTCAGTGATTTCAGGTGTGGTCGGTTTTGTCACCACCGAATTCAAATTAAATGAACTGCAACAAGGGTTTGTGGTAAGTGCCCCGACCTTAGGTGCCGTTGCCGGATCTTTTTTTGCGGGCCCTTTGGCGGATCGCTATGGTCGAAAAAAATTGTTGATCGCTATTGCCGCCCTGTATGTCGTTTCAGCGGTATTGTCAGCATTGGCGGTTGATTATGCAATGCTTGTCGCTGCTCGCGTAGTAGGAGGCTTTGCTTTTGCTTCTCTGGTGCTTGCGCCTATTTACATTGCCGAAATTTCGCCAGCTAAGTATCGCGGTAAAATGATCTCAATTAACCAGTTGAATATCGTGGTTGGTTTTTCTGCCGCTTATTTTGCTAATTACACCTTATTAAACATCAGTCAAAGTGGAACTGATCTTGTCATGGCTCTGGGTATTGATGACAATGTGTGGCGCTGGATGTTAGGTTTAGAAATTATTCCAGCCCTGTTGTATCTTTGCTTGTTATTTATTATTCCTGAGAGTCCGCGCTGGCTAGTATGCAGTGGTCAAACCCAAAAAGCACAGCCAATTTTGCGCAAACTCTTTCCACAGCAAGATCCTGAACAACTAATAACGGCTATTGAAGAGCAAGTGGGTCAAGCTTTACCTCCTTTATTGGAAAGACTTAAACAGTTGTTCTCAAAAAATATGCGGTTGATCTTGGCGGTCGGTCTTGTTGTCGGTATATGTCAACAAATTACTGGGGTAAATGCCATATACTTTTATGCGCCGAGTATCTTTGAACAAAGTGGTATTGGCCAAGATGCGGCTTTTTCACAAGCTATCTGGGTGGGTATTACTAACGTGGTGTTTACTGTCGTGGCCATGTTGTTAATTGATCGCTTGGGTCGAAAGCCACTGATGCTTATCGGCTTAATGGGGGTGGTGATCAGTATGTGCATCGCCGCTTATGGCTTTAACCAAGCCACTTATCAATTGACTGAACAGTCTGTCGCTAAGCTGACCAGTAGTGAAGTTAAACAAAAAGTTACGCCTTTAATTGGCATCACCTTTTCTTCAGATTTAGCTTATAAACAAGCCTTGAATGACAATATGGGCGAAGATCTGGTAAGACAATACCAAGCTGAACTCATTCAAGCGGCGGCTAAAATGAATTCATGGTTGATCTTGATGGGGATCTTGGGTTTTGTTGCTTCGTTTGCGATGTCACTAGGGCCGGTGATGTGGGTCTTACTTGCAGAAATATTCCCTACTCATTTACGCGGTGTCGGCATTGCCTTCACCGGATTAATTAACAGTGTGGTGAGCTTTTCGGTTCAGCTGATATTTCCATGGGAATTGGCCAATATTGGTAGTGCATTAACATTTTTAGTTTACGGGATGTTTGCTTTAATTGGTTTAATTTTGGTTTACAAGTTATTACCTGAAACAAAAGGTAAGTCTTTAGAAGAGTTAGAGCAGGTTTTTCAGCCTAATCATAAACAGCCTGCTGCACAGTACTAAGCACCAGGCTGTTTGTGTATTTTGAGTGAGGAGTGGCAACGGTGAAAAAATTAAATTGGGGTATTGTCAGCACTGGGGTGATTGCTGAGCAGTTTTGCCAAGACATGCAACACGTCACAAATGGTCAACTTTTTGCGGTTGCCGCTCGACAATTATCTGCGGCTGAAAACTTTGCTAAAAAACATAACATCGAAAAATATTATCAAGGTTATCAACAGCTTTTTGATGATCCTGAGGTGGATGTTGTCTACATAGCTACGCCACATAATTTACACTTTGAACACGCTAGACAGGCGATATTGGCGGGTAAGTCCGTGTTATGTGAAAAGCCGTTTACCATCAGCTCTGCACAATGCCAACAACTTGCTATGTTGGCCGAACAACAGCAGGTTTTTATGATGGAAGCGATGTGGACTTATTTTCTGCCTGCGATCAAACAAGCCAAACAATGGATTGACGCTGGTCGTATTGGTCAGATCAAACACATTAAAGCCGAGTTTGGCTATCCTTTGCCTTATGATGCCGATCGCCGCGAGTGGAATGCCGATCTCGCTGGCGGTTGTTTATTGGAGATGGGGATCTATCCGGTAGCTTTTGCGCAATTTTTCTGCGGTCGGCCTATGTCTACGCCGATAGTAAGCGCGCAAATTGCGCCTAACGGCGTTGAAAAAGATGTGATCATTCTCGCTGAAACCGGTCCTGTTAAGCTGTGCTTAGCCACTTCTTTTCAGTGCAAGCTGCCCAACGCTGGCTATATTATTGGCGATCAGGGTTATATTGAGATCCCTAATTTTTGGCGAGCTGATCAGTGTTCCTTGTATCAATTGGATCAATGTATTGATCACTTTTCTGATGGCCGCAGTAGTTTGGGGTTTAATTATGAAGCTGAAGCGGTAGGCGAAGCGATTCTAAATGGCCATATTGAGCACAGTGACATGCCACTGCAAACAAGCTATTTATTTCAGCAACAGTTAGAAACCATTAAAGCCTTGTTTTAAAGGGCTTTAAATTGTTTTAATTTACTGACTAAAAGCCATTGTCAATTATTTTGATTTTGGACTGGTAGTAAACAGGTCAAGTTTCTTGTTGCGTATGTCGTTGTTTATGTTGTTATGTATGTTGCGATATATATTATTATTCACGGCTTTTTTTCGTGACTTAAGCTAAAAATACTGATCTTGAGTCACTGTGTAACATCAATAAATAATTAGGTGACTAAGTTAACTTCTTTCTTCGATGATACTTTGCGTAGAAAACTGGTAAATCATGTTTCGGTAGATGCCGATATCGGTAATATCTTCAGGTGTATTGCGAGGCGCTGCTCGGTAATTGGTGGACACCCGATACTGACCTGTCACTGGGGTGACTTTGTGGTAGCAATGACCGTGAAGTAATACTAAGCTGCCTTTTTTGGGGCTTAAAGTAATGGCTTTTGATTGATCAAAATCACTGGATGCTGAGGGTATTAATCCAGTCTGATGAGAGCCTGGGATCACCATCGTTTGCCCACCTGTGGTTTTTTCATCGATATCCATGGTGTAAACCAAGCGATTAACATTAAATTTATCGGCTGCAGATGGTGAGCAGTCTTGATGCCATGCCTGACCTTTAGTACCCTTTTTCGAGAACATCACCATAGAATATTGTTCGTACCACTGCTGGCCTAAAATAGCCTCTGTTAACGCCTGTAAAGTTTTATCTGTACTTACTTGATCAAAGCATTTAACCCCTTCTCGCTGTGGAAACCAAGGGATCACTTCCACCGCAGATCGCTCAATAAATTCATCGCTATGGCAGAAAGCTGGATCCATACCAAAATGGTCAATGATGATCTGGTTGAGTCGAGTGATTAATGGCTCAGCAAAAAAATTGTCTATATGAATAAAACCATCACGCCAAAAGTGTTCGGCATATTTGCCAATGTCTATTTTATGATCAGTCATGATGTTCACTGTAACTAAAGTATTCAAAGTCTGCGGCGATATGTTGTCCACTGATATCTTGACAAGCTAAAGCATAAAAAGCACCGGTGAAGCAGGGGTGGAAATGTCTTTCTGGATGTTCAACATAGTCATCAGATAATATGCTGGCATCTAATCTGCTATCGATTTTCTGCCAAGCATCTTGAGTTAAGGCATAGGAGAATTCTAAGGTACTGTGATTAACTTCAGCTTTGAGATAGATTTTTTGGCTATTGGTGACCTCAATTGGGCTATGCAGCACTGAACTAGTTTGGTGATCATCGCAGGCTAACACGGTTAAAAATTTTCTCCCTGAGTAGCTGCCAAATTCATCCCCGGAAATATGTAAATAATAATAATGACCGGTGTTGTAGTAACAGACAAGCCCAGCCATTTGTTGAAAGTTTTTGGGATTAAATTCAAGGCAAGTTTCAACCGTACTGTGATGAGCCTGAATGCGTCTGCCAAGCAAACTTTGGGTAAAGCATGAACTCAGTGACTGCCGTCCATACAGCCTTAAAAAGCCGGGGCGATCGGTTTGATTTACCCAATCTGAGGTGAGCGGTACCCTGAGGGCTTGAAAGTTAATATCAATTTCAGCTGAATCAAAAGTTAACCGATTGGTCGATGGGGCAAATTGATGCCCAGGTAGATCAGGGGCGGCAACTTCTCGGCGAGGCAATTGACCGCCACCGTCGAGATATAACCAGTCATCTTCTGCCCATCGGACTTTTTCAATGGCCGTTTCTCGCCCCAAAATACATCGGCCACAAGTCGTCAGTGGTCTACTGGCTAGATATACTGCATACCATTCACCGTGTTGCGTTTCGATAATATCGCCATGGCCAGTTTTTTGCAGATAATTGTCTGGTTGATATTTTGCGGTGAAAACAGGGTTTTCTGGATGAATTTCATAGGGACCTGTGATTGATTTAGCTCTTGCTATAGTTAAGCAATGTCCATATCCAGTGCCACCTTCTGCGGTGATCAAATAATAAAACCCATTGCGCTTGTAAAGATGTGGTCCTTCGGTTTTGCCATGCGCTGAGCCTGAAAAAATATGATCAATTTTCCCCACCAGGGTTTTTTTATCTATATCGTATTGTTGTAATATGATACCTGCGAAGAACTTGCCATGGCGATGATCTACTAGCATGTTGACAATATACGACTTGCCATCATCATCGTGAAACAAAGAGGCATCAAAGCCGCTGGCGTTAACAAAGGTTGGCTCGGACCAAGGTCCTTCGATGTTGTTGGCGGTCACTAAATAATTCGGGGTATCTTTCCATTCGCCAGCAAAACTTTTGACATTGGAATACAGTAAGTAATACGTACCGCGATGATAACTCAGACAGGGTGCCCAAACGCCACAAGAGTCGGGGACGCCCTTGAGATCTAATTGCGATACTCTGTCTAATGGCCTGCTGATCAGTTGCCAATTTTTTAAATCTTTGGAGTGATGTATTTGACAGCCTGGGAACCATTCAAAAGTAGAAGTAACAATATAGTAATCATCTTCAACGCGAATGATACTCGGATCGGGATTAAAGCCTTTTAAAATAGGATTGGTTATTTTATTCATTGTAGTTCATTACATCATTTAAATTCATTTCAATAAAGTCCGCTTTGGATCCACTTTTTACTATCGGTAATTTCACCTAGCCAACGTTTTTTTATCAACTCATTTGCTTGCACCCGCGTATCTCCCCAGTTGCCTTGTTGACAACCCGGTTGGCCGGCGGCAATACCCGGTTGACATTGCCACATCGCTTGAGTGTCCCAATGGGTATTTATATAGGCTACTGCCCTGATAATGTCATTGTTACTGTAGATAAAATCGAAATAAGGCTGGTACCAATTTTGCCATATCTGCTCTGCGGTGACGGCTTTTGGATTATTTTCTTGGATCACACTTTGGCTTAATTGGCCAATTCTATAACCTTGCGGTGCCGACTCAGCGATCATTACTGGTTTTTTATGGCTGCGGGCAAAAGCTAAAATTGCTTGCTGACCCTGATCGGGTGTTCTTGGTGGGGGGTAGTTCCACTGTGATAAATCGCGATAAAAAACTGAAGTACTGATCCAGTCTACGAATTCATCACCTGGGTACCAACGCGCTAAGTGGTTTGCTAACCCGGTATCATAAATACTGTTGCCGTAACTGTCTGGCCAAGCGGCAGACTGCCATACAGTAGCAATATTATCTGCACCGCGCATTTTTATGGCACCGGCAATTGTTTGAAAGGCTGAGCGGTAATGCTCAGGCGAATAACAATTCCATGGTCCGTCAAATTCATAACCAATGCGCAAAAATACCTTTCTCGGTGCGAGTGATTTAAAATGTTCTACCATCACCGCAATGGTTTTATCATACTTACCTTTGCTGATATTTACTTGGTGATCATCTTGGTTGCAGGTATCGATAGCTAAGCCTACAGCAAGGGCTGCTTGCGGCGCTTGCGCTAAGGTTTTATTAAAATCCATGCCACCAGATTGCCAAGCATTAGGGCTGAAAATTGCTTTAAGGGTTTTACTTGGATCGGCATGCTTTAATTGGCTATAAAGGGTAACTCCTTCAATGTTATCCTCAGGAATGGCCTTGATGTAATCACTAATGGTATCTGAATCTTGTCCTATAAATAACAGCAATTTATCTTCAGGAGGGGTAAATTTTCCTGTGGTAGTGACAAGTTTATCAGAGGGTTGAGACAACACCTGATGTTGGCTATTTGCACCTGATCGGCAAGCCATAAGCAATAAAATAGTCGTACTAATTAGATATAATTTTTTGGTCATGGCTCAATCTTAATCAATATTAACTGTTAGCGCTATCATAATGTTCTTCTCTCATCACAATGTCAACTGAATAATATGAGGATATTTATTTTCAATAAATTAAATAATAATATTAGTAAGTTATGATTTCTACTTGTCGTTGGTAAAAACAAGTGGCTGGTTTATTGTTTAATTTTTAGCAGACAAATATAGTAAATAACTTTAAAAAATATATTGATCTTATTTATTTTCGGTGCTAGCTTGTTTTTTAAACAACAAAATGATAGCGTTAACATTAGTTGATTTGTTACTGTTGATTGACTGGATTTATCGCTTGCTAAAACAATAAAAATTAATATTTGACATCATCCTGAGGGGGATACATGAAAAGCAATAATTTTATGCGACCTAAAGCAAATATATTGTCGTTGACCATAGCATCAATACTAAGCTCAGCATCATATAGTTTAATGGCCGCTGACTCAGTGGGTGTATCTGACGAAGTCGAAGTCATCGAAGTCAAGGGCATACGTTCGTCAGTTATTCAAGCAGCCGATATTAAAAGAAATGCCAGTGGCGTCGTTGATGCCATCAGTTCTGAAGATATTGGTAAATTTCCTGATACCAACTTAGCAGAATCATTACAACGGGTAAGTGGGGTGTCAATTGATAGAAAAAACAATGAAGGTAACCAGATCACCGTGCGTGGGTTTGGACCAAGCTTTAACTTGGTTACCTTAAACGGTCGATCAATGCCTTTTGCTGACTCTCCAAAACAAGAAGGTGCCGGTGGTACCCAAAATCGCAGTTTTAACTTCGAGCAAATTGCCTCTGAATCGGTAAGTGGTGTGCAAGTATATAAAACTGCTGATGCGGCTGTAGCTTCTGGAGGCATTGGCGCAACAGTGAATATTGAAACGGCAAAACCATTTGATTTTGATGGTTTTAAATCTGCTTATACGGTAAAGGGTATCGCCGATACTTCGGTAGACAAGGGTGACAGCGTGACACCAGAAATTTCTGGGATGATCAGCAATACTTTTTTGGATGGCAAATTTGGTGCGCTATTAGCTTATTCGGTATCGGAGCGAGACAGCTCGCAACAGATAATTGCTTCTGATGGTTGGTTAAGACAAACGGCGGGTAATTGTGAGTTGGGTTATAACACACCATTTAGCCCTGATTGTGGCGGTGCCGGCGGAACTATTGATGTCTCTGCAATGACAGGTGATAACACCTCTATTTGGTTGCCGCAAAATTACAATATGGATATCTCTAACCATGAGCGCAAACGCACTAATGCGCAAGTTGTGTTGCAATACCAGCCCAACGATGACATGGAATTCACCCTAGATTATTTTTCATCAGATTACAGCTCTACGGTAGAGCGTTTTCAAACCGCACACTGGATCGGCAACTGGGTTGCCGGGGCTACCGATGAAAATGGCACTATTGCCAGTATTGTCAACGGTGCTGGCGGTACAGATTTTATTGGTTACTACGATGAAGTTGAAACCGAAAATGACTCGCTAGGTATTAAATTTGAATGGCAGATCAATGATACTTTGTCGATGAGTTTTGACGCCCATAGCTCGAGTTCGCATGCACAACCCGACGGCGATATTTCCGAAAATTCTCTGTTATTAACCAACGCTGACTTTGCTTGTTGGGCTTATGAAGTATGTTATGCAGGGCAGTTTACCTTGGATTATGTCGACGGCTCTGATCTGCCTATTTTAAACAGCGAAGGATCTTGGGCAGGCCCTGGTTTTAATGGCAATATTCATTATTTGTATGACGGTAGTGATTCAGGTCTTAGTCCATATGACGCTTCATTAGTGGGTGGTAATTTAATTATCGGTCGCGGTAATGAAGTTGAAAATACCATAGATCAATACAAATTGGATTTTGTTTGGGTCAATGATGGTGGCAGTGCTTTATCTGCAGTGAGTTATGGTGTTGGTTATATCGATTTTCAATACGATACCACGTGGCGAATGAATATGACCACAGTAGGGCGTGGTTGGAACCCTTCTGCTGATGATTTGACTTTGGTTGATCGCGGCAGTGTCGGTAGTGATTTTAGCGGCAGTAATTCACTATTCCCATATTTCTATGAATTTGACGTTAAAGCATTAATTGCTGACGCTGAAGCAGGTGTTGGTGGCTTAACATGGAATCCTGAAGTCTACAATCAGATCAATGAAACAACCATGTCGGCTTACGCTAAAGCAGATTTTGATCTAGAACTTGCCAATATGCCGCTGGCTGTAGTGTTTGGTATGCGCTATGAAAAAACCGAGGTGGTAGGCAGTACTTCACAAGTGACGCCTTATGCTTTGCGTTATGAAAGTTTAACCGAACTAAGACCACAATATGCTGCTGAGCCAGTATATGGTACCACCGAATTGGAAGGCGATTATGCGTACTTCTTACCAAACCTAGATCTGAGTTTAGAAGTCACTGATGATATAGTGACGCGTTTATCACTGGGTCGCAGTTTAACCCGAAATGACCTAACTGCCCTAAGACCTGCGGTAAGTATTGCTAATTCACGACCTGCTGGACCTTATTTAGCTTATCAAGGTAATTCGAATTTAGAACCTTATGTGTCGACTAACTTCGATTTGTCTTTTGAGTGGTACTACGATCAGGGTAGCTATGCATCATTGGGATATTTCAAAAAATGGGTAGATAACTATATTTCAAATGATACCACTTCGGGCAAACTCTATAATGCAGACGGGGTAGCTTATACCGATCCCAGTCAAGGCGACGTTGGCAGTGGTGATGGACAATGTCCAGTTAACGGCACAAACAACCCAGTATGTGATGGTACTGCAGTAAATAATGCCCCTGAAATTGATTGGTTAATTACGACTCCAGTCAATAAAGATTCAGCTTCAGTTAACGGTGTTGAAGTTGCGTTACAGCATTTATTCGGCGAAACAGGCTTTGGATTACAGGCTAACGCCACCTTTGTTGATGGTGATGTGACTTACGACGTAAATAGTGTTGAAGAACAAACTGCGCTAATAGGATTAAGCGACTCGGCAAACCTTGTTGGTTTTTATGAAAAAGATGGTTTACAGGTGCGTCTAGCGTACAACTGGAGAGATGACTTTTTAGCGTCTACTGATCAGTTGCGTGCACCGGATGAGCCGGTATTTACTGAATCATATGGCCAGCTCGATGCTAATATCAGTTATCAAATATCCCCACAGGCAATTATTTTCTTGGAGGGGTTAAACCTAACCGAGTCGACTTTGCGTCAAACCGGGCGTTTTGATAACCAGTTATACAGTGCTCAGGCATTTGGAGCACGATACAACATTGGTATTCGCGGTAGCTTTTAATTGAACCACAAAAGCTATTGTCGATAGCTAAAGCTGTCAATAGCAATATTGGCAGCTTTTTAATGATAAAAAAACGATATTCTACAATGGTTTTATGCCAGAGGTAATGATGAATAATGCGAAAAGAGCTAGGATCAAGGATGTCGCGACATACTCAGGTGTGTCAATGATGACTGTATCGCGGGTGTTAAGTAATGACGACAAGGTCAGTAGTAAAACCAGAGAAGTTGTGCTGCAGGCTGCACAAAAACTGAATTATCGACCCAATGTCTCAGCTCGTCGCTTGGCCGGATCAAAATCATTTTTTCTTGGCTTAGTTTATAATAACCCTAGTACCTCTTATGTTAGCCAATTTTTGTTGGGCGCTTTAAAAAGCTGTCGTGCTAAGGGTTATCATTTGGTTGTTGATGAGTCTGGAGACGATATTGAAAGCAGTGTTAATTCGGTACGGGAATTAATTGAAGTCACGCAAGTTGACGGTTTGATTTTGTTGCCACCGGTGTGTGACCAAGGTCGCATCATTGCCACATTAAAGGAGGCAGGTATACCCTTTGTTAGAATTTCACCCGATCAAAATTTGAATATTTCTCCCTATGTATGCATGGATGACTATCAAGCCGCTTTTGAAATGACAGAGCGACTAATTAAGGACGGTCATCAGTATATTGGTCACATCATCGGCGATGCAAATCAGGGCGTTAGTCGGTTGCGCTATCAAGGGTTTTTAGATGCCTTTCGATCAAATCAAATGACTATTTCACCAGAGTATATTGTGCAAGGCAATTTTACTTATAAATCAGGTTTAGTGGCCACTGAGCAATTACTGTCTTTGCCGACGCCACCGACGGCTATTTTTGCCAGTAACGATGATATGGCTGCTGCGGCAATTTCCAAGGCACACTCGATGCAAATTGAGGTACCACAGCAATTGGCTGTGGTTGGTTTTGACGATATTCAATTGGCAACCACAGTCTGGCCGCAGATCACTACGATTAAACAACCGATAGTAGAAATGGCTGAATTGGCGATAGAGATGTTAACTTCGGGGAAGTTTGACGAGGTAGACACAGTGAGATCCTGCGACTACAGACATGTGTTAGACTTTACCCTTATTGAACGAGGATCTGGATGATCCCCTTAATAAAAGTGTAAAGTCTAGCCCATTGATTGATGGGCAATACTATTGTCTAACTTGTCAAAAATTATGATATAGACCAAATTGATTATTCAATTTTCTATTCTGTTGATCTGCCCAAGCGCAATACTGTTGGTCGTCAATAGCAGAAGCCGCCTCTTTATCCAATAAAATAATCGCGTTTTCATGCATTTGCAAAATAGAAGCAGGGCAATGGGCAGACACTGAGCCAGTGATCATACTTTTAACTGCTTGTGCCTTGTTTTTACCGGTTGCCATGAGCAATACATAACGGGCATCCATAATGGTAGCGATCCCCATAGTCATCGCTAACGTTGGCTGTACTTCATCGGCTGCAAATAACCGGCTATTATCAGTTAAGGTTTGCTGAGTAAGGGTTTTGATGCGGGTTCTGGAAGCTAAACTTGAAGAAGGCTCATTAAAACCTATATGACCATTGGCACCTATACCTAAAATTTGAAGATCAATACCGCCTGCTTGTGATATTGCGTTTTCGTAAGCAATACCTTGTTCGCGCGGATTTTGCCCGCTTTTGCAATTGGGTAAAAACGTTTTGTTTTGGTCTATGTCAACATGATCGAACAAATGTTGTTGCATAAAGCTTCGGTAACTCTGTGGATTTTCGTCGGCAATATCAAAATATTCATCCAGATTAAAGGTGGTTGCATTGGCAAAGCTGGTTTGTCCTGCTTGATATTGCTGTACTAATACCCGGTATAAACTAATAGGAGTACTGCCGGTTGCTAAACCTAAGACTGGATTTTTTTTCTCTTTCAGTAAAGTGGTTACCCATTCAGCGGCATTATCAGCAACACCTTTAGCATCGTCATAAATAATTACTTGCATAACTTTCCTATTGTTCTCAAAAAATGTTTGTTAGGGGTATTGCATGCCATGGCTTGCTAGCGATACATCAAACGACTATTTCTGTTGCGTGGTAAACATTAAATGATGGTTTACATTAGCCACATTGGCTGTCCATTCTAATGGGTTTATTAAGAAAATCTAATAATATTTTGATCATAACTAGTATTTTTTGGCTATATCAGTGATTTTTTACCAAAAAAAAATACTTTTGATCTTAAAATTACATCATTTTATTGGTGGTAATTAATTGCACTATAATCAAAGGCGAACAGCTGTCGATCTGTACTTAGGTATATTAATTATAAAAGTGACGCATAAACTTCTTGGCTAACTGGTATCCATGATAAAATATTGAGCACGTAAAGCACACTTATCACAAATGACCTAGGATATAGCAATGGCTGGTGCATTGGATCAAATAAAAGTATTGGACCTAAGTCGAATTTTAGCCGGACCTTGGGCCTCACAATTATTGGCAGATTTAGGCGCGCAAGTGATTAAAATTGAGCAGCCAGAGCAAGGTGATGATACCCGAAAATGGGGGCCACCTTTTGTTAATACCAGTGCAAATAATTTATCGTGCGACAGTGAAAATAATTTATCGTGCGACAGTGAAAATAAT
>JBELHO010000055.1:0-22615 GCA_042091375.1 Thalassotalea sp. | reverse complement strand
CTTATTTAACCACTGCTCAGCGATTATTTAAGGATCAACAGCACTGGCTTGCCGCTCACCAACGGATCAATATTTTAACAAAAACAGCTTCAATCATGACTACTCGCCAAGATGAATTAGCCTTTCTTATTGCTAATGAAGGCGGTAAGCCGCTAGTTGATGCTCGAGTTGAAGTTGCTAGAGCGATTGATGGTGTCGGCTTATGCGCAAAAGAAATAGCGAACCTGACTGGTCGTCAAATTCCCATGGACCTAACTGCTGCAGGTGCTGGCAGAGTAGCTTTTACCACGAAAGAGCCCATTGGTGTGGTAGTTGCTGTATCAGCCTTTAATCACCCACTTAATCTCATTGTTCATCAAGTTGCTCCGGCAGTGGCGACAGGTTGCCCTGTGTTAGTCAAGCCAGCTCGTGATACGCCTTTATCTTGTAAAGTGTTTGTTGATATTTTACATGAAGCGGGCCTACCCAAAGACTGGTGTCGTCTTGTGATATGCGATATCCCCAGTACTGAGCAAATGGTAACTGATCCGCGCGTAGGATTTTTTAGCTTCATAGGTTCAGGTAAAATTGGCTGGATGCTCAGATCAAAATTAGCCCCGGGTACGCGATGTGCACTAGAGCATGGTGGTGTTGCACCAGTGATTGTCGATGAAACTGCTGATATAGAGACGATGATACCTAGCTTACTCAAAGGTGGTTTTTATCATTCAGGGCAAGTGTGTGTTTCAGTGCAAAGAATTTTTGCTCCACAAAAACAGGCTAAATTAATTGCAGAAAAATTGGCAGAGGGTGCTGCTAAACTCATTGTTGGTAATGCCATTGACGAATTCACAGAATGTGGACCATTGATTAGGCCGGCTGAAGTCGACCGTGTTGAAGCCTGGGTTAACGAAGCCATTGACGCTGGAGCCATATTGTTAACCGGAGGTAAGCGCTTAAGCGATAGTACTTATGCACCAACCGTATTACTTGATCCGCCTGCCAATGTAAAAGTATCACATTCAGAAGTTTTTGGTCCTGTGGTTTGTGTTTACAGTTATAAAAGTATTGAGCAAGCTATCAAGCAAGCCAACGCCCTTGATTTTGCTTTTCAAGCGTCAATATTTACTAAAAATATTGATATTGCGATGAAAACAGTGCGTCAACTTGATGCCTCAGCGGTTATGGTTAATGATCATAGCGCTTTTCGCGTTGACTGGATGCCTTTTGCAGGCCGCAGGCACTCTGGTTATAACACAGGTGGAATAGCCTATACCATGCATGATATGTCGCAAGAGAAGATGACGGTGATTAAATATTGAACTTGGCTTTAATAGTTTTTTTCATTGATGTATGAATTTATAATTACCTAATATTTACCAAAGCCTTATTCCTAAGGCTTTGGTAAATATATTTGAAAACATTGTCAAGTGCGAGGCACCTTAACCGAGCTAATCAAGCTAATGTATTATTGATGATTTGTGCTCGTTAATTCGCAGGCTTTAATGCTAGTTTGATCTGCTTTATCTTTTACTAACACCTCTTTTAATAGCTCAGAACGTTGTTTCACTGCAATACCATAGTTGTGTTCGTCACCCCACAATTCAGAGAGTAAATTCATTGATTCTATGTCATGAGCAGAAAATAGCTGTCCTGCACGTTCGGCATCTTTTTGACTATTGCCCAATAATTTAAGCGCCTCTACACCTAAACTTAGGGCAGACTCAAAGGTTTCTCTTTTAATACTGGTTACACCAATACGCATTAATTGATAGGCATGATGACGATCAATTGCGCGAGCTACTAGCTTTAGGTTTGGATAATATTTTTGGGCTAATTGTGCTATTTCAATAATTTTATCAGCATCATCAATCGCTAGTACCAATAATTGCGCTTGTTGCGCACCAGATGCATCAAGTAAGTCTTTGCGTGCCGCATCACCATAAAAAATTTTATTACCAAATTTTTTCAGCATACTTATCTGACTGGGGCTGTGATCTAGAATTGATAAGTGATAGCCCTGAGCATTTAATAAACGGCCAATAATTTGTCCAAAACGACCATACCCCGCAATAATAACATTTTTTGCTGCTTCGATATCTTCTGGCTTGTCAAAATCAGGAACTTGACTAGAGACACGGTTAACTATTTTTTCATAGCATATTAAAAGTACGGGGGCCATTAACATTGATATAGCCACCACTAAGGTGGTTATATTGTTTTGTTCAGGGGTTAATATTTGTAAGCTGCTGGTCAGTGTTAATATCACAAAAGCAAACTCCCCCCCTTGAGCTAATGCCAGCGTAAACAAAAGCTGTTGTTTTTTTTGTAAGTTAAACATCTTTGATAAAACGTATAAAACTGAGGCTTTTATGATGATAAGCGACAATACCAGTAGGGTAATTAATGAAAATTCTTCCAACAACAAAGGAAAATCAATAGACGCACCAACGGTAATAAAAAAAAGGCCAAGCAACAAGCCTTTAAAGGGCTCTATATCAACTTCAAGCTCATGCCTAAATTCACTTTCAGCCATGACCACACCTGCTAAAAAAGTACCTAGCGCCGGAGATAAGCCAATTTTTTGCATGACAACGGCAATAACAATAACCAAAAATAAGGCGAAAACAGTAAATAATTCAGGTAACCGTGTGTCGGCGATATAGCGAAATAATGGGGTAGATATGTATTTACCGGCAATAATAATAGCAGCAATAACAGCAACTGATATGAGGGTTTGTTGCAGTATGGGTAGGTGGTTAATCAAGTTAGTATGCGAGTCGTTAATGACAATATTATCACTAAACGCTAGCAAGGGCAGTAAGGCTAAAATTGGAATAATGGCAATATCTTGAAATAACAAAACAGAAAAGGCATTTTGCCCAGCCTCTTGTTTTATCCAGCCTTTTTCATTTAAAGTTTGCAATACAATTGCTGTGGAAGAGAGTGCTAACATTAACCCAATTGTTAATGCACTTTGCCACGGTAAAGTAAAAAAGTGATAACAGACCATAAAGATAAGTAACGTGGTTAATAACACCTGTAAGCCACCAAGGCCCAAGATAGAATGTCTTAGCTTCCATAAGCGTGACGGTTGCAGCTCTAAACCGACTAAAAATAACATCATAACCACACCAAATTCAGCAAAATGCATGACATCAGTTTGATCGCCAACTAGTCCTAATAAATAGGGACCAATTAATATGCCCGCCAGTAAGTAACCAAGTACAGAGCCAAGCCCCAAACGCTTAGCAATAGGCACCGCAATAAGGGCAGCGGCTAGGTATATTAAAGCCATTTCTAACATGAAGTGCTCCTAAATTGTTTCGATCATAATGTTAGTAACCGAGAGTTGATGACCAGTGTTTATTACTTTTGCCTTGAACCGCAAGTAATAAACGCAACACAAGCAATAAAAAGCGAAATCTTTACCTTTAGTAGTTGCTTTATTCATTCAATGTGTAGCATGATTTAATGCATAAAAAATATGATTATCAATAACCTTGATGTATTTTAAAAAGCACGTTAAGCATCATATAATAAACTCAGGCTTAGTCACTTCTTTTTGATAAGTTAGTTGGTTAGTTACCACTGTGTATAAGTTATACTGTTTACTTGCAAACGGTTTTATGTTGGTCACGAAAAGAATGGAAATATCTATGGAATTACAACAAATAGCGTTAATTATAACAGTCGGTTCTGACACCTGGCTGGTTGCCAAAGACGGCAGTTGGACGTTAGCTAACCCGCAAGATTTACTGACCTTAGCGTCGTTGAATGTTCCACAAATGAATTTAAGTGTTAATGATGTTTTGTTTACAAACCAGCAAGCTTATGCCGAACTTGACGGTTCTTTAATTAATATCCCTGACAATATATTACTTAGTTTAGCTCAGTCTCAACAATTCCTGACGGAGGGCGTGTCGTCTCAAAAACAAGCTCAAAACTTTACTTCTAGTGTTGTTAATGAAAATAGCGCTGAAGGATTGAATTATTTTTATCAAATTATACAAAATGTTAATGAAGAACTCATTGCTAAATCGGGGTTTGATACTGAAGCGGCAAATGAGAGTGAAATTGACTATATGGCTGATACCAATAGCCAATCAGGTAACAACCCAGTATTAAGCCAGTTATCAATTACCATTATTGATGGCGGCGATGAATTTTTGAATCGTTTTGAAGTACCGTCATTTAGTGTTATTGGTGAGGCTGAAGATCTACCCAATGGTTATGTTTTAACTATTTCACTAATAGACATTGACGATAATGAATTATTGTTAACAGCAACTGTTAACAATGAAAAATTTCGTGTTGATGATATTAACATCACTGACTTTAGTGAAGGCTTGATAACAGCAACCGTATTTACAACTGGTGAAGGCGTTATTGCTTCACCTTCCTCTGATACTAGTGTCAAAGATACTATTGCAGAACTTAACCTTGAAGTAACTAGTACTTGCACTATGCAAGGTGAAACATTCAGTTTAGTTGGATCGGTTATTGATATTGAAGATGGTCAGACTGTTACCGTCACAGTAACTGATACATTAGGCAACGAGTGGGTAGAAGACGTTATTATCAACGATGGCCAATACCTTTTAGCCCGCATAGACACCCAAATATTTAAGGATGGTGAGCTTACTGTTACAGTCGAAAGTATTGATATCCCCGGCAACCCAGCCATTAATAATGTGACTTCATTTGAACTTGATACGTTCGCTCAAATAACCATTAACATAGAAAAGACCAATGATGAGGTACTTAACGGTTCAGAAGACAACACTGTTACCATTTCAGGCACAGCCTCAGGTGTGGAAGATAATCAAGTGGTTACTGTTGTTATTCAAGATGAGAATAACAATCAGGTAACTATCAATGCTCCAGTGCTAAACGGTGAATGGCGAATTGAGGGTGTCGATTTATCTTCTCTGGATAATGGTCAATTGACAGCGACAGCAACTGTTGAAGATTTGCATTGTAATATTGCAAGTGCTGCAGATGTGGTTGCCCACGATAAATTAGCTTTTATTGATATCGACGTTACAAGTTTATGTACACCAAACGGTGAAGTTTTCTCGTTATCAGGAGTGGTTACTGACATTGAAGACGGCCAAACAGTCACTGTTATAGTATCTGATGAGTTGGGAAATGAGTTAACTGAATCGGTTGTCATTGATAATGGCCGATACCTGTTAACGAATCTAGACACCAGTATTTTTGTTGATGGGGAACTTTTAGTTACCGTGCAAAGTACCGATTTAGCCGGTAATACAGCTATTAATAGCCGTACTTTTGAATTAGACAGTTTTGCTGAAATAACTATTACCATAGAAAAGACCAGTGATGAAGTGTTGAATAGCACAGAAGACAATACTGCGACTATTTCAGGCACAGCCCCAGGCGTGGAAGATAATCAAGTGGTTACTGTTGTTATTCAAGATGAAAACAACAATCAGGTAACTATCAATGCACCAGTGCTAAACGGTGAATGGCGAGTTGAGAGTGTCGATTTGTCTTCTCTCGATAATGGTCAATTAACAGCCACAGCAACTGTTGAAGATTTACATTGTAATGTAGCCAGTGCCGATGATGTAGTTGAGCATGATAAATTAGCTGATATAACACTCAACTTTTCAGCCTCGTGTAGTGATAACAGCCAAGGGTATTTATTCAGTGGTGAAGTATTTGATGTTGAAGATGCCAATCAAGTCAGCCTGCAATTGATTGACAGCCAAGGCAACTCATTGAGCTATACCACGATAGTAGAAAATGGACAGTGGCGTATTGAGGTAGACGAATTATCAGTATTTTTTGAAGGGAAGTTTAACGCGACTGTCTCTGTGACAGATAATGCTGGCAATGTGGCAACAGTATCTGAAAAATACGATTTGGCTGATATTGATGATTTTGCCGCGCTGACTATTGAAGTTGAAACTGGGCAAGATCAGGTCATTAACAAGCTCGAATCAAGCAACACAACTATTAAGGGAACTGTTGACGATGTCGAAAATGGTCAAACTGTTACTGTTACCTTAGTTGATATAAGTGGCTCATCTTTACACTTTACAGCACAGGTAGTTAATCAAGTCTGGGTGTTAGAAAATGTAGACATTTCTACATTAAAAGATGGCAATATTGCAGTGATGGCTGAGGTCGAAGATTTAAGTTGTAATAAGGCTATAGCTGAAACACAGTTTGACAAAGACACTAAAGCTTTTATTACCATTGATCAGCCAGATCAAGTTATCAATCAATTTGAAATTTTTCAAAGCAACTTTTCTGGCACAACCAATGAAATAGAAAATGGTCAAAATGTCAACATCAGGTTTACTGACAGTAATGGGCAGCAGCTAGTTGTTAATACGCTAGTGGCTAATAACCTATGGGAGATAAACGACGTAGACCTCTCCTCGTTATCTGATGGTTCACTGACAATAACTGCACAAGCTTCAGATTTAGCTGGAAACCCAGCAACAGCCTCAGAGAGCTCTCTGATAAACACGCTTGCAAAGATAGATATTAACATCGTTGAAAGGTGTGTTGATAACCTAGAGATTATAGATCTTTACGGTTTTGTGTTCGATGTTGATGATGCAGTGCCTGTCTCAATCACGATAACCGATAGTAATGGTACTCAGCTCAGTTTCGTGGTGAACGCCAACAACGGCACTTGGAGTTTAAAAGCACCTGATATTTCTGCACTGGTTGATGGCACCTTGATGATAACAGCCGACGTTGTTGACTTTGACGGTAACCCAGCTTCGGCGCAAACTACCTACGAAAAAGATACATTAGCATTAATTACCATTAATATTGACTCGGGCGATGATAGCCTCTTGTCTGCTGAAGAAGCTAAATCAACCAGTATTTTTGGTAACGTCACTGATATTGAAGACGGACAAACAGTATCGATTGTTGTATCAGACATTAACGGTGACACAGTAGCATTTCAAACCACAGTCAATAATGGACAGTGGCGATTAGACAATGTTGACTTGTCGCAACTGAGTGATGGCCAATTAACAGCCACGGCTCATGCCGAAGACTTAAACTGTAATCTTGCAGAGGCGAGTGATAATACCACCATAAAAGACAGTCAAGCTGAAATTTCAATTCGAACTGACGGTTTAGGTGATGGCGTTATTAATGGTGATGAAATAACCCATGTTGACCTCATTTTAAACGCTGTAGAAATTGAAGTTGGTCAGCCTGCACTGATCACTGTGACTGATTCAATTGGTGTTAGTCAAACCTACAATACCTTGGTTCAAGCCAATGAATGGCGTGTTGCTAGTTTAGATTTTTCTTTGTTTGCTGAAGGGCCATTATTGATTAGTGTTACTGCCAGTGATATTGCTGGCAATATCGCCGTCGGTGAAACAGATACTTTCATTGATACCTTATCATCCATTTCTGTTATTCCATTAACAGGGGGTGACGGCGTTATCAATACTCAAGAAAGTAACGCTGTTGTTATCGTTGGGGTTGCAAATGATATTGAAGCAGGCAATCCTGTTGAAGTGATTGTCACTGATATCAACGGTTTACAACTAACCTTTAATACCGCTGTTGAGGCAAGTAGCTACATTATTCGTGCGGCTGACTTATCGAGTTTAGCGGATGGCTTGTTAACTTTTGAAGTATCAAGTATCGATAGGGAGGGGAACCCCGCAACCAATACTAACAGTGCTATAAAAAATACTGAACCAGTAGCTATTACCATTGATATTGACACATTAGCGGATGATACCATTAATTTTGTTGAGTCAACTCAGGTTGATATTAGTGGTACTACCAGCAATGTAGAAGATGGCGCCGAGGTTGAGGTTGTCTTGATTGACAGCGCAAGTAACGAGTTAGTCTTTACAGCATTGGTTAACAATAACAGCTGGAATTTAAGTGACATTGATGTCTCTAGCCTAGTTGACGGTGCTGTTACGGGAACTGCAAGCGTTACAAACAGTGTTGGTAATTTGGCTCAGGCGAGTGAGCAGGTAAATAAAAATGTCGTGGCAGAACTTACTATCACTCCCGATATTGCTAATCTTTTGTTGAATGCTGCAGAAGTCAGTAATGTTACAATTTCAGGTACCGCCACAGATATAGAGGATAACCAAGCAGTTTTGTTGATGATTACTGATTCATTAAACAATACTGTGCAGGCAAGTACTCAAGTTAATTCAGGTCAATGGCAAATTAACAATTTAGATCTATCTAACCTAGTTGATGGCTTGTTGTCGATTGAAGCCACCAGTGAGGATATTTATCAAAACTCTGCCAGTGCTTTTTTATCCAACCTTAAAGATACGCAAGCAAGCATCACGGTTGTTATTGATGATGCTGACCAGCTAATCAATGCGATTGAACAAAATTCAGTTTCACTTTATGGTGAAACTGCCAACATTGAAAATGGTCGACAAGTTAACATAATTATTACTGATGCCGATGGCGCTACTAGTGAATTTACCGCGGTTAATATCAGCAATGGTTGGCAACTTGATAATCTCGATTTATCGTCATTAGCACAAGGGGCTTTTACTGTTGATGTCAGTGCTTCTGATTTAGCTGGTAATATTGCAACTGCTTCAACGACCGCAGCAAAAGATACTGAGGCAACAATTACTATTGAAGTTGATACCGGTACAGATAATATTATTAATGCACAAGAGAGTCTTAGTACATTAATTTTTGGCACTGTTGAGTCCGTTGAAGACGGTCAGACAGTGACGGTGCTCGTTAGTGATGGGACCCTTGAGCTGGAATTTTCAGCAACCGTTAATAGTGCTCAGTGGCAAATTGTAGCCGCAGATCTATCTTCGCTATCGGATGGTACGTTAACCTACCTTGCAAGTACCGTCGATTTATCAGGTAACGAGGCCACAGCGCAAACAAACTCAGGTAAAGATACGCAAGCATTAATTACGGTGCAGATCGATTCTGGCGATGATCAATACCTTGATTCAAGCGAATTAACTGGTGTTGTTATTTCTGGTCAAACGACGTTTGTCGAAGTCAATCAACCCATTCAGGTAACCCTATCTGATAGTGACGGTAATGAAATTGTCACCGACACGACTGTTACTAGTGATGGCAGTTGGTCAATACCTGCTCAAGATTTATCGACTTGGGCACAAGGCATAGTCACAGCTAATGTTAGTGTTACCGATCTTGCTGGAAATACAGCAACAAATAATGACACTGCAACAATTGATACCCAGGCCTTTATTGATATTGATACCAGCAGTGGTTTTAATGTTGCGGATTTCAGAGCCGGATTATTAACGTCACTTTCTGGTACAACCGATGCAGAAGTGGGTAATATTGTTACCCTAGACTTAGTATCCAGTATTAATGATGTTGAAGACGCTCGAATTCAACTATTTGGCTCTGTCGTTTCTTCGGGTGTTTGGTTAGTTGATAACATCGATATAACTTCTTTGCCAGCAAACAGTGTATGGAACTTAACCGCTTCAGTCACTGACAATGCAGGTAATTTTGCCAGCGATGAGATGCCTGATCTGGATATTATTCAACAGCAAGTGCTCTATGAATTAGTGCTTGATGTGTCAGATTCAACTTCTGCTAGTTCATTACTTGATATTGATAATGCAAGCTTAACGCTGGCGACCATGCAAACAGCTCTGGCTAGTTTAACCTCGCTGACAAACCCAGTAAGAGTTGATGTTTCACCTGATCAATTGAGCTTACAAGTATACCAATTAGCATTGCCAGAAGCGTTAGCTATGGAGGTTACTTTGGTTGGAACCGAATTAACGGTAACAACCTATTTAGCCTTTGATGAGCCTATAGACAGTGAGTTTTTACTCACAGAGGTTATTGTTGAAGCCACCCAAGTTGATACAGATACTACTTCCGAAACAGTGCAATTACCAATAACAATTAAAATTTTTGATACACCGCCCTTTTTGTTTGATGACGATTACAGCCTTGAAGAAGCACAAACTCATCAGGGTTCTCTACTTGGTAATGATTTTACTATTGAGGGGCCACTTGTTGTCACACAGGTTACCTTTGCTGGCAGTATTTATACTATTCCAGCAGGGGGGGAAGTTACTTTTAATTCTGGCTATGGACAGTTAACCGTAAATGCATTGGGTGCTTGGCAGTTAATTGCTGATGGTGATATTGACAATACCATAGATCCTAGTTTTGAACTGACTTATCAAGCTATTGACCAAGATGGAAGTGTTAATGATGCTACCGCCACCTTTACTATTATTGATGGCGATGCAGGTTTCGTGAATGATATCAAGGTTGAGTCCATTGAACCCGACTATAATAAAACATCAATTAACAGTGTCGATATTAACATTTCAGCGGGTTCTGATTCTCTTGTAGCGGATAGTGTTATATTTAACAGTGAGACCATTAATGCCTTTGATGGACTTGGGTTAACTTCTGATGGTTTTTCTCTTAGTTATAGTACATCACTTGATAATAAACAGATTTTTGCTGAGGCTAATGGCCAATTAATATTCTCTATAGAGCTTAGTGCTGTTGAAGATGGCCGTAATTTAATTGCCACAGCCGAGGTGTTCCAACAAGGTCCCCTTGATAATATTTACAGTGACAGTATTACCTTTCCAATTATTGTAGAAGCACTTGATTTGGACGGAACTGCAGTTGCCTCAGGAGATTTATTATTTACTTCTCTTGATGGTGATAACCCTTATATTGAAGATGTTTCTGGGGTTACGGTAAGTGAAAATGATTTGACTGCCAGTACTCCAGTTGAGGCAACAGGTAGCTTGTCGTCGTTTATTGGCTCTGATCAATTAACCAGTGTGTTCTTTTCTGACATAAACCAGCAACCTCAATTAACCAGCGATGGTATTGCCATTCAATATGAACTGCAAGCCAATGATGGTAGACCCGATAAAATTCTCATTGCTCATACCGGAGATATTGCAGATCCAGTCTTTAAAGTAGCACTGACCAGTAATTTTAGTGACAGTGATGATACTTTAAATGAACCTTATGTGTTTACCCTTTATCGGGCCTTTGATCAAAGTGTGAGCGAAGATGTCAACATTGCTATAGAGTTATCGGATTTTGATGGCGATGTGGTTAATCAATCATTAAATATCCGAGTACTTGATGATGGTGAGGCCATTATTACCACGCCTGATTTATCCGTCACTGAAATTCCCCGAGTAGTTGGCAGTACCTTAACAAATATAGCTCTAGGGCAAATTAATATCACTGCAAATTCAGATCGCATTGTTGATATAGATTATGATGTAAGTGACGGTGACCCTGTACTTGATGCCAATGGCCAAGCTATTACTCACAATGGTGAAGCGATTACTTGGTTAAATGTTGGTGCCGGTAAATTATATGGCCAACTCAGTGACGGTACTCAAGTATTTCGTATTAAATTACCTAGCGATCTATCACTTGATCCAGAGCAAAGTACCAGTATTGCTATTAGTGTGACCATACGAGAAGCCATTGATCATTTAGGAATTCAAGACAGTATGCTTTCGGTTGCTGTGCCTGTCGTGTTAATCGACCAAGATGGCAGTCAGTTTGTTGATGTTATGCAAGTGAATGTTGATGACGGCCTGAATCCAAGCTTACCTTCACCAGCATCGGCAGATAATAGCGTAGATGAGCATGAGTTACTGAGTAAAGATAAAATCAAAACTAGTGGCAATATTACCCTTACACCGGGCAGTGATGATATTGTCTCGCTAACCCTGGCAGATAGCTTCAGCCTCTCAGGTATTACGACCAGAGATGGTGTAAACGTTACCCTTAACAGCACGGCTAACGGTAAAGGCTGGTTTATTGCTAAGGCTGATGATAACAACCAAGAAGTGTTTCGTATTAAATTTAATGCCGATGGTAGTTTTGAATATATTCAGCGGCAAGCCATTGATCACCCTGACGCTGCTGGTACCAACGACTTAATTATTAATTTTCAAGTGCAAGCTGTTGACAGCGATGGTGATAAGTCCTCAGCGCAAACGGTCAGCGTTACCGTGGTTGATGATATACCCGATGCAGATCCTCAAGCAATTACTATTATTGAGGGGCAAACAGGCACATTAGATATTTTTGATGATCAGCAAGGAGGGGCTGATGGCGCTAGTTTATCTAAAATTACCTACTTAGGTAGCGATTATTTTGTCGGTGACACCATTACGCTTATAGATACTTCTCAGTCGCCCAGTGTGAGTTATGGCTCTGCAACTTTTACTAGCGACGGTATTATTACCTTTACTACAGAAAAATACTCATCGACCTTACCTTCATTTGATGATGCCGCTTTTGTGTATGAAATTACAGACGCTGATGGCGATATAGCGACAGAGAGTATTGTCGTTACCATCAAGGACAGTGAAGGTGGGGTTATTTTTGCACCCCTCACAACCAATGAAGATGATGCACTTAATTTAATTTTTGCTGCCGGCCTAGGTGATGCTGATGAAGGCGAATACATTAATGAATTGCGCATTAATATTGCCGATTTAAATGGTGGCGATTTAGTGTTTACTAACGCTGCCGGCAACGTTGAAGCTTTGCCGGAGGTGGGTGGTTATTATATCTTATCGAGATCACAACTGATTGTTTCATCAGGTAGTCTTCTTTTTCCAGACGGTGCAGCCATTGCCAATGGCACTCTGACCTTTACGCCAGCGCTAAACACCTCAGATGCAATTCCAAGTCAGATAGTTAGCTTGACTGTTCAAGTTCAAGTAAACAACAGTGATGATACTGAAAAAGTTGTCGTTGAAAATAGTAAAGAGATCACTATCAATTCAGTGGCCGATTTGCCAGTTTGGAATAACACTTTGTCTACATATGATTATAACGATGGATTTGATGATTCGATCGTAGAAGATGGCGCGCCAGTTATGATCAACTTAACAGCAGAGTTATTTGATACAGATAGTTCAGAGCAGTTGACCTACCGTATAGAAAACATCGATGAAAATTTAACCCTGACTGTAAATGATGGCTCAGCGACGCAAGTTGAGGAACTAGATATTCTTACCCAAGCTCAACTTGATACTTTACAGGCAACATCGCCTGAAAATTTTGCGGGTGTTCTCACCTTTGAAGTGATTGCGATTGCTACCGAGAATGATAATAACGACACGATAGAGCGAGAGGCAAAGTTAATAACTGTGTATGTTCAACCAGTTGCCGATCCTGTCGATGATTTTACCGTAAAAAAAGTAAATAGTATTGAAGACAATCCTATTAATTTGAATGGGGTTATCAGCGCATCACTGACAGATCTTGATGGCTCTGAAACCTTGAGTTATCTCATTAGTTTGCCAAATAGTGATTGGTCTATTAACCCACTGGGGGGAGCAGTAATTACTGATTTGGGTGGAAATGTGTGGTCTGTATTAGCCGAAGATGTTGATAACAGCCTAATTGAAATTATACCGCAACAAGATATTAGTTCATTCACATTGGGACCTGATAATCCCGATGGTACCTTTAATATTGGTGTAAAAGCTGTAGCAACGGAGTCGATCGTCGATGGTGTGCCTGTTTCAGGTAGCGCATTTGAAACATCAGAAAAAGTGTTTACTGTGTATCTTGCAGGTTTAGTTGATCAACCCGCTGTAGATGTTGGTACTCATTGGCAATATGATGACACCACCTTCACTATCAGTAACACAAGCTCATTCGATGAAGATCAAGATATCCCCTTAGACTTTTTAATTCAAAGTGGCGATATAGATGGCTCAGAAGAAATTAATTTATTGGTAACCTCTCTTCCTGATAATTTAATCTTTGTTGATAACTTGGGTAATGAAGTAAACCTTGATGTAGTTGAGGTGATTAATAACTCTCCAGTATATGCTGTTTCTGCCAGTGATTTACAAACCTTGAGTGTCAGGCCCACTGAAGATTTCAGTGGCTTAACCCAAGTAGGTTTAGCGATGATAGTTACCGACCCACTTGGAAACACCGAACGATTCGAATTATCTGTAGATATCACCATATCACCGGTTATTGATCAAACCCCCGCTACATTAATGACCAACGTTGAAGGTATTGAGGATCAAGTGACTATTCTTGACCTTACCCCCTCACTTGACGCTGATCTTGATGGTAGCGAGGAAATTACTGAAGTTACAATTACTGGCCTTGCAGCTGGCAGTAGATTAACCCTTGATGGCCAGGAGTATGCTTTTACTGGCAGTTTAGCGTTATCAACTTTGCTCGATGCCTCATCACCAACCTTAGCTAGCTTGTTAGCGAGTGGTCGTATTGGTGTTATTGCGCCTAAAGATGCTAGTGGTAACTTTGATGTGAGTCTTGACTACACCGTTGTTGATACTTCTCCACAAGGTGATTCATTACCTACAGTGCTCAGCTCTACGGTACAGGTTTATGTTAGGGCTGATGTTGATATTACAACCGTAATAAATAGTGTTCCTGGTGTGCTCACTAGTAATGGTGAAGCGATTGATTTAACAGGGAAAGTTAATTTTTCTGATGGTGATACCGATGGTTCAGAAGTACTGCAATATATTGTGTTAACCATGCCAGATATTACTGGCTGGTATGTTTTTCATCCTAACGGCGCATTACCTGATGGCGAGGGCAATTGGCGTATCCCGATAAGTGCAAGTTTGACCAGTAACACCCTTGTTGAGGATCAAGTAGATCTGCTAGCAGGGGTGACGATTGTTAGTGAAAACGCCACTGGTGGCCCGGTGACTATTGAGGTCTCTGGTAGGGTACTTGATGCCGATGGCATATATACTGACAAGGAAATGGTTAACACTAGCTTTGAGGTCGATTTTACTGCAGGTGCACCAATCAGTGAAGCAAGTCCTGTGTCTGTATTACAAAACACAGTTATCGATGCAGTAGAAGACCAAGCTATTTCAACTTCGGGTCACTTAAACAGCAACATTGCCGGTGACGGCAACGACTTAATTAGCTTCAGAATACTCACTGCTGACCTTCCTGCGGGTGTTGTTATCTCAGGTCCAGGGGTAAAAGTTATTCATTACAATAATGGTTTTACCCGCAAGGAGTATGTTTTTGACCAAGACGCACTGAGTACGTTATCAATTAGCTCTGCTGGTGACAATTTTGCAGGCATTTTAAACATTCCGATAAGAATAATAGCCACAGATACGCTAAGTGGCGATACACTTATTGATGATAGTCAGAGTCTGTCAATAGATGTCACGCCTGTGGTCGATGAGGTTACGGCAGAGACAGCCAATGACTTTATTTATGAGGATTCAACAGGCTCAATAGACCTTTCATTTGTTTTTACTGACAATGATTTGACTGCGAGTACTGGTGGCGTAGAACAAATTGTTAGTGGCGATGATGTGTCTAAAAATTTAGTTGTTACACTACCTGCAGGCGCGTCATTAATTGATCCCTCTGGTCTCTTTCAGTTGCAAGGGGGGAGCACATGGCAATTTACTGGCAATACTTCAAGTCAATTGCAAGCTGCCCTTGTTGAACTGGGTATAAACCCTCCTCAGCATTTATCAGGTGAAGACATAATCACTGTTGATTTTAGTGGCTTTATTAGTGATACAGCGATTATTAGCACAGGTGAGGTGAATGATGAGCAAGCGTTTTCTAGTTCAATCACACTTGATGTTGAGGCCGTCACTGATTTTGCCGATCTGACTACGCCTTACATTGAAGGTGATGAAGATAGTGAAATAGATTTATCTGCACTTTCTGCTAGCTTAATTGACCAAGACGGTTCCGAGTACATGTCGTTGAGCCTTTTGGGTATCCCAGAAGGGGCTAGTATTGGTTATGATGATGGCTCAGGTTTTGTTTATGCAACGAATAATGGTGTTGACGGAGGGACTTTTAATGGCCAACCAAGCTACAGCTGGAGTGTAGAAGCAGATAAGCTTGATTCATTAGTTTTTTTACCGCCGCCAGATTACGCAGGAGATGTAAGATTAACGCTACAAGCAATTACAAAAGATGAGGAGCCCGGGGTATTTGTGACTTCTGAGTCAAGCTTTATTGTTGGGGTTATGCCTATTGCCGATGGCCTAGATTTTTATCGTCAACCAGAAAGTAATTACATCGGTGATGAAGATGAACAAATTGATTTAGACATAGGCGCCATTAATTTGGATGTTGTAGGTAGCGAAAAAATTCAAGTTAGAGTAACGATAGAGGCTAGTTCAGATCCTTCAGCACTCTCTGATATTGAAAACATTGCTACGATCAAGTCCAATGGTAATTCAACTACTTTTGTTGCCAATGGTGCCGGTGGGTATGAGGCAATATTACTGCTCAATGAAACGCAAATAGAGTCATTATCATTTAACCCCGGTGGCCAGGCTTTCGGTCAGTTTGATATGACTGTTGCACTGTCAACAGTCGATTTTGCCATAGTAAATGGCAACCGACAGAGTGATATAAGTGTTGAGCAGCAGGTTAACTTTGAAATTATTTTAGCAGCAGAGCCAGATGCGCCGCTGTGGTTAACTGTTGGTGATGTGGTAACAGTGACGGGAGATAATGTGTCACTTAACCTGGCTATTGAAGAGAGAAATCCAGCACCAGCAGAGCAAAGCTTTGTTGAAATATCATCAATTCCTGTGGGTGTTACCTTTAATGTGGGTAGTGCTAATGGTGATAACTGGTTAGTCTCTGAGGCTGAGCTTGCATCGCTTGAAGTCAGTGGTTTAACGGCTGATGCAATCACAACATTAACCTTGACGCCACTTGCCGAGCTTGATGGTGAGGTTAAAACAGGGGTCGTTGAGGAAATTGATATTACTGTGGGAACGCCAGCGGTTTCTGTTATTACCTCAGGAGCATTTGTGCAGCCGCTGCAGGCAAACGATAACAATGAATTAAATAACTTAATGGTTAACAAGTTACAAGATATTTTAAGTAATCAAGATATTGATAAAGCTGATAGTTTTGCTCAACATATTAGCGAA
Source organism: Thalassotalea sp. (assembly GCA_042091375.1). Classification (GTDB taxonomy): domain Bacteria; phylum Pseudomonadota; class Gammaproteobacteria; order Enterobacterales; family Alteromonadaceae; genus JBELHO01. The sequence continues at coordinate 5,699 of JBELHO010000055.1, read as the reverse complement.
AATGCCTCTTTAACACCAACAACTATTAGCCATAATAGCCTAGATACTGTCGTTCATGACAGTTTGGAATATTAAACAATGTTAGCGAAAACGTTTCATTTCAAACAAGTTAGGTTAGTTAAATGATAATAGAAGAGTTATCGTTAGCAAACACTATAAAAGTGATCAATGCCGCAGCACAGCATTTATCTCTTAAAGTTAATGTTGATCACTTATCTGCGGGGATGCCAAGTAAAAATTTAGAAGCCTTACATATTGAGGCAATAGCTCAGAAAGCTGGTTTACATTGTTCGCTTCAGAGTGTTAAACCCGCTGAGATGCAATTACCAGCCATTGCCCTGAATGAATCAGGTAAGTTGATTTTTATATTTCAAGACAGCCAACAAAATATCATGTTTATTGATGATAATTTGAAAAAACAAAGCTTATCAATAGCGCATTGGAATCAACTCACCCTTAAGCAAAGTTGGCTTGTTATTCATGATCAGGTGTTAGATCAACGAAGTATATCTCTGCACCATAAAATACCTAGCTGGATCAGGCCAATCCTCAATGAAGTAAGACCTTTTTATCGATCTTTATTAATTGGCTCATTAGCGGTAAACCTATTAGCGGTTGTCATACCTTTGTTTACCATGAATGTTTATGATCGTGTTGTACCCAATGCAGCAATAGATACGCTTTGGGTGCTTGCTGTTGGAGCTTTCATTGCTGTTGTTTTTGATTGGTTATTAAAGCAAGCTAGAACAAAACTTGCTGATGCCGCTGGTAGGCAGATTGATGTTAAAGTTTCATCGAACCTGTTTAGTAAAATTATGGGAATGCGTCTGGAAAATCGACCTCTGTCGGCGGGTGCTTATGCTAAGCATGTACAAGAATTTGATAGTGTTAGGGAATTTATCACCTCAGCTACCTTAGTTTCTGCCATTGATTTACCCTTTACATTATTGTTTTTACTTCTAATTTTTTGGTTAGGCGGGCCTATGGTATTCATACCACTGCTCGCAATAACAGTCATTATTGTTAGTGGTTTGATTCTACAGCGCTCGTTAAGTGAAAGTGTTGAAGAGTCATCCAAGTATGCAAGCCAACGTCAAGCCTACTTAGTTGAATTTTTAAATCAAATTATTGAGTTGAAACAAGCTAATAGCGAAGGTAAGGCACAAGGTTTGTGGGAGCAAACCATTGCTCAACTGGCAGATTGGCAGAATAAATCGAGAGAAACAGCAAACACGTTATCGCATACCGTGATGAGTATGCAACAATTTACCACTATTGGTCTTATTATTACGGGTGTGTATCAAATTCAAGCAGCCAATATAAGCATGGGAGCATTAATTGCGATAGTGATGATAAGTGGGAGAGCAGGTAATGCCATTAATCAACTTTCATCACTTATTTTGAAATATAAGCAAACATTGACAGCCATTGAATCAGTAAAAGAAATATTAGCGTTGCCACAAGAAGCGCAACCTAACGCATTAGCTTCACAAATAACGATTTCCGGAAAAGTCACCGTAACTAATTTATCTTTTAATTACCCTGATAGCCAACTTGCTGTTTTAAAAGACATTAGCTTAAGTGTTAAGGCTGGTGAAAAAATAGGTTTATATGGCAAGGCTGGTAGTGGTAAATCAAGTTTACTGGCCTTAATTGCTGGCCAATATCAAGCTACACAAGGACAAATATTTTATGATGATATTGAAGCGAGACAATGGTCTATAAGTACTATTCGCCATGCTTCAGCTTGGGTTGGACAATCTCCTAGTTTATTTTATGGTACAGTCATAGATAACATTACCGAGAGCCAGAAGAACATTAAACCTGCTGAATTAGCCCAGGTGTTAGAGCAAAGTGGTGTGAACCAATTTATTGACCGATTAGAGTTGGGGCTTGAAAGTAGTGTGGGAGAATTTGGCCGAAATTTATCGGGGGGCCAAAGACAAGCCGTTGCTATTGCCCGTGCATTATTGAGAAAGCCTAAGTTATTATTTTTGGATGAGCCAACCAGCGCTATGGATGAATACTCCCAAAAACATCTTATAAATACCCTAAAACACATACAAAACACATCTATGTTTATTGCCAGTCACCAACCATCATTACTTAAGTTATGTGACAAAATTGTCGTCCTTGATAAAGGTTGTGTTGTGAATATAGTTCCCCCAAATCAGTTATTTTCTCCCCAGCACAGTCGATTACGATCAATTAAAATGACGACAAAGCAGGATAATAATTGATGACTTCACTTTTTATAAATCAACAACGCGCTGCCAAAAAAGCACAACGATTGGTAAATTGGGTGCTGTTTTTGATCGTATCTGTCATTGTCTGGGCAGTTTTTGCGCCCCTTGATGAAGTGATTGTGGGAGAGGGTAAAGTGGTACCAGCACAGGCTATTCAATCGGTAGAAAACCTCGATGGTGGTACATTGAAAGCTATTTTAGTAAAAGAAGGTCAGCCAGTAGAGCAAGGTCAAGCATTAGTGTACGTTGATGAAACACGGTTTGCAGCTGCTTTGGCTGAATCTCATCATGAACAAGCGACTTTGAAGGCTACTATTTACCGACTTGAACATGAATTAGCAAGTATTGATATTGATGACGACAGTGATAAAACGATATTGATAAACCTCCAACAATTTTCAGTAAAAGGATTAAGTGATGTATTAACATTGCAAACAAACCGGACTTATAATGCCCGCATGGCTCAATTAATCTCTATGACCAAGCAAACAGAAAGAACAATAGAGCAACAACAGCAAGCCATTAACGAACAAAAAGCCAATATTGCTTCGTTAAAATTACGATTAGACCTGATTAAAAAAGAAGTTAAAATGACGGCTGATGTATTTAAAATGGGTGCTGTGGGGGAGTTAGAGTTGATCAAGTTACAACGTGAAGAAGTCACACTTCAAGGTGATATTAACCGAAGTAATGCATCAATGTTACAATTTACTGCTGCTAAACAACAAGCTATTGAAGAGCAACGTAATATTGCCTTTGATTTCATCGCCTCTGCTAGAGCTGAGTTAGGAGAGTCTCGAAACGCCTTGGCTAAAATTAACGAAAGTATTAAAAGTTTATCTGACCGAGTTAATAAAGCACAAATCAGATCACCAGTAGATGGTACGGTTAAAAATATCATGGTCCGTTCTATTGGTGCGGTAATTGAACCTGGTCAAGCGATTATGGAGATTGTGCCCAGAGATGACAAGTTAATTATTGAAACCCGAATAGCCCCTAAAGACATTGGTTTTATTCGGGTCGGTATGCGAGCAAAAGTTAAGTTTACTGCTTATGATTTTGTCATTTACGGTGGCTTAGCCGGTGATGTCGTTTATGTAGGCGCTGATGTGCAACAGTTAGAAGATGGCACTCCCTATTATGAAGCTCACATTAAAACTGATAAAAACATTCTGGCTAGCCAACCTATTATTTCAGGTATGCAAGCCAGTGTTGATATTTTAACGGGAAAAAAAACTGTTTTACAATACTGGTTGAAGCCATTGCTTCGTGCTAAAGCGAATGCAATGAGAGAGCCATAAAAAAGGATATGAAATGCGAAAACTGATCACTTTATCAATGCTAATGTTTGCTATGCCATCAGAGGCATTAACATTAGAACAATCAGTTGCCGAGGCTTTATTAAAAAATCCTCGATTAATTGAAAATTACGCACGATTTGAAGCTAAACACAGAGATAAACGGGGGGCTTTTAGTGACTACCTACCTCAAGTAAGTTTATATGCTGGCATAGGTTATGAGAATGTTAGTTATAACAGTGGTGTTGAAACAGATACCGAGTTAACACGCCGTGAGTTGGGTTTACGCATTACCCAATCACTCTTTGAGGGATTTAAAACCAGTGCAGAAGTTGCCCGACTTGACTATGAGATGCGTGCAGATAAACAAGCATTACTTTCAGAAGCAGAAAATTTAAGTTTAGAAGTAGCAGAAGTCTATTTAGATTATTTAAAAGCGGTTGAAACCACAAGCTTGTCTCAGCGAAATGTTGCGGATCATAAAAAAGTCTTAAATGATATTCAATCTCGTCAAGCAAAAGGGCTAAGTAGCGCAGCTGATGTTGCGCAAGTTCAGGCGAGGTTAGCAACATCGCAATCGGCTCTTTTTGCTGCTAAAAACAATCAATTTGATTTAAAAGCTCAATATTATGACTTGGTTGGCAGCTTCCCTAATGATCTGCATGTGCCTAAGGCAGACACAGTATTTGTCCCAAAGACCTTGGCTGAAGCCCTAGATGAGGCTAGCAATAAGCATCCAGAAATTGGCGCAGCTATTATGGATATTAATGCTGCCGATAAACAAGTTGAACGTGAGAAGTCTGGTTATTGGCCTAAGTTTAAGCTACAACTCGATGTTAATGATAACGAAAATGTTGGTGGTTATGAAGGCCCTGATGATGATGCTCGCGTCATGCTTACCATGAGTTATGATCTCTATAGCGGAGGGAGAACAACGGCAAAAACAGAAGCCGCTGCGTGGCGAAAAGAGGAAGCTATTGCGATCAAAAACAATACTCACCGGCAAGTTATTGAAGGAACCACTCTTGCCTGGAACGCTTATCGATTTATTGGTAAACAGAAAAGCTTCTACATGAAAAATGTCGATTTCGCCACTGAAGCGGAAGCTGGCTATCGTCAACAATTTAACTTGGGTAAAAGATCTTTATTAGATGTATTAGACTCTAAAGTTGAACTTTTTGTAGCAAGAAAAAACTATATCAATGCCGCCTTTGATGAGCGTAAATCTAGTTACCGTTTAATTAATGCAACAGGCAGATTAATTGCCGCACTTCGTGTTGATACGCCTCAAGCTTGGCAGCTAGAAAGTAACAACAGCGGAAGTCAACATCAAGTGTCTGAACAATTTGACGAGAATCAATCTGTTCAGGCGAAAAAAACACATGCACTCATCGACGAATCTCAAAGTGACAATAAAGGGTAAGTTATGAATAAATTTATAAGTATAATATCGTTGATTTTATTGTTAACAGCTTGTGCTACTGAACCAATCATATACTCAAACGTTAAGCAAACAAATGATCTTACCGATCTTGATTATGATGGTGTTATTGCGGTTCGAGATGATTGTAAAAATACTATTGCTGGTGCGAGCACCAATAATGTTGGTTGCGCAGATATAATTTCACGGCCAAAAGTAACACATTTGGTGGTTGACTTTGAATTTGATAAATACACGCTTGACGGTCTTGAAATAGAGCATGTAAACAAAGTAGCAAGCTTTATGCAGCAAAACCCAAAAATTGACGTCATACTTATTGGTGACACAAGTGTAGAAGGAAGTGACGACTACAATAAAAAGCTATCGTTAAAACGCATTGTTACAGTGTATAACTTATTAATCAAAATGGGAGTAAACCCAGAGCGTATTGTTACTGAAACTTATGATAATGAAAATCATATACCAATTGATTTAATGGGGCGTGACAGTCGTCTTATTGCAGTTGTTATATGGCCTGAAGAACAAGACTACAGGCAAGATTGGACCATTTATGATAAATCGAACTCCAAAATTAAATAAGTTTATGTAAATGACTATCTCTTGCCTAATCTTCTGTTGAATGTGCAAAACACTTTAATTTCATTCAAAGCAAGTATTTTAACATTACCAGCGTTGATGTTATTAGTAGAATCTTTTATTAAAAATAAAGGTTTA
>JBELHO010000054.1:21616-22722 GCA_042091375.1 Thalassotalea sp. | reverse complement strand
AATAATCGTTATTGCGATTGCCTGCAGAGCGAACCCGCAACTGAAAATCGGCATTGTTATCGGCATTAGCCACAGGGCCGTTATATGAATAAAAACTCGAGTTGTCATTGCCGTTGGCGATACTGACTAAGGTCGACCAGCTTGCCCCCCCATTGGTTGATGCCTCTGCGTAACACATATCTGTGCGCTCTAATGAATATGCGGCTAAATCAACATAGACATTGACATTGTTATAACCAAGAGTTGAAATATTGGCCGTTGCTGACTTCGTTCTATTGACGCGCAAGGAATAATTGCCATTGTAGGCACTGGCAGTTGCACTGCCATTGCCTGAAGATGCCCAACCATTAATATTGCCATCTTGAAAGTCGTCAGTAAAAATAGTGTCTGCATTTACTGCACCAGCAGTAAGTGCTAAAAGGCTGAACAGTGGTATTTTATTTAGTTTCATTTGCTATCCTTTAATTGTTATATCAGTTGGATAAATACATAAAACATTACTTAATTTGTTTTCCCTCTCTATTTCGAACACTCGTGACTTGTGTTTGTATCGAAAATTAGTAATGACGCACCTTTAACATTGATAAACATCCTATTTTGTTTGTGTTTTGGACGATTTTTCATCAATAGGCAATTAAAAACTAGCAAAGATATGCAGTGTAGAAAGGAGCCAGTTGTCAGTTTTTTATGGAGCCAGAATGGTATGCTGCTTGTGTTTATTGACTTGCTAAACAGTTTGTTAGTTTAGTGCATTGTAGCTTTAGCAAAAAACCATGAATCAATAGGCTGATGATCTTAGCGAACAACCTAAACCTTGGTTAATTGCTAGTAAGAAATAATAGGTAATGCTAATTGTTGCCCGACATAAGGTGATTTAATCGCACAGCATCCTCTAATTCAATTGCTATGGCTATTATGTCTTGATGACCACAGTGGCTCATGTCTAGGGGCTTTAATGTTTGTATTGTAATAATTTAGCAGTGAAGATACAGCCGATTAGTACCAGATCAATAAAGCAGCATGGCACCAACTGCGCCTACATTGGCAATTTATCGTTTGTTTGAGTACAACACTAGGTTTCGACACTAGGTTTCGACACTAGGTTT
>JBELHO010000054.1:18094-21516 GCA_042091375.1 Thalassotalea sp. | reverse complement strand
GACACTAGGTTTCAATACTAAATGCTCAGCGCTAAGCGCTGTATTGTATATGGAGCTTACTATTGATCTATTATTAGTACGTTTCTGGCGAGGTGATGTTGTCAAACCGTTTAAGTGATAGAAAATCAACCGGTAGTTGGGTACAACGCAATTGATTGCTGAATAGCAAGTTGAAAAATACCTTTCTGACGGTATTAAGTGACATTTAACAGAGGCAGTTAACATTGAACATTTTAAATCGATAATAGAAAATCTATAACAATATTAACTGCAATTTATAGCATGCTATTGCTGTTGGCATTGCTATTGCCATAGCCATTAATCGCAGCTATTACAGCTTTTTTATGCACTTTGTCATTGCGATAGTTTGGCAACAAAACAACATAACATTCCAATTCAAGGTGTTATTGGATAAAATTGCAACTGGACCTATTAAATGATTAGTTCTGGTACTAGTGAAAGCTTAATGCATGTTTTAACCTCGGTACAAGGTTAAAAAATCATCATCAAGTGGAAGAGCAAATATGAAACATACAGCGTTTAATAAATCAATAATAACAATGGCCATTAGCACCGCTTTGTTTTCTACCAGTACCAGCGTTCTAGCTGCAGAAAATGACTCTGTTGAGAAAAAAGCCAATAACAGTGGTTTAGAAGTTATCCAAGTCACGGCAACTCGTCGCACTAAGGCAGTTGAGGAAATCCCTTTTAATATTTCTGCTGTTAGCGGCGAGGCAATAGAAGAAGCTAATATTATTGACGCCCAAGAATTGCTCAGAGAAATGCCTGGGGTAACGGTTCCAGATAATGGCGCGCGTTTAGCGGAAAATAACAACGGTATAATGATCCGTGGTTTGAACGTCAACCCTGCGGCTACCGACAGGGCATTTCTATCAGATCCGACTGTTTCTACTTATGTTGGCGATACACCTATATTTGCCAACTTTATCCTTAAGGACATTGAACGAGTAGAAGTGATGCGTGGTCCACAAGGTACACTTTACGGTTCAGGTTCACTTGGCGGTACTGTTCGCTACATTCTCAACAAACCAGATACTTCTGATATTGCCGCCAAAGCAGATTTTTCATACGGTACTACTGATGGTTCAGACGGTAATAACATGGCCTTTAACGGTATGTTTAACTTACCCGTTTCTGATAGCATCGCATTGCGCTTTAACATAGGTAAGATTGATAATGACGGGGTGGTCGACTACACCAATGTGTATGCCACCGACAGCAATAACATCCCATTAGCTGAAGGCGGAGATCAAGTATACGGTGCGCCGATTTACCAAAATGTAAAAGACGCTGATACCGTTGAAATGAATTATGCCCGGGCCTCAGCGTTATACAAACCCAATGATGACTTGCAAATGGTATTGACTTACATGAGTCAAGACGGAAAGTATGGCGGTCGTCGCCAAGAAACATCAGGTCCAGATGGCTGGGGCGAGTTCTATGATGATCTTGAAATTGGTGCGGTATTATTAGAGCCAGCAGAAAATGAATCTGAGTTTACCAGTTTAGAAATTGAATACGACTTAGGTTTTGCTACCTTGAGTTCAAGTACTTCGATGTATGATCGCGATTATGTTGGTACCAGTGACAATACCGGCTTCTTCGCCGCAAATAACTGGTTGCAATGGTATGGTTATGGTAGTTTTCCTCGTCCAGCATACGCCGCTGAACGTCAAAATCACGAAGAAGCATTTGTACAAGAATTGCGTTTAGCTTCAAATGGCGATAACAAAAGCTATGACTGGATCATCGGTGCTTACTATATGGATCAAGAAAGTTCAGCCGCGCAACAAACTGAACTTCGCGGATTTCCAGAATGGCGAAATGCTGCTGAAGGTGTCAACCCCGGCTATTTAGGTGATTTCTATGATCTGAGCACTAACTCTTCTTTTGATTGGACCCATGAAAAAGAATTCACTGATAAAGCACTATTTGGTGAATTTACATATCACGTCTCTGATCAGCTTGATGTGACTTTAGGTGCGCGCCATTTTAGCAATGAACAAAATGTTACCTCACAAACCGCATTTCCTATTTGGTATATATTTAACCCAGTCATTGATGCAGCGCAAGATGACAGTGACACCTTGTTTAAAGCCAACGTCGCATACAAGTTAAACGATGATCAAATGATCTACGGTACAGTGTCAGAGGGCTATCGTCGCGGAGGCACTAATGCCGCGCCAGTTCGTCCAGATGTCAACTATCCTAATGATCCTGAGTGGAATGAGTTTGCTAAAGACACAGTACTCAATTATGAATTCGGTTTAAAAGGTTTTGAAAACGATTTGCGCTACACTGTGTCGCTATTCTATGTCGATTGGCAAGATCCACAACTCAACGTGGCAACACCATCAGGGGCATATTATGCAGTGGCCAATGGCGATAGTGCAGTCACTAAGGGCTTAGAGTCAGAATTCAGTTGGGCTGCGACAGAAGACATTACCGTCTCAGGTGGTTACACTTTCGTCGACGCTAAATTAACCTCGGATCTGTTTTTACACGATGCCAGTCCGGATACCTCAGGTAAGTCGGAACTGCGAGCTACAAATGGTGCGCAATTGCCCGGCACTGCCAAGCACACGGTTAATTTTTCAATTACCCATGCCAAAGACATCAATGCTGATATGTACTTAGTATCGCGCATTGGCGCCTATTACCAATCAGAAGTTGAAAATTCGATACTTGATATTGATGAAAACTGGGCGCAAACTTTGGATGGATTTTCTTTGATCAGTGCTTCAGTAGCATTGATTATGGAAGATTGGACTATCTCCTTGTACGCGAAAAATATTACTAATGAAAAAGGTACTGTAGCCACTTACAAGGAAGAGTACATGACTTCCGATCCGAGTTATGGCTTTTATGGTACTGGTCAAAAAGATTTCATTACTACGCCGCGCACCATCACTTTATCAGCCTCGTATAACTTTTAATTGCTCGCTGGATTTAGGTTGCAAAAGCTGGGTTTAACCCAGCTTTTTTTATTTTATAAATCGCACCGCTAATACTCATTATGAGTGGTTTCGATGTGGCATTGGTATGTGTGATTACGCATAATAAATTGACTTTATGCCTTGTTGCTAGATCAAGACTGGTTTGCTATTGCCTGTAGACTATAAGGCAGAGTAAAGTAGCTATAACCTTTAACTAGCTCTGAGTTTTATTCCTGGTCAATTTACTTACAGTTAATTTATGTACAGTCAATTTATGAACAGTCAATTGCTCTGATCTTAATGCTAATTAGCTAGATCGATAAAAGCGAAAGTATTTAAATACACTAATGTATTGAAATGAATGTATTGAGATGTACCAATCTATTGAGATGAATCTATTGAGATGTACCAATCTATTGAGATGAAAGTATTGAGAAGAGTGTATTCAAATGCACTAATGTATTG
>JBELHO010000054.1:16127-17994 GCA_042091375.1 Thalassotalea sp. | reverse complement strand
ACACCAATCTATTGAGATGAAAGTATTGAGATGAATGTATTAACGCAAAGTCAACTCCACAATACTGTGGTACAAGCATTGGCTGGTAAAGACTTTAAAACGGCTATTGCTGCCTGTCGACTACTTAATAGTCAATACCCCAGTTATTTTGCTGGCTGGTATCTCGCTGGACAAATTCATCAAACATTAAAAAAGCCAGAGGCTGGTTTGTTTTCAACTGAGCGAGCCTTGCTGTTAAAACCCAATGAACCAAGGGTTATGCTGCAACGCATCAACTGTTTATTTGCGTTAAATAAAACCACTGAAGCAATCAGCTTATTAGTGACTTTAGCCAATAACAATTTACAAGCCATACCTGAAAAATTAGATATTGATACCATTGATATTTTTGATAAAACCGCAATGTTGTTGTCCGGTGTTGATTTACACAACGAGGCCTTACAACAATACCAGCAGGCGATAGTTATTGCGCCAGATAATCCTGCATTACACTATAACTTGGCCACCGCGTTGCGTTTTCTCGGTAAAACCAAACAAGCGATAGAGGCACTTGATCATTGTTTAGCCATTAACCCATTAGATTTTGAAGCGCAAGGGATGCGTTCGTCGTTGTCGAAACAAACCACCAGCAACAACCACATTGAACAATTGACTGGCGTATTGGCCAATCAAGCACTAGCTAAGGAAGGGCGCATTAATATTAATTATGCCTTAGCAAAAGAGTATGACGATATCGATCAGAGCCAACAATCTTTCCACCATTTACAGCAGGGCGCGGCGCTACGTCGCCAGCAGATGCCTTATCAGGTATCTGCGGATACAGATATTATCAATGCGATAAGAAACACCTATGAGCAATCAATGTTTACCCGTGGTATTCAGGGTTATGCCAGTGCCGAGCCGATTTTTATTTTGGGTTTACCACGAACTGGTACTACCTTGGTTGAACGTATTCTGAGCAGTCATAGCGATGTCTTCGCTGCCGGTGAACTAGATAACTTTGGTCGAGAAATGAGTCAATTAACCGCTGTTGCTGGCGCTGAAAAGTTAACTCGTCGTCAACGTGTTGCGCAAAGTGCGACCATAGACTTTGCCAAACTAGGCGAAAATTACCTGCAAAGTACTCGGCCTTTAACTGGGCAAACAGATCGCTTTATTGATAAATTACCCTTCAATTACTTATATGCGGGTTTAATACACTTAGCCTTGCCACAAGCTAAAATTATTCATATGCAACGCCACCCTATGGCAGCTTGCTACGCGATTTATAAGCAACTATTTCGCGACGCATATCCGTTCTCTTATGATTTTAACGATCTCGCGCAGTATTACATTGCTTACCACCAACTCATGGAACATTGGCAACAGGTCATGCCTAATGTAATGTATTCATTGCCCTATGAAGATGTGATCGCTGATCTCAGAGGTGAAAGTGTCAAGCTGCTTGAGTTCTGCCAACTTCCTTGGCAAGAGCAGTGTTTGCGCTTTTACGAAAATAGCCAAGCGTCAACAACTGCTAGTGCTGCGCAAGTTCGACAACCGATTTACACCCGCTCTGTTGATCGTTGGCGCTTATATGCTAAGCAATTAGCACCATTGCAACAAATGCTCGAAGATGCCGGTATTGATACGCAATAAGCCTTTGACCTAAACCTACCTCGTCATTAACATCAATGGTTTTAACAGTGATTATTAACAGTGATTAATAGTGTTAATTGGTGTTTAGATTGATAGTGATACTGCACTGCGTTGAGGTATGCCGGTATTGATACGCAACCAATCCTTGGCCTTAACCTACCTCTTCATTAACATCAATGGTTTTAACAGTGATTAATAGTGTTAACTGGTGTTTAGATTGATAGTGTTA
>JBELHO010000054.1:0-16027 GCA_042091375.1 Thalassotalea sp. | reverse complement strand
TCATTAACAACAATGGTTTTAACAGTGATTAATAGTGTTAACTGGTGTTTAGATTGATAGTGTTACTGCACTGCGTTGAGGTATGCCGGTATTGATACGTAACCAATCCTTGGCCTTAACCTACCTCTTCATTAACAACAATGGTTTTAACAGTGATTAATAGTGTTAACTGGTGTTTAGATTAATAGTGTTAATGCACTGCGTTGAGGTATGTCTGTATTGATACGCAACCAATCCTTGCCTTTGACCTAAACCTACCTCGTCATTAACAACAATGGTGTTAATGACGCGGCGGTGTTAATGACGCGGCGATGAGATGCGCTGGACTTAACACCACAACTGGACCTATACAGCGATGCAAACTGGTACTTTTCATACCATCTATCCGCAGTTAATTTAGTTTTATCAATGGGAAATCACACCTATTAATCTCCCGGCAAAGGAATACTAGACAGCTTTTGTGGTGTGTTTGACGTTAACATACTAAGGGTGGTTGCTATGACATTAAAAAAACTATTTCAAACGTTAGTCGGAGCGACAATTGTACTCCTAGTCATTAATTCATTCCTGGTCACTCGTTTACTGTCTAATCAAGCCGAATTAAATAAAGCCAGTGCTATTCAAACTGAAACGGCTGATATGTTGTCTTTTTATCGTATGGTCAATGAAATTACCGTGCGGTTAATTCGTCAATACGCAGTGACTGGCGATGAAAATGCCCGTGAACAGTACGACGAGGTGATTGATGTGGTCATGGGAAAACGACCATGGCCTTCCGGTAAAACATTAACCGCCGGTGCCTATATGACCTATCTCGGCTTCCCTGATCGCGCTTTTCAATTGCGCGATCAAGCCATAGATCTGGCTAAACCTGTCTATAAAGCGGAAGACATTGCTTATAACGCCATGCAGGGTAAGTATGCCGATAGTAACGGCAAATACACTGTAAACGGCCCAGTCAATCAAGCATTAGCTATCGAAGCAGTACATTCAATTGAGTATCAAAATATAGCCGATAAAATGCAACCCGTTTACGAAGAGTTAATGCGTGTAGTGGCTGATGACAAAAAGCAAAAAGTTGAGTTGCTGTATCAAGGCAGTGTCAATTTGGGCTTGTTTATTTTGGTTATGGCGATTATTACCATAGTCATGGTGATCTTTATTTTCTGGATTGTGAACAAAAGAATTTTGATCCCCCTCAATGGTATGGTGCAACTCACTGAATCAGTCGCCAGTGGCCAATTAACGGTTGCATCTTCCTCAACAGGTAAAGATGAAGTAGGCCGTTTTGGTGCGGCCTTAAACCGCATGGTAAATAGTTTAGCTGGCTTTATGGGGCAAGTTTCTACCACAGCTAATTCAGTCAATACCTCCGCATTAGATTTAAAGCACGTAGTTAATGAGACTCGACATCGCGCTGAAAATCAACAACGAGATACAGCACAAGTGGCTTCAGCTATTACCCAGATGGCATCGGCGTCACTTGTTGTCGCCAACAGTAGTGCCGATACGGCAAAAGCTGGTCAGCAAGCTTCTGTTGCTGCTGCTGATGGTAAAACCGAAGTGGCTCGAGCGGTAGAGGTAATTAATAGGTTAGCCGAACAAATCGACGACGCCAGTAACAAAGTCACTGAACTAGAGCAACATGCAAGCAGTGTGTCTAATGTCTTAGATGTGATAAAGGCCATTGCCGAACAAACCAACTTATTGGCTCTTAATGCTGCCATTGAAGCGGCGCGAGCCGGAGAGCAAGGTCGGGGGTTTGCGGTTGTCGCCGATGAGGTGCGCACTTTAGCGCAACGCACACAAGCGTCAACTAATGAAATTCAAGTGACCATTGAACAATTACTCAGCGGCACAAGTGCAGCTGTAAAGGTGATGACCACCAGTCGAAATGTTGGTGTTGAGGCGGTTAAACAAGCTAAATCAGCAGGCGATTCGTTGGAGTCTATTGACGTAGCAGTTGCTAAAATTGATAGTATGGCGGCAGATATAGCCAATTCAGCCGCAGAACAATCCACGGTATTAAACCAAGTTGAACAATTACTTGTCAGTATTAATACGGTCTCAGAAGAATCATTAGATAGCGCGGTGCACAGTGCCGAATCAGCGCAATTATTGGGCAATGTATCATCGGAATTACAGAGTGTGCTAACCCAATTTACCTATGAATAATAACTGAGATAAAGTGTTACTTTGGCTTGGCAAACACTTGATTAAAAGTATTAATAAGCAGTTTAGTCTTTTTGATCTCGCGCGGAAACTTTTTAGACACCAGTGATAAATTAAATTGGTAAGTTAATTTACTGGGTTGAATAATGCGAATATCACCGGCATTTAATTCTGCCTGAATATAACTCTGCGGCATATATCCCAAATAACGCCCTGACAGGATCATGGTTTTACGGGTATCGAATTGATATGACTTAGCCGATAAATTGAGCTTTTTTAATTGTTCTCGCCCCTGACTATCAACGTCTATGCCCGGATGGATCGCCGGTGCTTTCGCCAATTGTTCAGGGCTGATCTGGGCATCGAGGCGGTCAAAAAACACATGCTGTTTAGCGCAACACAAATAAATAGGTTCGGCGAACAACGCTTGATAATTTAAACCGTCAATGCGTTTAAACTCAGGGAGCAAACCAATGTGAGCTTTGTCGTTGAGCAGTGCTTTTTCGATATTGGCAATGGCGTCATTTTCAAGCACTATGTGCAAATTCGGTGAGTTGTCATGAATTTTTTTCACCACTTTGGCTAATTTTTTTTGTTTTGAACTATCCAATTGATCGGCACATAAAATAACTAACTCACCACTGAGTTCTTTACCTAAGGTACCCACCAGCAATGAAAAGTCATTGAGGGAATTAAACAAAGCAATCACCGCCCGATATACTGCTTGGCCATCTTCAGTGAGGGAAAAACCACCGCGACCGCGCAGACACAAAGTCAGTTTCATCCGCGTTTCTAAATTAGACATATGCACACTAATGGTTGAGCGGGTGATCCCTAGGGCATTCTCCGCTGCGGCAAAACCACCGTGTTCAACCACAGAGACAAAAATACGCAACAAGCGCAAGTCATATTCTGTGATAGGTTTTGGAATAATAGAAGTGTTCATTAGTCACCCAATAAAGTTTTATGGACTTAAAACATAAGGTTTAATGTTTAGTATTTAACCTTAACTACTTTTGTTATTCAATAGCAATATTGCATTTCGTTGGAGAAAAATATGCACACATCAGGTGATTTTGGTTTAAAAGATAGTCAACTATTGAAAAATTTCTCATATATAAATGGCAGTTGGCATAGCAGTGAAACGAAGATAGCGGTAACCAACCCAGCTACAGGTGAGAAGATAACCGAAGTGAGTAATGCCGGCATTGCGGAAACTGAATTAGCCATTAAATCGGCGCAAGCTGCCTTGCCCTTATGGTCAGGCAAATCAGCCAATGAGCGCGCGGTATTATTGCGTCATTGGTTTAATTTAATGATCCAACACCAAGCCGATCTCGGTTGTATATTAACCCTAGAGCAAGGTAAACCGCTAGCCGAAGCCAAAGGTGAAATAGCCTATGGTGCGTCATTTATTGAATGGTTTGCGGAAGAGGGCAAACGGGTCTACGGCGATGTCATCCCCGCACCAGCCAGCGATAAAAAACTCATGGTGATCAAACAACCCGTAGGGGTAGTTGCATCGATCACCCCTTGGAATTTTCCCAACGCAATGATCGCCAGAAAAGCCGCAGCTGCACTGGCTGCAGGTTGTACCTTTGTAGTTCGGCCGTCGGAATCTACGCCCTTATCAGCGTTAGCTATGGCCGAACTGGCCGAGCGAGCTGGTATTCCAGCAGGCGTATTCAATGTAGTGGTTGGCAGTGATTCACGAGGCATGGGCAAAGTATTAACACAACACCCCGATGTGGCAAAATTTACTTTTACAGGCTCCACTGCGGTGGGCAAAGCCCTGTTGCAACAATGTGCCACGACAGTAAAAAAAGTGTCGATGGAATTAGGCGGCAATGCTCCTTTTATTGTGTTTGATGACGCCGATATTGACGCTGCGGTACAAGGCGCCATTGCTTCTAAATATCGCAATGCTGGGCAAACATGTGTGTGTACTAACCGCATTTTTGTACAGCAAGGGGTATTAGCTGAATTTACCGAAAAATACACCCAAGCGGTTGCTGAGTTGACCCTAGGTAATGGCATAGATGACGGTGTTACCATAGGACCGATGATTTCTGCGCAAGCGGTTAATGACGTTGAGTCGTTAGTTAGCGCATCAGTTGCCGCTGGAGCAACTATTCATTTGGGGGGCGATAAACACGCAGCGGGCTCAAGCTTTTATCAACCGACTATTTTAACTAATGTAACCAATGATATGCCCATCGCCAGAAATGAAATATTTGGCCCAGTGTCACCTATTATTGCCTTTGCCGATGAACAGAGTGTGATAGCAATGGCTAACGATACCGAATACGGTTTAGCTGCTTACTTTTATGCCCGGGATATAGGTACTATTTGGCGCGTTGCCGAGGGATTAGCCTTTGGCATGATAGGTATTAATGAGGGCATTATTTCGAATGCTGCAGCGCCATTTGGTGGGGTTAAACAATCGGGAAATGGTCGTGAAGGATCTAAATATGGTTTAGATGACTATTTAGAAATTAAATATTTATGTATGGGTGGTCTAGCACTGTAAAGCAGATGCATTTAGTTAAAAAGCCAAATCCTAGGTTAAACAAATTAGGTAGTTGATATGAATAATCAAGAATTACAAGCAAGAAAAACAAGGGTTATCGCCCGTGGACAAGGCAATGTTTATCCGGTGTATGTCGATAAAGCGGTAAACGCTGAAGTATGGGATGTCGAAGGCAAAAGGTATATAGATTTTGGCACGGGTATCGCTGTTTGTAATACTGGTCACAGCCATCCTAAAGTGGTGGCTGCGGTGAAGGAGCAAGTGGATAAATTTAGTCATACCTGTGTCATGGTTAACCCCTACGAAGTGGCGGTTGAGCTGGCGGAAAAATTAACTGAAATTGCGCCAGGAGACTCAGATAAAAAAGCCATTTTTGTTTCTACCGGCGCAGAAGCAGTGGAAAATTGCGTTAAAATTGCTAGAGCCCACACCGGACGTCGCGGGGTCATTGCCTTTAACGGTGGCTTTCACGGTCGCACTAACTTGGCCATGGCCTTAACCGGTAAAATTACCCCTTACAAAAATCTATTCGGCCCTTTTCCCGGTGATATTTTTCATGCACCGTTCCCTATTGATTGTCACGGAATATCTGTCGCCGCATCATTAAAAGCCTTGGAAAATATATTCAAAGTCGATATAGCACCGAGTGATGTTGCCGCCATTATTATCGAGCCGGTGCAGGGGGAAGGTGGATTCTATGGTGCCCCTAGTGAATTTTTACAAGCTTTGCGCACATTGTGCGATCAACATGGCATAGTATTAATTGCCGATGAAATACAATCGGGTTTTGCCCGCACGGGTAAAATGTTTAACATCGAATACTCTGGGGTAGAGCCGGATTTGATCACTATGGCTAAAGGTATCGCCGGTGGATTTCCTTTGGCGGCTGTGGTGGGTAAAAGTCAGGTAATGGACGCGCCTTTGCCGGGAGGCTTAGGTGGTACATATGGTGGCTCACCTGTGGCCTGTGCGGCAGCATTGGCGGTATTAGAGGTGATTGAAGAGCAAGATCTTATCACTCGCGCCAATCAAATAGGTGCACTATTTGCTCATCAACTCGAGCTGTTAAAACACGAATATCCGCAATTAATTTTAGAGGTGAGAAACGCCGGAGCGATGATCGCTTTAGAATTGATCGTCGATGGCGATGCTGAGCAGCCTAATACTGCATTAACCCAGGCCATTATTGCCAATGCGGCTAAACATGGGTTAATTTTATTGGCTTGTGGTTTTTACGGTAATGTTATTCGCTTTTTACCCGCGCTCACTGCCAGTGATGACGTTATCAATGAGGGCTTAGCGGTGTTCAGCAATATGTTTGCCCAACTTGTCAAGGAGATGGCCGAACAGTAAATGATTGCGCAGGTTGTGTTTAATAAACCTGCTTTATCTTTGTAGGTATCTGGTTTTAATATTTATTTTTTATGTTTATTTGGTTAAAAAGGTGTTTGTGATATGGATGATATTAATCATAATTCAACCATTATTTCTACATTGAAATCCCTTATCAATGAGAGGCAATTGAGCTCGCAAAAGGAAATAATTAATTTATTGACGCACAAGGGGTTTAATCGCATTAATCAAGCAAAGGTGTCGCGTTTATTGACAAAAATTGGCGCCAATAAAGTCAGGGACAGTACTAACAAACCTATTTATCAATTGCCGTTTGTGCACGATATACCTAAACTAAAACAAAGTATTAATGATGTTGTGATCAAAATTCAACACAATGGTACACATATTGTTATACACACCACCAATGGTGGTGCGGGATTGATAACTAAATATTTAGAGCCGTTGAAAATCAGTGATGATATTTTGGGCTGTATTGCCAGTGATAATACGATTTTAGTAATACCAGCACAAACTGCAAGAACTGAATTGGTAATGAATTTACTCAAAAGGCAATTAAATATATGACCACTAACCGTTGACAACACAGGTCTGCCTTTGGCTGTGAAAATCATTAATTTATAGAGTATTTTATATGATAAGTCGATTAATTCACATTGATCCAAATATAGACGATAGTTTGCAAAGCCAAATTCGTCAGAAACTTGTCGAGGGAATTCTTGTCGGTTCTTTTGCGCCTGGCACCAAATTACCTTCATCGCGAAAGTTAGCTAAACAACTTGATGTGTCGCGCAATACTGTGGTCATTGTCTATCAGTCATTAATTGACGAGGGCTACCTTGAAAGTAGAGAGCGCAGCGGTCTTTATGTAACCACGCAAGTCGAGCGAGGTCGGGTTGAGTTTAATCCAAATCAGGCTTTTTCAGGGCAGCTGAGCAATAACCACCACAAATTTAAGGGAGCAGTAGCCACTACCAGTGTCACTTCTTGTCCATCCAATTGGCGAAGTTTTCCCTATTCTTTTATCGATGGTAAATTCGATTCTTCTCTCTATCCTGTTAAAGAGTGGCGTGAGGCTAATAATAAAGCCAATGCCACACGGGAAATTTATCAATGGTCAGAGTTACAAGGTAAAGAAGATGATCCCATGTTACTCGATGAGATTCGCACCAAAATCTTACCAAGACGAGGTATTCAGGCCAGTCGTGCCGAAATTCTGATCACTTCAGGAAGCCAACAAGCGTTGTTTTTATTGACCCAGTTGTTTGTCGCTAAGCAGGTCAAGGTTGCCGTTGAAGAGCCGGGTTATCCAGAAATGCGCGAGCTGCTATTGCATCGCGGCGCTGATCTCATTTACCAAGCAATCGATGACAAAGGCATGGTAGTCGATGATAAATTAGATCAATGTGATATTATTTATACCACACCTAGCCATCAAACACCCACCAGTATTACTATGTCGATGGCTAGACGTGATCAGCTATTGCAAAAGGCCAATCAGCAAGATCTACTGATACTCGAAGATGATTTTGAATTTGAAAGTAACTTTCTCGGTCAACCGCATCCGGCCTTGCGCAGTTTAGATAAAAATAACCGAGTGGTTTATACCTCTTGTTTGTCAAAGGTGCTGGCCTCTGGTATTCAAATTGGTTTTATTGTTGCCGATAGCGGTGTCATTGCCGAATTAAAAAAATTGCGAAAAATGTTGATGCGCAATCCTCCCCTAAACAACCAGCGGGCGGTAGCTTTTTTTCTGTCTTTAGGCTACTACGACTCTTACATGATGCATCTTCACAAAGTATTTTTTGAGCGTTGGTTAACCCTCAGAGAAGCCCTAAATATTTATTTGCCCAACTGTATCGACACTGGCCCTATTCAAGGAGGAACTGCCTATTGGATCACTGGTCCAAAGCAATTGGACGGCGAGTATTTACGCAAAAAGTCAGCGGAATTGGGCATACTTATTGAGCCAGTTAAGCGCTATTTTGCTACACCAGACTATCCAGCCAATTGTTTTCGTCTTGGTATCACTAGTATTCCCAATGAAAAGATCAGGGATGGGGTGTGCAAGTTGGCTGATCTTATTCATCAATTAACTCAAGAATTTGAAGAAAAATTGTCAAACGCCAAAGGCAAGTTGCTCAGTAATGATGCCCTGCAACAGTTGTTACCCGACGCTCTGCTTGAATGTCAAATGGTTTATGGCGTTCCCTGTTTTATTCAACTGTGCGCCAATGGTGACATGTTTGGTCGCACTGGTGGCAAAGATAATGAAGTCGACAAGGGCACTTGGTGGATAGAAGATGGTATGTTTTATCGTCAATGGGAGCTTTGGGGATATGGTGAAACTAAGGGCTTTTATGTGATTGTTGACGGTGATGAAATGAAGTGGTTTGATCAAAATTATTGTTTTGTTCGCCAACTTGAGGTCAAAGGTTACTCAAAAGAGATAGAACTGGCACCATGAAACTTTCCAACTGGACCTAACGCATGGCTTGTTAAGGTAAGTAAAGTGAATTCATAATATTTTTCATGCTTTCATTTTAGTTACTGAGTATTTTTATGAGTCATTTTTCAATTGCCGGTCTGCAACTCGATCTTCCTTTTGGTAATAATCTCGATATTATTGGTCGTGAAATAGTCAAAACCAAACAGCGATTTCCCTGGATTGACATGATAGTGCTAAGCGAATTAGCCGGTTATGGACCTGAAAAGAAATATGCTGATTTTTTTCCCAGCGAAGCAGAGTCATTGTTCTGTCGCCTAGCCAAAGAAAATGATGTGTGGATCATCCCTGGCTCGTTATATGAAAAGTTGGGTGATAACATCTATAACACTGCTTCAGTGATCAACAATCACGGTGAGGTGATCAGCCGTTATCAAAAGATTTTTACGTTTTTACCCTATGAATCAGGGGTTACTGCCGGGGAAAAATTTGTTGTCTTTGACGTTCCGCAAGGGAGAATAGGCGTTGCCATATGTTATGACCTATGGTTTCCTGAAGTAGCGAGAGAATTGACGGCATTGGGTGCTGAGGTACTTATTTATCCGACCCTGACTGGTACCATTGATCGGCCAATAGAAATTGTGATGGCACAGGCTACGGCAGCAACTCAACAGAGCTATGTACTGGCAATAAACGGCGCAGGTGAATTGGGACTTGGTCAATCTGTTGTGGCAGGGCCAGATGGCGGTATACTTTATCAGGCGGGAACAGGACAAGAAGTTATCCCCATTGAGATCGACTTTGATGTGGTGCGCAGAAACAGAGCAAGAGGCTTGCATGGCTTAGGACAACCTCTGAAGAGTTTTAGAGATAACAGTGTTACTTTTTCTGTTTATCAGCAATCCCAGAAAGAGCAGCCATTACTCAGTGAGCTTGGTACCTTAGCAATACCCAAAAAACAAGATTAGCAGGGCACTTTGTTGCGATGTTGGTCACGCTAACTAAGCCAATGAAGGGTTATTAGCTGTGCGATCCAGTCAAAAGCAACTTAGTCTTTTAGGGACAAGGACAAACTTACCATTTACCTTGTTATTAAACATGCTATTAACCTTGCTATGAGACACTCGCAAGGTTGAATATTTTACTCATATTTTATGTTGATTGGTTGGTAAAGACTTTGTGTTTAACAGGCCTATAGGCTGTTAGCAACACATTTAAAGCAGGTCACAGTAAACAGTGACAATGATTTTTTATCTAAAGAGAAGGCTACAATGAATAACAAAGTTGACCCTAACGGCATGTGGGCCCGCATTATGTTGGCATTTTTGGCAACCGCAGGTATTTTTTATATTAATATTATGCCAGCAGTGGTGAGTGGTCTTAAAGAGGGTTTGGCATTCACTAGCCAACAAGCTGGTTTTGTCAGCTCAGCTAACTTATACGGTGCAGCAATTGGCGCCCTAGCTGCGGTATTTTTGATCAAACGCATTAATTGGCGTCTGTGGTCGTATAGCTTGTTGTTGGCACTTTTAGTGACTGATGGTAGTTGTCTGTTAATTACCGAGCCTTCGGTGATGATAGTAGTGCGATTTTTCCATGGTTTAGTGGGTGGTTTGTTGGTTGGCATAGGCTTTGGCATTATTTCACGCACTGAAGAAGCCGATCGCACCTTTGGTTATTTATTGTTTATTCAATGGGGCTTAGGCGGTTTGGGGTTAATGTACCTGCCTGAATTAGTTCCCCATTATGGCACCAGTGCA
Source organism: Thalassotalea sp. (assembly GCA_042091375.1). Classification (GTDB taxonomy): domain Bacteria; phylum Pseudomonadota; class Gammaproteobacteria; order Enterobacterales; family Alteromonadaceae; genus JBELHO01. Next base: position 5,766 of record JBELHO010000054.1, on the reverse strand, counting down.
CTATTTTTAGCTTTAATGATATTTACCACAGTCACTTTATTGATGATGCCGTTAATACCTGATTATAAGGTTAAAAAGCAGATCCATAAATCAACTAATCAGGTAACCATCAACAAAAAGCCTATTTATTTAAACCTTTTCGCTATCTTTTTATTTCAAGCCGCCAATATGGGCTTATTTGCTTATATCATTGGCTTAGGTGAAGCTAAAGGTTTGAGTATTGAGTTTATGAGTCCAGCACTTGGCGCGGCGAGTTGGGTGGCCTTACTCGGTGCTTTTTTGGTGATTGTTATTGGTACCAAATACGGTCGTACTTTACCATTAGTGGTCTCTATTCTGGTTACAGCACTGTGTAGCTGGCTGTTGCATTTTAGCCAAAGTGAACAAGTTTATTTGATTGCTAATGTCATTATAGGCATCACTTGGGCCTTCGCTTTGCCTTATATGTTTGGTATTTGTTCAGAATTAGATAAAGCAGGGCAGTTAGCGGCAATGGGCGGTTTTGCTTCGAAAGTTGGCTTGGCTTCTGGGCCTATGGTAGGGGCATTGCTGTTGACCGCAGAGCAATATAACACGGTGATAAATGTTGCTGTTATCGCCTTGATCTTAGCCTCTATAGTGGTGATCATGCCGGCAAAACTATTAGATAAAAAGCAACAGGTGCTAGAGGCAGCTTCGGCAGAAAATTAACTGGTTTGATTGACCATTGATGTCAATTATTACTGCAAAAAAATCATCTCAAAATATCACTTCAAGCCATTGTCTTCAGGTATCAGCCTAAGGCAATAGGGTAAGACATTATCCAGTGACAGCTAATTGTCATCCTGTTAAATATTTTCAATGAGCCTGAGTATACATTCATTGCTCGTTGCAAATATTTAGCTGAGTTTAGCCAATCTACAGTGGTGATAAATCAAGGCTATCAAAAAAGCGACTTTAGTATTTCCCTGTGTTATTTTTACGGTTAATACACAATCAAATAATATCTGACATGTTGTTACGCACCAGAGAGAGTCAGCGCTTAGGTGTTTGAGCATAAAAAACACTGTGCTGCAGATCGGGATAAATAATGAATTTTGATACGTCATCAATTGACTCGCGCGACAAATATCGCTTACTTAATGGCGGTGTTACGCCAAGGCCTATTGCATGGATCAGCACCCGTTCAAAAGCAGGTGTTGACAATATCGCCCCGTATTCATTTTTTACTGTAGCAAGTTGTGATCCGCCGGTTTTGCTTTATACCCAAGTTACTCAAAGAAGCGGCATTGACAAAGATACCTTGCAAAATTTACAACAAACAGGGGAGTGTGTGGTCAATATCGTCAATACTCAGTTGTTAGAGCAAATGAATAGCACTAGCGCAGCAATCGCCCCTGATGCGAGTGAATTTGAATATGCTAATATTAAACAAACTGCCAGCCAAGTGGTTCGCCCACGCTCGGTAAATGACTCACCTATTCGCTATGAGTGCACCTTAAGAGAGATCATCTCGCTCGGCGATCTACCGGCGGGAGGAACGCTTGTCTTGTTAGATGTAAAATCAGTATATGTCAGAGATGATCTCCTAGACGACGGTGTTATCAATCAACAATTAATTGATCCCGTTGGAAAAATGGGCGGTGATCTATTTAGTGTTAAGGCAAACTATATTGCCCTAGAGCGTCCTTGAATACAGGGTGTAAAAACATCATTAACGAAATAATTTAACGCTGTTTGCCTTTATTTTTTATTGTAAAAGAGAGTTGTGATGAAAATTAAAATAGTCATTATGTTGATCATTAGCCACCTGTTTATTGCCGCGGTTGGTTTTGCTTTAGGCATATATACCTTACCTTTGTTAATTGCTCCTGCCTCCCTAAGTGAAGCTGAAATAGCCAAAACCTATCAAGATGGGCGTTACTCTGCCGAGTTTACTCGCGATCTTAAAGGCAGTGATGCGCTGCATTGGGGGGAAGGTAAAGTATCTATTGCTGATCAGCACATTACTTTTATTGGCGAATTGGCACCGGGTCCGGATTATAAGTTGTATTTATCGCCGCAATTTGTTGAGACAGAGGTTGATTTTCAGCAATTAAAACCGACTATGCTGCAAGTTGGCAACATCAACACCTTTGAAAACTTTGTGGTTGAATTGGCACCCGATGTGAATGTGGCAAAATACACAACAGTAGTGGTTTGGTGCGAAACTTTTGCGGAATTTATTACCGCTGCTAAGTACCGTTAATATTAAACAATAACCGGATTGTCGAAACTGTTATGGGTTATTATTATCGTCATCGACATTGATTATACCTGCTAATAACTGCTGCTCTTTGACTTGGTATAATTGCTTCGATTTTTGTTGCGAGGCCATGTTCATTTTATTATCGATGATCCCTGCCTTTTGTAATTTAACGGCATGATCACACAGGGTTTTCAATTGCTCGACAGCTCTTTGTTTTAGAGTAATAAATGAGCTAAGCGTTTTGTTTAGCTGAGTTACCTCTAGCATTTCTGGCTGTTGATCACTTGCTGATTTCTCTGCACAGAGTTGCTTATATTGGTGTTTGACAATATAGTCTAAGGTATCGTTTATGGTTTTACGACCTAGCTTAGATTGCATTGTTTGCAACATTTCTATGGTCTGTTTATCGTTTAATAAAAGGTGATTATCCTCTTTAGCTTTGGCTTTTATACGCAGTTTCTGTTGTTTTTGTTGCGGTGTTTTCCACTTTCTGGCCGCATCGGTTATTTTATTATAAAACATTAGCTTGCTATTTACGGTAGCCGTCCAAAGATCGACCGAAGCAAGAAATTTGTAATAATTAGTCAACTCATTGTCATCATCAACTAATACAGGTTTGTCATAGCCCTTGGCTTTTTCACTGATGGTTTTGGTTAAAAACTTCACTGCATTTTCGCATTGCGGATCGCTATCCATGTCTAACCAATGATAGCGCCAGCCATTATAACTTTTAGCTTGTTGCCAACTTTGCTGGATGGACAGCAATAACTGTTGTTTTTGTTCATTATTGGCTACGCGATCTAACATTTTAATGGCGATATAATACTTATTGGCATTGCCTTGTAGTGACAGACTTGAGATGTGTTCAAAGGCAGTTGAATGTTTCAGTTTTAACCAAATAAAATTACATTGCCTAGCATCTTTTTTATCTATCCAGCTAATGTGATCATCGGGTACTAGGCTTAATTCACATTTTGTTAAATAGCTCTGTAACAATTGCTCTTCACTGGCGTATTCACCTGAGGCAGCTAGCGAGCTGAGGGAGTTTATGCAATTTAAGGTATCTTGATGCAAGCCTAAACTGTGTTTGTTGTCAATTTCTCCAGCCAGATACAAATGCCATAGGAGAATATCGACAAAGCGTTGTTTTCTTTTACTGAGAAAGGCTTCTAATGTTTGGATAGATTTTGGGTACATATTCTACTCATATTATTTAAAGTGGTGTTAATGATAAAGCCTTTATTCACTTGCTTTAAATTAAATGATGAAAATGCAATAATGTCAACAATAAAATCTATTATCACTCCTTTTTAAAGCAGTTAATGCTCGTTATTAAATCCGCTTAACATCCGAGTAATTATGATTAGATATTGTTTTAATGTGGTTTTAATGTATTTGTAATTAATTATATTGAAGGCTAGTTATGCCACCTTGAGCATAACCATCTCCTTAGATTTTTTAGCTTAAGTTTTCAGTAAAAAAAGACAAAGTACGTTGCCAAGCGAGTTCGGCGTTGTCTTTGTCATACCTTGCCGTCGAATCATTGTGAAAACCGTGTTTAGCGCCTTTGTATAAGTGCATTTGATGAGAAACGCCAAGTCTTTTTAAATCGGCTTGGTATTCAGGCCAAGACTTATTGACTCTTTCGTCTAATTCCCCCAGTTGAATTAACAGTGCAGCAGTAATGTTTTTTCTCAATGCCTGTTGCGCGGGGGTACCGTAAAAGGGCACGCCTGCAGTTAACAAGTTTGACTCTACTGCTGCTAGGTAATTGACAATGTAGCCGCCAAAGCAGAAGCCTACTGCGCCTAGTTTGCCATTACTGTTTTCATGAGATTTGAGAAATTTTGCCGCCGCTAGAAAATCTTGTTCAATTTTTTCTCTATCTAATGAGCGCTGCATTGCTCTTCCTTCGTCGTCATTACCCGGGTAACCACCCAGTGAATACAAAGCATCAGGAGCGAAGGCGATAAAACCTGCTTTAGCTAAACGTCGAGCGACATCTTTTATATAAGGATTCAGGCCTCGGTTTTCATGAATAACTAATACAACCGGTAATTTGCCGGTTTTGTTGGTTGGTGTCACTAAGTACCCTTGGCCTTTGCCGTAGCCTAAGGGAGAGTCAAAGCTTGCGTAACTGGCTTTAATATCTGCGTCATTAAACGACACTTGTTCAGCAAGGACATAATTAGGCAGCAATGCTGATGTCAATGCGGTCATTGAATAGCCAACGGCAACTAGCGTGCCCAATTTTTTCATAAAGGTTCTTCGATCCATGCCACCGTGGGCATAGCTGTCATACCAATCAAAAGCTTCTTGAGGAATATTGTTATTATTGCTGTTATTACTATTGGCCATAATGGTTCCTTTTATATTGCAGTGATGTGTTGCTGACTTTTCTAGTGTTAATTATTGACTAAGATGTCTGATCCATTTATTCAACGAATAAGCGTTTTCCATTATTTGATATTACAGCGCTTCTGTAAAGTGGCTATTTTTTATCCTTGACTTTATCGCTTGTTTGCCAATCTGGTCTAATGAGTGTATTGTTTTATTGAGAATAACTCTTATTTAAAGATTGACTAGGCCAGTGTGGTTTAACTTAATAACGAATAACGCCTATACTGGCTTTATTGCTAAATAAATAGTTAATTTTTTAATTCGCTTTTCAATTCAGTCGATAACGACAATGAGTGATTATTACTGAACACACAAAAGGTTTTTATTGAGATAGCTGCGAAACAAAACAAACCTTTCATTCACAGCTTAAGGCTAATGGTTTAACAGCTTAATTAACCCATAGGAATATATAATGAGCGCGCAATTTAATTTTTCAGGAAAAAATGTCTTTGTAGTTGGTGGTACTAGCGGCATTAATTTAGGCATCGCTTGTGGCTTTGCGCGTTGGGGCGCTAAAGTAGCGGTCGCTTCGCGGCAACAAAGTAAAGTCGATGCGGCGGTAGCAAGGTTAAAAAACTGCGGAGCCAAGGCATTTGGGGTGACTTTTGATGTGCGCAACGCCGCAGATGTTGAGGCGGGTTTTGCCAAAGCTGCGGAGTTTTTTGGCGGTGATATAGATGTACTTATTTCTGGTGCTGCGGGTAACTTTCCTGCACGAGTCAATGATATGTCAGTCAATGCAATTCGCTCTGTGGTTGACATAGATTTACTAGGTACTTTTCACGTAATGAAAGCCAGTCATTCGTATTTGAAAAAACCAGGGGCCAGTGTTGTTAATATCTCAGCCCCACAAGCCTTTTTACCTATGAGTCACCAAGCGCATGTTTGCGCTGCTAAAGCCGGTGTTGATATGGTAACTCGCAATCTAGCCATAGAGTGGGGCGCAGATGGTATTCGCATTAATTCCATCGTTCCCGGGCCTATTGCTGGCACTGAGGGCATGGACAGGTTGGCACCTACCCCAGCATTGCAAACGGCGGTTACTCAGTCTGTCCCTCTTGGGCGACAAGGTTCGGTTGATGACATTGCAAATGCTGCGGCGATGTTAAGCAGTGAACAGTCGAGTTATATTTCCGGGG
>JBELHO010000053.1:0-23115 GCA_042091375.1 Thalassotalea sp. | reverse complement strand
TTAAGTTATCACTAAGAGCAAGGTTCGCATATCTTTGAATTGAGATATAAAATAACAATTGACCGCGAACATTTAGAGCGGTTAGATATATTAGCTCAGCTGGATAGACTTATCTTGAATTAACACTACAAACTGGCTACGAACCAGGCGGTCGCAGGTTCGACTCCTGCCGCGTCCGCCATATTAGTAAAATAAAACCAACAGCAATGTTGGTTTTTTTTTGCTTGATGAAAAGTGATTTAAGTTGTTTAAGTGATTTCAGCTGCTTAGGGTTGGCAATAAAAAGCAATAAAAATTAGCAAAAGACAAAACAGGCAAGGTAATGCAAAACTGGAAAAGCTATTGCTGGATAGCTGGTTTGTCGAGTCTAAGCTGGCTGCGAAAAAATAATCCCCCCCTTTATAAAAAGTAAAAAATAAAAAGTTAATTAGTCGCAGGTTCGACTCCTGCCGCGTCCGCCATATTAGTAAAATAAAACCAACAGCAATGTTGGTTTTTTTTTGCTTGATGAAAAGTGATTTAAGTTGTTTAAGTGATTTCAGCTGCTTAGGGTTGGCAATAAAAAGCAATAAAAATTAGCAAAAGACAAAACAGGCAAGGTAATGCAAAACTGGAAAAGCTATTGCTGGATAGCTGGTTTGTCGAGTCTAAGCTGGCTGCGAAAAAATAATCCCCCCCTTTATAAAAAGTAAAAAGTAAAAAGTAAAAAGTTAAGAGTTAAGAATTAAGCGGTCGTAGGTTCGACTTTTACACAGTATTAATACCAATATTAATGGCAATGTTGATGTCAATGTTGATGGCAATGTTAATGTCAATGTTAATGGTGATAAGCAGTTTGATCGGTTAGCACAAATAGAGATATTGTCTGGTTAATACACTAATTCTACTGCTTGATAACCGAGTAAAAATATTAATTCTTTATGCATAAAAATGAATAGGGTGATTTTTAGTATAATGTATACAAAAAATAAAATTACCTTTTAGTTCAACATAATTTAGCGATATATTTTGTATACAATATGTATATTTTAATTATTGCATGTGAATCATCATGCAAAATTATAGAATAAAAGCATTTTTTTATGGGTTTTATCTATTGATTAATATTTTTTTTTATGAAACAGCAAAAAACATTTGCATTTAGGTTATTGGAGTGATTATTCTAATATGATATTTTTTTAAACAATTGGAAGATTAATGGACAATTTAACCCAGCTATTTAGTCAAGCGGCTACATTGATGTTAGCCGGTATGGTTTTTGTTTTTGTTTTTTTGGGTATTTTAGTGATCTTTATCAATCTTGTTTTAAAAAAATTGGCGATTGTGTTTCCCGACCCCATTGTTTTGAAAAAGCCGGTGGTATCTACCACAAAAAATGCTCAGTCTGCCGATACCTTATCGCCGAGTGTTGTTGCAGCCATCAGTTCAGCTGTATCAACCTACCGCAAACAACACACCAATAATCAATAGGAATTTTAAAAGATGTCGCAATCATTAGGTATTACTGAGGTCGTCTTACGAGATGGTCATCAATCGTTATTAGCTACCAGACTTCGCTTAGAAGATATGTTACCTATTGCTGCCAAATTAGATGATATTGGTTATTGGTCAATAGAGTCATGGGGTGGTGCAACATTTGATTCTTGTATTCGTTATTTAGGTGAAGATCCTTGGGAGCGTATACGCGCTTTGAAAAAAGCCATGCCTAAAACTAAACAGCAAATGTTATTTCGCGGTCAAAATATATTGGGTTATCGCCATTATGCCGACGATGTTGTGGAAAAATTTGTTGAGCGTGCACACGTTAATGGCATTGATGTGTTTCGTATTTTTGATGCAATGAATGATGTCAGAAACTTACAAACCGCGATTAAAGCAGCAGTAAACGTTGGTGCTCATGCTCAAGGCACACTGAGTTTCACTGAAAGTCCAGTGCATACCTTAGATGGTTGGTTGACCATGGCTAAGCAAATAGAAGATATGGGTGCCCACTCTTTGTGTATTAAAGACATGGCGGGTTTGTTAAAGCCTTATGATGCAGAACAATTAATTACTCGATTAAAACAAACCGTTTCCTTACCGATAGCATTGCATTGTCACGCCACAACAGGTTTAAGCGTAGCTACCCATATGAAAGCTATTGACAGTGGCATCGATGTTATCGACACCTCGATTTCATCAATGAGTATGACTTATGGCCATTCGGCGACAGAAACTATTGTTTCCATTGTTGAAGGCAGGGACAGAGATACTGGGCTAGATTTGGCTAAGCTTGCCGAAGTGGCGAGTTATTTTAGAGACGTCAGAGAAAAGTATGCTAAGTTTGAAGGCAGCTTAAAAGGCATAGATGCACGTATTTTGTTAGCACAAGTACCAGGCGGTATGTTGACAAATATGGAAAGCCAGTTGAAAGAGCAAGGTGCAGCAGACAAGTTAGATCAAGTATTAACTGAAATACCGAAAGTAAGAAAAGAACTTGGTTACATCCCATTGGTTACTCCTACCTCTCAAATTGTTGGCACCCAAGCGGTGTTAAATGTATTAACCGGTGAGCGCTACAAAACCATTACCAAAGAAACCGCTGGGGTATTAAAAGGCGAATATGGTGCAACTGCCGATGAGGTCGATGCTGAATTGCAGGCACGGGTTTTAGATGGACAACAAGCTATTACTTGTCGACCAGCGGATCTGTTAGCACCTGAACTTGATAATTTAACCAGTGAATTAGCCACTATTGCTAAAGAGAAAGACATAAGCTTAGCCAATGAAGTGATTGACGATGTGCTCACCTATGCGTTATTTCCGCAAATAGGACTAAAGTTTTTAGAAAATAGACACAACCCTGATGCATTTGAGCCATTGCCAACAAAACCAACAGCAACACCAGTTACTGTTGAAAAGGCTACTCACCAAGCTGAAAATTACGCGGTAAGCGTCGACGGTAAAGTATTTGATGTCATTGTTGCTCCAGGCGGCTCCATTGATAACATAACGCCAGTGGTAAACCAATCAGCAAGTAATGGATCGTCAGTAACATTGCCAGGGCAAAGTTTGGATGCACCTTTGGCGGGTAATATTTATAAGGTGCTGGTCAGTCAAGGTCAACAAGTTGAAGTCGGTGAAGTGGTGATCATTATGGAAGCAATGAAAATGGAAACTGAAATTCGGGCAGTGACTGCAGGTGAGATTGTGGCCGTCAATATTAAAGAAGGTGATTCAGTGGCAGTGGGTGAAGCACTGTTGACATTGGCATAGGTGATTTAATGACGTCTTTACTTACATTGTGGCAGTCAACGGGCTTAGCCAACTTCGAATTAGGTCAAATTATTATGATGGTAGTAGGCTGCGGTCTACTCTATCTGGCTATCGCAAGAAAATTTGAACCTTTATTATTACTACCCATGGGATTTGGGGCTATTTTAACTAATATACCGCTGGCTGGCTTTTCTGAAGTGGGTGGGTTGTTACACTATATTTACTATGCGGGCATTGATACCGGTATTTTTCCTCTATTAATTTTTATGGGGGTAGGGGCTATGACCGACTTCGGTGCTTTAATCGCCAACCCTAAAACATTGTTTTTAGGGGCTGCGGCGCAATTTGGTATCTTTGCTACCTTGTTTGGTGCTATTGGTTTAAATGTCATTGGTCTTGAATTTTCTATGCAAGATGCCTCGGCAATCGCTATTATAGGTGGTGCAGATGGGCCAACAGCGATATTTTTAGCATCTAAATTAGCACCTGAGTTATTAGGAGCCATTGCCGTGGCGGCATATTCCTATATGGCATTAGTGCCTATTATTCAGCCGCCAATTATGCGTTTGTTAACTACCGAAGCTGAACGTAAAATTGAAATGGCACAACTGCGTCATGTCAGCAAAGTAGAAAAAGTAGTATTCCCATTAGGTGTACTGTTGATGACCATTTTCTTTCTTCCAGCGGCAACGCCTTTAGTCGGTATGTTTTGTTTAGGGAATTTAATGAAAGAATGTGGTGTGGTGGATCGCCTCAGCTCTACTGCACAGAATGAATTAATTAATATTGTCACTATCTTTTTAGGCTTAGGTGTCGGCTCAAAACTCAGTGCAGAAGCGTTTTTAAATACTAAAACACTGGGTATTTTAGCGCTGGGCGCTGTGGCTTTTTCTATTGGCACCGCGGCGGGGGTGTTAATGGCTAAGTTAATGAATAAATTGTCATCTGAAAAGGTCAATCCACTGATCGGCGCTGCGGGTGTCTCAGCGGTGCCTATGGCCGCTCGTGTCGCCAATAAAGTTGGCTTAGAGGCCAATCCACACAATTTCTTGTTAATGCATGCGATGGGCCCTAATGTTGCTGGTGTACTCGGCTCTGCTGTGGCAGCTGGTATATTATTAGCTTTAGTTGGCGCTTAATTGTAAACCAGCAATAGCTGTTGCTTATAGTTATTGCAAATAATACAAGCACTTAAATAGATATTATTTAAGTGCTTGGCGATCAAGGCTGAAGTTTATACTGATGCCATTGTTGGTTGTGTTTTTCAAAGCAAATACGATCGTGCAGACGGCTAGCTCGACCTTGCCAAAACTCAATGTGCTTTGGTTTGACTCGCCAGCCTCCCCAAAATTTGGGATAAGGCACTTGTTGATCAGCAAATTTGTCGTTTAATTGTTGAAATGCCTGTGACAGCTGATCTGTTTTGGTGATTTTTTCGCTTTGTCGAGAAGCCCAAGCGCCAATTTGACTACCTCGATCTCGACTTTGAAAGTAAGCTGCGGATGTATCAGCAGCTACTTTTTCTACTTCACCCTCAATGCGTACTTGCCGTTGCAAAACGTTCCAATGAAAGAGTAATGCGACTTTGTTGTTATGCTCTAGCTCTTGACTCTTTCTACTGTGATAGTTGGTGTAAAATACAAAACCTTGTTGGTCGTGATCTTTTAATAAAACCATACGAGAACTGGGCTGGCCTTGCGCATCACAACTACTCACTGACATGGATTCGGGCAATACCACACCAGATTTTTGCGCATCTTCAAACCATTGTGAAAATAGTTGCAAAGGATCAGTATTTTCAGAAATGGTAGGTAATGGGAGGGAGACACCTTGGCCAAAGGTTAATAAACAGCGAATTTTTTGCAAAAATGTCATAAAACGACCTTGTGTAGTGAACAGCTGCAATAGTTTAGCAGTTTTTTAAGCTAACCCCATGACATTTATTGAATAAATGTTCTACTTAAAAACCAGCATTACATTGAAAAATAGATATCTGGTCACCAATCATCACTGTCATCAAGTAACTTTTTAAGTCGCTTCTGTTCAAGCAAATCATCGATGCGTTTTCTCACCCCCGTATCGTGATCATTGACCTCGGTGATATCGAGATCAGTTTCTACTGTTGGCTGAGTACCTTCATTACTAATATCGCCAATCTCGGTGCTCTCTTCTATTCCATCAGTTAAACTATCGTCTTCTTTATAGCTCATATATTTTACAGCTCATATATTGATTGAAAATAGACCATTTAATTAAAAAATAGCCAACAAAAAAGACTTTTTCAAATGACTTATTCGAATTTTTGACGGCCACAAATCTTATACGTTGATCTATTGTGAAATGATCATTGGCTAAAGCGCTTTACGGTAAAAGTTTAGTTAATGTTAATTGTTGTTATTTTGTTAGTCACAAGCAGTAATAAGTAATAGGACACCTCACAAAAAATCAACAGTCCTTAGTGTTAGAAAAATATAGTTTTGTTAAACTATATGTTAAATTGTGATCAAAACATTAGCCTTGCCATGCAAATAGATAAAATTTGTCAGTGGTTCTTCGCCACTAAGCAACAATTATTAACCACTGGGCAACGTCGATTAGTGATTTTAAAAGGTCCTTTGCCTTGGTCTAATCAGGTTGCTAAGTGCTTAATTGATCATTTTGCTAATAGCAATAGCAACGCCAATAGCAAGACCAATAGCAACACCAACGCCAATAGCAACAGTAATAGCAAAGCCATCAGCAAGACCAATAGCAACACCAACGCCAATAGCAATAGTAATAGCAACGCCATTAGCAAGACCAATAGCAACAGTAATAGCAACAACAACGTCAATAGCAACACCAACGCTGATAGCAACAGCAACGTCGATAGCAACGTCAATAGCAAGACCAATAATAGTTACCAACAGCACTGCCGCTGGCAAGCGTGGGGCAATGATTTTTTTGATCGCGAAGCAGTAGCCAAAAGCAACTATCGGCATTATTTAGGGACAGAAAATGAGTTGCTATTTTATGCCGATGCAGATTTTCATCCAGATGCATTTGCTGCTTTATCAGGGACTCTGGTGGCTGGTGGTGTGATGATCTGGCTGTGTCCATCAACGACACAGGCGGATCGCCATAACAAGTTCAATTCAGTTTTTATCGAACGAATGCTCAACAAGGCATATGCTGATGATCAGGTCTTGTTTATATCACCAGATAGCCCGCTGCCACAGCTAGATTTAGCCAAGCAAAGCGCATCATCGACAGCGGTAAGCAATAGTTGGCAATTGACATTTGAGCACAGTAAACACAGAGCCCTTGGTTGTTTAAGTGCAGGCCAAGAAACTGCGGTCAAGGCAATTTTGAAGGTTGTATCAGGTCATCGCAATCGACCACTAGTGTTAACTGCAGATAGAGGCCGAGGTAAATCAGCAGCGTTAGCTATTGCCAGCGCACAATTGATGTTGTGTGCCAAGCAACCACAAAAAATTCTGGTATCAGCTCCTCATCAAAGGGCGCTCACTATTTTCTTTAAGCATCTGCAATATTGTTGCCCGCAAGGCAACTATCACCATCAGGTGTTTACATATATGGACCATCAGGTGATTTTTGTGCCTGTTGAACAGTTGCTCAAAAGCAAACAGCAAGCCACTGTGCTGCTGATTGATGAAGCGGCAGCCATTCCGATACATTTACTCAGCCAATTGTTGAGTGTATATCACCGCATAGTATTTTCATCTACTTTACATGGCTATGAAGGCTCAGGTGGTGGGTTTGCCCTCAAATTTTTACCTAAACTGCAGAAAATGTATGCAGATCATAGTGAATTACATATTAATGAACCGATCAGGTGGGCTAAAAATGATCCTTTAGAAAGGTTTGTTTTTGACTGTTTTCTACTGTCATCGCCTGATAAATTATCAACACTGAGTTTTGATAGCGCTGACTGGGCGATAGCTGATGTTGCGATCCAACAGATCAGCCAACACACTTTGCAAAGTGACGAAAGCTTATTGGTTGATATTTTTGCGGTACTGGTCACTGCCCATTATCAGACGTCACCAAGCGATTTAAAGCTATTACTGAGCAATCCTCAGGTGAGAGTTTTTGTTAGTTTTTATCGCGATCAGGTGTTAGGTGTTGCTTTAACTTTACTTGAAGGGCAGGCATCAACCACTGATATTGCACAATTCGCACTGTCTGAAAAACAATTAGCCAATCAATTTTTACCGCAATCCTTGTATCGCTATAGTGGTATTGATAACGCTTTTGACTATCGATATTTACGGATCATGCGCATTGCTGTTCACCCTAGTTTTCAAAGGTTAGGTATTGGTAATACGCTGTTAAATGAGATTGAAATTTACGCTAAGACTGAGAAAATTGACGTCCTAGGGACAAGTTTCGCGGCAACAACAGAGTTAATGTCATTTTGGTTTGCTAACCGTTATCAAGTGGCACGCCTGGGTTTTACTCGGGATAAATCAAGCGGTGAACATTCCGCCTTATTACTGCAAGGGCTCAATCACCGAGCAGAAGTGCAAATTGAGCAAATAGTTGGCCAGTTTTATCGCAGTTTTAGCTTCTATTTAGCTGCTGAGTATCAACAATTGTCAGCGCATTTAGTTGTTGAGATTATCAATCAATGGCCGAAGCAGGATTTGCTAGGGTGTACTAGTCAACAGCAAAAATCAGTTGCCGATTATCTCGACAACAAACGTCAGTTACTGCCTTGTCTTCACGATTTACACCTTTGGCTGATAGATACCATTGCCTGTTATGACAGTGGCGTTGCGGCATTTTTGATCGCTAGGGTATTACAACGGATAGCAATTAACGAACTTTGTGCAAACTTTGGTTTTACCGGTAAAAAGCAACTCGACCAGCATACTAATGCAGAGATCAGAAGGTTAAATACTTTGCGCTTAGATCTTTTATCGGATCAGCCTCTGGATAGTAAACCCTGAGAGAATAATGAAAATAGTATTTTCATTATGTGGGGCACCGAACATTGAGCGCTGAGCACTTAACATTGAACACTTAATATCGTTAACGCCGAGCGTTGAAAGTTTATCGCTGAGCATCAAGCCGAAAAGTTTGAACTCGCTATTGAGTCGGCTTTTTTCATTATACTTGTTGTTAAAATGCTTTGTTAATTTGCTGTGTTAATTTGCCTTGTCAATGATGGCTATCAATGTGAATTATTCACATAATTCATGCCAGTACTTTTTCATGGCGGCATAATGACAATGATTGTGCTTTTTATAGTCGAAGTCATCGTGGTAGGCAATGCGATCGATATAATAGTTAATCACTTTGGCTAAACTGACACTAGGATATTGCTTATAGGTGGTTACTAAAATGTTTAACCAATCTTCTAGTTGAGCAATTTCACTCAATTTAATCATATTGTTACTCCATTTTATTGCAAGAGACTAGGTTATCGCAGGTTCAATTATTGATTGGAGGAGCGACACATTACCCTTTAGTATCTTTTCAGTGTAAAACATTATATAGGCTGGTTTGACCTTAATTTACTGGACAAAATGTTACTTTTTGGCATAACTCATTGCACAATTGATTAGTAAACATAATCTATCGTGTAAATTAATGCAAATGATAATTATTATCGTTTATTTGGTTGCGCAAGTTTACATGGTTGTGCTTGATTAGTGTGGGGATATGATTAGTATGTACAACCTGTAACCTGTAACCTGTAACCTGTTTGTTGATCGCCAAGGAGTCATTGTTGAAAGAATCTGTTATTGACGTTATCGAACTATCAAAAGTCTATAAAAGTGTTATTGCCGTTGATAACATTAGTTTTTCTATCACCAAAGGTCAGTGTTTTGGTCTATTAGGACCGAATGGAGCAGGAAAAACCACGACAATTGAAATGATGGAAGGCATTATTGCCCCGACTTCTGGATTGGTAAATTATTACGGTAAACCGATCAGCAAAGATACCGCACAGAAGATAGGCATTCAATTTCAACATACCGCATTACAAGATTATTTGACGGTGCGAGAAACATTGGATCTATTTACGGCTTTTTATCAGCAGACTATTGATCTTAATGAGTTAATCGATTTGTGTGATTTGTCTGAGTTCATTGATCGAGATAACCGTTTGCTGTCGGGTGGCCAACGGCAACGTTTGTTACTCGCCTTAGCTTTGATTAATGATCCTAAGATAATTTTTCTCGATGAACCGACAACAGGCTTAGATCCACAAGCACGACGCAACTTTTGGCAGTTAATTAAAGACATTAAAGCCCGTGATAAAACCATAGTATTAACCACCCATTATATGGATGAAGCTGAGCAACTTTGTGACGAGGTGGTGATTGTCGATCAAGGTAAAATAATTGAAAGTGGCTCCCCTCAACAATTGTTACAAAAACACTTCAGCGATGTGTTTATTTATCTACCTTTAGGGCAAGTAAGCCAACAGCTTATTGAAAAATATCAATGGCGAATTATTAACGACAGCGTCGAAATACCCACCCAAAAAGTTGAGCAGATGTTAGCCTTGTTGATGAATGAGAAGGTATTACTCGATGGTTTACAAGTTAAATCAGCTAATTTAGACGATTTGTTCTTGGCTTTAACTGGACATTCTTTAAGGGAATAACGCAATGAATATAAAACGTTTTTATGCAATTTTTAAAGCCCGTAATATCGAATTTTTCAGAGATAAATCATCACTCAGTTGGAGTTTGCTATTTCCGGCTTTACTCGTTGCTGGTATGTCCTTTGTCTTTTCTGGTGATGGTCGTCCAGCATACAGTGTTGGCGTAATGGCGTTAACAGAAGTTGACTCACCTTTTTTAAAAACCAAACATATCGACTTTATTGATTATGCAAATATTGACTTAGCAAAGAAAAAATTGATGCAGCACAACTTGGATATGTTGGTGGATTTTGCCAGTAAAACCTATTGGGTCAATCAAGATTCACCTAAGGGCTATTTTGTTGAGAAGTTATTCCTTAGCGATCATCAAGATTTTCAACTGCGCAATACTCAAGGACAAAAAATACGTTATGTCGATTGGGTATTGCCGGGCATATTAGGCATGAACATGATGTTTAGTTGTTTATTTGGGGTTGGCTATGTGATTGTGCGTTATAGAAAAAACTCGGTATTAAAAAGGCTTAAAGCAACACCTTTAACGGCGTTAGAGTTTGTTAGTGCGCAATTATTGTCGCGCATGTTTATTGTCATGTTTACCATTAGCCTAGTGTATATTGGTTGTGACTTTTTCTTTGGTTTTTATATGCAAGGCAGTTATTTTGATCTGTTTATTGTCGCTGTGCTGGGATCTTTTAGCTTAATTACTTTGGGGCTTTTGGTTGCTTGTCGCAGCAAAAGTGAAGAACTGGTTGGCGGCTTATTGAATCTGTCTTCTTGGCCAATGATAATTCTCTCGGGGGTTTGGTTTAGCCTAGAGGGAGCACCAAAATTATTACAACAATTTGCTGAATTATTACCTTTAACGCATTTAGTCGCAGGAGCGCGGATGGTGATCACTGAGGGGGCTACACTGGCAGATATTAGTTATCACTTAGGCATGTTGAGCTTTATGTCGTTGTTATTTTTAGCGCTGGGTTCTTACTTCTTTAATTGGAATACCGAACGTTAAGCCGTTGCAACTAATTATTAATTTAAATTTAATGTAACAAAAAATTTACTTTACAATATTTGCAAGAGATCATATAAACGCTCTATCAAGATAGCTTTAAACCATAAAGAAACAGGAAAAATGATGAAAATTAAGGTGGGAATCAATGGCTTTGGTCGCATCGGGCGTTTAATTATGAGGGCCGCCTGGGCATGGCCGGAAATTGAATTTGTGCAAATTAACGATCCTGCTGGCGATGCTGCTACCTTTGCGCATTTGTTAAATTATGATTCCATTCACGGTATATGGGCATATCAAGCCGAAGGTCAAGGTGATCGCATTACCATTGCGCAACGGGTCGTTAAAATCACTGCTAATCAACACATTGCTGAAACTGATTGGTCATCATGTGATGTGGTGATTGATGCATCGGGAGTGATGAAAACTAAAACTAAGCTTAACGCCTACACAGCACAAGGGGTTAAGCGAGTAGTGGTAACTGCACCAGTTAAGGAAGACGGCGTGTTAAATATTGTGATGGGCGTTAATGAACACCTGTATCAGGCGGATAGGCACCCTATTGTGACGGCTTCTTCTTGTACAACCAATTGTTTAGCACCAGTGGTCAAAGTGTTACAACAAAGTATTGGTATTAAGCACGGCAGTATGACAACTATTCACGATATTACTAATACACAAACCATTATCGATGCACCCCATAAGGATTTGCGCCGCGCCCGTGCTTGTGGGCAGAGCTTGATCCCAACAACAACCGGCTCTGCTACTGCTATTACCGATATTTTCCCTGAACTCAAGGGTAAATTAAATGGTCATGCCATTCGCGTTCCTTTAGTGAATGCATCAATTACCGACTGTGTATTTGAATTAACCCGAAATACCGACATCGCGGAAATTAACCAGTTGTTGCAAGACGCTGCAGAAAACAGCTTGCACGGGATCCTAGGTTATGAAGAAAAGCCATTGGTATCAGTTGATTACAAAACCGATCCGCGCTCATCAATTGTTGATGCGTTATCTACTATGGTAGTCAATGGCTCACAGGTTAAATTATATCTTTGGTATGACAATGAATGGGGTTATGCCAATCGCAGTGCCGAATTAATGAAAATGGTTGGCTTGAGTGATCAGCCTTAACGCCTTTAGACAACTGCCATTATCCGTCAAACAATATGTGGTGATCACTGGTAACTATTGGGCGTTTACCCTTACCGATGGTGCCTTGCGTATGTTGGTGGTGTTGTATTTTTACCAACTGGGCTATCAGCCATTAGCTATAGCTATGCTATTTCTGTTTTATGAAGCTTTTGGCGTAGTGACTAATTTAGTTGGGGGTTGGCTTGGTGCTCGATATGGTTTAAATAAAACCATGCATGCCGGCTTAATAATGCAAATTATCGCGTTATCTATGTTGGCAGTGCCTACTGATTTGTTGAGCATGATTTGGGTTATGTGCGCGCAAGCATTATCGGGTATTGCTAAAGATCTCAATAAAATGAGCGCAAAAAGTAGTTTAAAGTTTCTTTCTATGGGTCAACAGAAGGGCACCGATAACAGCGATAATAATAGTCAGCAACACGCTCGGCTTTATCATTGGGTTGCGGTGTTAACAGGTTCTAAAAACGCCTTAAAAGGCATAGGTTTTTTTCTCGGTGGGCTGTTATTAACGTTATTTGGCTTTCAGCTCGCTTTATTGCTAATGGCATTGGTGTTAGTTTTGGTGGCTATTACCAGCATGAGCTACTTGACCCAAGAATTGGGTAAAAGCAAGTACACCCCCAAATTCAAAAATATATGGTCAAAAAGTCAATCATTGAATTATTTGTCGGCGGCTAGACTGTTTCTTTTTGCTGCTCGCGATGTATGGTTTGTTATTGCTTTACCCATATATCTCAGTACTGATCTGGGTTGGTCAACAACCAGTGTTGGCAGTTTCTTGGCTTGCTGGGTGATAGGTTACGGACTGGTGCAATCGTTAACACCGCAGTTGATCGGTTTAAACAAGTACAGTGCTTTTAGTGGCAACAAGTTAGCTTTTTGGGCAATAATGCTGGCTGCTATTACCTTATCGATCGCTTTCGCCTTGTATATGCAAAGTTTTATTGTATACGCACTCATTATTGGCTTACTGTTGTTTGGTGTAGTATTTGCCATCAATTCAGCACTGCACAGTTACACTATTGTTGCTATGGCCGACAAAAATGCTATTTCTTTGGATGTGGGTTTTTATTATATGGCCAATGCTATGGGTCGTTTAATAGGAACAGTATTATCAGGTTGGGTGTTCCAAGCTTTTGGTTTAATGGCTTGTTTAATGTTGTCCGCACTGTTGGCATTTTGCTCGGCAATGGTTATCCGCAAGATATAACCATTTTCTTCTTCTGGTGAATAATAGTTACCTTGAAAAAAACATCGTGCATTTAGCAATTAAATGTGCTAAAGCGAGGAAACCGTCTTATACTCATCTAATAAGATATTAGTGTAAATTTTGGGTTACTTGTTGGGCTACTGTGGTTCTGAGAAAGGGAGGTCTAATGTTAAAGCGCGTTGTATATCAGATAACGTTAACTCTAACATTTTTAATTTCTCCATTAGCAATGGTGATTTGCCATGCCTCGTCTACCGAAAATTCTGCTAATAATTCTCAAGTTAAAGTCGCCACCAGCATTACTAACGACAATGTCGTTGCGCCTGAGTTTATCGCATGGCGTAATTTTGAGCATTTTGTCTCTGAGCTAGAACAGTTAATGGGGACTAACCCTTGTGAAGCCTTTCAACATCTCAGCCATTTTGAAGCAAAAATTGGCTCAGTTTCTCTGCGCAAGCAATTGATTTTTTATAAAATTAAATCTGAACTTTATCAACAATTAGGTGATTACACTGCCAGTAAAACAGCTGCTGAGCAAGGTCTACAACGAGCAAAAAATATAACTAGACCAACTCAGGCTATTGTTGGTTTATTGTATGCTCGTGCCTCAGCCTTACAAAATTTGGGGGATTTCCCCGCGGCATTTTTAGAATTTACTAATGCGCTTGATCTTGCTAAAGGCATTAATGATCAAAAATATATTGCCATTGGTTTGATAAATATTGGCGTAGTTTCCTATTTAACGCAAAAGTTTGATCAAGCCTTAACGGTATTTAATGACGCTTATTTATTGATACAAGAAATAAATGATCGAGAATTGGTCGGATTGATCAATAAAGAATTAGGTACGATATACAGTTTGTTAGGTGAGACTGAAAAATCTTTGCGTTTTTATCAAACCTCGTATTTGGCTTATCAAAATCTAGGTAAAACCTATTATGCCTATATTAGCTTGTTAGGTGTTGCTGTTAATCATTCAGTCAATCAGCGTTATCAACAAGCTATTTTACTTTATCAAGATATTATTATTAATTCAGAGGGGATTGGTGATGCGTCTTTTTTGGCAGCGCTTTATTCGGCAATGACTTGGGCCCAGCTCAACAAAGCCGACAAAGATGAGCAAGCAGCCTACCGTTATATGCTTATTGCCGAGCAATATGCGGAAAAATCGCAACGTTATGATGCCTTAGTCACTCACAGGATCAATCACGGTTACGCATTGTTAAAATTAAAACGACATGAACAGGCATTACAGATTGCAGAGCAAGCATTCATCGCTATGGATAGTGATAGTATCGCTACAGATAACTACCCCCAAGCTATTGCTTTTATCAATATACTGTTGTTAAAGGCAGAAGCCTACTACTCCCTTGGGAATTTTTATCAAGCGTATTTATTACAAAGTCAACTGGCTGATTTCAGTGCACTGTTGCGAGAGCGTATTGATAGAGAAAAAATTGACGATTTGCGATTGCGTTATGAGAGTGTGCAAGCTGATTTAATTCAACAAAGACTAGAACAACAAAAGTCATCACAACACCTATTATTACAAGACAGTGCGAGCACCCTAGAACACCATCAATTATGGCGGATCATTTTTGTTATTGTTACTTTGCTGTTGGTCTGGTTTTTAGTTACGACGGTGCGCGGAGAAAAGCAATTATTCGATAAGACAATGATTGATGATGTTACTGGTATTAATAATCGCAGACGCATTTTTGCCTTAGGTGCTAAGTATTTTAACAAAATAAAAAACAGCGATAAAGCTTTTGCGGTGTTAATGATAGACATTGACAATTTCAGAGGGATAAAGCAGCAATATGGGCAACAGTTAGGTAATGAACTTTTAACCAAAGTAGCTATTGTATGCAATGATATTATCCGTCGAAATAAGCGGCATGACTCGTCTTTTTTAGGTTCGATTGGCGCGGGTGAGTTTATGTTGTTATTGCCAGAGGTCAGTCAGCAACCCGCAACAAAGATAGCAGAGCAGATAGATCACTCGATAGCCGATTTTAATTGGCAGTTTAGTCATTCAGGTAGCCATGAACAGCTAGAACAACTTTCCAATATCGAGATAAGTATTAGAATAAGTCACTACAACTCAGCGATCCACAAAACATTTGAACAGTTAATCATTCGCTCTAATAGTCAATTGTATAAACAAAAAAAACCAGTGACCAAGGAGGCAGTAAGATGATCGTTAGACCTCAATTAACTGTATGTCAAATATACTTAATGATAGCCATAGGTATCACTTGTTTTTCTAGTACTGCAAAACAAGTCAACACCAATGTTCATCTTATTTGCTTTGATTCCATGGCCAATACACTGTGGCAAAAAGTATCTTATACCAAAGATTTTACAGTAGCTGAACAGATGGTTGCACTGCCATTGAATACAGATATTAGATCCTTGTTAATACTCAGTAATGAGCAGCCGCATCGCGCTCAACATATTCTTCCCAATATGAATCAAAATCAACACACATTTAATGTCGCGGAAAAATTTTTATTGCGAGTTATCCAAGCAAATATAGCCGATCAATTGGGACAAGAACAGCAAGCCATGATGAGTTTACAGCAAGCCAGCATGATGGAAAGTCAATTGCCTAGTTCGCAATTATACACTCCTGACTTTAACCAAAGTAAGTTACTTTTATCTGCTCAATACGCCAAAATAGGTCAATTTAAACAGGCCTTCGATGCACAAGCGCTATACTTAAAGCGCAGATATTTTCATCAACTGGGGTTAACTGCGCAAAGGTTAACTCAATTAAATAGCAAATATGATGTCGATATTAAGATCAAGGAAAATCAGCTTCTGCAAAGCCAGCTAGAATATAAAGGGCTGCAACTAGCAAAAGTGCAAGCCAGAAATATTGATCAACAGATCAATATTATCATCTTAATAACCATACTAGCCGGAATGTTAATCCTAGTGTATCGACAGTTACACATTCGTTATGCGTTGGCTAAATTAGCGAAAATAGATACCATGACGGGGTTATGCAATCGAGACAGGTTATTTAAACAAGGCAGAAAACTTGTTGCCTCAGCAACTACCATGCAAAGTGCTCTGAGTATTATTGTATTCGATATTGATAACTTAAAGAGGGTTAACGACTCTTATGGCCATACTGTTGGTGATGAAATGATAAGATCGATTGCGGTGCTTGGCACAGAAACTATGCGTTCACGTGATGTCATTGCGCGTACAACAGGTGGCCAATTTGCTGCTATTTTGCCAGGTACTAATTTAGAAGAGGCAAAAGCGTTTGCCGAGCGATTTAGAGAAAAAGTGGAGTTGTGTGATCTGCACCATGCAAATATTAACAATGCTATCACTATCAGTGCCGGTATTGCCAACAGCAAAGAGTTTAATGCCTGTGGGTTTGAAGTACTCTTTGATAGCGCTGAACAGGCAATGCAAATAGCAAAAACCACCGGCAAAAACCGGGTTTGTAGTTTTAACCAACAAAACTAGTCCTTTACTCAGCATTTTTCATGATTTTCCTGTGTTTTATTTGCTGTTAACTATTTTTTCCCAAGTCAATATCAGCTAAGCTAGACTGATAAATTGATTAGAAATCGATATGCAAAGTCGTATTAGTTTGTTTGTTTACAAACGGCAACTATTGGGAATTATATTTGATGGCAGACGCGCTTGATTACAGTCTTGACGGTGTAGAACAAAGACCGTTACGCACTTTTACCGAAGAAGCTTACTTAAACTATTCTATGTATGTGATCATGGATAGGGCACTGCCGCACATTGGCGATGGCCTCAAGCCAGTGCAACGGCGAATTGTATATGCCATGTCTGAACTGGGGTTATCTGCACTGGCCAAATACAAAAAATCAGCGCGCACAGTCGGTGATGTATTAGGTAAATTTCACCCGCATGGTGACTCTGCGTGCTATGAAGCTATGGTGTTGATGGCACAACCCTTTTCATATCGTTACCCCTTGGTTGATGGGCAGGGCAATTGGGGGGCACCCGATGATCCCAAATCGTTTGCGGCAATGCGCTACACCGAAGCTCGCTTGTCGCGTTTTAGTGAAGTGTTACTCGCGGAATTAGGACAAGGGACTGTTGATTGGGTCCCTAACTTTGACGGTACGATGAAAGAGCCACAAACCTTACCAGCGCGTTTACCGCATATTATGTTAAATGGTATTACCGGTATTGCGGTTGGTATGGCAACAGATATTCCCCCGCATAATGTCAGAGAAATTGCCAGTGCTTGCGTTCATTTAATTGAATCACCCAAGGCCGATACAAGTGAATTACTCAGCTTCGTCAAGGGGCCTGATTACCCCACTGATGCTGAAATTATTACTCCACAAGCCGATATCGAAAAAATTTATCAAACCGGTCGCGGCAGTATTAAAATGCGCGCGGTTTATGAGATAGAGCACGGTGAAATAATCATTACCGCGCTTCCTCATCAAGCATCTGGCGGCAAAGTGCTAGAGCAAATTGCCAGTCAAATGCAAGCCAAAAAATTGCCTATGGTGGTTGATTTACGCGATGAGTCTGATCACGAAAATCCGACCCGTTTAGTGGTGGTACCGCGCTCCAATCGCATTGATACTGAACAATTAATGCAACACTTGTTTGCCTCAACCGATTTAGAAAAAAATTATCGGGTCAATCTCAATATGATCGGCCTTAACAATAAACCCGCCGTTAAGGATTTGCGCACTATTTTGAGCGAGTGGTTGCTGTATAGGCGAGAGACAGTTCGTCGCAAACTGCAATATCGCTTAGATAAAGTGTTAGCTCGCTTACACATTTTGGATGCGTTGTTGATCGCCCATTTAAATATCGATGAAGTGATTGAAATAATTCGTCAATATGATGAGCCTAAAACTGAATTAATGAGCCGTTTTTCACTAACGCAAATTCAAGCGGAAGCGATATTAGAAATAAAACTTCGACAGCTAGCAAAACTCGAAGAAGTAAAAATTCGCGCCGAGCAAGATGAATTGAACAAAGAGCGAGACAGGTTAGAAAAAACCCTTAATTCGAAAGCGAGAATGAATACGCTGATCAAAAAAGAAATTTTAGAAGCCGCCGAAAAATATGGTGATGATCGCCGTTCAGTTATTATCGAGCGCATTGAAGCTAAAGCGCTATCGGAAAAAGACTTAATACCCAGTGAAGCAGTAACTGTTGTAGTGTCAGATAAAGGTTGGGCTCGATGTGCTAAGGGTCATGATATTGATCCTGTGGCGTTGAGTTATAAAGCTGGCGACAGTTATTTGTGCTCTGCTCGCGGTCGCAGCAATAACCCTGTGGTATTTATTAATTCCAGTGGCCGAGCTTACACCACTGATGCCCATAGTTTGCCCACCGCCAGAAGTCAGGGTGAGCCATTGACGGGGCGTTTTAATTTGCCCGCTGGAGAAAATTTCGAACACGCTTTAATGGCGGAAAGCGATTGTCAATATTTACTCAGTAGCGATGCCGGCTATGGTTTTGTCAGCCAATTTTCAGAGATGATCAGTCGCAACAAAAATGGCAAAGCGCTATTGAGTTTGCCTGCCAATGCCAAAGTACTGGCGCCTGTGGTGATTAATGATATTGAACAAGCTCTGGTACTGAGCATCACCTCTGAAGGAAGAATGTTGGTATTTTCCGTTAATGACTTGCCGGTGTTAAGTAAAGGTAAGGGCAATAAAATTATTAATATCTCATCAGCTAGGGCAAAAAGCAGAGAGGAGTTTGTGACGTTATTAACAGTGATTACTGATACTGATGCTGTTACTTTACATGCGGGTAAGCGAAAATTAACCCTTAAATCCAGCGATATAGAGCATTATCGTGGTGAGCGTGGTCGTCGCGGCAACAAATTACCTCGCGGATTACAACGAGTTGATAGGATCCAAGTTGAATCTGCTGCACTCCCTGATCAAGCCGAACAAGGTGATGCAACTGCAGACTAGGCTATTTTTACTCAGGTATTAGGCGATAGACCGAGTGTATATCACTTGGTCTCCATTAATTATTAACTGGTTATTATCGATTATCGAGATCATTACCGGATCTGTTAATTGTTGGCAATACAATAATGCACAACCTAAGTGAGATGATGTATTTACTAAAATCAACGTCATAAAAATGTCACATTAGCAATCTAATATACAATTTGAAAAGGAGATCAAATTGCGCAATCAATTATCAGAGTTACTAGCTAACAAACAAATCACTACTGTTTTTCAACCTATATATAATGTAGAAACAAAAACAGTTGCTGGCTATGAGGCGTTAACGCGAGGACCTGTTGGTAGTGAGTTATACACACCTGACGTGTTATTTGCTGCAGCCACTCAGTATGGTTTACTGTCAGAGCTAGAAATATTAAGTCGAAATAATGCCATTCAGCAATTTGCCCAGTTAAAGCTAGCAGGTAAGTTATTTCTCAACGTGAGTCCTTTAGTCTTGTTAGACAAAGATCACCCTCAAGGTGAAACACAAAGGTTGGTAGAAGAGGCAGGGTTATTTTGCCAGCAAGTGGTGATCGAGCTCAGTGAAAAACACCCTTCTCCTAATGACGATACCTTACAAAAGGCATTAACCAAATACAAAGAGTTTGGTTTCACAGTTGCTATTGATGATCTAGGGGCGGGTTATTCCGGACTTAAATTGTGGAGTCAACTCAGACCTGATATTGTAAAAATTGACCGTTATTTTGTTGAAAATTGTCATCGCGATAGCTTTAAACGCAAGTTTTTAAAAGCAATATTTGATCTGGCTGGATCCGCTAATGCCAAAGTTATTGTTGAAGGTATAGAAAGTTCGGCAGAATTTGAGTTGTTATATCAGCTGGGTATGGTTTACGCACAAGGTTTTTATTTAGCCACGCCAAGCGCTGAGCCTTTACTTACATATCCACACCACCTAATGGAACAATGCTTAACCGATTGAGCAATGCAATTATATATTACTAGCCATTAAGCTAGCATTTTGGCGCTATCTGTGAAGTCGAATGCGCTAACACAAAAATTAGTATTAAAAGACTAGCGATATAATATTAGACTAAATTAACACATGGCCTGTGCTATAGATATTATTGCAGTGCATAAAAAAATCCGGTAAACACCGGATTTTTAATTTTAGTTTATTAGATTAGTTATCAATTGCCGTTAAAAGTAAAAAGTTAAAAGTCTTCAAGCATGTATTGCAAGTCATCCTCGTAGGCTTTCAGTTCTTTTTCCAATTGAAACTTTTCCTTCAGTTGTTCTATTTCACGCCACTTTCTTTTGTTATTAGAACTTACATTGTTTTTAGTTTTTGTACTTATTGGATCTAACAATTGTTCAAGCTTATTCATGGAATGCTCCTTTTTTTTACAACTGCTCGTTCTAAGTACCACATAAATCAATCGTTTAAAATATTTTTATCAGAAAAAAATTTAACCTCATGATTTTTATTGTTTTTAATATTATCAATGTAAAGAGCATAGGCTATTTTCAATAGGATCAGAGCAAGGCGCGCAATTGTTGTTCTAATTTAACCTGATCAATTGCAAAATTTCTTATTCCTTCGGCTACTTTTTCTGTTGCCATGGCATCTTCATTCAACAGCCAGCGAAATTGCTGTTCAGTCAAAGGTGGTTCAGCAGCTAGCGGTGGTTGCTCAGGGAATAATTTCTGTGGTATTGGATCATCGCAGGTAGCTAACTGATCGAGTAGCTGAGGACTAATGGTTAAGCGATCACAGCCAGCGAGTTCGGTAATTTCACCAATGTTTCTAAAACTTGCGCCCATTACTACGGTTTTATAACCTTTGGCTTTATAGTAATTATAAATGCCAGTAACTGATATTACCCCGGGATCAGCATCTGCGGCATAGCTGGTTAAGCCTGTGTCCTTTTTGTACCAATCTAATATGCGGCCAACAAATGGCGAAATTAAATAACTGCCAGCTTCTGCACAGGCACGGGCTTGAGCAAAGCTAAATAACAAGGTCAGGTTACAATTAATTCCCTGTTTTTCCAATTGTTCAGCGGCTTTTATACCTTCCCAAGTCGACGCCAATTTGATTAAAATGCGATCATTACTGATCCCCGCTTCATTGTATAATGCTATTAATTTATGGGCTTTATCAATTGAGGCCTGAGTGTCAAAAGACAAGCGGGCATCGACTTCAGTTGAAATGCGGCCGGGAATAATCTTGAGAATTTCTAAACCAATAAGCACGGATAACTTGTCAGCAGCATCGATCACTTGTTGTGCTTGGTCAGCACTTTGCTGTTTAGCCCAAGTGACCGCTTCGGTGAGTAATGACTGATAAGTGCTCAGAGAAGCGGCTTTTAATAACAAAGAAGGGTTGGTGGTGGCATCTTGTGGATGAAATTTGGCTATCGCTTCAATATCACCGGTATCGGCGACGACAGTAGTCATTTTTTTTAATTGTTCAAGTTGGTTGGGCATACCATTTGCCTTTAATGTAAATTGAAAAATATATCGATTAAGCGTGGCATCAATATCAAAAATTGTTCTCTGCGATCTTACTCGTTCGTTGTTATTATTCAGTCAGTGTTAATGCTAGCCAGGGTTATTTAATACGATGTACTGACTGTTAATATGTAACAGCCCCTAATATGTATCAAACACTGGTGGATAAGCAAGTGACTTTTACTTTTTATTGTTGTTTACGAGGTATTTACTTACAACAACTGAATTTGAGCAAGCACACTGCGACTAAAATAATGCCAACCTTGATGCAGGCATAGCCGAAAAAGAACAACCAGCCTTAGTTTTTCTACATGCATTTAACCTAGTTTTGGGTATACTACGAATACTGTAAAAATCTTGTGGAACTGATTATGCTTGTTGTTGTATCCCCCGCTAAAAACTTAGACTATGATTCACCTCTGCCAACTGAAAAGTACAGCCAACCTGAGTTGTTAACACACAGCCAGATACTGATCGAACGCTGTAAACAATTATCACCGGCCGACATTTCAAGTTTAATGGGGATCAGTGACAAGTTAGCGGGGTTAAATACTGCCCGCTTTACGCAATGGCAGATGCCATTTACAACCACTAATGCCCGTCCTGCAGTACTGGCTTTTAATGGTGATGTTTACAGCGGTTTTGATGCCAAGACACTAAGCGACAAAGACTTTGACTATGCGCAACAGCACATGAGAATTTTGTCTGGATTATACGGCTTGCTCAAGCCCCTTGATTTAATGCAAGCATACCGCTTGGAAATGGGCACAAAATTGGCCAATGAACGGGGCACTAACCTATACCAGTTTTGGGGTGACATTATCACCACAAGGTTAAACCAAGCATTGGCTGAACAAGGTGATAATAGCCTAGTGAATTTAGCCTCAAACGAATACTTTAAATCTGTTAACAAGAAAACCTTTACTGGCGAGATCATTACTCCAGCTTTTAAAGATTGGAAAAACGGTCAATATAAAATGATCAGTTTTTTTGCAAAAAAAGCCAGAGGTCTTATGGCTCGTTATATTATCGAAAATCAAATTAATGATCTTGATGGTCTAAAAGCGTTTGATGTTGCTGGTTATGGCTATAATGAAGCATTTTCACAGGGCAACGATATCGTATTTACTCGCAAGCAATTGGATTGATAGGGCGCAGCAATTGACTTACGCTTTGTGATTGACAATTAACTCAAGGCGTCAAGAAAACAGTTGGTTGAATTTTTTCTGTTTGCAGCGCTCGTTATGGTGATTGTTTTAGTCATATCACTATTTGTTCGATGCACCAGCCAAACCATTGTCATCATTATTAAAGCAATGGTATGGCATAGTTGAATAGCGCTATGCTTGCAGTAGACCTTAATGGCGGTTATCAACCGTTCGAAAGCCATTACAAAGCTATT
>JBELHO010000052.1:0-23402 GCA_042091375.1 Thalassotalea sp. | reverse complement strand
CACTAGCCAAAAAAATTTGCTTATTTTAAGAAAAAACATTCAGTCGTTTGTTGTTTTCGCAATAATAACTTTTATATCGATAGTTTTTATTGACTGACTGTTATACTATCCTAACTTATATAGAATTATAAAACAGTAACTTAGTACCAGCAGTTACAACTAATATAACTTTGACTCTAAATAGGGATTTGTGTGTCAGGACATCTTGAAATTCTTGCAATACTCACCAGCGCTGTTTTAATTGTATGGCTATTTCGTCGTTTGCATTTGCCGGCTATTTTAGCTTACTTAGTTGCCGGTATGATAGTGGGAGAGCACGGTTTAGCTTTTGCCCAAGAGCATGTTGATTACGATCACTTTGCTGAACTTGGTATTGTGTTTTTGCTGTTTACTCTTGGTTTAGAATTTTCTGTGCCTAAGCTGCTTGCCATGCGTCATCTAGTGCTAGCTGTGGGTAGTTTACAAGTTATTATATCTATGGTGATTTTTACCCTGCTCGCGATGCTTTTAGGGCAAGATTTTACCACGTCTCTAGTGATCGGCGGTATTCTAGCGCTTTCTTCAACTGCTATTGTAATTCGTCAACTCAGTGAAACGGGAGCAATGAAGCGTAAATCTGGGCAAATATCGGTTGCCGTTCTACTGTTTCAAGATGTCGCTGTCGTCCCCTTGTTAATTATTATTCCAATGCTGGCGCCTGGATCAGAATCTTCAATGTTTTTGGCCTTGTTGTTTGCTTTGGTTAAAGGTGTCTTTGTGGTTGGCCTTTTGTTGTTAGCCGGCAAATGGTTACTACCTCGTTTGTTTAATTTAGTTGCCCAAGTTCGCACCGATGAATTGTTTGTATTAACCACATTATTAGTCACTTTAGTGGCATCGGCACTGACCCAATCTTTCGGTTTATCTATGGCTTTAGGGGCTTTTTTAGCTGGAATGATGTTGGGCGAAAGTCAATACAAACATCAACTAGAAGCTGACATTAGACCTTACCGCGATATTTTACTGGGGTTGTTTTTTGTTACTGTGGGGATGAAGTTAGATATTGCTATCTTGTTGTCTTCGCCTTTATTAATACTGCAACTGTTAGCTAGCTTTATGATTATCAAGATAGTGGTGATCAAAATATTAGCAGTTAAAGCCGGCGAATCCAGTAAAGATGCTTGGGCTTCAGGTATTATGCTGGCGCAAATGGGGGAATTTGGTTTTGTGTTAATTGCCTTGGCCAGTCAGGTCAATATTCTAAGTGCAGATATTGTTTCCCTATTGTTAGGTGCAGGTATATTGAGTATGGCTATCACTCCTTATATGATTGATAAATCTCGTAGTATTGGTTTGTGGTTGAGTAGGGAAAAGCAAATTGATACCCAACAATTAAATAAAACCATGGTGAATACTGAGCTAAGTAACCACGTTATTATTTGCGGCTTTGGACGAATAGGGCAAACCGTTAGTCGATTTTTAAAACAAGAATCGATAGATTTTGTGGCTATTGACATAGATCCACTGCGTACTAAAAAAGCCCAAGAAGCCGGTGAAAATGTGATTTTCGGCTCTTCCAGACAAACTGAGTTGTTGCAAGCTGCAAACTTAGATAAAGCCCAGTTAGTTGTTATCGCATTTGGTCAAGACAAACAATCCATTGACGCTATTCAAAAAGTGCGCAGTATGTCACCAGAGGTGCCCATTTTAGTTAGAACCCGCAATGATGATCAACTTGATAATTTGCAAGCCGCCGGCGCCAATCAAGTGGTGCCGGAGAGTCTTGAAGGCAGTTTAATGTTGGTTTCTCACGTGTTGTCCCTTACCGGTGTTCCCTTTTCTCGCATTATGCGTCGTGTCCAATCTGAACGGAAAAATCACTACAATCATTTGCATGGTTTCTTTCAAGGCGAAGATACCGATATGAGTGCTCAAGCGCGAGAGCATCTGGAATTTGCTAATGCTATCACCTTAACTGATAACTCGTTTGCTGCAGGGCAATCAATAAAAGCCTTAGAGTTATCAGCTCGGCGTGTGGTTGTCAGTTCAATTAGGCGTGACGACAATGAAATGGATCAGCCTGATCAAGACATGGTGCTGCAACCTCAAGATACACTTGTGCTAAGAGGCAAACCTAGACGTGTTGAGCGAGCTGAACGTTATTTACAAGACGGTAAGTAGCTGGCTAAATGATGCTCGAACAAGAAAAGTGATATTACAAGGCTAAAAAGCTGCGAATTTGTTGTTCTTGTTCCATCGCATCTTGAAAGCCTAATTCGATTAAGCGCTGACAATATTTTTTTTCAAATAGCAAATAGCTAATAAGACTTGACTCGGGATCGTTGGTGATCCCTACACAGCGCAGTAGGATCCGAATGGCATAAGTCAATTCACTATAGTTTTCTACCGCTATTAAATTGAAGTCATGACTTGGATTCAGTATAAAAGTATCTATGTTACGCAGTTTATGTTGTTCATTATCTCGATGCTCTGGGATCAATTTAATGGTGTTATTAATGCGTTTAATTCGCTCTATATCACTTTGTAGAGTACCTGAAAATATACCGTCAAGTAAGTGCCCAGCAATAGTTGATGTGGTTGGTGGATGCGGATTATTACCATGAATATTGGTTTTTTTGTTAGCTTGTTCGACACCGATGACGAATATTTTTTTTGCGCCTAAATGTATTGCTGGACTCAATGGTGATAATTGATGAATAGAGCCATCACCATAGTGTGCTTGTTTTATTTTTTTTGAGGGAAATACCATAGGCAGGGCTGAAGAAGCCATTAAATGATCACTGGTGATCACTGACGGTTGACCTCGTCGTTTAGCACGTACCCATGGAGAAATTGACTCATCTGACTGGTAAAAACTAATCGAGTCACCGCGAGTGTAACTTGAGGCTGTTACCGATAGAGCCGATAGACAGCCTCTAGCAATGTTTTTATCAATGCGGTTAAAATCCATGACGTCATTGAGCAATGCTTTTAATGGCGCATTATTTAGTAAGCTGCGCGGATGCTTGTTGGCATGATCTGCTTGAAAACTGGCAAGTATGCCCTGGGTTATATGACTAAAAACCCGTATTGCATCACTGTGATAAATTCTATGGGTATGTAGGTTTTTCCACACCCATTCAAGTTTTTTTACTCCCAGATGAAAACACGAAGCGTAACAGGCAAGTCCGGTACTATTAATTGCACCTGCTGAGGTACCGCATATGATAGGAAAAGGTGTACTGTGGTTTCTTGGAATAAATGTGGCTATCGCCGATAGCACACCAACTTGATAGGCTGCTCTGGCTCCCCCTCCAGTTAATACCAGCGCATTTTTGGTGTCTTTATAATAGTGTTTAGGGGACATATAACCAGAAAATAAAAGAGTATTATTACAGTGTAATCAAGTTTTTAGGTTAAGGCCATGAGAAAATATCTGAAATCTTATACAGCGTTTGAATTGATGCCGAAAAAAAACCAGCAAAAGCTGGTTTTTTAAGTGACATAGAATTATTTACTAGTATTACAATTTGAATAAACACATAACGTCTATAAAATAACTCTTAGCTACTAACGCGTTTGTTAGCAGCGTCTATCAGTGGTTGAGATCCGGATTGCAAAACAGTTAAATTAGCAGAAACAGTCTTCTTTGGT
This sequence comes from Thalassotalea sp., assembly GCA_042091375.1. Lineage (GTDB taxonomy): Bacteria > Pseudomonadota > Gammaproteobacteria > Enterobacterales > Alteromonadaceae > JBELHO01. Next base: position 19,769 of record JBELHO010000052.1, on the reverse strand, counting down.
AATTTACTAATCATCAAAGAGCCTGTCTTGACTGATCCTTTAGCAGATGCAAACGCCAACAGGTTTTTACCATTACACTGAATACCTGAAAAGATACTACGAATTTTCAATTTATTCGTCTTTAAAAAAGAACGCATGCGTTTTTTGTCGTCGGCCGCTACATACTCACATATACTTTGTGCAATGTTGGCAGCATTGGCTTTCGGCGCATTGGCAATAAGCGTTATTGTTAAAACAGTCATAGTAGAAACTAGTAATAATTTTTTCATTTTAATAACCTTTTAATAAGTGAGTTAATAAAAGAAAAAACCACGGGATGTACCAACTTGGTAACTCCGCTGCCATAGATATATTAAATATATCCTTAGACCGGTGGTTTTGCGTAGCACGTTTTCGCGTGCATTGCCTTTTCTTTGTCAACTTTATTATGACGAATAAGGGAATAAAAGGCAAGATATAATTGCTTGAGCTATTGACAAACAGAATTTTTTTGGGGTGAGATATTACTCGGTGGTATTGAAAGTGTATACATCGACTGCCAGTTTATCCTGTAAAAACAATAAAAAACGAGGAGGTAATAGCTGTTTTATTAACTCCTCTAATACTATTAAAACTGCATTTCTGGCACATTATCAGGGACGATCAGTTCGCCTTCTGTCAATTTGATAATTTCATCTACAGAAACACCAGGAGCACGTTCTAATAAATGAAACTTACCGGCTTTTATTTCAATAAATGCCAAATCAGTTAATACCTTTTTAATACAGGCTTTACCGGTTAGTGGTAAAGTACATTGCGACAACAGTTTTGATACACCGTGTTTAGAGGCATGTGTCATAGTGACTATGATGTTGTCTGCTCCAGCGACTAAATCCATGGCGCCACCCATACCTTTGATCAGTTTACCGGGGATCATATACGAGGCTATATTGCCTTGCACATCTACTTCAAAGGCACCGAGTACCGTCAAATCAACATGACCTCCTCGGATCATCGCAAATGAATCAGCAGAATCAAATACTGAAGCGCCTGTCGCCATGGTCACGGTTTGTTTACCGGCATTAATTAAATCAGCATCGAGCTCATCCTCGGTTGGAAATTGTCCCATACCAAGCAAACCGTTTTCCGATTGCAACATGACTTCCATGCCTTCAGGTACATAGTTAGCCACTAATGTAGGTATACCTATCCCCAAGTTGACGTAATAACCGTCTTGTAATTCTTGTGCGACACGTTGGGCTAATTGTTCTCTGGTTAAAGCCATCTCTGTTCTCCTTATGTTGCATTGGCAGAGCGAAGAGTGCGCTGCTCGATACGTTTTTCAAATGTGCCTAAGATCAGACGATTGACATAAATGCCTGGCGTGTGAATTTGGTCGGGATCTAATTCTCCGGGTTCAACAATCTCTTCTACTTCAACAACCGTTATTTTTCCTGCGGTGGCAGCCATAGGATTGAAGTTTCTAGCGGTTTTTCTAAATACTAAATTGCCATATCGGTCAGCCTTCCAGGCTTTGACAATGGCAAAATCGCCGGTGATGGCTGGCTCAAGAATGTAGTGCTTGCCATTAAATTCACGTTGCTCTTTGCCTTCAGCAACCGGAGTACCATAACCTGTCGCGGTATAAAATGCGGGAATACCAGCTCCACCAGCACGCATTTTTTCTGCTAAGGTACCTTGCGGGGTTAACTCTACATCGAGTTCACCATTCATCATTTGACGTTCAAATTCAGCATTCTCACCAACATAAGAGGCGACGATTTTTTTAATTTGGCGATCAGGTAATAAAATACCTAAGCCAAAATCGTCTACACCACAATTGTTTGACACTATGGTCAGCCCCGTCGTGCCTTTGCGTTTTATTTCAGAAATTAAGTTTTCTGGAATACCGCAAAGACCAAAGCCTCCGGCTATTACGGTCATGTTGTCTTCTAAACCCGCCATGGCTTCTTCGTAGCTTGACACTACTTTGTCAAATCCCGCCATTGTTTACTCCTCAGTAAATCGTTTGTTTGTCGTATAGATAAAATTAATTCTGCTGTTAATTACTTTGCTCTATAAGCAGTAGACACTTTTGAAATCGGTGCCTTGCCGAGTATATCACTGATAAACCAACCTGCTTTTAAGAGTTTTTCAAAGTTAACACCATGGGTTATGCCAAGTCCATTTAATAAATAAATTACATCTTCTGTAGCAACATTACCAGCAGCACCAGCAGCATACGGGCAACCACCAAGACCTGCAACTGCACTGTCGACTGTAGCAATACCCTGTTGTAATGCAGTGTAAATATTTGTTAACGCTTGGCCATAAGTATCGTGAAAATGCACCGCTAATTTATTGTTAGGCACATACTGGTTTACTGCTTGCAGCATCTTTCGCACACTGGTTGGTGAGCCAACACCGATAGTATCGCCGAGAGATATTTCATAACAACCCATTTTATACAAGGTGGCAGCCACTTCAGCGACTTTTTCCGCAGCAATATCGCCTTCATAGGGACAACCTAGTACACAAGAAACGTAGCCGCGAACGGCAATACCTTTGGCTTTTGCGGCAGTCATTATGGGTTCAAAACGGGCGATGCTTTGTTCTATGGAACAATTGATGTTCTTTTGACTGAAGCTTTCTGATGCGGCAGCGAAAATAGCCACTTCATCAGCTTTTGCCGCTATTGCTGCGTCAAAGCCGCGCATGTTAGGTGTTAATGCGGCATAGCTAATATTTTCAACTCTGTTAATTTCTGCTAGTACCTGCGCTGACGTTGCCATCTGTGGTACCCATTTGGCAGAAACAAAACTACCACTTTCGATGGTAGCCAAACCGGCATCGCTGAGTTGATTGATCAGTGCTACTTTGTCCTTGCTATCTATCAGTTGTTGTTCATTTTGCAAACCATCTCTAGGGCCAACTTCAACAATTTTGACCTGGGTAGGGAGCATATTGGTCATGATTGTTAGTTCTCCTCGGCTGAAAATGCCAATAAATCGCTGCCACCATCAACCATGTCACCTTCTTTGTAGAAGAAAGCTTCAATGATGCCATTGTGGGGGGCTTTGATAGTGTGTTCCATTTTCATTGCCTCCATGATCATTAACGGCTGATCTTTGACAACCGTATCGCCAACTTCTACTAAGATGCTGATCATAGTGCCATTCATGGGTGCCATTAAATCACTGTTGTTTTCCGATTCAAGGTTGTCACCACAATCGGCTTTGACATGGGTAAAATTAAATACCTCGTTGTCGCGATATAAGTTGATTTGCTGATCTTGTTGAACAATAGCTGACTTGCTGCAATGGCCATTGATGCGACTGTGTAAATAATTGTGTTGAAGATGACCTTGACACTCGAGTATTTGCTCATTGGCAGAGATCAGATAATAACTCTCGCTACCGCGTTGTTTTTGTTCGGCCGTTACATGGTAATTCTCATCCTTGTATGCAATGTCAAAGTGATGTATTTGCGGGCTATTTAAACGCCAAGCATCAGTCTGATGCCAAGGAGAATACAAGTCATTTGACTGTTTGGCTTGCGCTTCAGCCTCTTTAGTCATTGACAAGACAATGAATAGAGCAACTAAATGTAATTCATTATTGAGAGTACATTGCTGCTCTTTGAAAATTTCACTGTGATACTTTTCAATGAAACTGGTATCGATATCCTGTTTTATAAAGGGCGCACTGGTTGCTAAATTATAAAGAAAGTTAATGTTAGTGGTTACGCCATTGATACGATATTCAGCCAATGCTTTAGCCAATCTTTGCAGTGCTTTGTCGCGATTTTCATCCCAGACAATCAATTTAGCGATCATCGGATCATAAAACACACTGACATCATCTCCCTGACGAACCCCAGTATCAACTCGAATGTGTCTGCTTTCTTGTGGCGCTTGTAAAAAGCTTAGTGTGCCTGTTGCGGGTAAAAAATCATTATCGGCATCTTCTGCATAAATACGCGCTTCAAAAGCATGGCCGTTAATGCTCAATTGACCTTGTGATTTAGGCAATTTTTCACCACTTGCAATGCGCAGTTGCCACTCGACTAAGTCTTCACCGGTGATCATTTCGGTTACTGGGTGCTCTACTTGCAAGCGAGTATTCATTTCCATAAAGTAAAAAGCGCCATCGCTATCAAGTAAAAACTCAACCGTACCAGCTCCCTGATAGCCTATGGCTTGCGCTGATTTAATGGCTGCTTCACCCATGGCTTTACGCAAGTTTTCGCTCATTTTAAAAGCAGGAGCTTCTTCAATAACCTTCTGATGACGGCGTTGTACTGAACAGTCGCGCTCAAATAGGTAAACTGCGTTTTGATGGTTATCGCAAAATACCTGAATTTCTACGTGGCGAGGTTGGGTTAAATATTTTTCTACCAGCATGCGATCGTCACCAAACGATGATTTAGCTTCGCGTTTAGCCGCAGCAAAACCCTCAGTAAACTCGTCAGCGCTCCAGACTTGACGCATACCTTTACCACCGCCTCCAGCAGTGGCTTTAAGTAAAACTGGATAGCCCATTTGATCCGCGGCATTTTTGATGGTGGCTGCAGACTGATCGTCACCGTGGTAACCCGGCACTAAAGGCACCTGCGCTTGTTGCATAATAGTTTTTGCAGCAGATTTCGAGCCCATGGCTTCTATGGCGCTAATAGGGGGGCCAATAAAGGTAATATTGGCCTGTTCACAGAGTCGGCAAAAGTCAGCGTTTTCTGATAAAAATCCATAACCAGGGTGAATGGCTTGTGCGCCGCTTTGTTGTGCTGCGGCAATCACTTTTTCAGCGACTAAATAACTTTCCCTCGATGGTGAAGGGCCGAGATATATAGCTTCATCAGCCATGTTGACGTGCAGCGAATTGGCATCGGCATCGGAATATACCGCCACGGTAAGAATACCCATTTTTTGCGCAGTTTTTATTATTCTACAGGCAATTTCGCCGCGATTAGCTATTAATATTTTAGTAAACATAAGGGCTGATTTAGTGCTCGACTGAGTTGCTTTTGATTTGTGTTGACTGATCATTGATTGGTTTTCCATAGTGATTAACCTTGGCTCGATGATGGTTTGCACCAGCTGGGCAGGCGTTTGTCAAAAAAAGCGCTCAGCCCCTCTTGACCTTCTGCAGAAACCCGCGAGGTTGCAATGCGCTCACTGGTGATATTGATCAGTTCAGCATTAATGTCTTGATAGGCGACATCAAGTGCCAGTCGCTTCGCCTGTTGTGTCGCTATAGGGCCATTTTTCAGCAAGGTAGTGACCATATCACTGACTGCTTGGTTGAGATTTTCAGGGCTGACTACCTCGTTAACTAAACCAAGTTGTGCAGCCTTTGCCGCCGAAAATCGCTCTGCTGTTTGAAAATAGCGGCGCGCTGCTTTTTGACCGATGGCATTGAGCACATAAGGACTAATAGTCGCTGGAATTAAGCCCAGCTTTACTTCACTCAAACAGAAACTCGCTGCTTCACTGGCAATGACAATATCACAGCAACTGGCTAAACCAACGGCGCCACCAAATGCTGCGCCTTGAATTTGAGCTATGGTGGCTTGCGGCATGAAATTTAGAGTTTTTAACATGGTGGCAAGGGCATTAGCATCGGTTAAATTGTCTTGATAATTATAACCTGCCATGCGCTTCATCCAGGCGAGATCAGCGCCAGCTGAAAAGCTTTTACCTGTGGAGGCTAAGATCATCACGCGAATGTGACTATCTTGGCCAATTTTAGTAAACATTGCGGTGAGTTGGGCAATGATATCATCGTCAAAGGCATTGTGTTTTTCTGGGTTGTTGAGACAAACCGTGGCAACCCCGAACTGATCAACATCACAGGTAACTTTATTTTGTTTAGGTGCGGTCATCAATTGCTCCTACATTCTAAAGATACCAAATTTGGTATCCTCGATTGGTTTATTGAGTGCGGCCGAGATAGCTAAGCCCAAGGTTTGACGTGTTTGTGCCGGATCAATAACACCGTCATCCCACAAACGCGCCGAAGCGTAATAAGGGTGTCCCTGATGTTCGTAACTGTCGATGATCGGCTGTTTAAATTCAGTTTCTTCAGCCTCGCTCCACGACTCGCCGCGATGGGCTTTTTGATCGCGTTTAACTTGTGCTAAAACACCTGCCGCTTGTTCGCCTCCCATCACTGATATACGCGCATTCGGCCACATAAATAAGAACCTTGGATCATAGGCTCTACCGCACATGCCGTAATTACCCGCACCGAAACTGCCGCCAATTAATACCGTAAATTTAGGTACTTTGGCGGTGGCTACTGCAGTAACCATTTTCGCACCGTGTTTGGCAATGCCTGCGGTTTCATATTGCTTGCCTACCATGAAGCCGGTTATATTTTGTAAAAACACCAAAGGGATCTTGCGTTGGGCACACAATTCAATAAAATGTGCACCTTTTTGTGCTGATTCGCCAAACAAAATGCCGTTGTTGGCAATAATACCCACGGGATAACCGAAAATGCGGCAAAATCCACACACTAAAGTGGTCCCGTATAACGCTTTAAATTCATCAAACTCACTGCCATCGACAATGCGTGCAATGATTTCCCTAATATCAAAGGGTTTACGAGGATCTTTAGGAACAATACCGTAGATTTCTTCACTGGCATATGCCGGCTCAACCACAGCTTGAATATCAATGCTAATGGCCTTGACTCGATTCAAGTTGCCAATGGCTTGGCGAGCAATGTCGAGGGCGTGATGATCATTTTGGGCAAAGTGATCGGCAACCCCAGAAGTGCGGCAGTGCACATCAGCACCACCGAGTTCTTCAGCACTAACCACTTCACCAGTCGCCGCTTTTACCAGAGGCGGTCCAGCGAGAAAAATAGTGCCTTGTTCTTTGACTATAATAGACTCATCAGCCATAGCGGGTACATAGGCACCGCCAGCGGTACAGGAGCCCATAACAACGGCGATTTGCGGTATAGCCTGAGCCGACATATTGGCTTGATTAAAAAAGATCCGACCGAAATGCTCTTTATCGGGAAATACGTCATCTTGATTGGGTAAATTAGCACCACCAGAATCGACTAAGTAAATACAAGGCAGGTTATTTTCAAGGGCAATAGTTTGCGCTCTGAGATGCTTTTTTACTGTTAACGGGTAATATGTACCGCCTTTAACAGTGGCATCATTGGCGACAATAATACACTCTTGCCCACCTACTCGGCCAATGCCTGTGATAATACCCGCGGCAGCGATATCATCTTGATAAACCTGATAAGCGGCAAGTTGCGATAACTCTAGAAAAGGTGAGCCCGGATCGAGAAGCGCCTGCACCCTATCTCTGGGCAATAACTTGCCTCTTGATAAATGCCGAGTTCGGCTTTTCTCGCCACCGCCTAGTGCAATGGCTGCTAGTTTTTCTTTTAAATCGTCCACTTGGGTTTGCATATGTTCAGCGTTGGCAATGAATTCAGCGCTGCGGGGATTTATTTTGGAAAGAATTTTAGCCACGTTTTTTCCCTTGTTTTGTAACGGTATTATTTTTAGGTGCTTAACATCTAGTCAACTTGACAACTTGTCAAGTTGACCAACAGAACGCAGCTTTATTTAGATTCAGAGAATAATTCTCTGCCAATGAGCATGCGTCTAATTTCTGAGGTGCCTGCGCCAATTTCGTATAACTTGGCATCGCGCAATAAACGGCCAGCAGGAAATTCATTGATGTAGCCATTACCACCGAGCAATTGAATTGCGTCTAACGCCATTTTTGTTGCTAACTCAGCACTGTATAAGATAACCCCAGCGGCATCTTTTCGGGTGGTTTCACCGCGATCAGCTGCGAGAGCGCACATATAGGCATAAGATTTAGCTGCATTCATTTGCGTATACATGTCAGCAATTTTGCCCTGTATTAGTTGGAATTCACCAATGGATTGACCAAATTGTTTACGGTCGTGGATGTAAGGTACAACGAGATCCATACAAGCGTCCATAATGCCCAATGGCCCGCCTGACAATACTAAACGCTCATAATCGAGACCAGACATTAATACTTGAACACCTCTTCCTTCCGAGCCTAAAATATTTTCAGCCGGTACTTCACAATTTTGAAAAACTAACTCACAGGTATTAGAACCGCGCATGCCTAATTTATCTAACTTCTGATGACGAGAGAAGCCAGGATAATCGCGTTCAACAATAAATGCGGTAATGCCTTTCGAACCTGCGCTAGTGTCGGTTTTGGCATAAATAACATAGACATCGGCATCTGGACCGTTAGTGATCCACATTTTATTGCCGTTGAGTATGTATTTATCGCCTTGTTTATCGGCGCGTAATTTCATACTAACTACGTCAGAGCCTGCATTGGGCTCACTCATTGCAAGGGCACCAATGTGTTCTCCAGAACACAACTTGGGTAAATACTTTTGTTTTTGTTGGTGTGAACCATTCTTGTTTAACTGATTTAAACAAAGGTTAGACATAGCACCGTAACTTAAACCAACAGAGGCTGATGCTCGACTGATTTCTTGCATAGCGACCATGTGTTCTATGTAACCCAAACCCGAGCCGCCGTATTGTTCATCAACGGTTAAACCCAATAGGCCCATGTCGCCAAATTTACGCCACAGATCGTAAGGAAATTCATTATCTATATCAATTTGTGCTGCCCTAGGGGCTATTTCTTCGCGAGCAAAAGCATTGACTTGATCACGGATCATATCGACGGTTTCGCCCAAATTAAAGTTCAGGGATGAAAAAGGAGAAATCATGTGTTGTCCTATGTGTTTATTTGCTGGTTAATTAGTCTCTGATTTTGACTGCTCAATGTTGTGTAATATGTTTTGACAGTTGTCTTGTAAACTGTCCAACTCGATCATCACCGCGTGAATATCATCGAGTTGCTGCTTCAAATCTTCTTTTTTCTGCAGTATCAACTTCATAAAGGTTTCAAGTTGTTTGGCACTCGATTTGTCTGCATCGTAAAGTTCAAAAAGTCGACCTGTTTCTGCCAGAGAAAAGCCTAAGCGTTTACCGCGTAAGATTAACTTTAGTCGAACTTTATCTCTTTGGTTATAAATTCGAGTTTGCCCTTTGCGAGTGGGTAATATGAGCCCTTGATCTTCGTAAAAACGAATACTGCGGTTGGTGATATCAAATTCCTTCGCCAATTCACCAATGGAGTAACTGTTCAGATTTTTGTCAGCCATAAGATACTCTTGTTGCCAATTTGTCCATCACTTTACATGAAGTTTACGTTAACGTAAAGCTGGCTAGTATTTTCCTATTTAATGATAACCTTGCCAAGGCACTATCTCAGATAAATAGCCAACCATGGCTTACAAAAAATAGCGAAAGATCAATAGCTCCCAGTTAATTGTGGTTTATTAGCTAGTTTACGTTGGCGTAAACGTAAAATTGAGCTAATCTATTTCGTTATCTATCAATGTAAATTTACACACAAGGTATAAATCTTAAACCTTACTAATGCGGAGAATCCTATGTCTATTGTCGATCCTATTGTTATTGTTGCAGCTACTCGAACCCCTATGGGCGGTTTTATGGGCGGTTTATCGGCGGTGAGTGCACCTGATTTGGGGGCAACAGCGATACGCGGCGCACTTGATTCAGTTAATTTGGACAATGATCAAGTAGATGAAGTGATCATGGGCTGTGTTCTGCCTGCCGGCTTGAAGCAAGCGCCAGCAAGACAAGCAGCACTAGCAGCAAACTTATCTTTAGCAACGGCTTGCACAACCATTAACAAGGTGTGTGGCTCGGGTATGAAAGCCGCTATGCAAGCTCACGATGCACTTGTTGCCGGCTCAATTGATGTTGCCGTTGCCGGTGGTATGGAAAGTATGACCAATGCGCCGCATCTTATGCCTAAGGGGAGGGCAGGCATCAAAATGGGACATGGTCAACTACTTGATCACATGATGACTGACGGTTTAGAGAATGCATATGATGGTGTTGCTATGGGCTGCTTTGCGCAAGATACTGCCGACAATGCTGAATTTACTCGTCAACAAATGGACGAGTACGCGATCCGCTCTTTATCACGGGCAAACGCAGCAATTGCATCGGGTGCTTTTGATAGTGAGATTACTTCAGTAACCGTTAAATCTCGTCGTGGTGATAGCGAGTTTTGCGTTGATGAGCAGCCCGGTAATGCCCGTCCTGATAAAATTCCATCATTGCGCGCGGCATTTAAAAAAGATGGTACCATCACTGCGGCTAATTCCAGCTCTATTTCAGATGGTGCAGCAGCGTTGATCATGATGAAAATGTCAGAGGCGACAAAGCGAGGCTTAACGCCCTTATGTAAAATTGTTGGCCATGCTACTCATGCGCAAAAGCCCGCTGAGTTTACTGTTGCTCCTGTTGGTGCGATGAAAAAAGCGCTAGAAAAAGCCAGTTGGTCTGTGGCTGATGTTGATTTATGGGAAATTAATGAAGCCTTCGCTATGGTCACTATGTTGGCCATAAAAGAGCTGGCCCTCGATGTAGAAAAAGTCAACATCAACGGTGGCGCTTGTGCGCTAGGTCATCCTCTAGGAGCCAGTGGTGCGCGTATTATGGTGACTTTAATTCACGCCCTAAAAAATAAAGGCTTGAGCAAGGGATTAGCATCACTGTGCATCGGCGGTGGCGAAGCCACAGCGATTGCTGTTGAAATGCTTTAAAACCAATACTCTGTACTCTGCTGTGCTGCTGGTGCTAATAAGGAATAAGCTAGGACAGGGCAGCTAAGTGATAAAGAACATCGCACAACCTAACTTATTGTATGTTATTTTTGGTTGTGCGGCCTAATTGTAGACGACTATGGCCGTTATCAATGACCAGTGACTTACCCATTACACTTGCAGTAAATCAACAGATAAGCAGCGCTTTTAGCCACATGCCATTTGTTGGCGAAAAGTTGGCAGCGCAACTAAATTTTCAGACATTAACAGCAGGCTGGTATGGCAATGAACAAGATGTTCTCAAGGTCCATTTGTGCATTGTTAGCAAACAACAATTAACTAGTAAATGTGATGCACCTGAGCATCAACAAAAATTAACTGTATTTGCCGATGATGTCATTAGTTATTATCAGCAGAGTAAACAGCAAATAACCTGTTATGTTGCTATTACCGATATTGAACAAAAACAATTATTGGCAACAGCTAAGTTAAGTAAGATCTATATGCATACTAAGTTGACTAAAGTACTCAATCTAATCGCTAAACAACGTGGTTTGCCATTGATATAATGCAAATGATTACCTGAGATATCCTTGATATAGCTAATGACCCCCTCTGACTTTACTGGCTTGGCGCATTAGAACCACGATAGTGTTTGGGCGATATTCCCAAGGTTTTCTTAAATAATCTCGAAAAGTAATAAGCATCATTATAGCCCAACGATTCGGCAATGATTTTTATGGTGTCATCAGAGTTATCTAGCATAAAGCAGGCTTTTTGCATTTTCATGTTAATAAAGTATTGTATTGGCGAGCTATCAGTTAATTCTTTAAATTTTTTACAAAAATGATACTTTGATAATTGGCTATAGTGAGCCAAGGTATCTAGATTGAGTTCGTGGTGAAGGTTATTGCGCATTACATTTTCAATGGCAGCAAGATCAAATTTTGAGCTTTTGTTCACTGCATTTAAACGCAATTGTAGCGCCAAAAAGCTCAATGCTTGCTGTAATACATGTACGGCGTGAATGACATTAGTTGCGGAATAACCATTTTTACCCAGTACTAGCAGCCCCTCAATATCATTGACTATATTGGTTAAAATTCCCACATGGGCAATATTGTTTTCCATTTTCATTAACAAACGTTGGGCGAAATCCACGGCCAGATTGCCAGAAAAGTTAAGCCAATAATAGTCGAACTGTTGGCTGGGCTTGCATAGTAAAACCATGCTTTGTTGCGGAGTTTTGAGGGCAATGTCACCAGCTTTCATCAATAATTTACGGCCATCTAGGCTTAATGACATTTCTCCTGACTGACAATAGAGCAGGCAATGACTGCCGTGCGCTTGTTGATTGATTGCAAAGCTTGATTGCTGAGATGATTTACCCAACGACAGGGGGTGAAGCCCTGAGGTTAGTCGATGTGTTTTTAGTTTATTGGCAAGAAAAACAGGAATAATAAGTCGAATATCAGTGCTATTTTTGTTCATAACAAAGCGCTCAAAGGATTAACTGCAAAGGGAAAAACTATCTTTGGGTGATAATGACAATATAGTCCATTAATTTAGCAATAAAATCAATTTTATTGCTATTTTCTTTGTGATTTAATTCATTTAACAGTAGCAAATATTAATAATATTGTACTAAAAAATAATATTGAGGCACAGATTGCACAACCGATATTCGCATTTACAACACAAATAGACCATAGTTGATAACGGTAAACACCAGCAGAGAGAATTGATCAATGAATACTGAAAGATACCCACTAAAAAACAAAATTAGGATAGTTACTGCGGCATCACTTTTTGATGGTCACGATGCGGCAATTAATATTATGCGTCGAATTTTGCAATCAAGTGGTGCTGAAGTTATCCATTTAGGTCATGATCGCAGTGTTGAAGAAGTGGTTAATACGGCTATTCAAGAAGACGCTAATGCCATTGCCATGACCTCATATCAAGGGGGGCATAACGAATATTTCAAATATATGTACGACTTGCTAAAACAACGCGGATGTGAGCATATTCGCATTGTTGGCGGTGGCGGTGGTGTGATCTTGCCCGACGAAATTAGCATGCTGCAAGATTATGGTATTACTCGAATTTATTCACCAGATGACGGTCGAGAGCTAGGTCTATTAGGGATGATCGACGATATGCTCAAACGCTGTGATTTTAAAACTGGTACTAATGTTAAAAAAGACGACGTTGCTAATCTCAAGAAAAACGATAAACAGGCAATTGCTCGATTGATCTCTGCCGCAGAAAATGCCCCTGAAGAAAACAAAACAGCTTTAGACAAAATACGCAAAATTTCAGCTGCGAGTAAAACGCCGGTATTGGGTATTACCGGTACTGGTGGTGCGGGTAAATCATCATTAGTCGATGAACTGATCCGTCGCTTTCTAATGGCCACAACCGACAGCAATATTGCGATTGTTTCGGTTGATCCTTCAAAACGAAAAACCGGCGGAGCCCTACTTGGCGATCGCATTCGCATGAATGCCGTGAACAACGATCGCGTCTACATGCGTTCATTAGCAACACGCCAGTCAAACCTAGCCCTATCTGTTTATGTTAATGACACCCTAGATATTTTAAAGGCCACAGATTTTGATCTGATTATTTTGGAAACTTCAGGTATAGGTCAGTCAGATACTGAAATTGAGGAGCATTCAGACGTTTCGTTATACGTAATGACTCCAGAATACGGTGCTGCGACGCAATTAGAAAAAATTGATATGCTTGATTTCGCCGATATTATTGCCCTCAATAAATTCGATAAACGCGGTGCTTTAGACGCACTGCGCGATGTGAAAAAGCAATACAAACGCAATCGCGGCATGTTTGAAGCTGGCGATGAAGAAGTGCCTGTTTATGGTACTATTGCATCACAATTTAACGACCGCGGTATGACTGAACTTTACAACGCAGTGATCACCGCACTAAATGAAAAAACCACCAGTAAAGTCGCTGAAACCTTGTCCATTGATGGCACTTTAAAAGAAAAGAGCAGTGTGATCCCTGCAAAAAGAATTCGTTACTTGTCTGAAATTGCAGAAAATAATCGAAGTTATGATGAATGGGTAGCACAACAAGCTGAAGTTGCGCAAAAGCTGTATGGTTTGGATAAAGCCATGCAAACAGCCAAAGCCAGTGGCAGTGAAAATGGTGTTGAACTGGCCAGTCAACTGGAAAAACTCTATCAGCAAATCGCCTTAGATTTTGATCCTAAAAACCAAGTGATCCTCGATCAATGGGCAACCAAAGTGCAACGCTACAAGGATCCCGAATTCAAATTTAAAGTGAGAAATAAAGAATTATCGATTCAAACTCACAGTAAATCTCTGTCTCATACCGACATCCCTAAAATTAGTATGCCCAAGTATCAGGCTTGGGGGGATATTTTGAAGTGGAATTTACAAGAAAACGTCCCCGGTGAATTTCCTTACACAGCGGGCTTATTTCCCTTTAAACGCGAAGGTGAAGATCCGACTCGGATGTTTGCTGGTGAAGGTGGTCCAGAGCGAACCAATCGTCGCTTTCATTATGTCTCCATGGGCATGCCAGCCAAGCGCTTGTCAACGGCTTTTGACTCCGTCACCTTATACGGTAACGATCCCGCATTGCGACCTGATATCTACGGAAAGATTGGTAACGCAGGGGTTTCCATTTGCTGTTTAGATGACGCCAAAAAATTGTATTCAGGGTTTGACTTAGCTGATGCCATGACCTCAGTATCAATGACCATCAATGGTCCTGCGCCTATGCTGTTGGGTTTTTTCCTAAATGCAGCCATTGATCAGCAATGTGAGCGTTACATCAGCCAACATGGCTTGGAAAAACAAGTTGCGGCAAAGATCAAAAAAATATACCAAGACAAAGGTTGTGATCGCCCCTGCTACCAAGGCGAATTACCCGAGGGTAACGATGGTTTAGGGCTAATGCTACTAGGCGTTACTGGTGACCAAGTGTTGCCGCCTGAGGTTTATCAAACCATTAAAGACAAAACCTTAACCTTGGTCAGGGGAACAGTACAAGCCGATATCTTAAAAGAAGACCAAGCACAAAATACCTGTATTTTTTCTACCGAATTTGCCTTGCGGTTAATGGGCGATGTGCAAGAGTATTTTATTGAAAAAGGCGTGCGAAACTTTTATTCAGTGTCCATTTCTGGATACCACATTGCAGAAGCCGGTGCCAATCCCATTACGCAATTGGCGTTAACACTGGCTAATGGCTTTACCTTTGTTGAATATTATTTAAGCCGAGGTATGGACATTAATGAATTTGGCCCTAATTTATCTTTCTTCTTTTCAAATGGTATTGACCCTGAATATGCAGTGATTGGTCGTGTTGCTCGTCGTATATGGTCTAAGGCAATGAAGAATAAATACGGTGCAAATGCCAGAGCGCAAATGCTTAAATATCACATTCAAACCTCTGGCCGTTCTCTGCATGCGCAAGAAATTGACTTTAATGATATTCGCACAACATTGCAGGCACTTTACGCCATTAACGACAACTGTAATTCGCTGCACACTAATGCCTATGACGAGGCGATCACTACGCCAACAGAAGACAGTGTGCGTCGCGCCATGGCGATCCAATTGATTATCAATAGAGAGTTGGGCTTGTCGAAAAATGAGAACCCAATTCAAGGTGCATTTATCATTGAAGAATTAACCGACTTAGTTGAAGAGGCCGTATTGACAGAATTTGACCGCATCAATGAACGCGGTGGTGTTTTAGGTGCAATGGAAACCATGTACCAACGCAGTAAAATTCAAGAAGAAAGTTTACACTACGAACACTTAAAACACTCGGGCGAGTACCCGCTAATTGGCGTTAATACCTTTTTAAGTTCCAAAGGCTCACCAACAGTGGTACCTGAAGAAGTGATCCGTGCCACAGAAGAAGAAAAAAATTATCAAATTGATATGTTAGCTGAGTTAAATCAAGCCAATCAAGCCGAAACAAAAGTGTTGTTAAAGCGTCTGCAAACCGCAGCAATTAATCACGAAAACATATTTGAATCTATGATGGATGCTTGTAAAGTGTGTTCATTAGGACAAATTGTTAGTGCCTTGTTTGACGTTGGTGGTCAATATCGTCGCAACATGTAACGACTGAGCATTGTCGACTTATTTTAACATCTGTGCACAGCAAGTATTTTGCCGCACGTTAATTGTTTAGGCACGGTAACCACTAGGTACAGTAGAAGTTAATTTATCGCAGAGACATTAATGAAATATCAACAGAGCACAGAGATCCCTGAAAAATTCACAGGGTTTCGCATCCATCAACAATTTGCAGGGGATAAAAAATCAATCAGCGCTACTTTTGAGCAGATTGCCTTAGCTGATTTGACCGAAGGTGAAGTGACCATTAAGGTGGCTTATTCAGGCGTCAATTACAAAGATGCCCTAGCAGCCACAGGACAAGGAAGAATTCTGCGCAAGTACCCTCTTGTGGCAGGTATTGACCTATCTGGAGTAATAGTCAGCACAACCGATAACAGATTTTCTGTGGGAGACAGAGTACTGGTTTGCGGAGGTCAATTATCAGAGCTTTACGACGGCGGTTATGCTGAATATGCCCGTGTCAAGGCGAGCTCTGTGGTTAAATTACCCGAAGGTATGGGGTTGCGCAGTGTCATGGCAATAGGTACTGCCGGATATACTGCTGCGATTGCCATACAGCGCATGCAGGACAATGGCCAAGTCATAGATACCGGCCCGATTATCGTCACTGGTGCAACAGGTGGAGTTGGTAGTTTTGCCATAAACATGTTGGCCAATATTGGTTTTGAGGTAGTGGCTTTAACCGCAAAACCAGATCAAGGTCAATACTTAACAGCATTAGGGGCAGCTAACGTGCTCAATCGCCACGACCTTGATATGGGTAACAAACCGCTTGAAAAAGCGATTTGGGGTGGAGCTATAGACACCTTAGGTGGTGAAACACTTGCTTGGTTAACCCGAACCACGCAGGTCTGGGGAAATATTGCTGCGGTTGGACTTGCAAATGGGGTTAAATTTGACACTACGGTAATGCCATTTATTTTACGTGGTGTCAGTTTGCTTGGCATCAACTCAGTAGAAATGCCAGAGTCAGTTCGCACTCGTGCTTGGCATCGCATTGCCACCGATTTAAAACCTAGCTGTATTGATTTAATCGCTCCACAAACCATCGACTTTGCAGACTTACCATCAGTTTTTTCAAGCTATATGCAAGGGACAATAACTGGGCGGACTGTGGTAGCAATTGATCCGAGTGTAGACTGATGAGAACTGAGCAATCAATGGCAACAGCAACACCAGTGTTGTTTAGCGAAAAGCAATGCGCAAACGGAAAAATACTCGCATTTGCTTCCCTTAACTCGCCAAAAACTTTAAACGCACTAAATTTAGTCATGATCAACTTATTGTCGGCTAAACTTAAAAGCTGGTTGGACGATGAGCAAGTTGCCGCTATAATTATTTCTGGTGAAGGCAGCAAAGCTTTTTGTGCTGGTGGCGATGTAGTCAGTATTTATCAGCAGCTAGCAAGTCACAAAAGTGCTTGTGAAGACAAAGATGCAGATCCCGAACAAATAACTGGCAGCCTCGCCTATGGTTTTTTCAGTGCCGAATACCAGCTTGATTTACTTATCCACCAAGCCACTAAACCTATTCTCGCTTTAGCTGATGGTTACGCGATGGGAGGAGGCTTAGGCCTAATGGTAGGTGCCAGTCATCGCATTGCCACTGAAAACACTGTTCTGGCCATGCCCGAAGTTACCATAGGTTTGTATCCTGATGTTGGAGCCAGTTGGTTTTTGAATCAAATGCCCAAAGGACTTGGTTTATTTTTGGGTTTAACGGGATGTTTTATTAACGGAAGCGACGGTCGTTATTTGCGCTTAATAGATCACACAGTTAATAGTCAGAAGATCCCAGTGTTACTGGCGCAAATGCAGCAAGTTGATTGGCAGGATGATGAATTATCAAACCAAGCGATGTTAACAAAATTACTGACAGGATTTTCAGTAGAGCAAAGTAAGCAATCAGGCACTATTGAGCAATTGACGCCACTGATACAAGCGTTGACTGATGGCGATAATATTATTGATATTTACAATGCTATTGTTAACCACTCAACTGACAATCATTGGTTTAACCAGGCACAGCAAAAACTTAGTCACGGCAGTCCATTGAGTGCACACGTCATTTATCAGCAATTAAAGCGATCAAAGGGTTGCAGTTTGGAGCAATGTTTTCAACAAGAATTAGCGTTGTCGTTGCGACACTGTCAGCACAGTGAATTTATTGAAGGGGTCAGAGCGCTTTTGGTGGCTAAAGACAACAAACCCCAATGGCAATATGCCAGTATCGAGCAAGTAGAACAAGCTCAGGTAGCGTGGTTTTTTAGGTAAAAATCACCCCCACAAAATATTAGCCCACAGGCTGAAATAATTAAATAAAAGGATATCTTATGAATATTAAAGACAAAACTATAGTCATTACCGGTGGCGGACAAGGATTGGGTAGAGCCATTGCCATAAGTTTAGCGAATAACGGGGCAAACATTGCATTAATAGATCTCAATGAAAATTTGTTACAAGAAACGGTGGATTTAGTTGAACAAGCAGGTGCAACTGCGCGCTATTATCTGGCTAATGTCACCGATGAAGCAGAAGTTGAAGCAACCTTTGCCCAAATAAAAAATGATTTCCAAGGCATTGATGGCCTTATTAATAACGCAGGGATATTGCGCGATGGCATGTTTGTCAAAGCGAAAGACGGGGTGATCAGCAAAAAAATGTCCCTTGAACAGTTTCAGTCGGTTATCGATGTAAATTTAACTGGGGTATTTCTTTGTGGGCGCGAAGCAGCAGTGCACATGATAGAGACGGGGAGTCAGGGAGTTATTGTAAATATGTCATCAATTGCTCGCGGTGGTAACATGGGACAAACCAATTATGCTGCAGCGAAAGCCGGGGTAGTTGCGATGACAGTCACTTGGGCCAGAGAATTGGGACGTCACGGCATTCGCGTTGGAGCTATTGCTCCAGGCGTGATCCGCACAGCAATGACTGATGCGATGAAACCAGAAATGCGTGATAGGTTAGAAAAAATGAAACCGGTTGGCCGTTTAGGTGAGGCTGATGAAATTGCCCATACGGTAAAATACATTATTGAAAATGAATTTTTTACTGGCAGAGTCGTAGAAATCGATGGCGGTCTATGTATGTGAACACAGGCAAATGAATTTTACACTGAGTCAAGTGCATTAGATTGAATAACTTGCCCACTTATTTTTGAACATTAATCAGTGAGTAGTGATCAGTAAACAGATAACAATAACAAAAACTGCGATTAACCCATGAATAAAGCATTGTTTCTAGACCGAGATGGCATAATTAACATAGATCACGGCTATGTGTACAAGCAAAGTGAATTTGAATTTGTACCTGGTATCTTTGATGTCTGTCAATATGCGATACAAAAAGACTATGTGATTATTGTGATCACTAATCAATCGGGTATAGGTAGAGGCAAATACAGCTCATTAGCATTTACGCAACTGACTACTTGGATGATCGCCGAGTTTGCTAAACAAGATGTTAAAATTACCGATGTTTATTTTTGTCCGCATCACCCAACTGCAGGCTTAGGTGATTACCGCATTGAATGTCAATGCCGCAAGCCTGCACCGGGAATGATTTTACAAGCAGCCAAAGAACATCAAATAGACTTGACAAAAAGTTTATTTATTGGCGATAAAATCTCAGACATGCAAGCCGCAAACGCCGCTGGAATAAAACGATGTGTATTATATTCGCCAAAAAAAATAGGCAGTGTTGAGTTTAACATTGAACACATAGATAACATTAGCCAAGCTAAAAAATTTATGGCTTAACCGAACACAACAATTTGTTCAGTTTGTTTATGGTAGCAGTTAATCCAGTTAACTAAAATTGACATCGATTAAAGTGTAAAAAAGCTGCAAATTGAAGGAAAAAACAACAGTTAAACGCTTTGTTGAAAATAACAGTTGACCCGTGGCAAAAACTAGTTAGAATGCGCATCCGCTTCTCAGGGGAATATCTCTAGAAGTGATTGAGGTGAA
>JBELHO010000051.1:0-23486 GCA_042091375.1 Thalassotalea sp. | reverse complement strand
TTACGCTTCGCTATCCGTGAAGGTGGTCGTACTGTAGGTGCTGGTGTTGTATCAAAAATCATGGACTAATGATTTACTAGCTATCAGTACTAAAAAAGACGCTTCGGCGTCTTTTTTATTCTCTGTACAACTATCTCTGTATTTGTTTATACGTAAGGGTTATATCCATAGCTTGTGGTTAATTAAATCCATAGTTCACTGTATTTGCTAGCTCAGTGAAATTAATAGCTCAGTGTGACTAATAATTCAGACCTGAGTGGCAATAAGAGTCTATCAGTTAATGCTATTATTTTCGTTTCTCATTTGTAACGAAAACGACTCGAAATTCAGTAAGGTCTATTACTAAAAAGACGCCTAGGTATCTTTGTAGTGATGTGTTTTAAATTACGCCACTATTAAATGCTAGCAACTATTGAATTTTAGTAACTTCGTCATCAGCAATTATTTAACTCAACACTAGAACGCAGTTTCCCAATCAAAACCCAACTCACAGGTAAAATCATATAAAGAATACTGAACCACATAGTCGCGATAATCTGGCCTGTTTCTTTTAAAGGTATCTTGTATAGCAAAAATTGCATACTGCCCCAAATATAAGGCAAAAACATTAGGCTAAGGGCCAGTAAAGTGTATACGTTGATATGAAGAAAAAAACGTTTATCAATACTTCTCAATAAAATTAAACTAATAATAGAATAGATAAAGGCTTTAAAATCAAGCCATAAGCTTAAGTTCATGCTGTCTGATAATGCTTGCGGCGCATAATGCCAAAAGGCAGGCTCAAAAAATACTACATGCGATGCAGTAAGAAAATTTTCCCAAAAGTTAACCGATAGAACAGTCGGATCATCAATATTAGCTAACCAGATAACACCTAATACTACCAGAGTGAATAAGCTCAAACCAAAGAAGCTCACTAAAGCGATGAGTAAATTATTTGAGGTGAAGATAAAACGTAAACAGATAAGTAATGTTTGCTTGAGCAGCCATTGGTCAGCGTTATTAACAGTGGCACTTTGTTTAACAAGGTTTGAATACTCTTCTTCAATGTCACCTATAATATTGTCGGCTAGTCTTTTAGGAAGACATATCATTAATAATTGTTTGCACAAGGACAATAACATTTTATGCTCCTAATAATTGAATATTGGCCCACAGTGACTGTAAGCGTTGTCTAGTTTGCTCTATGGCTTTTTGACCATCTGGGGTGATTTTTACCATGCGCTTTGCTTTGCCACCACGCTCTGGTGTTGAATCGCCTTTCCAAGAAGCGATAAAGCCTTTCTTTTCTAGGCGCTCTATAGTGGCATACAATGCGCCTAAGGTAACTTCGCGCTGTATTGTGTCCTGTAAATACTGCCTGATCGTTACACCATAAGCATTTGGCATTAAATGGACGATACTTAGCAATACACAATGTTCAAATTCACCTAAATAATTTTGTTTGTTTGCCATTTTTATCTCTAAATGTGTTGTTAAGTATATTTACTACATAATAGTTAATATGAAAATTAAATCAATAAAAACTACATAATAGTTAATATGAAAATTAAATCAATAAAAACTACATAATAGTTAATATAAAAATTAAATCAATAAAAACTACATAATAGTTAATACTGTTATATTAATAATTAAATAATCGAATTTCGAACCATGACAGAGGAGTCATTGTGTTTTCACAGCAGGCATATATAAATAATGGTAATAAGCTCTTTTATAAATACACAGCGGGCTAAATTTAATTTTATTGATTGTTTTTATATCTATTTAATTTAATGATGAAATGTGTATGAGTGGAGCTGGCTTAAACAAAAGATTTTAGCCGACATGAAAGTGTATTGAAAAGAAGGCTACAATTTACTGCATAATCGTCAAAACTTCGCACCTTGAAACTTACGAATATAAATTGTGTTCTGAGATTAAAAAGTAAATGAGAATAGTTCTCAAAAATGTTGACAGAGCAGTGCAATTTCATTAGTCTCACATCGGCTAAATGCCATTTTATCAGTGTTTATATTAGTTAATGCGAGTAGGGATATATGTTGCCAAAAATGTTAAAAAATAGATTGTTTTCTAAATTGATGCTCACCTTTTTCTCAAGTGTCACTATACTGTTTTCGATTGCCGCCAGCGCTGCTCAAGAAGTTAATGTCTATTCATACCGACAAGCGTTTTTAGTTAAACCGCTTTTTGATCAGTTTACTGAACAAACAGGTATAAAGGTTAATGTAGTTTTTGCTAAAAAAGGTATGGCTGAACGCCTCGCTCGCGAAGGTGAATACAGCCCTGCTGATGTACTATTAACCACTGATATTAGCCGTTTGGTTGAATTGCACGAGCAAGATTTATTACAAGTCAATAATGACCCAGTATTAGTCAAGACAGTACCTGCTCAATTTCAATCTGCCGATCACACTTGGTATGGTTTGACATCTCGGGTGCGCAATATTTATTCTTCGAAGCGTCTAGGAGAAATTGCTATCAGCTATGAAGATCTTGCTGATGACAAGTATAAAGGTCGTATTTGTTCGCGCAGTGGTAAACACGTTTACAACATTGCTTTAGTGTCATCAATGATCGCCGAACACGGTGAAGCAGACACGTTAGCTTGGTTGAAAAAAGTCAAAAGTAATTTAGCGCGTAAACCCCAAGGCAGTGACCGTGGTCAAGTACAAGCGATCCAACAAAACTTATGTGATATTTCATTGGGTAATAGCTATTACTACGGCAAGATGCTCAATGATGACAAACAAAAAGTATGGGCTGAGGCGGTTAATATTAATTTTCCCAACCAAAAAAATCGCGGAGCGCATATCAACATTTCTGGTATGGCCATGGCGAAATTTTCTCCAAACGCTAGCAATGCCAAGGCACTGATGGCTTTCTTAGTGTCTAAGCCTGCTCAACAGTTATACGCCGAGACAAATATGGAATACCCAGTGATAACGGGTGTACAACCTTCTAAACTGGTGGCGTCGTGGGGCAGTTTTAAAGCTGACGACTTGTCGCTGCAAACCATAGCAAAAAATAGCAAACTTGCTCTACAGTTGATTGATCAAGCTCAATTTGACTTGTGATGTTTTTATAAGTGCGATGATAGTTTTACAACAGGTTTGGGTGGATTTACTGCCACCCAGCAACAACAGTTGTTGCGCTAAAATGTGAACGGGTTATCATTGCAGGCAACCCTAACGATGCGTGTACTGACCTTGTGTTAGCTAAATCTAAAAATACCCAATGGCGCCTGCTGAGTTATATATTAGCTGTTTGCTTAATGATCCCAGTGATCATTATGCTATTTGCTGGTATTAACGCTTCAACTGATGTTTTTTTCCACCTGTGGCAAACCGTTTTACCACACTATTTAACCAATACCCTGTTATTGGCTATTCTTGTGGTACTACTGTCAATAGCTTTTGGGGTCACAAGTGCGGCATTAGTTGTTTATACTAATATGCGTACCAAGGCAGTATTGCGTTGGTTATTATTGTTACCCTTGGCCATGCCAGCCTATGTAGTTGCTTATTTATATACTGATTTATTTGATTATGCCGGTCCTGTCCAGCGAACACTGAGGCAATGGTTTAGTTGGCAATCGCCGGCAGATTACTGGTTCTTTGATATGCGCAGCTTAGGTGGAGCTAGCATAGTTATAGCTTTTGTACTATACCCCTATGTGTACATGTTGACCCGCAATGCTTTTGAACAACAAGACCAAAACTTATTGAGAGCAAGTCAATCGCTAGGCTTGTCAATTAAACGCAGTTTTTATCAGGTGGCTTTACCCTTAGCGCGTCCCGCTATCGCTGTAGCAGCGAGCTTAGTGTTAATGGAAACACTGGCTGACTTTGCAACGGTTCAATATTTTTCAGTGAATACCTTAACTACGGCAATCTATGATACTTGGCTAGGTTATGGCGAGTTTGCAACGGCTAATGCCTTAGCAAGTTTGTTGATGCTGATGATATTATTGGTGGTTATTATTGAGCAACGAGCTCGGGCTAAAAGTGGCCAGCAAACACCTCGTCCCAATAAATCAGTACAGCTGATCAGTCTAAAACCATTGCAGCAATTGTTAGCGATGGGGTTTTGCTGGTTACTAGTGGTGGTCGGTTTTTTATTGCCGTTTTACTTGTTAGTGATGATGGCCATTGATTATGCTACCTTAGATCAGTTATATGCCTTGCTGCCCACAGGGATGAACAGCGTTAAAGTCGCCTGTTGGGCGGCTAGCCTGAGTACTTTATTAGCCCTGTGTTTTGGGCTTTATAAGCGACTCAGTGATGACAGATCGAAATCTTTACCAGTGCAAATCGCCAGTTTTGGTTATGCTATACCCGGCACCGTATTAGCCATGGCTATGCTGGCAACTTTTGCACCTATTGATCATGCCATTAACGACTTTGCTAAGTACTTGGCGGTTAGTCCACCCGGGTTGATTTTATCGGGCAGTATTTTTGCGGTTGTGTTTGCCTATCTAGTGCGTTTTGCAGCTATTGCTAATGGCACCATCGACAGTGGCATAGTGCAAATTCCAGCGTCAATTGATTTAGCGCCGGCAAGCTTGGGGGCAGGATTGAAAAGAACCTTGGCTAAAATTCATTTACCGCTGCTGAAACCTTCAATTTTAATCGCTTGGCTGCTGGTTTTTGTTGAAGCTATGAAAGAGCTACCCGCTGTTTTGGTATTAAGACCGTTTAATTTTGAAACCTTGAGTACTCAAGTGTATGCCCTGATCTCTGATGAAATGTTGGAGCAGGGAGCCCTTGGTGCTATTTTAATTGTATTACTAGGTCTATTGCCAATAATGTGGCTTAATAAAAGCCAGTCAAACTGAATTTGAGAGAAAAATGTGTCTACGCTTCTAAGCATCCAACAGTTATCCGTGGTATTAAATGACAAGCAAATATTGAGGGATATTGACTTAACCCTAGCTGCTGGGGATATTCTTGGTTTAGTTGGCTCAAGTGGCTGTGGTAAAACCACTTTACTCAATAGCATTGCTGGTTTTATTCGACCTTCGACAGGGCAAATGCACCTCAGCGATAGCACATTACTTGCTGATGGGCTTTGCCTAGCAGCTGAGCAGCGCAATATAGGGATGATATTTCAAGATTATGCGTTATTTCCTCACTTAACCATAGAAAAAAACATTACCTTTGGCCTGTCTGCGCTCAGTAAAAGTGAACAACAAGCTCGCCTAGCCCAGTTGACTAATCTATTAGAGTTAACTGAATTGACCCAGCGTTTTCCTCACCAATTATCGGGAGGACAACAACAACGAGTAGCTATAGCAAGGGCACTTGCGCCACAACCTAGTTTACTGTTACTCGATGAGCCTTTTTCAAATATTGATGGCCGGTTGCGCAATGAATTGATGCTAGAAATGCGACAGCTACTAAAAACTTTAGCTATCACTGCGATATTTGTTACTCACAACAAAGATGAAGTGTTTACCTTTGCCGATAAAATAGCAGTGATGCATAGTGGTAAGCTAATACAAACAGGTGATCCCAGCGAAGTTTGCCAACAACCCAATAGCTGGCAAGTCGCCGATTTTCTTCAATTAGGTAGCTGGATCCCATTAGTAAAAAAGCCAGAAGAAGGTTATTATCTATCGGCATTTGGCCAGGTGAAGCTGGCAACAAAAGATAAAGCCTTGCAACTGCAATTATTGGTTAAAGCAAAACATATTAGTCTTGTGCCCGAAGGCGAAGAAAATGCCGAAATTAATCATCTCTCAGTTACCGAACATGGCTATCACTATGTAGCGCAAAGCTTAACCAGTCATGATGATTTATCTTTCAGTCAACTTAGCTTTTATAGTGAACAAACCTTAGTTATTGGTCAACGGGTGAGTTTATCGTTAACTACCAATGATCCTGTGGTGTTTGCTATTGAAAATCAATAAAACCACTGCCAAGCTAAATCAACAGAGCGTTGCGGTTGAAACGGCGCATCTTCATCACTTGATGCGCGATAATTTTGATCAGTGATATTGGTAAAGGTCAATTTAACATCCATATCAGGCAATAGCGCCCATGATATTGAACTATGCCAGATCAATGCCGCATCTAATGGTTGCTCGCTGGGGCCAAAGTCAGCCTTTGCAAAACGGTAATTAACTTGGTTAGTTACCTTAAAATCACTGAGTAAAGGTGAACTTGGTTGATAGCTTAACTGCCATTTAAATGCGGTTGGCAAGCCATCATCTATGGTCTGTTTCTCCTTGTCTTTACCTTGTTGCCATTGATAGCTCAGGGTTGATTGTAGCTGAGGACTTGCTTGCCAAAGGGCACTGAGTTCAAACCCCTTGATTTTTACTCGATCAGTATTTCGGTAACTTCGCGTGTCTGCGTTTAATTGATACCGTTCAATGTGATCATCGATATCATAAAGATAACTATTAGCGGTTAGGGACAGTTTTTGGTTAAATTGATAGCGATAATTGAGTTGCCAGCCAAGACTTTTCTCTGGCGACAAATCACTATTGCCTTGGGTATTACCTCGAGGGGTTTCACCTGAAAAAAATAACTCGCTGATACTGGGAAAACGAAATGCTGAAGCAATTTCAGCCGACAAATAATGCTGCTCTGTCAATTGGTAATTAGCCCTCAGTGATGTCGAGGTATAACTGTCAGTGACGTGTTGATAGATAGTCGCTAAGTTTTGCTGTGCATGTACTTCATCGTATCGCACCCCAAAATTAATATTTAGTTTATTCAATTGCCATGCTCGCTCTATGAAAGCAGAGTAAGTCTCTGTGTCGGCATTAGTGACTTGTTGTTGCCACACCGCTTGTCCTATGGCATCAAATTCTTGTTCGCTGATCTCAATGTTTGCTCTGTTTAACCACTCGGCTCCGAGGGTAAAGTGATTGATAAATACCGTAGCCATTGCACCAAAGGAGTGTGACTGGTAGTCGACAATATTTTGTCTTGCTATTTCACTGATCGATTGAGCATTAGATAAACGGTTTACTTGGCTTTGCCATGCTTGTTGGTGATGATGGAGTTGCAATTGCCAAGTCGAGTTATTGGATACTTTTATTCGACTTAACCAATGCTGATCCTCAGGATAAATACTATCGCGTGTCACTGCAAATGTGGCAGTGCTCTTGCCCAGATCATTACCATCGCTTATTAGGCTGGAGAGATTAAATTCAACATCACGCCAAGTAGTATGGTAGTGAATGTTAGCGACTGTTTGCTTAAATTGGGTATTTAACTCGGTGTGATCCGCGGCTTCACTATTTTCTGCACGTCGGTACAATAAGCCTAAAGTGAGATCATCTTGATTATATACCCCGTATACTTGTTGAGTTTGATCAGCAAATTGGTAGCTAGCGCCAAGCTTATCCAATGAATTATCTATGGTGGAAATACTGATCACGCCTCCCATGGCACCAGAGCCATATAACGTAGCGCTTGGTCCTTTCTGCAGGTAAATACTGGAAATAAATGCTGCGGGTAAGAAAGAACTGGAACTCCCAGCTCGCCGATCGGTAATAATTGGAATACCATCAATCTCAGTTTTAATACGACTACGACTAAATCCTCTAATGTTATAACTTTGCTTTAATCCACCTTGACCATTGCGCTCTACGCCGGCAACTTGACTGACAATATCGCCAACACTGCGCTGCAAGCTGCTGATCTCATTGGGTGAGACAATAACATTGTCATGGGTAAATACCTTAGTTGCTATCGACGTTTGTGAACCGCGCACTTCTATTTTTTCAACACCTGAGGCAAATGAACTGGGTAAAAAACACCACAATAAGCAAAAAGCTTTTGGGTATGCAGCAAAGGTTTTAATAGACAAAACTGGATAATATTTCATGTTAACAACACAATTTAAGATGGATAAATAATGATAAATGGCTTGCTGAAAACAGCCTCAAGGCGAGCTGAATTTTCAGTGTTTTTAATGGTTTAACATCAATACTTTCAATGATCATTTAAGGTTTTTTTGTTTTTTGATTTACGGGCAATGGTGATATGAACAAATAATATCAATGGCAATAATACGCCTAAAATAGCATGGCCATTAGCGAGTATCTCGTGCCATTCTTCACTGACTAAATAATACAAACTATAAGCAGAGAAAATTGACAGTGTCACCCAAGATATAACAACAATACCTGATTTTTTTGCGTGTTTACCCGACCAGCCACTTGGTACGTGAGCGGAAAATATTGCCCCTAAACAAAGCAGCATGGTAAAAGCAGCAAAACCATGAATTTGAAGCAGTGGAAACTGTAAAAAGTGTGCCTCTGGGCCAAAATCACCTTCGACCATGCCAAACCTGCGTATAACCCAAAAGCCCACTCCTGAAAGCCAAGCAAGCATCAGAGTAAGATAAAAGAAACGGCGATAACCTTTCGATATTTTTTGATTTATTCTGGCCATAAGGGTTCTATTTTGTGACTAAATCCAAACCTATTAATTGTTACTGCTTGAGCGTTAAAAAACGCCAATGCGGATTTTACAATTTTTTTAGGGCAGAGTAATACTACTTTCGTCAATGCATCAGCGATCATAACCCTAGATGCAAATACCGACACACTGCCAGCTATGAACTGTTGTTGGTGTGTCTTTGGATCAATAAAAACCGATGCATTGCCTTGGTAATAATTTGCACTGGTGGCGAGTGCTGCATTTTGCATCGTGTAAGTTTTTTGTGCTGAGTACTTTTCACCATACTTAATCTTAACCAACTCGCCTTGCCAGTGACTGTGATATAGATCACCGCCAGCGTTAATAATCGCTTTACAATCAGCGGGTATTTTTGCAATGGCACAGTCAACGGCATAACCTTTGGCAATCCCGCCTAAATCAATGCAGGTAGGTTTACTAGCAACCATTGTTCTATCGTTAATAAGCAAATCAGCGAAGTTGCCATAATTTTGTTGGCTAATATGTAAATGGTTGGGCAACTGTTTATTGAGTACTAGATCCGGTGCTATAGTGACATCGTAATAACCATCACTTAGCTTATACAATCTCTGAGCTAGTGCTAATATTTCGGATAATTCATCGCTTAAATGCACTGCAGTGGGTACTTTTTGTAACAGTTTTTGGTTTAGTATACTCAAATCACTGTTGGCACTGTGGAAGCTTAGCTGATCGTGTAGTCGCTGCAATTCAGTAAAGGCCTGCTCTGAAAAGTCAATTAATGCTTGTTCACTGTGCTCACCCTGTAAAGATACCTCGATAAAAGTACCTAGCAGGGGCTTACAGCGTTGCAGCGAATTTAGCTTCATAGCAACCGCAGAACCTGATCCCAGGTATGATTTAATCGATTAATACCATCGGTGACATGACGACAAGATAAGGTGGCTCCAGAAATATTCTTAATTTGTTTGTCTAATTTTAAGAATTCACTGCTATCTCTACCGTGAAACTGTGCGCGCCATTTCGGATTCATTATCTGATGACCATATGTTTCACGGTAAGTAAGTACTTCTAAACCGATAACTTTACCGCGGTTGTCTATGGCAACCGCTAAATCAATATTTTCATGCTTTCCTATCACTTGGTCGACAATAAACCAATCATTGTCGGCACTTTTCCAAGCATTAATTTTGCGGTTTCTAACCCGTATATCACTGGCTTTAGCAATTGACTTAGCTTGTGCTTTAGTCAACTGAATAGCAACAGGGGTGAGCTTAGTCTGTTTGAATAACAGTTGTTGAGCTTGCTCTATAGTTAAGTACTTTTTTGCATAGCTAATTTTACTGGTCAGCGACATGCTAGCTAAGGTGATAAAGAGTCCTTTGATAAAGTTTCTACGTTGCATTACTTACCTCTACTCTTGGTCAATCATTTAAAAATAATGACAATTTAAGCTTTGCTTAGGATCAGATTTTCTCGCCACTATAACGTAAAAAAGACGACACTGATAAATTCAGGTCGTCTTTCTATGGTTTGCGTTTATTTAGAATTCATAGCCATAAGACAAGCCAATGTGGATCTTTTCGTGTTCATCCCAGTTACGGCCGTTGCGAACGTCGGCATATTCAGAACCACCACCGTCTATCTGCCACAAAATACCACCTGTTAACCACCATTTTTGCTCGGCAAAGTGCAGAGTTGGTCCGAAGTAGTTACCATTTTGGTGTTGACTACCAATCCGGAAGTCACTTAAGTCGAAGTTACTTTTCTTTAAACCAATAGTATAGCCATCTTCATCAAATCCCTCTTCGGTATTACCTTTTTCGGCTTTATCCTGCGGATTTAAGTAATCAGATTGATGCCTAAACTCAACCCCAATAAACCATTTCGGAGCGAAGCGGTAAGAGATACCGGCAGAAATATCTAAAGCGAATTCGTCCTCTACCACAGAGCCGCCTTTTCTGCGTTCAAATTCAGTTTTAATGTTTAATACGGTAATAACCGTATCGTCAAGAAAGTCTTTTTGGAAAAATAATGTACCCACAAATGAATCTTGATCGATATCACCACCATCTAAACGGTATTTATCTCTGTGCTCAAAAGCCAATCCATATGAAAATCCAAAGGCATCTTTATAGGGGCTTAGCACGTTATACTTCATTGCTATCTCGTAACCCGCAAATTGTGTGTCAGAAAATACCCCAGTATTGTCACCTGCCTCACACATTGGACAAGGACCGCCTTCTTCTTCTGAGCCTACATTGTAGTCATGATCAAAAATCATCAATTCAGCAGCTATAGTAAGCTTGTCTGTTACACCGTATTCAACTTCGGGGCGAATATCGTGGAATCGGTAGTGATCACCAGCATTTTTGTCTATGCGAATAGTATCAGTTATTTTAAATTCATAACTACCCGCTGGACGCGTGTCTGTGCCTTTAGCGTAAACCCAAAGGTTTTCACCAGCTACCGCTTGACTTGCTGCAATAGCAAATAGTGACGCTAATGCCGATTTTGCAATTGTTTTCATGTGTATATTACCTAAAAAATTATTAGAGTGGTTATTCTATATTTTTATATACACCAACGCAAGTGAGAATCATTATCATTCAATTTATTTATTCAAGATCAGATATTTTTGTGTTATTTACATTTTGTCGATGTAACAACAGCAAATCATTAATGTATATAAAGGAAAGTAGGATGTGATACCTAGCGCTTGTTTGTTAATAACAATACATATTAACTCGGGGGACAAGTTAATATAAAAGCATTAACAAACAATAACTGCGCTTCGGTATCGTTTGGGCTTTTTCTAATCAATCGAAATCAGTATACAGCATTAAAATACAAAGTAAACAGTAATGATAATAATTATCATTATTAATTGTTTGGCGTAGCTCTGTATGAACCTAGGTAAACTTTTATAGATTGCAGATACCTTGATATCTTTTCAACCTAGTTTTGTTCAATTTGTTGGATGAATAATAAACAAAGTTTAATCCACGTCTGCAAGTGTTATTTTATACATTGCTCACTCAATGAGTATTGTTATATTGCTAGCAAGGGTGATTTTATATAAATTTATGCCGAGATTAAGGTGTGTTGTTTAATATTTAATGCTAAGGTCATTTGTTGGTACTACTTGTCGTTAACATAAAAGCTTTGTCTAGGTGCAAACTATTATGGTCAAGCGCAACTATTACTTGTGTTGGCAAAAATGATGGAAGCTTGTTTATTCTCTAATTAATAATGGAAAGATTGATGAATAAAATTACCCTAATACTACTCTTATTGATGATCGTCTCTTGCAGTGATAACTCACCGACAAGTCATATTTCTAGTGCAAAACAATATATAGCCGAACAACAACTACAAGCTGCGGTTATTGAATTGAAAAATGCAGTGAAATTAGATCCAAATTTAGCTGAAGCTCGCTACCTACTGGGTAAAGTCTACCTAGATAGCAAACAATACCTGAATGCTGAAAAAGAGTTGAGTCGCGCTTTAGCTTTGCAATTTCCAGAAGAAAAAGTGGTGCCTTTATTGTCTTTGGCATTAAAAAATACTCAAGCAGATGTGGCATTGTTGGCGCTGCCATACAAAGTTGAGGGTTTATCCACAGAGCAAGTGGTTGAATTAGCTTTTTATCAATTACAAGCCTTGTTTCGTTTAGAAAAAACACCGCAAGCAGAGGCGTTGATTGATGAAATCCAGAATTACAGTACGGGATCGCCCTATCAACAACTTGCTTTAGTGTATTCATCGCTATTACAAAATGATCGGCAAGCAGCATTACAACAATTAGACAATGTGCTAACGATAACGCCAAATCAACTTGATGCTCTCAAGCTACAAGGGTTTTTATACGCCAGTGCGGGAGAGTTAGACAAAGCCATCGCTGCCTACCAAGCTTATATAACTTTGGTACCTGAAGATCTGGACGCAACATTTGTAACCGCGCGTTTGATGACTGATGCCAATCAGACCGAACAAGCTGAACCTTTAGTTGATGCCTTATTAGCGATCAATAGTAATAATGAACTATTAAATCAGTTAAAGGGTATTGCGCGCTTTAATGCAAAAGATAATGAAAATGCTCTTCTTTACACCGAGAAAGCCATACTCAATAATCCCGAGGATCCGGGGTTACGACTACTCGCTGGTTATAGCGCCTATATACTCGAAGATTATCGAACAGCTCATCAGCACCTTTCTATGATTGCCGATAAATTACCTGCAAACCACGAAGGTTTAAGGATCTTAGCGGTCAGTCAATTGCGATTAGGATTAAGTGTTGAAGCTGGAGTGACAGCCAATTCAATCGAGCAACTATCGAGCAAAGATGCTTCATTGATTTCAAGTATTGGCTTGGCTCTAGTAGAGAGTGGCGAAATTAATAAGGCGCGGCAACTGTTATCTAAGAATGACCAAGCAGAAATGACTAATGCCGAAGATTTGACCCGTTTAGGTTTATTGCAGTTGTCACTGAATGACATCAATGGTATTGCCAACTTGGAACTTGCCTTGGATCAGGCACCTAATGAACAATCAACAAAAAATACCTTAGCCACGGCATACCTTGCTAGCAATCAAATTGACAAAGCATTGCTTTTAGCAAAGCGATGGAAAGACGATGATAGTCAAGATCAAGCGGCCTACATGTTAGCGGGCTTAGCCTACTATAATGACAAAAAATATGAAAAAGCTAAGCAGGAATTTAGCCAGCTTTTAACCATAAATGACAGTCATCAAAGAGCACAACTAGCACTCATTGCCATTGCTGAACAGCAACAAAAATCAGAGTTGGTAAAGCAAGGCATTGACAAATTACTCAGTCAACAAGCCGACTTTATTCCTGCCTTAGCTAAGCTTTATTTTTATAATAAACCGTCAGGTGATGTGAAAGCGGCTATGCAACGCATCGAAGAGCAGTATTTAGCTCAACCGGACAATTTAGGGCTCGCGGTTTTATGGGCACGAGTGTTGAGCAACGAAAATCAATTGGCTCAAGGCATCAAGATATTAGAAAAGTATAGCCAAGGAGAGAACTTAACAAACAGTTATTGGCAAACCCTTGGTAACGCTTATATACGCAACAACGATAATGCTAAAGCGATTGAACATTATCAAGCTTGGTTAGCTGCTTTTCCCAACAGCCGTCAGGCATTAATGGGCAACTTACTGATCTTAGATCAACGCCGACAATATCAACAAGCCTTATCCTTAACTGAAAATTATTTAGATAAAAGTAAAGACGATGCCTATATTCAATTATTAAACACCCATTTTTTAATACAGTTACAAAATTTCAGTCAAGCTAGAGAGAACTTTGATTTACTATCAACTGAATTAAAACAACTGCCTTTTAGTCAAGGACTTCTCGGTCAGCTTCAGCTTAATGATAAAAATTATGCAGCTGCCCTTGCTAATTTGAAATTGGCTTATGATGACAAGCCGAACTCAAAAAATATGCAATTAGTCTATGCTGCTCTCGTCAATAACGATAATCAAGCGGCTGGCAATGACTTCATCAAACAACATTTGGCAAGTAATCCCAATGATTTAACAGCTATCATGATGCTCGCCAATATGCAGATCAGCGATGATCAATCTGCTGCTATTAAAAGTTATGAAAAAGCGTTAACGCTAAATCCTGACAATGTGGTTGCTCTCAATAATTTAGCTTATTTTTATCTCGAGCAAAACAATTTAGACAAGGCACTTGATTATGGTAAACGGGCATTAGCACTGACCCCTGAACTAGCTGAAGTTCTCGATACGGTAGCACAGGTTTACATAGCTAAAAGTGAATTTGATACGGCGGTTGACTATTTAAATAAAGCGGTTATTAATGAACAAGTATCAGAGGAAATATACCTTAATTATGTCGAAGCACTGTTACTGAGTAATGACAAGGTGTTAGCCACCAGAAAACTAAAACAACGGCAGTTCAAGGAAGAAAAATCATTGCAAAAAGTAGCTGAATTAACAGCTAAATACGCAATTTAACCGACAGTGATCTTTTAAATTCAATACTCAGTGATTTTAACAGGCTAGTACAGCCGTTATTCATCATAGAGCATGATTTGAGTTGACTGCATTCAACGGCCGTATCTATCTGAACTGATGGTGATGTGTTAACACCACAATATATTGCCATCTAAACAATTGAGAATATAGGCGAAGTATTAAGCTATTGACCGCTGACTAAATGCTTTACTAAGATATTTGTTTGCTGCATAGCAGTGTTTATCGGTAATTTTTCATGGCTGGATAACAAATAAATAACTTTTTGTCCTTGCTCGGCTAATTCTAAGGCGTGTTGATAGTTAACCAATATTGCCGATGAAACTGATTGCGGATATTTATCCGCATCTCGGCGTACGTATTCTATTAAATCAACATTAACCGATGCATCAAAAAAAACCGCATCAGCAAATTGCATGTGTCGGTGGGCAGCAAGTGTTAACAACTCAGGATCTCCATCTAAGGTATGGATAAAGATAATCTCTCCTGATGGCAGTTCGATATTATTTTTAAGGTGAGTGATAAGTTGTTGCTCAGCATCGATTGTTCTGCCAGCCATAACCGCATCACCTACCGAGCCATCATATAATTTTTGCCAAAAGTGGCGACGATTGCGTACACCTTTAATGCGAGCTTTGACATGATCTCTAAACTTAAAAGAAAAATCTGCTAGTCTGCCGTAATGATTAGGCAACAACTTTTCGATACTCTCTCTGAGAATTCTCACTAGATAAGGGGCATAGCCCGAGCTAGATATAGCAACAATCATCGGAGCTCTATCTATGATCGCGGGTGTTATATAGCGACATAGTTTCGGTTGATCGACCACATTAATTAACAATTGCAATGCTTCTGCTTCGCAAAAAACTTGTTTATTAACGGCTTCGTTGTCAGTGGCAGCAATCACTAGATTATGATGTTTTAAATGGTTAGGCTGATAATTATGTGCCAACCATGTAAGTGAATAGGTGTTGATCAAATGCTCGACTGCAGGACAAACGGTCAGCGACATAATCGTTATGCGTTGGGTGCTTTTTAACAGCAGTTCTATTTTTCTGGCGGCAACATCCCCCCCGCCAATAACCATTGCATTAATATATGTTGCGTCGAGAAAAATCGGGAAATATTGCATTTAACGTCACACTTAATCGAAAAATGTATCATACGAGTATTTTTTCATTATTTGTAGATCTCGTCTATCACATTTCATGCTAGCAAATATCAAAGTGATTGAAGATATAACCTTTACACAGTCGCTCAAACACTTATTACTCTGTCTATCGGCGTGAAAAAAGACATGATAAACTTAACTTATCGCAAAAATATCACCTTTTAGAGACTTATTATGCCTTGGATACAACTCAGGTTAAGCGCGGATCAAGAAACAGCAGAGCAATACAGCGATTGGTTAATGGCATGTGGCGCGCAAGCAGTGACCTTTATTGACAAACAAGATACCCCCATTTATGAACCCTTACCAGGTGATGAAGTTGTCTACTGGTCGAGTACTGAAGTCATGGGACTCTATGATGCTAATCATGATATGGATGCGGCTATTCGTTATATACAGAGTATTCATCCCGATAAAGCTGCTCTGCAATATAAACTCGAACTGTTAGAAGATAAAGATTGGGAGCGCGAATGGATGGACAACTTTCATCCGATGAAATTTGGTGAAAGGTTGTGGATCTGCCCAAGCTGGAAAGCGGTACCCGAACCAGAAGCGGTAAATGTTATGTTAGATCCCGGTTTGGCTTTTGGCACTGGCACACATGCAACTACTGCATTGTGTCTTACTTGGTTAGAAAGTTTAGAGCTCACCGGTAAAACCGTGGTAGATTTTGGTTGTGGCTCAGGGATTTTGTCGCTAGCAGCATTAAAATTAGGTGCAGCAAAAGTCATTGGTATTGATATTGATCCACAGGCATTATTGGCAAGTCGCGAAAATGCCAAACGCAATGGTGTTGACGATAGGTTAGCGCTCTACCTGCCTGAAAACCAACCCACAGTCAAAGCCGATGTTGTTGTTGCTAATATTCTTGCTGGGCCATTGCAAGCGTTAGCCCCGACTATTATCGACTTTGTCAGGCCACAAGGGCAATTGGCTTTGTCTGGCATTCTCGAGGAACAAGCAGGGTGTTTGCAAGCTATATACAGTCAATGGTGCGAAATGGATACTATCAGTACAAAAGACGAGTGGGTTCGTCTTTCTGGCAAAAGAAATTCATAAAGCACTGTTACTGGCGAAGTGTATTTTTTTTGTTAACTTTTTGTACGAAAAACAAACGAAAGCTCACTTTGCAAAAAGTCAATATCAAAATCACGAAAAAACATTGTTTTGTTTAATTTATATGCTTTGCAATCCTAAAAAAAACACGTAAACTTAGCGCCCTTTTTACAAGTCGTTCAAAAAAACAGCAGCGTGAAAATAGGCTCTTACAATCTTACAAGTAAAGTATTACTTGCGCCGATGGCGGGGATCACCGATCAACCATTTCGACGAATATGTTGTCAAATGGGAGCTGGTCTGGCGGTATCAGAAATGATTTCGTCTAATCCCAAGGTGTGGAACACCGAGAAGTCTAAGCTTCGCATGTTGCAGGGAAATGAAACCGGTATTCGCTCAGTGCAAATAGCCGGCTCTGATCCCAAAGAATTGGCTTATGCAGCTCAGTTCAACGTTGATAACGGTGCGCAAATTATTGATATCAACATGGGCTGTCCAGCTAAAAAAGTAAATAAAAAATTGGCGGGTTCGGCTTTATTAAAAGACCCAGCTTTAGTTGAACAGATTGTTAAATCAGTCGTCAACCAAGTAGAGGTACCGGTAACATTAAAAATTCGTACCGGTTGGTGTGAAGACACTCGCAATGCACTTGAAATAGCAAAAATTGCTGAGCAACAGGGCATTCAGTCACTTGTTGTTCATGGTCGTACTCGCAATGACTTTTACAAAGGCAATGCTGAATACGATACCATCAAAGCGGTAGTTGAGTCTGTGTCTATTCCGGTTGTTGCAAACGGTGACATCACCAGTCCTGAAAAAGCTGAACAAGTGTTAAATTATACTGGCGCAGATGCCATTATGATTGGCCGAGGGGCTCAAGGTCGCCCTTGGATTTTTCGAGAAATTAACCACTTTTTGAAAACAGGTCAGCATTTATCGCCAGTTTCATTGGAACAAGTTCGATCAACAGTTATTGAACATGTAAAGGATTTACATCGGTTTTACGGTGAATTTATGGGTGTAAGAATAGCCCGTAAACACGTGTCTTGGTATACCCAACCGTATGATCAAGACAAACAGTTTCGTTCTATATTTAATGGGTTAGTCTCTGAACAAGAACAACTAACTGCATTAATTAGATATTTTGATAATTTAACTTAATAAAAGAGTCTGAACTTTATGTTTGAACAGAATATTTCTTCTCCGTTTGTTACGGGTAACACTCAGGTCCAATCAGAGGCATCTCCACTTCGTACACAAGCTAAAATTGCTATTAGTAATTATTTGTCCCAGTTAAATGGTAATGATGTTGACGATATGTACGACCTAGTACTTTCAGAAATAGAAGCACCCATGTTAGAAGAAGTGATGAAGTATACTCGCGGCAATCAAACACGCGCAGCTAATTTGTTGGGTATTAATCGCGGTACTTTACGCAAAAAATTAAAAAAGTACGGCATGAACTAATATTGCCTAGTAATTACTAACCTGTGAAGGCACCTAATGGTGCTTTCTTTCTTTATCGACAGCTGTTCTCTAGCTTACCAGCAAAATGAATTACTATTGACATACTGATATGCTATACACAGGTTAACGAAAGTATCTCTAGCGCCCAGACTAATTTGAACTTTAAAGGTAAATGAAAAGACAATGGATAAACCTCGCCCAATTAAACGCGCACTATTAAGTGTTTCAGATAAAACTGGTATCGTTGATTTTGCTCGCAGCCTCGCCGAAAAAGGCGTTGATATTTTATCGACAGGCGGTACTGCCAAGCTTTTGTCTGATAATGGTATTCAAGTAACTGAAGTATCAGAGCATACCGGCCACCCTGAAATTATGGATGGTCGAGTAAAAACATTACACCCAAAAATTCATGGTGGCATTCTGGCGCGTCGCGGCACTGACGAAGCCGTAATGGCAGAAAATAATATTGATGCTATTGATATGGTGGTGGTTAATTTATATCCCTTTGCTAATGCGGTAAGTGATGAAAACTGTTCATTAGAAAATGCCATTGAAAATATCGATATTGGTGGTCCAACTATGGTTCGAGCTGCAGCTAAGAACCACAAAGACGTCACTATTATTGTTAACGCCAGTGATTATGATCGCGTATTAACAGAACTAGCGCACAACAATCATTCATTGACATATAAGACCCGTTTCGATCTTGCTATAGCGGCATATGAACACACAGCTGCATATGATGGCATGATAGCCAATTACTTTGGGCAAATGTTACCTGCTCATGGTGACACTCAACCTGAAGATTCGCTTGAAGATGATTTACCGAGTAAAAAAACTCAATTCCCACGCACCTTTAACAGTCAGTTTATTAAAACACAAGAATTGCGTTACGGTGAAAACGCCCATCAACAAGCCGCATTTTACAAAGAGGCCAACCCTGAAGAAGCATCAGTTTCTACTGCCATACAGATTCAGGGCAAAGCGCTATCCTATAACAATATTGCCGATACAGATGCGGCATTAGAATGCGTGAAAACCTTTGTTGAGCCAGCTTGTGTTATTGTCAAACACGCCAACCCATGTGGCGTGGCAATTGGCGATGATATTTTAGCCGCTTATGAAGGCGCATATAAAACCGATCCAACCTCTGCTTTTGGTGGCATCATCGCTTTTAACCGTGAATTAGATGCAGACACGGCACAAGCAATCGTTTCTCGTCAGTTCGTTGAAGTGATCATTGCCCCTAGTATTGCCGAAGAGGTTTTACCTATTGTTGCCGCTAAGCCTAACGTGCGTTTATTACAATGTGGTCAATGGACCACTAAAACCTCAGGTTTTGATTTTAAACGAGTTAACGGTGGGCTGTTGGTACAAGATACTGATCAAGGCAATGTAACCACTGACGAGTTAACGGTGGTAACTAAACGTCAACCCACTGAAGATGAGCTGCGTGATTTACAGTTTTGCTGGAAAGTAGCAAAGTTTGTTAAATCTAATGCGATTGTTTACGTAAAAAACAGCGCGACTATTGGAGTCGGAGCAGGTCAAATGAGTCGTGTATACTCAGCTAAAATCGCCGGTATTAAAGCCAGTGATGAAAACTTAGAAGTAGCTGGTTCAGTGATGGCCTCTGATGCATTTTTTCCGTTTCGGGATGGTTTAGATGCAGCGGCTAAAGCCGGTATTACTGCGGTAATACAGCCAGGAGGCTCGATGCGTGATAACGAAGTGATCGCTGCTGCCGATGAACACAATATTGCTATGGTGTTTACCGGCATGAGACACTTCCGTCATTAGTCAGTGTTATTATACCTAACTCGTTAAAATACAGTGTGTCAGTATGTTTATTGCGCACTGTATTCACTTCAATATGCAACATCTGAAAAATTACTACTATTCGGCAACACTGGTTTTGTTGTCGATTTATCAAATTGCGGTGAATGATAGTATTTTGTCGATTAATCAACTTATATCAGCTTTACTCGACGATATTATCTGTTATAAATAGTAGGCATTATTAAATTTTATGGAATATAACTCATGTTAGATATCAAAAAACCTTCAGTAAAAGTACTTTTAGTTGCTTCAGCCGTTGCCTTAGCTTCAATCAATAGTGCACAGGCTCACGTGGGATCAACAGCTAAGCTAGAAAAATCTGTGAAGTTAACCAAAGCTATTGCTTCAGAGCAACGAAGTGATGCCAACAAAGCCAGAGATATGTATCGCCACCCTCAACAAACATTGGAGTTCTTCGGACTTAAGCCAAATATGACTGTGGTGGAAATAACTCCCGGTGGTGGTTGGTACACTGAAATTTTGGCTCCGACATTAAAAAATAGTGGTAAGCTGATCGGTGCTCATTACCCTGATACTGGAGAAGATAACTATTACTCCAAGTCGCGTAAAAATCTTGAAAAGAAACTAGCCAGTCACGATATGTTTAGCCAAGTGGTGCTAAGTGATTTCGTGCCTAAAAAAGCCAGTGAATTAGCCCCTGCCAACAGTGCGGATATGGTACTGACTTTTCGCAACCTCCACAATTGGGGGGAAGACGGTGTTGAGCAGGTTTTCAAAGATGCCTACAGAGCCCTTAAAATGGGAGGGATTTTAGGCGTGGTTGAACACAGACTTCCCCAAGGTGTTGATGCTGAAAAGGCTAGAGGTTATGTTTCGCAACAAAAAACTATTGATCAAGCAAAAGCGGCAGGCTTTGAGTTAGTGGCAAGTAGTGAAATAAATGCCAACCCCAAGGACAAAGCTATTCATCCGAAAGGCGTGTGGACCTTACCACCGAGACTAGCACTAGCAGAACAAGACAAAGAAAAATATTTAGCGATCGGTGAAAGTGATCGCATGACATTAAAGTTTGCAAAAATTGCAAATTAGTACCAAGGGTCCCACAACTTATGTGGGGCCAAACTTTAGACATAATAAATTAAGGCTCAAATGAATGAATGTTTTGGTAATAGGTAGTGGTGGACGTGAACATGCACTTGCGTGGAAGGCCGCGCAATCCTCGCAAGTTGAAAAAGTCTATGTGGCTCCCGGTAACGCAGGTACACAAGGCGAGCATAAATTAGAAAATATTGATATTGCTGTTAGTGATACTGCTGCCTTAATTAATTTTGCCAAAAACAATGAAGTCATATTGACCATAGTAGGGCCAGAGCAACCATTAGTTGATGGTATTGTCGATGCTTTTCAAGCCGAAAATTTGATGATTTTTGGACCAAGTGCCAAAGCCGCTCAGCTTGAAGGTTCGAAAGCATTTACCAAAGATTTTTTGGCGCGGAATAATATCCCAACAGGTTATTACCAAAACTTCACTGAAATTGAGCCCGCACTGGCTTATGTTCGCGAACAAGGTGCACCGATCGTGATCAAAGCCGATGGTTTAGCCGCCGGTAAAGGCGTTATCGTTGCATTGACATTACAACAAGCTGAAGAAGCCATCAAAGATATGCTGTCGGGAAATATTTTTGGCGAAGCCGGACATCGCGTGGTCATTGAAGAGTTTCTCGAAGGCGAGGAAGCGAGTTTTATTGTCATGGTCGATGGTAAAAACGTTCTACCTTTTGCGACTAGCCAAGATCACAAACGAGCATATAATGGTGATCAAGGGCCAAATACCGGGGGGATGGGAGCCTATTCGCCGGCACCTGTGGTTACTGCAGAAATACATCAACGCATAATGAATGAAGTGATTTATCCCACAGTCGAAGGTATGGCGAAAGAAGGAACACCCTATACGGGTTTTCTTTATGCGGGATTAATGATTGATCAACAAGGCACACCTAAAGTTATTGAATACAATTGTCGTTTTGGTGATCCCGAAACACAGCCGATTATGATGCGCTTACAGTCTGACTTGGTTGAATTGTGTTTAGCCGCCTGTAAAGGTGAACTTGATAATAGCAACATTGATTTTGATCCACGTGCAGCGGTGGGAGTAGTACTCGCTGCATCGGGTTATCCAAGTAGTTACCCTAAAGGTGATATCATTACAGGGGTTGAAAAAAGCCCGCTACTTGACCGAAAAACCTTTCATGCAGGAACAGCACTAAAAAATGACCAATTAGTGACTGCCGGTGGTCGGGTGTTGTGTGCAACAGCATTAGGCAGAAATGTAACTGCAGCACAACAATCAGCTTACCAATTATTAGAACAAATAAAATGGCAAGGTGCAGAATACCGAACTGATATAGGCTACCGTGCTATCGCTAGAGAAAATTAAGCTTTATCAAATTAAACGGTGATAAAAGAAAAAAGCTTAGTATTAACTAAGCTTTTTTTATTTGTTGTTTTTAGCTAATTGTTCAGTCGTTGCGCCACCTAAAATTGCCGCATTTATTGCACTTTCTTCGTCTAAACCGGCCTTTATTGCCGAATCAACAATATCTTGGGCATATTTATTGTCACTAGAATGAACTGCTTTTTCGACTAATGCTTCGCTGCTGCTTGGAAATAAATTCACCGCTGTACGCACAAAGCTTGATACATTATCTGGCAACGCAGAAATTGCTCCAGATAATATATCAAAAATACTTTTTGGAAACTTGGTCATTGTTTCAGTAATTAATGACTTGGAAGAAAAAGCTTCAGTTTGAATGGTTACACGAACTATATTTTCAATATCTGAGGGTTTATGTGACACAGCGATATTAATAATTTCTTGTGCGTAAGCCGGCTCCGCTGCGACAGCGATGCTAATAATTTCTTCATAACTGGCAAGGTTATGCTTCATCATTATATCGATAACATCGACAGTTAATACAGGTTCAGCGTTTATTGCACCGATCATAATTTGCTTGTATTGAGCAGGATATTCTCTTAACGCTACATTCATGACAAGATCAACTTTCTCAGGAAAACGAGCCAAAATTGCACTTACACTCGACTTTACTGACAACTGTTGGCTGACTTGCTGTTTCAATAATTTGGTGATCAATTGATCTTGTTTATAAGTCGAATAGCTAGTGGCAAGAACTAAATTACAAGTTAGGGTCAAAGCGATTAACAGGAATAATTTTTTGATCATTGTAGATACTCAAGTACTGTTATTAATGACGACCTAAGTAAAGATGTCACGTTAACTATTATAATAATATAGCCAAATACTATATGTGAAAACTATTACCATATCTCCTGTTATTATATACAGCTACTTATGGCTCAGCATATCTCGGGATAAAGTATAGCTCGGTCTATGCAGTAGGTTAATAATAGGCTAATAGCCGGCTAAAATTGAATCAATAAGATTGTTGTTTATACAATCACTACAAAAACACAAAAAAAACACAAAAAAACCTTGCGCCTCAACAAAAACTGGTTAGAATGCGCATCCGCTTCTCAGGGGAATA
>JBELHO010000050.1:0-23980 GCA_042091375.1 Thalassotalea sp. | reverse complement strand
ACTAGCCATTCAGTTATACGTTCGCCAGTTTTATGGATGAATTTACCTGACTCAGGCTCATCAACCCATTCAAGTTGCTTAATTAAAACCAAAGGTTCTTCAGAGCCTTCAGTATTATTGGAAAATTCAAGAGCTTCGCTATAAGTGTGAAAAGCGTAATAGTATATTTCACCGTCAAACTCATCAGGAGCGCCTTGCCATGGTCTACACCAAACTCGATACTCTAAGACATGATCGTAAAAATACCCACCGCCTGATTTCGAACTTGCTGGATATTCTCCAACCATATTTTTATCTATTGAATTAGGATACATCTGCAAAATTCCCATGGCATATAACAATTTAATAGTGAGCGATTGGGTCATTTTTCTACCAACCATCGGCTCATTTTTATTCTGTAGATATAAGTATCAAATTAACTAAGTTATTACCAGCTATTTAATTTTTTACATTTAACCATAACTGGTCTTAGGTGATAAATGACCCAATGGGTTATTTTCTTGAATATAGGAGAAAGTCTGCCAAACTGTATATATATACATGTCTAATTCAAGGAGGAATGATGAGAACTCGCTCGCCATTTTTAAATTCTATAGCTGAGTTTATGCTCACCCGACAGTATTCACTGAGAACAATTGATACATACCTTAAATGGATCGCTGCATTTATTCATTTTCACAATAAACGACATCCTGCTGCTATGGGCGATAATGAAGTAGTTGCGTATTTAGATAGCCTTGTCCTTGAAGAAAATGTATCTCCGCGCACACAAGCTACGGCATTAAACTCGCTTGCATTTCTATACAAGCACATTATTGGTGATCAGCTGTCAGCAGATCTAGTTTTCGTCCGCAGTAAACGACAACCTAAATTGCCTATTGTGATGACCGTCGATGAAGTAAAATCATTGTTGTCTTGTCTAGATAAACGTTACTACCTTATTGCAGGGTTAATGTATGGAAGTGGTTGCCGGGTAATGGAAGCCGTTCAATTCAGAGTGCAGGATATTGATTTTGATTATAAATGCCTTCGTATTTGGAACGGTAAAGGCACTAAGAATCGAGTGGT
Organism: Thalassotalea sp.; assembly: GCA_042091375.1. Lineage (GTDB taxonomy): Bacteria > Pseudomonadota > Gammaproteobacteria > Enterobacterales > Alteromonadaceae > JBELHO01. The sequence goes on along the minus strand of JBELHO010000050.1, from coordinate 22,912 downwards.
CACTTTAGCTGTAGAGTTAATTCCTATGCTCAGAAATCAAATTATGCAAGTGGATGAATACTTAAAGCTAGATTTGCAAAATAACCAATTTTCGGGTGTGTGGATGCCAAATGCACTTGCAAAAAAATACCCTAGCGCCAATAAAACCTTGCCTTGGCAATATTTATTTCCTTCATTTAAATTGAGTGCAGATCCTCAAACAGGAGAAATTCGTCGCCATCACTTCCACCATACAGGTGTGCGCAAGGCCATTAAAGGTGCAGCCAAAAAAGCTAAACTTGGCAAGCCAATAACGCCTCATACTTTACGCCACTCATTTGCTACTCATTTACTACAGAGTGGCGCCGATATTAGAACAGTGCAAGCTCAGCTAGGTCATTCAGATCTGAAAACTACGCAGATATATACTCATGTCTTGCAACAGGGGGCCAATGGGGTAACAAGCCCCCTCAGCAAAATTATGTAATTTTTGTTGGTGTTCAGTGTCTGCTTTGGGGGAGGGGACAATGCTTTGTATAGTTTACGGCTGTTGCTTGAACCCTCATTGCAGCTGCAGATGACAGATTAAAATTAGTCGGGTGCTAACAATAACGCAACGCCAATCAAAAGCGATCCAGTGGATCGCTTGCTAAAATTGCCTTAAAAGGGCGAGGTGTTGTTGTTGCTAGCGACTTGCTTGTTGTTCGCTAACGTTATCTGGCATAGACCTGTTGTCCATTTACCCAAGTTTGGTTGACTTGATTTTGCCACAGTTTGTTTTCTGCTACTGTCATGTAATCGTCAGAGACTAAGATAAAATCGGCTTTTTTCCCTGAAGCTAAGCTACCGATCATATGCTCTTGATGGCCGGCATAGGCGGCATCAATGGTAAAGGTTTTCAATGCTTCTACGCGGGTCATTTTCTGTGATTTATACCATCCACCTTCCGGTTGATTGGCTTTGTCTTGGCGGGTGACTGAGGCGTGAAGGCCATAAAAAGGGTTGGGTGATTCAACCGGGAAATCTGAGCCGGCAGCAATAACCGTATCGGCATCGAGAAGCTTGCGCCATGCATAAGCGCCGATTATACGCTCTGGTCCCAAACGACTCAGTGCCATATTTTTATCGCTTGTCGCATGCGTGGCTTGCATTGAAGCAATAATATTGTGTTGTGCAAATCGGGGAATATCAACTAAGCGCAACACCTGTGCATGCTCTACTCGATGGCGTAAGTGTTTGCTGTTAGTTTTGGCAATTTGCTGTATGTAAATGTCGAGTACCTGCTTATTGGCATTATCGCCTATGGCGTGGGTATTGACTTGAAATCCGGCTTGCATGGCGGTGTTGATATAGTGCACAAGAGATTGTTTATCGTGCAGTAATAGCCCTGTGTGGCCGGGGTGATCTGAATATTCATTGATCAGTGCGGCGCCTCGGCTGCCCAGTGCACCATCGGCTTGGATCTTGACACTATTAAAAGCCAACATACCATCTGTAGTGCTAAATTGACCCTGTTTTATAACCTCCTGCCATTGCGGTGAGGGCAAATACAACATCGCATTAATGCGAATAGGCATATTGTTTTCCAAGGCTAAGGCTTTAAATGCCGCCATGTTGGTTTTATCTATGCCAGCATCATGAACACTGGTTAGTCCTAAACTAGCCAAGGACAATAGTGAGGTATGTAAGGTTTGCTTTTGTTGTTCAAAGCTCTGCTCGGGAATAACGCCATCAATTAAGGCCATGGCATTATCAATAAATACCCCCGTGGGGTTACCGTCTTGATCGCGAATAATCTCACCGCCTTCGGGTGATTTGGTGTTTTTATCTATCTTGGCCAATGCCATGGCTTTGCTATTTGCCCAACCAGCATGACCATCAACTCTGGCTAACCATACCGGTGTATTAGCAAACACTTTGTCTAGGGATTTTGCCGATGGAAACTGATCACTCGGCCATTGCACTTGATTCCATCCGCCGCCTTTGATCCAGCCCTCACTGTGCGCAGGTCTTTGTTTGGCATACTCTGCTGTGATCGCTACTGCATCGGCTTCTGAGCTGCTGTTAAACAGATCCACTTGGTTGAGTCGCAAGCCATAGCTCAATACGTGGCCATGAGCATCTATCAAGCCAGGCAGCATGGTTTGCCCTTGACCATCAATCACAGTGATTTTGTCGGTAGTAATGCTGGGCAGTTCACCTTGGTAGAGCTTGTCTATCTTATCATCGGTGAATTTTATGGCGTTAAAGCGTTGTAAAGTGTCTCCATCAAGGGTGTACCCCTTGATGTTTTTAATGAGTGTGGTTTGCGCTAAAGGTTGATTGCTAAAAGCAAAACTGCACAGAAAAAAGCCTAATAAAATATATTTATTGTTCATGGTTAAGCCACTTTATTATTGTATTTAGACGATATTATACTGATTTATGGTAACAATCGATCACATTATCCGTGATCTGTTGATTGCATAGAGGGTTTTACAGAATAGGGCAGGGTAACTTAGCTGTTCGTCTGCTGGCGCTTAGTTAAACGATAGTAAACCCATGGAAAAACAAGGCACAACAGCGGAATTAGCCAAGTCATTAATTGCTGATATTGAGAGTAAGGGGTGAGTCCAGTAACCAGTTTCACCTCGGTTGTTAGTACAGCTTCTTCAAATTGTGGAATGATTTGTTGTATGTTACCCAAATGATCAGTTACTGCGGTGACGCCATTATTCGTGGAACGCAGTAAAGGTCGACCAAACTCTAAGGCGCGCATGCGGGCAATTTCCATGTGTTGATGGGGGCCGTGTGAGTCGCCAAACCAAGCATCGTTACTAACGGTTAACAGCAGGTTGGTTTGCACAGTAAAATTGGCAGCCAACTGATCGGCAAAGGCGATTTCGAAACAAATCAAGGGTAAAATATTCAAGCCATTTGCCCGCAAATTGGCTTGCACGTAATCGCCTCGACTAAAAGAAGACATGGGCAAATTAAAAAATGGCGCCAGCGGTCTTAAAATATCGCCAAAGGGCACAAATTCGCCGATGGGTAATAAGTGACTCTTGTAATAGCGATTGGGGTTGTTGTAGACATAACTCTGTGCTGGCTGGTTATTATGGTGCGTGGCTTTTTCGCTATTGCCGAGCACAATTAAGCCATTGTAGTATTTTTTAGTGTCAACATGATAATTTTGTATACCAGTAATGATGGCGCTTGAGTTGGCCAGCGCCGATTGGTTTACAAGTTGAAGAAACTCTTGAGTACTGACCAATAGCTCCAATGCTGGTATCGCCGATTCTGGCCAGATGATCAGGTCGGCAGCAAAATTTTCTCGGGATAATTGCAGGTATTTGAGCATGGTTGGCCATTCTTGCTCTGGTTGCCACTTAAGATCTTGCTCTATATTGCCTTGAATTAAGGCTACATCCACCACTTCACCATTGGTTTCAACCCAGCTTTTTTGGTTGGCTACAACAATGGCCAATGTCAATCCTAGTATAGTCACTATGGCTAAGCTGCGTTGCTTGTTTACTGCGATTTGACACAGGGCTACACAAACTAACAATAATGTGATGGTAATACCTGTTTCACCGATCATTGGGGCCAGTGCAGCCAGAGGGCCATCAAGTTGAGAATAGCCTAAAGATAACCAAGGAAAGCCAGTTAATAGCTTAGCGCGTAAGTATTCACACAGCAGCCAAGCACTGGGTAAAAGCCATAAGTTGAGTTTGCCATTGTTCAAAAAATGGCCGCAAATATAAAAAGCTAAGGCGGGAAACAGGGCTAAGTAACAACACAAAAGGATCATTAACAACAGCGATATCGCTAAGGGTAAGCCGCCAAATTGATCTATGCTGACATGTACCCAACTAATACCACTGGCAAACCAGCCGAAGGCAAAAACAAAGCTGTGTTTAGTCAATAACCGTCGTTGTGATTTAGCCACAGTGTTTGGTTGCGCAAGGTCGGCTTTTGTACTGTTATTTTCGGCTAGCTGAAGGTGTTTTTGTTGTATTTTACATAGGTGTACGAACCACAGTGGCAAGATGACATACATTAACCACCAAGCTGAGAATGGCGCGTAAGCGAAAACCAGCAATACTCCGGCAACTGTACTGATCCACAAAGACCTATCTTTTAAAGTATTGTGCACAGAGGTAAGACAAGATCTGAGCTTGGCAAATAAATTTCGCTTCATTGGCTTAGTCAGCTAATATCAATCACTAATTTTACCGGGTATTTGATGTGTTTTCGGTACGGTTATGTTGAGTGTTTGTATTCTTCGACTGTCTGCCGAGGTGATTTTAAAGACAAAGTCATTAATAGTGATTTCTTCACCTTTTTTAGGCATATGGCCAAACTGCAACAGGGCGATGCCACCAATGGTATCGGCATCCTTTTCGTTAAATTGACTGTTAAAATAGGCGTTGAAATCATCTAATTCGGTGAGTGATTTGACTTGGTATACATTGCCAGCGAGGTGTTTGATATCTTCTTCAATGGCATCATCTGTTTCATCTTCTATCTCGCCGACAATCAGTTCGAGAATATCTTCAATGGTCACTACCCCAGACACACCGCCATATTCATCAACAACGATAGCCATGTGGTAACGCTTAGAGCGAAACTCTTTAAGTAAGGGTTCGACTTTTTTACTTTCGGGAACAATAATAGCTTGGCGAATAATTTTAGTTAAGCTACATGCTTCTTGTTGATTAAAGCCATAGGCGAGTAAATCTTTCGCCAACAGAATGCCTTCAATGTGATCTATGTCTTCATTGATCACTGGGAATCGCGAGTGACCCGACTCAATGATAATTGGCAGTGCGGCTTCAATCGGTTGGCTAATGTCTAAAGTGACCATTTGCGCGCGAGGGATCATAATATCGCGCACCCGCATGTCAGATACCTCTAACACGCCTTCTATCATCAATTTAGTTTCAGGTTTAATTAAATCTCGGTCTTCGGCATCATTTAATACTTCAACCAGTTCATCTTTGTTTTGCGGCTCTCCAGTAAACACTTGAACGAGTTTTGTCCACATGGATTTTTGTGAAGCGCCTTGACTTATATGGGGTTGTTCATCGCTCATAGAGCTTATTTAATTCCTATTGTGAAGTAATATTTGATCTTCAATAAAGATTTAGCTTATTTTGTAGTCAATACTGTTTTAATTCAAGTAATAAATAGGTAAACAGCTTATTGTTACAATTTTTCAATATACGGATCGGCTATACCTATACTGGCTAGTAATTCAATTTCTAATTGTTCCATTGTTTCCGCCTCTTGCTCATTTATATGGTCAAACCCCAACAAATGCAAGCAGCCGTGTATAACCATGTGTGCCCAATGGGCTGATAATGGCTTGTTTTGCTCGGTTGCTTGTTGTTTGACAACTTCAGCACAAATCACTAAATCACCCAACAAATCGAGCTCAATACCCACTGGTGCCTCAAACGGAAACGACAACACATTGGTCGGCGAATTTTTATTGCGGTACTGATAATTGAGTTGTTGGCTTTCTTCGCGGTCTACTAGGCGAATGGTTAATTCATAAGCTTTATTTTCATTTTGTAATGCGGTGTTTACCCAGTGCTGAAAGGTTTGTTCATCAGGCAAGTTTTCATCTGTGCAGGCAATTTGCAGATCAACAATAATAGCCACTAACTGACCTTGCCATTATTTACTGCTAATGAAGCTTCTTTTACTTGTTGTTGTCGGGCTTTTTCACGCTTGAGTTTTTGTTCATGTGCTTCATACGCTTCGACAATACGACCCACTACTGGGTGGCGGACCACATCGCCCGATTGAAAAAAGTTAAAGCTCACTTCGTCAATATTTTCAAGTACCTCAATAGCATGACGCAAGCCAGATTTTTGCCCGCGCGGCAAGTCGACTTGAGTAATGTCGCCAGTGATCACCGCACGTGAATTAAAGCCGATCCGGGTCAGAAACATCTTCATTTGTTCAGCCGTGGTATTCTGACTTTCGTCTAAAATAATAAACGCATCATTGAGTGTTCTGCCACGCATATAAGCCAGTGGAGCGACTTCAATCACATTGCGTTCAATCAATTTTTCTACTTTTTCAAAACCTAACATCTCAAATAAAGCATCGTAAAGCGGTCGCAAATAAGGATCGATTTTTTGTGATAAATCCCCCGGTAAAAACCCCAACTTTTCACCGGCCTCGACTGCTGGTCGAGTTAATAAAATACGCCTGACTTCTTGTCTCTCTAACGCGTCAACAGCACAAGCGACAGCCAAATAAGTTTTACCTGTACCGGCCACACCAATACCAAAACTGATATCATTAATTAAGATGTTTTTAACATAGTTTTGTTGGTTTTCATTGCGGGGTTTAATGATACCGCGTTTGGTTTTAATGGTGACCATTTGCTGATAACGCGCATCATCTTTATCTACAGCTTGTTCCAGTACATTAGTTTCCATAATGGCGAGATGTACCATTTCGTCGGTGATGGTTTTAGATTGACCTTTGACTGCCTCAGTTTCAACATACAAGTCTTTTAACAACTTGATCACTGCGTTGACGTTGTTTTGCAAGCCTATAATTTTAAATTGATTATTTCTGTAACTTATCTCCACCCCAAGACGGCGTTCAATGGCCTTGAGGTTATCGTCCATAGGACCACATAAATTGGCTTGTCTGGCATTGTCTAATGGTTCGAGAATAAAGCTTTGATCAGTATTTTTATTCAAATTGGTTTCCGCTCAGTATTCATTCAATTAATTAGCCAACTTTGCTCAACGAGCTAAAGTATAAGGCAAGATCTGTGGTTAAGGGGTATATACCTGCACAACTTGATCGGCGTTATTCTGCCCCTGATGATGGCTATTCGATAATATATCTGCTGGCGAGTGAGCGATGCGCAAGCCCATTTCACTTTCTTGGCGAACTAGCTTGCCGCGCAATGAATTAGCGTATACATCAGTGATCAATACATCAACAAATTGGCCTATAACAGTATGCGGAGCGACAAAATTTACAATGCGGTTGTTTTCGGTACGGCCGCGCAATTCTAGAGGGTTCTTTTTAGATGGACCTTCAACGAGAATGCGTTGTTCGGTATCTATCATTTGTCGAGCAATGCGCAATGCTTGTTGGTTGATGCGATCTTGCAATATTTGCAAGCGTTGTTTTTTAGTGGCATCTGTAATGTCGTCAACCATATCTGCGGCCGGTGTTCCCGGTCTAGCGCTGTAGATAAAGCTAAAGCTCAAGTCAAAATCAACTGACTTGATCAGGTTCATGGTTGCTTCAAAATCACTGTCGGTTTCGCCAGGGAAGCCGACAATAAAGTCAGATGACATACAAATATCGGGGCGGGCCTTGCGCAGTTTGCGAATTTGTGACTTGTATTCAAGGGCGGTATGGCCGCGTTTCATTTGCGTCAGTATGCGATCGGCACCACTTTGCACTGGTAAGTGTAAGTGACTGACCAGTTCGGGAACATCTTTGTATGCTTCGATGATATCATCGGTAAATTCCACTGGGTGAGAAGTGGTATAACGGATGCGGTCAATACCATCAATAGTGGCGACTAATCGAACTAAATCAGCAAAGCGACAAATGCTGTCATCATGCATGATACCGCGATAAGCGTTAACATTTTGTCCAAGTAAATTGACTTCTCGTACCCCTTGCTCGGCGAGTTGGGCAATTTCGTACAGTACATCATCTAACGGTCGGCTAACTTCTTCGCCACGAGTGTAAGGTACCACACAGAAAGTACAGTATTTACTGCAACCTTCCATAATCGACACAAAAGCGCTGGCACCTTCAGCTTTTGGCTCTGGTAAACGGTCAAATTTTTCAATTTCTGGAAAGCTTACATCAACCACAGGGTGATGATTTCCTGTGACTTGACTGATCATTTCCGGCAAACGATGCAGCGTTTGTGGACCAAAAATCATATCGACAAAAGGCGCGCGTTGACGAATAGCGTCGCCTTCTTGTGAGGCTACACAACCACCAACACCGATCAATAAATCAGGGTTTTTATTTTTTAAGGTTTTCCAACGGCCTAATTGATGAAAAACTTTTTCTTGAGCTTTTTCGCGAATAGAGCAGGTATTCAGTAAAATAACATCAGCATCTTCTGCTTCAGCTGCTAATTCAAAGCCATGGGTTGAGTCTAATAACTCCGCCATTTTTTGCGAGTCATACTCGTTCATTTGACAACCCCAAGTCTTGATGTATAACTTTTTACTCATGAATACTTGCCTAAATTGATATCTATTTGGTTAAAGGAGGCGTATTTTACTCTTTCTTTGCACTCTTCGCTAGTTGATCTACAAATCTCAGATGATTATTTGCCTCAAAGTTAACAATAGTGGCTGTCATTGTCTTTGATATATTTGCCTAACCGCCTGATTTTTATTGTACTTAAGTGGCTCATACAACAACCTTGGCTGGTGGTGAACAAGTATTAAAGGCTATGGGTAACATAAGTATCGTATATCGTCACAGGGTTGGTTAGAATATTAATCACCATTGGGGATCACCGCTGTCATCTGAGAGCTGATAAATGACTATAAAAGAATTTGATTGTATTGTTGTCGGCGGCGGCATGATAGGCGCGACAGCAGCGTTATCATTGGCGCAATTGGGGTTAACAGTGGCGGTGGTTGAACGCGCTACTGCACCGAGCTTTTCAGCAGAGCAAGCATTTGACTTACGGGTATCTGCGATATCACTAGCCTCACAACACTTACTAGAGCAGGTTGGTGCCTGGCAACAAATTGCCCAGTGGCGGCTTTGTCCATATCGACGTCTAGGGGTTTGGGAACAGGCTTTTTCCTATACTGAGTTTACTGCTCAAGCGATAGGACAAGCACATTTAGGGCATATGGTTGAAAATCGTTTGATCCAATTGGCTTTATTTGAGCAATTGTCTGAACATCGCAATATCACCTTGTTTTGTCCTGAAGAAGTTCAGTCATTTCAACAAAGCGAGCAACGAGTTACTGTCAACTTAACTGCCCATAAGTTAACGGCTAAATTGCTCATTGCCGCTGATGGGCCTAATTCGCAAATACGGCAACAAGCCGGCATTGGTACCACAGGTTGGGATTATCAGCAATCAGCGATGTTAATCAACGTACACACCGAGCTCGACCAACAAGATATTACTTGGCAACAATTCAAACCCACGGGGCCAGTTGCTATGTTGCCTTTACCGGGTAATAACGCTTCCTTGGTTTGGTATCATCATCGCGATCAAATTAAACAGTTAAGTCAATTGTCTGATCAACAGCTACAAGCAGAAATAGTTGCTAACTTTCCCGAACGACTTGGCGGCGTAGAAGTTGTCAACAGAGCCAGCTTTCCCTTGGTCAGACGACACGCCAACAGTTATTTTGCCAATAGGGTAGTGCTTGTTGGTGATGCTGCACATGCAATTAATCCACTGGCTGGGCAAGGAGTTAATCTCGGTTTTAAGGACGTAAAAGCACTGCAAACCAGCATAGCTAAAGCGATTGGCGAAGATAAATGCTGGTTTGATGAACAGCTACTTCACCAATACCAGAGAGCAAGGCGAGGTGATAACTCATTAATGATGGCAGGAATTGATGCCATCAATAGCGGTTTCAGTCATCCGTCTACGGTCGTTAAGTTGTTGAGAAACACCGGTTTGATGTTAACCAATAAATTTCCTTTACTAAAGCGCAAGGCTTTGGCTTACGCATGCGGTATTTAATTGTGGCCTATTGATAAAAAAATTCTGCGATCAGCTAAGGGGTATTATCAGTATGACCGCGACAGATCTGTAGTTGCAAATAAATAGGATTGAGAAAATTGTGTCTGGAAAAGTGGATTGAAATTGTGTCTGGAAAAGTAGATGGAAAATTGTGGTTTAAAAAAGTGTAATTGAAAAAGTGGCTGGGGTATGAGGATTTGAACCTCAGAATGACGGGATCAAAACCCGCTGCCTTACCGCTTGGCTATACCCCAACAATTAACTTCCGTAAATTACTTGTTCAACCTTGTTAAAATACTCATTTGACAAACCGAGTGATTTGAGTCTGTGAGTAACACTATTAACAATGAAGAAAGTGGCTGGGGTATGAGGATTTGAACCTCAGAATGACGGGATCAAAACCCGCTGCCTTACCGCTTGGCTATACCCCAACAATGTAACTTACTTCCTAGTGCAGTAACTGATGTTACTTTGCTAGTTGAAATGGTACGGGAAGAGAGACTTGAACTCTCACATCTTGCGATACTGGAACCTAAATCCAGCGCGTCTACCAATTCCGCCATTCCCGCATTTCAATGGTGGCTACACCGGGATTTGAACCTGGGACCCCATCATTATGAGTGATGTGCTCTAACCAGCTGAGCTATGTAGCCATATCAACTTGCCTCTCAGCAAGTGGCGCGTATTATGCAAATCTGCTTGGGCTACGTCAACCGTTTTTTATGAAAAAACAGTACTTTTTGTCTGTTTGCTCAAAGAGTCATCAAAACGACGCTAATATACACAAACGATTTTATTTAAAAAGCCAACATTTTTCAACTAGACAAGATAAATAGTGGTTGGCTTTGCAAGCCAGCGGTTAGACATTAAACCTAAAATGCACTACGTCGCCGTCTTTAACCGGGTAATCTTTGCCTTCTAAACGCCATTTTCCGGCATCTTTTGCACCAGATTCACCATTGAATTCAATAAAGTCGTTATAAGATACCACTTCAGCCCTGATGAAACCCTTTTCAAAGTCAGTGTGAATAACCCCAGCGGCTTGCGGAGCGGTAGCATTTTGTTTAACCGTCCAAGCGCGCACCTCTTTCACCCCAGCGGTAAAATAGGTTTGTAAATGCAATAAACCATAACCCGAATTGATCACGCGATTAAGGCCAGGCTCTGTTAAGCCCATTTCTGCCATAAACTCATCGCGGTCTTCATCTTCCATTTCTGATAATTCACCTTCAATTTCGGCACAGACAGCTACTACAACGGCATTTTCTTTTTCCGCTATGGCTGTTACAACATCTAAATAGGGGTTATTTTCAAAACCATCATCGTTGACATTGGCGATATACATTGTCGGTTTTATGGTTAAAAAGTTAAGGTATGCAACCGCGGCTTTTTCTTCTTTGCTCAGTGCAAGAGAGCGCACCATTTCGCCATCTTCGACGTGTTTCAGTATTTTCTCTAACACAGGTAGTTCAAATTTCGCGTCTTTATCGCCACCTTTAGCGCGTTTGGTTTGCCGTTGAATGGCTCTTTCGGCAGTGTCCATGTCGGCTAAGGCCAACTCGGTATTGATCACATCTATATCTTCTGCCGGATCAATTTTATTGGCAACATGGATAATATTATCATTTTCAAAACAACGCACCACATGGCCTATGGCGTCGGTTTCGCGAATATTAGCTAAAAACTTATTGCCGAGACCTTCACCTTTTGATGCACCGGCCACTAAACCTGCAATGTCGACAAATTCCATGGTGGTGGCAATGACTCGCTCAGGTTTGACTATGTTGGCTAATGCATCTAGTCGAGGATCTGGCACAGGAACTACACCAGTATTTGGCTCAATTGTACAAAATGGAAAGTTTGCTGCTTCAATGCCTGCTTTGGTTAAGGCATTAAACAGCGTTGATTTACCTACGTTGGGCAAGCCAACAATACCACATTTGAAACCCATGTTATTACCTTCTGCTTGATGATTTTTTGAATTTAGACGGTTAATTCTAACAGTTAAACTTACAATACTTTAAACGAGTGCAGTCGATTTTGTGCTTTTTTTAAGTCATCCTTTAGCCATATATCAAGGCAACGACTGGCTTCATCAATGACTTGGTCAATTTTTTGTTGTTCAATAGCTGGCGCTTTGCCAAGTACATGGCCAGTGACTCGTTCTTTGTGGCCAGGATGCCCCACACCTATTCGCAATCGATAGAATTCTTTGTTGTTTGCCATGCGGGCTATGATATCACGCAGACCGTTATGTCCACCATGGCCACCGCCGAGCTTTATTTTACAAACCCCTGGTTGCATATCTAATTCATCGTGGGCGACTAGCATGTGATCAACCGATATTCTAAAAAAGTTTGCCAGAGTAGCGACTGATTGACCGCTGTTATTCATAAAAGTCGTTGGTATTAACAAATGCACACTGCGATCACCAATAGTGCCCTTGCCATATAGCCCAGAATATTTTTTGTCTGCTTTGAGATGAATGTTATGACGAGAGGCGAGTTCTTCGACGAACCACGCACCAGCATTATGCCGGGTTTTTTGGTATTCAGGGCCTGGATTACCCAGGCCCACAATCAGTTGAATAGTCATCTAAAGGATATGATCCTTTGATTATTCTTCTGTTGCTTCTACTTCTGCTTCTTCTGCATCATCATCACTGCTGCCTTTAGGCGCATTTAATGTGGCAACAGCTTGGTCGTGGCTTTCACCTTTTGCCAATTCATCAGAAGTTACACCTTTAGGTAAAGTGACATCAGATAAATGCAGTGTTTGACCTACTTCTAAATCAGCCATATCTACTTCAATAAATTCTGGTAAATCGGCTGGTAAACAGCTCACTGCGATATCGTTTACGTGATGAGCAACAGTACCACCTTTTTTCACAGCTGCGTCTTCATTGATAAAATGAATTGGCACATTGGTGTGGATAGCGTGTGATGCATCGATACGTAAAAAATCTAAGTGCATAATAACTTGTTTGAACGGGTGACGTTGCATGTCTTTGATCAGACATTCAACCGGCTCGCCGTCAACATTTAAGGTTAATACGTGTGAGTAAAATGCTTCTTCTTGTTGTGCACGGTATACGTGTTTGTGCTCTAGCGTTAAAGAAACAGGTTCTTTGCCTTCACCGTAAAGAATAGCAGGAACTTTATTGGCGTGACGTAGGCGGCGGCTCGCACCTTTCCCTAAATCTGTGCGCACTTCAGCATTTAATGTAAATAAATCAGTCATGGTATGATACCTAGTAATTAAAAAATGGGTTGTTTTTTGCGACCAAAAACAACGTTCAGGCCTTATTTATCGACTCAATTAATAAGTACTCAATAAATAAGGCGCGGCATATTAACACTTGCCTCGAATAATGCCAAGCCTTTAGTGAAAAGAGTAGTGTATTTGCCAGATAATTATGTTTATTCGTCTCAGGTAAACTGGATTTAGATCAACAACCCAAAAACCAATAAAAAAAACACCCTAAGGTGTTTTTTTTAGTGGTTATCTATCGCTTGATTGCTGGCGATAAACTTAGCTTTCAAACATAGCTGAGATAGATTCTTCGTTACAGACACGGCGAATGGCTTCAGACAACATACCACTTAAGGTCAGTTGGCGAACCATGCCGATTGCTTTAATTTCTTCTGAAAGAGGGATAGAGTCGGTGACCACTACCTCATCAATGACAGATTTTTTAAGATTTTCTGCGGCATTACCTGACAATACAGGGTGGGTTGCATAGGCAATAACACGTTTTGCACCGTGTTCTTTTAATGCTTCTGCTGCCTTGGCAAGTGTGCCACCTGTGTCAATCATGTCATCGACGATAATACAATCGCGGCCTTCTACATCACCAATAATGTGCATTACTTGGGCAACATTGGCTTGAGGTCTACGTTTATCGATGATCGCTAAGTCTGCATCGTCTAATAACTTAGCTACTGCGCGGGCGCGCACTACGCCACCAATATCAGGTGAGACCACAACTGGGTTATCTAAATCTCTGTCTTTCATGTCTTCTAGTAAAATTGGCGTACCAAACACATTGTCTACGGGGACATCAAAGAAACCTTGAATTTGCTCTGCGTGTAAATCAACCGTTAGCACCCGGTCAACACCAACACTAGAGAGAAAGTCAGCAACTACTTTAGCGGTGATCGGCACACGGGCACTGCGAACTCGACGATCTTGTCGGGCATAGCCAAAATAGGGGATAACTGCGGTGATCCGCCCTGCAGATGCGCGACGCAAGGCGTCAATCATCACGATCAGTTCCATCAGGTTATCATTGGTTGGCGCACAGGTAGATTGGACAATAAAAACATCGGCGCCGCGAACATTTTCAGTTATTTCAACGCTTATTTCACCGTCACTGAAACTGCCAATTTTGGCTTCACCTGCCGTTATGTACAAGCGATTTGCAATTTGTTTAGCCAGTTCAGGGGTAGCATTACCGGCAAATATCTTCATGTCAGGCACGTGTATATCCTCAAATATTTTGTTATTAACATTCAATACTGTGTTAATAATAGACTTAAAACAGCACATTTATACAATTGTCAGATGTGTTCTGACTATTCTTAGCAATTAAGCCAAAGAGTTTTCTTGATCAAGCATCTTCAATGCTAGGTGTAACGGTGAGTGATTAACCCCCTTGGCTACAAAACATTCAACGTCAGCAGGTAACTGTTTTTTAACGTGATTTGCTTCTTCAAAGGAATCAAATCGGGAAAAAATACAAGCGCCGGTGCCGGTCATTCGAGACGGCGCGTATTCTAACAACCAAGCAAGTAGCTTGGCAACCTCAGAATAGTTTTTAATCACGAAATTTTGGCAATCGTTATGGCATTGTTCAATGTCAATATCGCTGTTATTTACGGAAGGGGTATTGCGAGTTAAATCGGCTGCAGAGAAAACTTGTTGAGTTGAAATACTGCAACTGGGTTTGCTGACCAAATAAACATATTCCTTCGGTTGAACAGGGCTCAGCTGTTCGCCTATGCCTTGAGCAAAAGCTGCATAGCCATGAATAAACACAGGTATGTCAGCGCCCAAAGACAATCCTAAGTCACTGAGTTGTTCTGTCGACAAGCCGGTTTTCCACAATTGATTGAGGGCTAGTAATACCGTTGCCGCATTAGATGAACCACCACCTAATCCACCGCCCATTGGCAGTCTTTTCGTGATTTTAAATTGCCCACCCAAACGCGTTTTTGTTTCGGTTTGCAGTAACTTGGCGGCTTTGATGATCAGATTGTCGTCATTGTTGACTTGCGGGATCGGGGTCAGTAACTGTAGAGCGCTGTCTTCGGTGATCTTAATAGACAGGGTATCGCCGTAGTCAAGAAATTGAAAAACAGTTTCGAGTAGGTGATAACCGTCAGGTCGTTGACCGATAATATGTAAAAATAAATTGAGTTTTGCCGGAGAGGGAAATTGCAAAAAACCTTGATTGTCTTTCATTATAGAAGTGTCCAACGATTTATCATTATTTTGATCACCAAACCGCGGTGTTTAATGGTGATTTTTTTGGCCAGTTGCACCTGCTCGACTTGCTGATAAGCATCGTAGTCAATTTGCCAAACGCCATATTTGTCAAGGCTGACAAGGCGGTGAGGTAATTGTGTGTCAGGGTGGTACTGTATTTGGTCCTGCTCGTTATAAGCGATCCCTTTAAGCCATTGATGCATGGCTTGGGTAGGAATAGTTAAGCCGGTTGCCTCATATATCAATTGATATAAATCGGCGCCTTGAAATTGTTCGCCGTCAACATCCACTGTGTGCTCACCCGACTGCGAATTGAGTTTGAGTATATTAATACCCAAATAGGTGGTTAAAGCTAAATTTTGTTGTTGGCTTTGCTCATTCACTGTCCAATGCAGCGATGCACTTTGACGTTTTTGTTGTGAAATAAAGGCAATTTTACCTTTTACTGACCAGTGAGTGAGTTGCTGTAAAGCTTTTATACGCTCAGTTTGATTGAATGCAACCTGAGTTTTTGCTTGGTTTTGTACTTGTTGTGTGGCACAACCAGTGACCATAAAAAAACCGATAAACATTAAATAAAATATAGCATTACGCATATTGAGGTCTATTTTTCATTGGCCAACTTGTAGTTCTTATTAGTTAATTGCTTTCAATCAGGGCAATAATTACGTAAAATTAGCAAAGTAATCATCACTTATTGAGTTTAACGTTGTTTTATTGACAGTAGCAAACAATAATACATTTTGTAGATACAATATTGTCAATTTTTTATATATCACTTTTATGTTGTCACTTGACTTGTGGCCCTGTAAATACAAATAGGCTTGTTATTTAGTTTATGTCGATAGTCGCTGTAGGTATCAATCACAAAACTGCTCCTGTTGCTGTGAGGGAAAAAATTGCATTTAATCCCGACAAGCTTTCCATAGCTCTGCAAGAGTTAATGGCGTCAGTGCGTTGCAAAGAAGCGGCTATTTTATCTACTTGTAATCGCACTGAGTTGTATTTGGTGCAAGATGAAAATTTTTCACTCACCCAAGAAAAAGTGCTGCGTTGGTTGGAGCACCACCACAACGTTGCCGCTTCTACTCTTATTCCCAGTTTATATTGGCATAGCGATCAGTATGCCGTTAATCACATCATGCGAGTTGCTTGTGGTTTAGACTCTTTGGTGTTAGGTGAGCCACAAATACTGGGACAGATGAAGCAAGCATACAGCCAAGCCAAAGCTGCCGGCTCGATGGCGATGATCATGGATCGTTTGTTTCAACGTGCTTTTGGTGTTGCCAAACAAGTTAGAACCGAAACGGCTATTGGTACAAGTGCGGTTTCGGTTGCTTATGCGGCTGTTAATTTGGCCAAACATATTTTTGCTGAGTTATCTGAAGCCAATGTATTACTCGTCGGCGCTGGTGAAACCATAGAATTAGTGGCAAAGCACTTGTACGACAACAAAGTTGGCAAAATTACAGTTGCCAATCGAACCATAGCTCGTGCTGAAATGATGGCTAAACGGATCGGAGCCAATAGCATTACCTTGGCGCAAATTCCCGAAGAAATGGTCGATGCTGATATAGTGATCAGTTCAACCGCCAGTACCTTGCCCTTGATCGGTAAAGGTATGGTTGAGCATGCGTTATCGAAGAGAAAACATCGTCCAGTGTTCATGGTTGATTTAGCGGTGCCAAGAGATATTGAAGAGCAAGTCTCTGATTTAGATGATGTATTTTTGTATACTGTGGATGATTTACAAAGTATTATTGCTAAAAATATGGAAAATCGCCGACAAGCAGCTGTTGCAGCAGAATCAATCGTCACCGATCAAAGTGATGGCTTCATGTCTTGGCTGCGCGGGCTAAACACCCAAGATACCGTGATAACTTATCGCAATCAATGCATGCAAGAACGCGATTTATTACTCGACAAAGCAATGCAACAGCTCAGTGCCAATAAGCCTGCAGAAGCGGTTGTTGCCGAGCTGGCAACCAAATTAACCAATAAATTTATGCATGCCCCTACCAGTGCCATTAAGTCAGCTGCACAGGGGGGAGAATTAGATAAAATCGTTTACTTACGTGATATTTTTAATCTAGATGATCACCAAGGTTAATCAATTTTATCGGTGTATTGAAACCTAACCACTTAGACTTTACACTGCCCTGAATTCTAGCAAGTGCAATCACATAACTGTTTTCATCTAATTTTGATTTGTTTTACAGTTAATTACAATTAACATTGATTTTTATAAGAATATTTAATGAATAAATCGGTTTATCAAAAGCTCGAAGGTTTAGTTGAACGTTTCGAAGAAGTGCAAGCTTTGTTGTCAGATCCAGACACCATTGCCGATCAAGAAAAATTTCGCGCCTTATCAAAAGAATTTTCTCAGTTAGAAGAAGTTACCAGTGTATTTCATGCTTATCAAGAGGCGGAAAACGACTTCGCTACCGCCGAAGAAATGCTTAAAGACGATGATCCTGACATGCGTGACATGGCGCAAGAAGAGTTCAAAGAAGCAAAGAAGGCCCGTGAACATATCGCTGAGAAATTACAAATTTTGTTATTGCCTCGCGATCCCAATGACGACAATAACTGTTTTGTTGAGATCAGAGCCGGTGCTGGTGGTGATGAAGCGGCAATATTTGCGGGCGACTTATTTCGCATGTACAGCCGCTATTGTGAGAAGCAGAAATGGCGCATTGAAGTGATGAACCTCAATGAGAGTGAGCAGGGCGGTTTTAAAGAAGTTATTTTTAAAATTGTTGGCGACGGTGTGTATGGCCAAATGAAATTTGAATCGGGTGGTCACCGGGTGCAACGGGTGCCAGAAACTGAATCGCAAGGGCGGGTGCACACTTCAGCCTGTACCGTGGTGGTGATGCCAGAAATACCAGAATCAGAAGCGATTGAAATTAATAAAGCTGATTTGAAGGTGGATACCTTCCGAGCATCAGGGGCAGGTGGACAACACGTTAACAAAACTGACTCGGCTATTCGCATTACCCATATTCCCACCGGTGTAGTGGTTGAATGTCAAGATCAACGTTCTCAACACAAAAATCGCGCGCAAGCTATGTCTGTTTTACAAGCGCGTTTACAAGCTGCCGAAGACGAAAAACGACGCAGTGAAGAAGAATCATCGCGTCGCAACTTAGTCGCCAGTGGCGATCGCTCTGAGCGAATTCGCACCTACAATTACCCGCAAGGGAGAATGACAGATCACCGTATTAATTTGACCCTTTACCGCTTAAATGAGGTTATTGAAGGTAACTTAGATTTAGTATTAGATCCGATCCTTACTGAGAACCAAGCAGATATGTTAGCGGCATTAGCTGAGCAGCACTAGGCAAAGATGTTAACGCAATTTAGCTGGCATTGGTGATATTGACTATGGATCACAGTATAAAAAGTCTAATGACATTTGCTGAAGCGGAGCTCGCTGAACATTCTGACAGCGCTAAATTAGATGCGCAAATACTGTTGTCCTCTGTGTTGCAAAAAGACATCAGTTATTTATTTACTTGGCCTGAACAACAGTTATCGCTAGCACAGCACAAGCAATTTACTGACTTGCTTACGCAAAGAAGCAAGGGCCAGCCAATCGCCTATTTGATTGGCCACAAAGAATTTTGGTCACTGGATTTACTGGTTTCTGCTGCGACTTTGATCCCCAGACCTGATACTGAATGCTTAGTCGAGCTGATCTTATCAGAGCACAGTGATGCGCATTTGCATTGCTTAGATTTAGGCACTGGTACTGGGGCCATTGCTCTTGCCTTAGCATCAGAGCGTCGACAGTGGAACATATCTGCCGTCGATTTTCATCCTGACGCCGTGGCTCTAGCTAAAAAAAATGCCGAGCGGTTAAATTTTTCTCAGGTTGACATCTTGCAAAGTTATTGGTTTGATGCCATTGCTAACGACAAACGCTTTGATGTGATCGTCAGTAATCCGCCTTATATTGACCAACAAGATGAACATTTATCGCAAGGTGATGTCCGCTTTGAACCAAGGTCTGCACTAGTTGCCAGTGACCGAGGCTTGGCTGATATTGTTACTATTATTGAACAGGCCAAACAGTTTTTAAAACCCCATGGTTACTTGTATCTGGAGCACGGTTATCAACAAGCGCAGTCAGTGCGAGCTTTATTTAATAAAAATAGTTATTATAATGTGGCAACGACTCAAGATCTCAATGGTCGTGAGCGGATAACATATGGGCAATTTTCTCACCAGTGACACTGTTAATAACTAAAAATAATATCAAGGAAACACAATGAAACACCTGCACATAACGGTCGCTGTGCTAAGTATAGCGCTTTTTACTTTGCGCTTTGCATGGACATTAATGGCGTCGCAACAATTACAGAAAAAGTGGGTGAAAATATGCCCGCATATCATAGATACCCTATTGTTGACTTTAGGGGTGGTGATGGCAGTGCAAATGTCAATCAACCCGTTTGAGCAATTGTGGCTAGGGGAAAAATTATTGGCAGTTATTGCTTACATTTTTATCGGTTACTATACCCTTAAAGTAGCTCGTACCAGAGCCATGCAAATTCTTGGTTATTTAGGCGCTATGGGTTGGATAATATTAGCGATACGATTGGTTATTACCAAACAACCGCTGTTTTTCTAAGAGCACAGCTACGCCATTGATTTAATACGAGGAAACACAGTTATACATGAATGATTTGTTAATGTCGGAAATTAACTCAGAGCAAAGTAACCTATTAAAGGCGCTCAGCTTAGTTGAAGAGAATATCTTTAATTCTACTATCAGCAATTTTGATAGCAGCAACTTTGATAGTATAAACAGTATTGTCAGTGCATGTAATGCCGAAATTGTCGACATTGACAATACCATGGTCAAAGCAGAAACACTGATAAATATCTTATATGTTGATCATTTGTTTTTAGAAAAAGCTCGCCGTTCATGGCCTGTATTGTCATACAAAATGGCAACGGCGATTGATTATAAAATAATCGCACCGGTATTAAAGGCGGCTGTTGTGCAACATATCATCAAAGCCTGTGGCTTAGATGCTGAACTAGTTTATGTGCCTGAACAAATTATGATCCGCATTCTCTGTGACAACTACTATTCAATTATCATGGATCCCGTTACCGGTGAGTCACTCGATGGGCAAGAGCTAGATAATCGCTTAGATGAACTAGGCGGTGATCCTATGGGTGATATGCTTAAACCAATGAGCACCAAAAGTTTACTGATCGAACATTTAACCGCCCTTAAAAAATCCTTAATTAAGGAGTTATTTTTTGACAAGGCATTAAAGTGTGTCGATATTTTACTTGCCTTAGTGCCCAATGATCCCTTTGAACGAAGAGATCGAGGATTTTTACTGCATCAGCTTGATTGCTTTAAAGTGGCTTACGACGACTATCAATTTTTTGTTGAACAATGCCCTAAAGATCCCGCGGCACAATTATTAAAAATACAACTTGATAAAATAACCGTCACCGATACCGTACTGCATTGAGAAAATTGATTTTAGTTATAGTCACTGGTATTGACGGGGTAAAGGCAAATTAAACCAATATTGTTTTATTGATAGCGTTTAAAAGCAGTACACCAGCTGTTGATTGTTACAAAAAAACAGCGAGAAATACCTAAAATAGTAGACTATTAAAAACAGACTAAACAGACTAAACAGACTAAAACAAAACAACAAAACAAGAACAAAAGGATAAAACCATGGCAATAACCCATATTACTTGTGCTGACATAACCATTGGCAATGATCAGCCTTTTGTTCTTTTTGGCGGCATGAACGTGCTCGAATCCCGTGACTTAGCCATGAAAATAGCTGAGCACTATGTGCAAGTAACCGACAAACTCAATATTCCTTACGTTTTCAAAGCGTCTTTTGACAAAGCCAATAGATCCTCAGTACATTCTTATCGCGGCCCAGGCATGGAAAAAGGCTTGAGAATATTTGAAGAAATCAAGTCTACCTTTAATGTGCCGATCATTACTGATGTACATGAGCCTTATCAAGCGCAAGCCGTTGCTGACGTAGTTGATATTATTCAATTACCGGCTTTTTTAGCCAGGCAAACTGATCTTGTTGTGGCGATGGCCAAAACCAACGCAGTGATCAACGTTAAAAAACCACAATTTTTAGCGGCTCACGAAATGCGTCATATCATTAAAAAATTCGCAGAGGCCGGCAATGAGCAAGTCATACTGTGTGAGCGTGGCAGTTGTTACGGTTACAATAATTTAGTGGTTGATATGCTGGCCATGGAAGAGATGAAAAATCACGCGCCAGTGATTTTTGATGCCACTCACGCCCTGCAAAAACCAGGTGGTAGAGCAGATTCCGCTGATGGCCGCAGAGCCCAAGCGGCTCAGTTAGCTCGCAGTGGAATGGCTCTGGCAATTGCCGGCTTGTTTATTGAAGCCCATCCCGATCCCACCGCGGCTAAATGCGATGGCCCTTGCGCCTTACCCTTAGATAAATTAGCACCATATTTAACGCAAATGAAAGCGGTAGATGACTTAGTCAAAAGCTTTGCCCCCCTCAACACTGACTAATAATGAATTTGCAGCAGTGGCGACAAAGCGGTAACTATTTCACCTTTCAAGGGCAGCAAATCTTTTACTGTATAGAGGGTGAAGGCACGCCCTTGTTATTGATCCACGGCTACCCAACAGCCAGTTGGGACTGGGCTAAAATTTGGCAACCCCTCAGCCAAAAATTTCAATGTATTACCCTTGATATGCTCGGTTTTGGTTTCAGTGATAAACCACAAACACCATACAGTATATATACTCAAGCCGATATACACTGCGCATTAATCGCTCGCTTAGATTGTCAATCTTGTCACATAGTCAGCCATGACTATGGTGACACCGTCGCTCAGGAATTATTAGCTCGTCACAAGCAAGGCACATTGCCGTTTTCTATCAATAGCTTACATTTACTCAATGGTGGCCTATTTCCTGAAACACATCGACCACTTGTTATACAAAGGTTATTAATGAGTCCACTAGGCGGTATAGTGGTTAAATTGCTCAACAAGCGCAGCTTCACTAAAAACTTGCGAAAAATTTTCGCTGCTGATAGTCAACTCAGCGCAGCAGAGGTAGATGATTATTGGCAATTGCTCACACATAACAAGGGGCGATTAGTGATGCACCGTCTCATCCATTACATGGCTGAACGCATTGAAAATAGAGAGCGCTGGGTGGGGGCCTTGCAACACACACAAGTGCCAATGCGCCTTACGAATGGCGTTTTCGATCCGATCTCAGGCGAGCATTTAGTCAAGCGTTATTGTCAACTGATCGACAATGCCGATGTAGTTCGACTAGACAATGTTGGCCATTACCCCCAGTTGGAGGCGCCGCATGCGGTGTTGTCATCTATATTAGCTTTGATCGACAAAGCCAACTCTTAGCAATAGTTATTTACCACAATGAGTTTTGTCAAAACTCATCCAACCTGTATTCCCTCAAACAATAGCTGTTGTGACTCTCACTGAGCAGGTGACATCACTTTGCACAAAAAACAAAAAACAAAAACCAAAAATCAAAAACCAAAAACCAGTTCAAGTGTAATTAAGTGTTAATATTAAGTTAAAATAAATGCATTTTTAAGTTAATGTGTTACTGTCTAATTAACTTTAACGAAATGCCAACCAGCTAAAGTAACTTTTGCTGATTAACTTGGTTGATTGATTTTTATTCAATAAATCAATAAGCGGTTAGTCAAT
>JBELHO010000049.1:0-24552 GCA_042091375.1 Thalassotalea sp. | reverse complement strand
CTTCTAGAGATATTCCCCTGAGAAGCGGATGCGCATTCTAACCAGTTTTTGTTGAAGCGCAAGGTTTTTTTGTGATTTTTTTTGTTTTATTAAATATCCAACAGTAGATGTTTAAAATTAGTACAATTCTGTAATTTTTCAACTGTGAATGAATAATAATTGACTAGGCTAATTTACAAGTGATGAACAATTGTATTTATGGTGACTTATTATGCTCTTGATCAGTTTGGTCTGCTTGCTCAGCTAGCTTTTCTGTTTTTTTAGCACTTCCCTCATCACTATCCGCATCACTATCATCATCACCAACAACATGCTCTAATTTTAATTGTTTAACAGAGCGGAACGTGGTGATAGGGCCAGAGCAGGCATACAAAACGAAGATTGCAGTTAATAATTCTGCAGGGCTAGCGGCGACAATAACAAACACAAGGACGATAAGCAGTACCACAATGAAGTTAACTTTGCCTTTCCAGTCTACTTCTTTAAAGCTGTGGTAACGAAAATTAGTGACCATCAATAAGCCAGCAACAATAGTGATAATACCGATGAGTATACCTATGTGTTGACCGTTGACTTGGTATTCAACACCTAGCCAAACAATACTGGCAATGACTCCAGCAGCAGCAGGGCTAGCTAAACCTTGAAAGTAGCGTTTGTCAATAACATCTATTTGAGTATTAAACCGCGCCAACCGCAAGGCCGCTGCGGCAACAAAGACAAAGGCAGCCAACCAACCAAATTTACCTAATCCAGATAGTGCCCAATTGTAAGCAACTAACCCTGGCGCGATGCCAAACGATACCATATCAGCCATGCTGTCATATTCAGCACCAAATTCACTTTGAGTGTTGGTGATCCTTGCCACGCGTCCATCTAAACCGTCAAATATCATGGCTATAAAAATGGCTATCGCCGCACTTTCAAAATGACCATTCATTGAAGAAACTACCGCATAAAAGCCTGAAAACAATCCCGCAGTAGTTAATAAGTTAGGCAATAAGTATATACCTCGAGAGGTGACATTGGCTTTGCTCTGGTGATCTTTCATAACAAATAATTCATTTTTTTATATGCTGCTAATAATGCTATTAAGTTAACATAAAATATTGTGTTGCATAAAAAAATTTTAATTAACTAAGCCATCAATCTTGGATCTTGATGGCTTGGTCTATTTACAACTGTTGATTTTTAACCAACTTATTGTTTAGTTAATACTAATTGATTATTCACCACGGTGAGTGTGATCTCATCTCCAGCGATGAAATTAGCCGACAATATTTGTTGCGCCAATGGATTTTCAACATTTTTTTGTATGGCTCGCTTAAGGGGTCTAGCGCCAAATAGTGGATCAAAGCCAACTTCAGCAATTAGTGTTAATGCTGCATTCGTAGCTGAAAAACTAATGTCTTTACTGACTAGCCGTTTACTCAACTCATTTATTTGAATGGCTGCAATTTTTTCAATCTGTTTGACCTGCAAGGGGTGAAAGACAATCGATTCATCTACGCGATTAATAAACTCAGGCTTAAAATGATGTGTCAATTCTGCCATCACATTGTCTTTCATCAGTTGATAATCATTGTCGTTTGAAAAACTTTGAATGATCTCTGAGCCAATATTTGAGGTCATGATGATCACTGTATTGCGAAAATCAACGGTTCTCCCTTGGCCATCGGTTAACCTTCCATCATCAAGTACTTGTAAGAGAATATTAAAGACATCTGCATGAGCTTTTTCAATTTCATCCAGTAATATCACAGAGTAGGGTTTTCTGCGCACAGATTCGGTTAATAAGCCTCCTTCTTCATAACCGACATAACCAGGTGGCGCGCCTATTAAACGAGCGACAGAGTGTTTTTCCATGTATTCAGACATATCAACGCGGATCAACGCATCATCACTATCAAATAAAAACTGTGCTAATGCCTTAGTTAATTCTGTTTTACCGACGCCAGTAGGGCCTAAAAACATAAATGAACCTATAGGTTGATTTGGATCGGCTAAACCTGATCGCGATCGTCTAATGGCATTAGATACGGTCATTACCGCTTCCGCTTGACCTATTACCCGACTGTGCAGCTTATCCTCCATTTTCAATAATTTTTCACATTCCTCTTCAAGCATTTTCGAGACAGGAATACCGGTTGAACGACTCAATACATCGGCAATTTCTACATCGGTGACTTTATTGCGCAACAAGGTCATTTCTTGCATTTCTGCTTGGCTAGCCAGATCGAGCTGCTTTTCTAGTTCAGGGATCTTACTGTATTGCAACTTAGCCATTTGGTTTAAATCGCCCGCCCGCCTTGCTGTTTCCAATTCAAACCTTGCCTGCTCTAATTCAGTCTTAATGGTTTGTGTTCCGTACAAGGCTGCTTTTTCTGTTTTCCAAATTTCATCAAGTTCATCAAAACTCTTTTGTCGCTCGACGATATCTTCTGACAAAATAGCAAGTCGCTTTTTTGAGGCTTGATCGGTTTCTTGTTCTAATGCTTTTTGTTCTAATTTTAGTTGCACAATTCGCCGCTCTAAGCGATCGATATCCTCTGGTTTTGAATCAATTTGCATGCGAATACTTGACGCTGCTTCATCAATAAGATCAATCGCTTTATCAGGCAATTGTCGATCACTGATATAGCGATGGGATAAGGTTGCCGCAGCGACTATGGCAGGATCAGTAATATCAACAGAGTGATGTAATTCATATTTTTCTTTTAATCCGCGTAAAATCGCAATGGTGTCTTCAACACTTGGTTCATTGACTAATACTTTTTGAAAGCGTCGCTCCAATGCGGCATCTTTTTCGATATATTGTCTGTATTCATCGAGTGTTGTTGCACCAATACAATGGAGATCACCTCTTGCTAGGGCTGGTTTGAGCATATTGCCGGCATCCATAGCGCCATCGGTTTTACCCGCGCCAACCATAGTATGAAGCTCATCAATAAAAAGAATAATTTGTCCTTCATGCTTAGCTAACTCACTAAGCACCGCTTTCAATCTCTCTTCAAACTCTCCGCGATATTTGGCTCCAGCAACTAAGGCGCCCATATCTAAAGACAAAACTCGCTTGTTTTTAATGCCTTCTGGCACTTCAAGATCGACAATTCTCTGTGCTAATCCTTCGGCAATAGCTGTTTTACCAACCCCAGGCTGACCAATTAACACTGGGTTATTCTTAGTTCTGCGCTGCAATACTTGTATGGTTCGACGAATTTCATCATCGCGTCCGATCACAGGATCTAGTTTACCTAATTCCGCTCTTTCGGTTAAATCTACTGTAAACTTATCGAGGGCTTGGCGAACACTTTCAGCATTTTGATCATCAACACTTTCACCGCCACGGATGTGCAATATGGCATCTTTTATCCTTTGTTCATTAGCGCCTAACGATTTCAATATTTTTGCCAATGCCCCTTTATCCTCAAGGGCCGCTAAAATAAAAATTTCAGAGGAAATATATTTATCTGACATTTGCTGTGAATATTTATCACATAAATTAAATAATCTCGCCAACCCAGATGATAGTTGCAAATCGCCGCCAGTACCGGATACTTGTGCCAGATTTACCAGTTGCTCTTCTAGTTGAGTGCGCAAGCCGCGGACATTGATAGCTGCACTTTTTAGCAATGAGATAACGCTGCTGCCATTTTGATTAAGCAACGCCAACATTAGGTGCAAGGGTTCAATAAATTGATGATCTTTGCCCAATGCTAATGATTGAGCATCAGAAATAGCTTCTTGAAAAGGTTGTGTAAAACGTTCCAAACGCACTGAATACCTCCTGCAATATGTTCGATGGTAATTTCATTTGTATAGATAATTTATGGGCAAATGCGCTTAAATCAAGTGACTGACTTATCCATAAAATAGTCATAAAAAAATAATAGCAGCATTACAAAAAATAGGTACTTACTGTAAAACAATCACTGAGGCCATGCGACCGGTTTTGTTTTCTCGTCGAAATGAGAAATATTTATTGGCTTGGCTTACCGTGCATTCATCGCTGCGGTTGATCTGTACAATACCGCTTTGTTGCAATAAAAACACCGCAATACCGGCGAGATCAGCCTGAAACCGATCAACCTTGTTTTTACAAAAGTAATGACTGAGTTCAGGACTGATATTAACAAAGGCGGAGCGAACTTCTGCGCCTACTTCAAAATGAGCAGTGCCAATACAAGGACCTAACCAAGCGATTAGCTGATCATTGTTACTGTGCATGGCAGAAAGTGTTTTAGCTATTATATTTGCAGCTAAACAGCGCCATCCACCGTGAATAGCAGCAATTTCTGTGCCCTGTACATTAGAAAGTAAAATAGGCAGGCAGTCTGCAGTCATGATTGCCATAGCCAAATTTTTACAACGAGTAATAGATGCGTCAGCTGTTATAGCCTCAGGGCTGAACTGCTCAATAGTTGCAACCTCGCTACCATGTACTTGATTTAACCATTGAATATGCTGAGTAGCCGGCAGGGTTTGTAGCAGCTGTTGGCGATTGTTAATCACATTGTGTTCGATGTCTCCGACATGCAATGCCAGATTAAAATGAGCATAATTAACATTGCTTACTAGCTGGGTATTGTCAGTTAAACCTGAATTTGGATAGCGCGAGGTTTGCACAGCCAGTACATTGTCTACTGGCCATGGCAGTCTAGTTATAGCTGAATGGCTTTTAGTCACCGAGATTGATTTGGCTATCGGCGCGCAAGCATTGGGTCAACAACACCATGTCTTGAGGTACATCGGCGTGCCAAGTCATTTGCTCCCCTGAAATGGGATGAAAAAGTGATAACATCGCCGCATGCAAGGCTTGGCGTTTGAACAATTGTAACTGTTCTCTGAGCTCTTCAGTGGCATTTTTCGGAGGACGAGGACGACCACCATACACAGGATCTCCCACTAAAGGATGGGTGATATGAGCCATGTGCACACGGATTTGATGGGTACGCCCTGTCTCTAGGCGCAACCTCAACCGAGTATGCAGACGAAATTTTTCCATGACTCGATAATGGGTTACCGATGGTCGACCAGAAATAGTCACCGCCATATGGGTTCTTTTGGTGGCATGACGGCCGATAGGTTCATCGACTAAACCGCCAGCAGTCATTACACCACTCGCTATGGCCTCGTACTCTCGAGTGATCTCTCTTGCTTGCAACGATTCTACTAGGTTAGTCTGTGCGGCTATAGTTTTTGCGACCACCATCAATCCTGTAGTATCTTTATCAAGACGATGCACAATGCCGGCACGAGGTACTATGTCTAGCTGTGGGCAATGGTGTAATAAGGCATTGAGTACAGTACCGTCGGGATTGCCTGCACCGGGATGTACGACAAGACCAGCCGGTTTATTGATCACCAGTATGTCTTCGTCTTCATAGACAATATGCAACGGAATATTTTGTGCTTCAAAACGCGTTTCACTATCAATTTGGCTATTGATTTCAACAATTTCGCCGCCGTACATTTTTTCTCTTGCGCGAGTGAGTACGGTGCCATCAACAGTGACGTTACCGGCCAAAAGCCACTCTTTTAAGCGCGACCGAGAATATTCAGGGAACATTATTGCCAAGCTTTGGTCAAATCGCTTGCCTAAACATGATTCTGGGACTATCTCTTTGTGTTGAATTATTTCAGCCATTAAATTCTCTGTAATTAGCACTGTGCAAGGTTTGCTTGCTAGGTTAGAATGCCTACAACTATTTTACCTCTTTGCTATTTTAATTACATTAAGTAAATAGTAGTAAAACACATTTTATTTTAACTAAAACAACATAGTGATACCAAATTCTATGGAAAAACTGACAATTAAAACAATTTTTTTAATATTATTTCTAACTTTAACGGCGTGCTCATCATCTGATAATAATGAAATCGATAAAGTACCTGACAAATCAGCACAAGCCTTATTTAATGATGCACGAGAGGCACTAGACAGCAGCTTGTACTCCAAAGCTATCCAAATTTTGTCAGCTATTGATTCTCGCTTTCCATTTGGTCCCATTTCTCATCAAGTGCAATTAGATTTGATTTATGCCTATTACAAAAGCGGTGATACAGCACAGGGTATCGCGTTAACAGATAGATTTTTACGACTTAATCCCAACCACAGCAATGTTGATTATGTCTACTACATGCGTGCCTTGATCAACATATCAACCGAAGAAAATTTATTTCAAGATTTGGCGGGGATTGACCGAACCGATAGAGATCCCGCGGCATCTCGTTCTGCCTTTGCTGATTTAAAACGGATATTAACTGATTACCCACAAAGTAAGTATGCTGCTGATGCCCGCAAGCGTATGATCTCGATAAAATCTCGTTTAGCCCAATATGAACTGGCCGTAGCTAAGTTTTACTTTAAAAGAGAGGCCTATGCATCGGCTGCCAACAGAGGTCGGTATATTGTTGAATATTACTCACCAAGTGAAGAAGTAGAACAGGCATTAGCAATGATGATCGAATGCTATGACAAAATGGGACTAGACGATTTAAAACAAAATGCCAAACAAGTATTGGCAGCTAGTTATGGAGAAAATTAGTTGTATTAAGTTGTGTCTATGTCCTTATAGCTTAGCTGGTGTGGTTTGCATTTGACCGCACCAATAAGTAAATTGATGTCACGGATAACTGTTCAGTTCAGAGCTGTTAGTCATTTAAATAAGTTTGTTCAATTTCCCAGAAATTAGCCAGAAATTAGCCAGTAATTAGCCAAAAGGATCATTCAACCCTTTTGGCATTTGTATTTACCACAGTGCAGAGTCTGATTTACCAAGCTATATAATTAATTGATTGCATTTGTTGGTTAGATGGCCTCGTTATCTTGCTCACCAGTGCGAATGCGAATAACCCGTTCAACATCGGTCACAAATATTTTACCATCGCCAATTTTGCCGGTTTGCGCAGTGGCCATAATTGCTTCAATACAACGCTCTACTTTATCTGTCGGCACGACAATTTCTAACTTAGTTTTAGGCAAAAAATCCACCATATATTCAGCGCCACGATATAGTTCCGTATGGCCCTTTTGCCGGCCAAAGCCTTTGACTTCAGATACTGTCATACCGTTAACACCAATCTCACCTAATGCTTCTCTAACATCATCCATTTTAAATGGTTTGATAATAGCCTCAATTTTTTTCATTGATTTGACCTTAACTTAAAATTCTTCACTTAAAATCATTGTACACAATTGTCTAAGACAAACAAAACTGATAAATTTGTTACTTTCTATTTATACAAAATTAGTCCCTCGTTATAAAGGTCAGATCATGGATCATCAATCAATTATTCAAGAAATGAGAGTTTTACCGACTATAGACCCTTCATTTGAAATTAATCGCCGAATCACCTTTATTAAAAAGCAACTTCTTCAATCTGGCTTTAAAAATTTGATTTTAGGGATCAGTGGTGGAGTAGACTCTTCAACTTGTGGTCGTTTAGCTCAACTCGCTGTAGAACAACTAAATCAACAGCAAGACAATGCAGATTATCGCTTTATTGCGGTTCGTTTACCCTATAAAGTACAAGCAGATGAGGCCGATGCGCAATTAGCCTTAGATTTTATTCAACCTTCGCATTGTATCACCACCAATATTTTTGATGGCACCAATGGTATTCATCAGGCAACCTTGTCCGCCTTGGAAAACGGCGGTATTCTAACAGCTAATGAGCGTCGCATTGATTTTTCAAAGGGCAATGTCAAAGCGCGAACTCGCATGGTGAGTCAATATCATATTGCCGGTATTCTAGGTGGATTAGTACTAGGTACCGATCACTCAGCAGAAAATATCACCGGCTTTTTTACCAAATGGGGAGACGGTGCTTGCGATTTAGCGCCGTTATTTGGTTTGTCAAAACGTCAAGTACGGCAACTGGCTAATCACCTAAATGCACCAGATTTATTGGTAAATAAGGCTGCTACTGCCGATTTAGAAGACCTTGACCCCGGAAAAAAAGATGAAGATGCTTTGGGGTTCTCTTATGATCAACTCGATGACTTCCTTGAGGGCAACCCTGTAGATCCATCAGTGGCATCAATGATTATTGCAATTTATCAAAAAACCCAACACAAAAGAGCAGCTATACCGACCATATATGATGAAATCTGAAATAACCCCATCAGTAGTAAAATAGCTAACTAGGTGCTATAACTAAATAATATAACATTCCTCATGGATCGAGGTTATGTGTAATAAAATGCATGCTTTTACTCTTATCGAAGTGTTAGTCGTCTTGGCTATTTTGCTGATCTTAACTAATCTAGCACAGCCTAAATTCAATCAATTTATTGTAAAATTACGGGTAGACAATGAAATTAGTAAGCTACAGCGCATGTTGCTTTTGGCGCGTAATAATGCGGTTAGCTTAGGCCGTCATGTAACACTTTGCCCCTTAAACCAATCTAATACTTGCAGCACCAATTGGCACAAGGTGTTATCAGTTTTTACTGATAATAATAAAAATAAAACCTTTGAACCCAATCTTAACGAACGAATTATTCAAGTAAAAGCAGCGATCGCGACAGATGACAAATTACAGTATGCCAAATATAGAGATGCACTAATTTATAGTCCCTTGGGTCGTTTAGGCAATTGGGGAGGAAATGGAACATTTAAATATTGTCCCAAAAATCATCCCAGCTATTCCCGTGGCATCGTTATTTCAATCACCGGTAAATCATACCTCACAACTGATATTAATAAAGATGGACGAGATCGCAATAGAAGAAAAAAAATCATCGTTTGCCATTAATTCTCACCACTGTTTTTCAAATATGGCACATCGGCAAAATTAGTGTTATAAGTAATAGATGAAGTTTAAGAAATGTAAGTAGTATTCTTAATATGAGTTAACAATGAAAAACTGTTGTAGATTATTATTACCAATCAAGCACAAAATTGAGCAAGGATTTACTCTAGTAGAATTATTAATTACTATTGCGGTGCTCGCCATTACCACTGTGATCGCCCTTCCTGCATTAACTGAATTTACTGTAAAAATACGCGTTGATAATCAAATATCAGAGTTACATCGCCTGCTGCTATTGACCCGTAATACGGCGGTTAATGATGAGCAAAATATTACTATTTGTCCCCTTGATAACACTAATAACTGCTCTAAAAATTGGGATCAAGTCATTACCGTGTTTAAAGATTTAGATCAAGATGGCCGTTATGAAGCAGCAGACAATGAAACTATAGTACAAATCAAGTCTGCCATCGCCAATGACGATAGTTTGCAATACGATCAAACCAGTTTGGTCTACACGGCCACAGGTAATTTAGCCAATGGCGCCAGCGATTCACCATTTACATATTGCCCTAATACCTTTAAAAAATTCTCGCGAGGCATATTAGTTTCTTCATCAGGCCGCTCTTACTTAAGTGCGGATACAGATAATGACGGCATAGATGAAGACAGGTATGGCAACGAAATCACTTGCTCGTCGTAAAACAATACAAAAATATTAGTAAGTTAAGCGCTTTTGCAATGCCACAGCGTGAATATTTTTAAACTTATTATCAGCCTGAGTGCATTCTAGCACTTTGTGAACTTCTCGCTGATTGGCATCAGTAGTTAATAGAATCTTTTTGCCCAACAGACTTTGACTGATTTGTTTAAGACGCAACGGAGAGATCATCGCGTGGTGAATAGTTCGCTCGCCACCAATCAACTCTACATAACACTTCACCTCAATTAATTGCTCAGCTTGCTGAGCATTGGTTTGATTGAGGCAATTTACCACAAGCAATGCTTTGATCAATAAAACATTAAATTTGCTCATACTACCTCCAACAGTCTGCTGATAGTGCTGATTTTTCCAGTGTTTCAGTGATAGACAAAGTTGGGCAAGCGCTGTCTCGACTTGCCTGTTCACCGCGTGCGGTAGCAGTTAAAACAAAAGTATTGTTTACTACCGCTGCATCGATACTGTAATCGCCCGATTGCACAATAAAGGGATCGGCTGACAAGCCCAACTGTGTCATATTGTTAGTGTAGCGACGATGATCAACAAAATATTGTTCCATCAGTGTGGCAATGCGAACTAACTCTCTATTGGCTTCCGATCTATTGGTACGGGTAATGTGATCTATATAGGATGGATAACCGACTGAAGCTAAAATGGCGACAATAGCAACCACAACAATCAGTTCGATTAGGGTAATACCTAACATGGTTTTTTTCTTGAACATTCACATTACTCCGTTACATAAAGGTAAGAACGCGCTGTTTTTAAACTAAAGTCGAGGGGGATAATGCGTCCAGCCAGTAACTTAACAGTGGCGACATTACTCATCGGATCGGGTTGTAGATTTTCACAATCACTAACACAAGGCGCAGCGGTATCTTTGGTAATAATAATCGATGGTGTATCGGGAATACCTGCTGATATATCCCAGGTTCGCCAATCATAGACTGTGGTACCCAAGGCTAAATCTATGGCATAAAGCTTACCTGAGCCATCAGCAAGTTGGCAAGATGAGGATACTCCAGTGTTATCTGCTGGCGTAAATGAAGTAAAATAGGCGACACCATTAATTGCCAAAGCTTCAGCGGTTGACTTTTCACCTGAGTCAGTAAAGTCAACAAACCAGCCTTTTTTATTACTGACATTGATTTCTAGCTGCTCTTTAGCGGCTTGTTGCGCAGCAGATAATGGTTCAACAAAACCACCAAACGGATCATTGGTATAGTCGTAAAGTTGAGCTGTAGTAATCACGGCAGGCAGGGCTAACTGTGGCGCTGTTGGCGCTGCAACAAAAGAAGTGGTATTAATGTGCGGATCTTTGATCATAAAAAATTTATCTTCGCTATCTCTACTGGTTGGTGAACTTCGGTCACCACTGCCAAGTAAAATCGCTTCATAAGGACGCTCTTGTTTTGAAATACTGACAATTGGTAACCCTTGTTGGTCAATACTTGTGGTTTTAATCGTGTCGGAAATAAAGGTTCTCACAATAGAAGGCTCAGAAAAAAAACGTCGATCACTGGCCAATGTTACTCCCCCTAGTTCTGCTAGCTTATGCACAGTCCAGGGGGTATTGGCCGAAGAAGGCGAGTTGCCTGGCATATCAACTCGCCAGACATTGCCTCCAGTGTCGCCGGCATAAAGCCGATCGGCAATGCCATCTGAATCACTGTCAAGCACGGCAACACTGGCAGCAATACCATCAGAGAAACCGGAAAACTGGCTGTTAGTGGCTGAGCTTGCGTTAGGGGTTACACTCCATTTTAAACTGCCAGTATAAGCATCGACCATATATATACCACGACCGGAACTGTCGTCGACGCCCACTCCTTGATTGTCTTTCCCCGTATCATAACCCGCGCCAAAAATCAGTACTGGCTTAGCCTCGCCGCTGACTATATTCAAGGTAGAATATGCTACTTTAGGTTGCGACCAAGATTGGCCAAGCTCATTAAAACCGCTGGTATTGTGATCAATTCTCCACAACAGTTGCGGTGCATTTGGATTGGAAATATCAATACCGTAATAAGCAGAGCCTCCGCGTCGCAAGCCAAAAAATATCCAGGCTTTATCTCCAGAGGCACTATCAATGATTCCATCGCCATTGACATCCAATAAATATGACGTTGCGGCTCCGTCGATGCCATAAACTTTGCCCGAAGAAGTAAAGTTATTTTTTAAGGTGCGATATTGTGGCAAAAACTCTTTGGGCATAAACGCCCAGCTTTCATCGACACTGTTACCACTGTCTTTAAACATGTGCAGAGCACCAGAGTTAGTACCAACAATAATGCGAATATCTTGCGCATCGGCACTGCCTCCGTAGTTGACTATTAACGGTTTGGAATGCAGTGGGTCGCCAAAGATATCTGGCCTATTGTCTGTAGTTGAGCCATCATTATCTGCATCTTCAACATCAATGCCTTTTGCCCACTGGATATGGTCGCCGACTTCGGCTTCAGTAATACCCATCTCACTGGCCAAATTAGCGGCACTACCAAAACTTAGTTGCGCATTATTTTCAGTAAATTCAGTCAGTGCACCATTAGTGCCTAAATCACTATAAATAGTGCGTTGATTTTTATTTTGTAACATTTGTGCCACGCCACCAGCTCTGACATTATTGCCATCGGCCAGAGGGGATGTACTCCAAAAAGTTTTCGCATCTTTGTCAATGTTACCATTGTCATCAATAGCATCATTACCATCTCGGTCAACTTGCTTGCCGTTAACCACTTTTAATTTTTTTAAATTGCCTTGCCAGCGGGCTCCGTGATCAGGCACAAACATGGCGTAATACACTGAATCTAATGTTTCAGTGCGATCAAAGTTATTAGATGCAACCGAAGGTGCGGTAAAACTGGTATTGACTTCAAGAATGGTTTGTAACGCTGATTGTAACGAAGACAATAATACACTGGGGTCTTCAGCATCGTAATAGGTTCCGCCCCCTAGTTTAGCCGCTTCAGCCAGCAAGGGTTTTGCTCCTGTAGAGCCTGAACTAAAGCCGATAGTAAACAGGGTTGAAGTTTGTTTTCCCTCTAAACTGTCGTTTAGATCATTGTTGTGCATCCACTGCGCCAATGAAGCGAGATAATTGTTGCGATATAACCCACCGACATTGGGAAATGCTGAAATATACTGATCAGCGGCTCTATCTTGTGTCGGTGAACCGTCGGTGATCATGATCACATACACTTCATTACTGCAACCAGAGTATGGAGACAAATACACACCGTTGTCTTCGGTACTAGTATCTCTAGGTGGGGTATTGCCCACATACCAACTGGAGTAATTGGCATCATCATTGCCGTATCGAACCGATTTCCCACCGAAATAGCGGGATGCTTCATACAGGGTTTCACACAGCGGGGTATTGGTTTCTGCGGTAATTTCTAAATCGATTAAATCCACTAAATTACTGCGCGCCGATGCAGTCATTTCTTGTATGCCAAAAATCACTCGACCGCCATTGCGATAGGATTCATTGGGATAATTGAGATTAAAAATTTGTAAGCCAAAGTCCACCGATGGTGCTGATTCAATCAGGTTAGTTACTGTGTCTTTAGCAATGTCTAAACGCGTTCTATCAATCAACGCAATAGCATTACTTTGCGACCATCGCAAATAGTTGGCACTATACAGAGTGACTACCTGACCGCTGCCCAGATCTGTATTAGAATTGGCTAAAGTAGCAGTGTAGTACTGTGGATTAATCTCAGTACCTAAGCCATCTGCCGGATAGCCATCAGGCAAAGCAGATAAACTGCCATCGGCTAACATCACAAACGCATTATTGTTATTTTCTAAGCTAATATCATCCCAACAGTCGACAATTTTTAAGGTTTCACCTTGACTATCAGAAATTTCTTGCCAACTTCCGGCATTGCCATTGAATCGGTATTCGCGTAGATGCCCTGTGTAATAGCCGACACTTGCTAACCTTTGTCTAGCTATATCACAACTGTTGATACTCGCTAAAAACCGTCGGGATTCACTGACGGAATCAACCACTAAGTCACCGTCATCTGCTACGCCTTTGGTGAAATACAAAAATTGTTCTGACAGTTTGCCATTGCCACCCACCGCAGGATATTCGATATTGGGATCGTAAGGGGTTTTGACTTCCTCGGTAGTGCGCATTGAGCCAGAGTTATCAAAAATGATTAATACTTGAGGCTTGTTGCCAACTTTAGATGCAGTGTCACCGATATACAGCTCGATATCTTCAGCCGCGCATTGCAGGGCAAAGCTCAATAGAGCAATGACCATAAAGTGTGTTTTCATTACTAATTTCCCCCGGTTAATAATTGCTGTGCAATACCCGAATTAACTTCAACAGTACTGGTATTTGTTCGTCCATAGCTGCGGTCAATTTGTACCTTAAGTAAATTACACTTAAAGACTTGCACAGAAGAAGCTGATTTAAGGTGGGGGCAATCAGATTCAATGTTAAATGGATTAGCCAAAGATATTTCAGCTGAGGTATTATCGGCAGTAATGTTTGGCTGCAACGGAAAATTAGCAATTTCAGCAGCAAAACTATTCGTGCCATTGGCTTTGGTTACTTCATTGTAGATGACTTGATCCATTGCACTTATCGCTTCTTGTGTGGCAATGACTTTTTCCTGACTTGCACCTGACATTTTTACATCGGTGATAGTGTTTTGCATCATAGCACCTGCCACCGCGGTTAAGGCCACTAAAAAAACTAAAGCAACAACTAACACAACCCCTTGTTGCTCGACACGCCGATTTATTGCCATGAGTCTATCCTTGCATTGTGCAGTGAAATTGTCGTACTAAAAAGCATACGTCGGTAATTATCATTAGCAGTGTATTGCCAATCACCCAACTGATACACATTGGTATTAGAATATTTTCTATCAGGTAGAATGTCTCTCGCTAAAATGTAAACTTTTACTGCTAAAATGCTTGTGTCATTTTCATTGT
Source organism: Thalassotalea sp. (assembly GCA_042091375.1). Classification (GTDB taxonomy): domain Bacteria; phylum Pseudomonadota; class Gammaproteobacteria; order Enterobacterales; family Alteromonadaceae; genus JBELHO01. The sequence goes on along the minus strand of JBELHO010000049.1, from coordinate 10,124 downwards.
TCCAATATGCATCAGTCATCGAATCAGCAGCAATAAAAGCATTAACAACGCCGTCATTGTCGGTATCTACACCGTACATAAATCGCATTATTTCTATTCCTTCAACAACCATATCTAAAGTCATGATGGAATTTTTATTTTGTAAACGCCCTTGCACTAACACCGGCACCTTCTCACCTCCCTGCGTCTCTTCGCGCACGTAATAGACGTGGTGTTGGTATTGCCAAATTTGCGAAAAATTCAGTGCCGGAATGGCTTCATCGCCGGCAAATATCGCCGCTGAGTTGGGATTTGCAACTAAATAATACCTCGTTGGGATAACATCCTGAGGGGCTAACGCGACTGAAATTGAGCGTTTAAGTTGGATCAGATCAGAATCAACTTTGGCATTATTTATACAAGACATCGGCGAGCTGGATTTCACTGTGTCTCCCCAAAGTGTGCGAAAGTGACCTAGCGCACTGGGAAAACTGGCATTATTTTCTCCTGCCCCAATACAATCAGTAAGTGATACGCTAATTGGATCAGGAGAAGTAACCAAAGCCGATGCATCTAGGGTACCAGTAAAATCTCCCCAAAACCCCTGACGCAATAAATCATCAGTAAGTAAACTAATGGCAAATCGGCCGTTTTCTTGGATCTGCCCGTAACTTGAGGTTTCAGCTGTTGTCGTGCGCATCCCCACAAAAACACTTAAAATTCCCAACAACAAACTCAAACCAACAAACAAAGCGAGCAGTAATTCAACCAGATTAAATCCACCTTGATGTCGATATTTGATACTCATCAGAAGACAAATCCATTGACGGCAATTTGGTGCCGATTGTTGCTAGCTACGCCACAACCTTGTGCAAAACTATCATTATCTGTTGCGCCATCAGACATGGACGTTCGTCCTTGCCAACTAATCACCACAGTTACCGCATTATTACTGTGCTCAATACAAGCACGGGCGTCGACAAGACCGCCTTTACTGATCCCTTGCTCAGACACATCCATTCCCATTAGCGCATATTCCCATTCATAAAGATCATTTTCAGCCATTTGAGCACTAGTACAGGTGGATGTCGATGTTCGACAGCGAGAGGTCGGCAGAGCATTCAAGATCTCACCGTAGGTACCTTGATATATTTCAAGAACATTGGGATCTGCATCATTACTGCGTATTTTTTCAAGAATGTCTTGCGCTAATGCCGAAGCAACAGAGCGTTGCATCGCATCAAAACTGCCCTTTTTGGCAGACATCTGCATGGCGACAGCACCGAGCAGACCGGTGACTAGTATCACTAGAGCGATAAGCACTTCAATAAAGGTTAAGCCCGATTGTTTTGTCATTATAGTCATTTTGATAGCACTTAGTTTTATCAACAAGCTATATCTGAGCAGCAGATAAGCTTGTCTTGTAACTAAAAAACAAATGCATGGGGGTGCAGTTATTAATAGATATTAACATCTGATCATATGCGCTTTATTCGCTGCTCTGCAACGAAAATAATTAATTAAAATTACACTGGCATACTAAATTTTTATTACTTTTTTTGCTGCTGGTTAGTTGAGGCATCAACAATAGAAAAACATTTGTTCAATAAGTTATGCAATCAGGCAAATCAAGGTACTTAATACTTAACCATCAATAGTAAACATTTAAAAATAACCAGCAAAGCAAAACTAACATTAGCGCAATTCTAATGGAACCGCAAATACAATATTTTCTTCGCGCCCCGGATACTCAACCACTTCCTTTCCTCCGCAACTTTTTAAAAAGCTGATCACTTGCTCAACTAATATTGCTGGCGCTGAAGCACCGGCGGTGACGCCAACACTTTGTAAACCAGTTAACCAACTCTTTTGAATATCAGCAAAGGTATCAATTAAATAAGCCGTTGTTCCAGATTTTTCAGCCAATTCTCGTAAACGATTGGAATTAGAGCTGTTCTTGGCACCAACAACCAGTAATAAGTCTACTTGGCTGGCAATGCTGCGCACTGCATCTTGACGATTTTGGGTGGCATAGCAAATATCGTCCTTGCGGGGTCCTTGGATCTCAGGAAATTTTAATTTTAGTGCATCGATGACATCACTGGTGTCATCAACAGAAAGGGTTGTTTGACTACAGTAATACAGTTTGTCTGGGTTTTTGACCTGTAAATGCGCAACATCAGTTGGCGATTCGACTAAATAGATCCCCCCCTCAAGACTTTCGTATTGGCCCATAGTGCCTTCTACTTCAGGATGACCGGCATGGCCAATAAGCACACACTCAACCCCTTTACGGCTTGCCCTAGTGACTTCCATATGCACTTTAGTCACCAAAGGACAGGTCGCATCAAATACTTTTAAGCCTCTGTTTTTAGCTTGATTGCGCACCGCTTTTGACACGCCATGAGCACTAAAAATAACAATGTTATCGTCTGGGATTTCATCGAGTTCATCAACAAACACTGCGCCGCGGTCTTTTAAACCGTTGACCACATATTTGTTGTGAACAACTTCATGGCGGACATAGATAGGAGGATTAAATATATCTAAAGCGCGGTCAACAATACTTATTGCCCGATCTACGCCTGCACAAAACCCCCTTGGGTTTGCTAAAATTATATCCATAAACTACTCACTATAATATCTCGACCACATCAATTAAAAAGGTCACCGCTTGTCCGGCAAGTGGGTGATTAAAATCAATGGTTACTGAGCTGCCTGAAACGTCTTTAATGATCCCCGGCAATTCGCCACCAGGTTGGGAAAAAGTAATTATATTACCCACCTTGGCCGGGGCATCAATTGAAAATTTACTAATATCCATATAATGGATGTTATCGGGGTTAGACTCACCAAAAGCATCAGCGGCAAGTAACGTAAATTCCTTGCTGTCGCCTTCTGACAACCCCAACAATTGTTGTTCAAATGCTGGGGAAATACTGGCATCACCCATTATAATTTTAGCTGGTTTATTATTGACTTTGGTACTGTCTGCTGCAGATCCATCAGCAAGCTTCATGGTAATATGAACAAGTACTTGCGATTGCAGTTCAATACATTTTTCCATTACTTACTCTCTTTTGTCTCTGCGGCATTTGCGGTATTTTGTTTGGCTTTTTTATCTTGTGCAAAAGAATCAATGATCATTAGTGCAGCACCAATAAAAATGATCGAATCTGCCACATTGAATACCGGCCATTTGTATGAATGAATATAAAAATCAAGAAAGTCTATTACATAGCCGAAAAGTACGCGATCAATTAAGTTGCCCACCGCACCACTTAGCATACAAGCTAAGGCAATAGCCAACAAAGGTTGTTCCTTTGGGGTCCTCGCTAACCAAACAGTAAACACCACAGACGCGACCAAGGCAATCGCAGTGAAAAACCAGCGTTGCCAGCCGCCTTGATCGGCAAGAAAACTAAACGCCGCACCTAAGTTATGTACATAGGTGATGTTAAAAAAGGGTAACACATTGATGGACTGGTATAAGTCCATAGAGCTGGCCACCCAATACTTAGTCACCTGATCTATCACTAAAAAAAGTAACGTTATCCATAACCAACGCAAGCTTGGATTTTTTTCTAACATAAAATATATCGTCTCTGTGTTTATAAGCTCAGCAATAGACAATCACTTAGCTGATTGATAACTGCTGATTTGTGTATCGCTAACTTTAATAGTTGATCTACGCAAATTTTCGCGCTTCGCCTGCACCGTCGACATTGGTGACACACCTACCACACAATTCAGGGTGCTCTGCATAACTGCCAATATCATCAGTGATATGCCAGCAACGACTACATTTGACCCCAGTAGAAGCAGTAATATTTAACCATAAACCTTCAACCTCAGTGGCTAAAGCGTTTTCTGGTGCTGTTTCTACTGTCTCAATTTGTGCCTTAGAGGTGATCAACACAAAACGCAATTCATCTTCGAGTTGCGTCAAAGTTTTAGCTAAGTCAGGGTTGCAATACAAGGTTACACTCGCTTCCAACGCCTTACCCACCACTTTTTCTTTGCGCGCTGTTTCCAATGCTTTATTGACAGCACCACGTACTTCAATAATTTGTTGCCAGTAGTGATCTGTAAACTCAGTCTGACCTTCAGTTTTAATTAATCCTGCAAACCAGACATCAGTGAAGACAAATTCATCGCGAGGTTGATCATCCAGTACAGGTAAAGCTTGCCATATTTCTTGCGCAGTAAACGTCAGTATAGGAGCCATCCAACGGGTCATTGCTTCGGCGATGAGGTACATAGCGGTTTGACAAGATCGTCGAGCAACACTGTCAGTTTTAGCCGTGTATTGTCGGTCTTTAATAATATCTAAGTAAAATCCGCCGAGCTCAGAAGTACAAAAATTCATTAACTTATGTACAACGTTATGAAACTCATAATTGTCATATGCTTCAACTATTTCATCTTGTAACTGAGCAGCCCTATTCAATACCCATCGGTCTAATTCAACCATATCACTAACGGCAACCGAATGCTTCTCTGGTTGAAAGCCATTAATATTTGCTAACAAAAATCGCGAGGTATTGCGAATACGTCGATAGGCATCCGCTTGGCGATTAAATATTTCATCAGAAACAGTTATTTCTTGGGTGTAGTTAACAGAAGCAACCCACAACCGCAAAATGTCAGAGCCAAATTTATTGGTTATTTGTGCTGGGGTGACAACATTGCCCAATGATTTAGACATTTTATGGCCGTTGACATCAACCGTGAAACCATGAGTCAACACCTGACGATAAGGCGCTTTGCCGGTCATTGCTACTGAAGAAATCATCGACGACATAAACCAACCGCGATGTTGATCTGATCCTTCTAAATACAGATCGGCAATATCAGAGAACTCGTCACGAGCGGCGATCACTGAGGCATGAGTCGTGCCTGAATCAAACCATACGTCTAAGGTGTCGGCGACTTTTATGTATTGATTTGCATCTTCGCCAATTAATTCCTTTGCATCTAAATCAAACCAGGCTTGAATACCCGATTTTTCAACTTTTTTAGCCACCACTTCAATCAGTTCAAGGCTACGCGGATGAAGTGCCCCGGTATCTTTATCGATAAACAATGCAATGGGGACTCCCCAAGTGCGTTGTCTTGATATACACCAGTCGGGACGACCTTCGACCATGCCTTCAATGCGGCTTTGTCCCCAATCGGGGATCCACTGTGTTTTTGCTATTTCTGCAAGGGATGATGCACGCAACTGTTGTTTGTCCATGCTAATAAACCACTGCGGTGTTGCTCGGAAAATAATCGGGGTTTTATGTCGCCAACAATGGGGATAAGAATGTTCATAAGCATGATGATGTAATAAAGCGCCCTTTTCAGCCAACAACTCGACAATACTGGCGTTGGCTTTAAATACATGTTGACCTGCAAATAACGGTGTATCATCAAGAAACACACCATTAGCCCCAACGGGATTGAATATTTCTAACTGATATTTTTTACTCACCGCAAAATCGTCAACACCATGGCCACCAGCAGTGTGCACGCAACCAGTACCTGAGTCAGTAGTGACGTGTTCACCACAAATAATCGGCACTGAAAAATCGTAAAATGGATGTTGCACTTGACTGAGTTCTAAGGCGCTACCTTGGCAATAACCCAAGGCGTGATACTGATTAATACCAAATCTATCCAAGCAAGACGCCACTAGCTCTGAAGCGATGATCAAGCGGAATTTGCCTTGTTCTCCCTCACATTGCAGCAGTGAGTATTCAATATTTGGGTGCACTGAAATAGCGCGGTTAGCAGGTAATGTCCAAGGCGTAGTAGTCCATATAACGACAGAAATATCGCCCTCGCCAACATGCCCTTCGGGATGAGAAAATTTGTCAACTATGCTTTCATCAACGGCCTTAAAAGCGACATCTATGGCTGGTGATTGCTTATCTTTATACTCAACTTCAGCTTCTGCTAGTGCACTGCCACAGTCGGTACACCAATGCACAGGTTTAAAGCCTTGTTGTAAATGACCATTGTCGGCAATTTTACCCAAAGAACGAATGATATTGGCTTCGGTAGCAAAGTCCATGGTTAAATAGGGATTGTTCCAATCGGCAAATACACCTAAACGCTTAAAGTCTTCTCGTTGGCCGTCCACCTGCTTAATGGCGTAATCACGACACTTTTGTCTGAATTCAGCTGCACTGACTTTGTGTCCTGGTTTGCCGACTTTCTTCTCGACCATAAGTTCGATTGGTAAGCCGTGGCAATCCCAACCAGGCACATAGGGTGAATCAAAGTCAGACAGTGTTTTAGCTTTGACAATAATATCTTTGAGAATTTTATTTACCGCATGACCTAAGTGAATAGAGCCGTTTGCATAAGGAGGACCATCGTGCAAAATAAACGATTTTTTACCCTTTTTCGCTGCGCGAATTTTGCCGTAAAGATCTCGACTTTGCCAATCTTTTAGCATTTGCGGTTCACGATTTGCCATATTGCCTTTCATTGGAAAGGGAGTTGCAGGCAAATTAAGGGTATGCTTGTAATCACTCATGTAAATTCATATCCGTTATTATCAGTTTTGGTTTCTCAACCGTTTTCACTATTATTTAAGTCTCGTACATAATGTCGAGCTTGTTCACTATCAGTTTGTATTTGCTCAGTTAACCGTTCAATTGAAGCAAACTTTATTTCATCTCGGAGTTTATTGAGTAAAATAACCTCAATTGTTTCTCCATAAATATCCGCACAAAAATCGAAAATATGTACTTCGAGTTGTTGTTTCACTCCAACAATAGTTGGTCTAGAGCCGATATTGGCAACACCGTAATACTGGCCCTTTACGCTATCAATTTTCACCACATAAACACCTGAAACAGGTGAAACTCGCCGCTTCAGTAAAACATTAGCGGTTGGAAAACCTAACTTTCGGCCCCGTTTATCACCGTGAAACACCCTACCTATAATGGAGTAAGGCCTACCTAACATATTTTCAGCTTCGGCAAGGTCATTATTTTGCAAAGCTTTTCTAATTTCAGTACTACTAATTCTGCATTGCTGCAACTTATAGCTGGCGGTATCGCTAACAGCGAAATCAAGCTGCTTACCCGCCTGTTGAAGCAAGGTATAATCTCCGGTGCGATTTTTGCCAAACCGAAAATCGTCGCCAATAATCAAATGTTTTACTCGCAATTGCTCAACTAATAGCTCTTCAATAAAGTTATCAGCTGTCATTGCCGCAAATTGGCGATTAAAATTAACACATATCAACCGCTCAACACCTAAGCGCTGCAAATAGATATATTTGTCTCGCAACCGAGTCAGTCTTGCAGGCGCTTGGTTTGGTAGAAATAATTCACTCGGTTGAGGTTCAAAAACCATTACCGATGGCACACAATCCAATTGTTTAGCCTTAGCGACTAAGGCGCTAATAACACGGCGATGACCTAAGTGCACCCCGTCAAAATTTCCTATCGTCAGTACACAGGGTTTATCGTTACCAATGTTAGATTGTATATTGTGAATGCCACGAATAAGCTGCATTGAGCCAACAAACCTTATTAACTTTCTAAAACAATGCCAATAAAACACGGCGAATATATTTAAAACCGACGAATTATATATCACTCAGCAGTAATAATCAGCACTTCTCAGCTAATTGCTGAAAATATATTTATCGGGCTGTTTTTATTTTAAAGTCACCCATACCAATACCCAAAACCAGCAGCGCTAAAAAGTAACTGACTACACCACAACCAATGGCTATAAATAATTGTTTTAATTGTTCGCTAAAAGACATTAACAACCATACTTGAAAATCAGGCGAATACCAATAAACCACTGAGGCCATCACAACAGCGGCAACCATTACTTTTAGAAAAAACAGTTTAACAGCTGTCGTTAAATAAAATATTCCAGCTGATTTTAACCCTCGATACAACAAAAAAGCATTCATTGTCGCTGATAATGCGGTTGCCATTGCCAAGCCCACATAACCAAAGAAAGGCGCTAAACAGATATTAAAAATCATATTGGCAAGCATAGATTTAATGCCAATTTTAACTGGTGTTTTGGTGTCTTGCCGAGCGTAGTAGGCAGGCGCTAATATTTTAATAAACATAAAGCTGATCAGTCCTGACATGTAAGCAAATAGCGCATAAGAAACCTTTAAAACAGTATCCTGGGTAAACTCTCCGCCCATAAACAAGATCATAATAATAGGTTGCGCTAACACCATTAAGCCCAGCATTGCTGGCAAACCAAATAAACAGACAATTTTAAGTCCCCATGCAATGGTTTCGCTAAATTGCTGCTTGTCTTGTTGCGCATGTAAAGCCGACAAACTTGGCAATATAACCGTAGCTATACCTATGCCGAATAACCCCAAGGGAAATTCCAATAAACGATCGGCAAAATAAAGCCAACTAATCGCCCCTGACACTAAAAGCGTGGCGATCACCGAATCCAATAATAAATTAATTTGCGTGACCGACACCCCAAACAAAGCGGGAATAATGAGTTTGCGAATTTTGCGCACCCCTTCTGCCTGCCAAGCCCATTTGGGTTTTACTAAAGCACCTGCGGCATATAAAAAAGGAATTTGCAGTAAAAATTGGCTAAGTCCTCCAAGAAAAACCCCCCAAGCTAATCCATAAGCGGGATTATCCAATAGAGGTGATAAATAAATTGCACAGGCGATAATAGATACATTGAGTAATACAGGACTAAAAGAAGAAACAGCAAATTTGCCGAGCGTATTTAAAATAGCTCCTGATAAAGCAGTAAAGCTAATAAACCACAAATAAGGGAAGGTGATTTTTAATAATGATGAGGCAAGGTCAAATTGCGAAGCCTTGGGTCCGTCATTTAACCAATCAACAAACCAACCAAAGCCAAACAGCATCACAAAAAGCGGTGAAGCTATCATACCGACTAAGGTAACTAGGGTGACTATGACGCCAAGAGTGCCAGATACTTGGGCAATTAATTGCCTAGTTTCATTAGTCCCCTGTTGCTGATCTTTAGTTTGATATTCACTGAGTACCGGCACAAATGCCTGCGCAAATGCCCCCTCTGCAAATAATCGACGAAAAAAATTAGGAATTCGATTGGCAAAGAAAAACGCATCGGCTAAGGGACTAGCTCCAAAAGTTTTAGCGATAACAATATCTCTTACCAACCCCAAAACTCGTGAAGTTAATGTCATGGCGCTGACGATCATACCTGATTTGATCAGTTTTTTACTCACACTTGAATTCCTCGTCGCGCTATTTAACGTTCAACTCGTATTATGCGTTGTTTTTATGAAGATAAACAAGCCATTATCTGCTGGATTTGCTATTATTTAGGGGTGTTTGTTATCCGATCATTTTTTATCGTTAGAATATATCACTGTCATTTAAACCGACAGTAACCATAAAAGCTGCGATAAAGATAAAATAAAAGTGGAAAAGGTTTGACAACACCACGAAAAAAAGGCATATTTCGTCGCCTTAAATTTAGGCTATATTTATTCATTTTAGGAGTTCACCTTGGCTAACTCAAAGCAAGCTAAGAAGCGCGCAGTACAATCAGAAAAGCGTCGCCAACACAATGCAAGTCGTCGTTCAATGATGCGCACTTTATTAAAAAAAGTAATCGCTGCCATTGAAGCCGGTGACAAACAAACAGCAACTACAGAATTTGCAGCTGCTACACCAATTATTGATCGTTATGCTACCAAAGGTCTTATTCACAAAAATAAGGCAGCTCGTAGTAAAAGTCGTTTAAACGCGGCGATAAAAGCACTTTAATTGTTGAAAACTTTCGTAAAAAAGCCAGCATCTAGCTGGCTTTTTTTTTGTCATTCACATCCCTATTAATTTAAAAATACCTCAGCATTTCTTGCCTTGATCACTTTTCAGTTTATGTAAAGCAAGTATTAGCTGTTATTCATCCTTGGCTTTAAAATAAAAATACAACCTCGGTAAAATGTACCCCAGCCCCAGATATACAATGACCGTGTTTAAGGTCATAAATATCCCCATAGCTAGATACACAAAATATATGTAAATTTCCCAAGGAAAATCACTGTATATCTCATTTTCTAATATGAATACATTGATTAAAGGGATAAGTGAGCCAAAGCAAAAATAAATGATATCTCCCCGAATACCAATATAATTAGTCAACAA
>JBELHO010000048.1:0-24700 GCA_042091375.1 Thalassotalea sp. | reverse complement strand
TGACCAACTATATTATTACCTGTTAACAGGGCGTTCTATTTTTATCGACGAGTGATGCGCATCGCGCTATACTTTAGTCATGATCAAATCTTTCAAACATAAAGGCCTCAAGAAGTACTTCCAAACAGGAAGTGTTGCTGGCATTCAGGCTAAGCATCAGCGCAAATTACGCATGCAACTTACTGCGATAGATACCGCGCAAAAAATTGATGACATCAATTTACCCGGTTTTAACTTGCATCCTCTAAAAGGTGAGCGTGATGGGATTTGGTCTATTACTGTAAATGGCAACTGGCGCATTACTTTTGAATTTATCGATGGCAATGCATATATTCTCAACTATGAGGACTATCACTAATGACTATGCATAATCCACCACACCCTGGAGAATTTATTTACGACGTATATCTAGAGCCTGCTGGCTTGAGTTGTCGTTATTTAGCTAAACGGTTAGATGTTGCATCTTCTACTCTAAATAGAGTTTTGAAAGGACAAAGTGCGATTTCACCAGAAATGGCACTGCGTTTATCTAAGGCAATTGGTCGAACTCCTGAGAGTTGGTTAGCAATGCAAGATAACTATGATCTTTGGCATGCTAAGCAGAAAATTAACTTAACCAATGTCCAGGCAGTAAACTTTGCAGTAACTTAGAAAATAAAGTCAGTTGCTTAAGCCATCAAATTTACAGTTGGCCTTCGAACCACGATTTTAGTTAACAATTACCAGCCTCTTAATTCAATCATTACTTAACATGAGTGAGATGACTAATTATGACTGAAATTAATGAATGCACTGATCACTGGGGCTTTACAAATACTGCAGCGGTCAAGCCTGGCACATAGAACCCCTGCGCTGATGTTGTCGCCGTTTGGGTGATCTCATCCCTGCCATTGCGCTGCTGAGGGTGCAGGCGATATTGTTCAGCGAGCGGATGTTTGAACCACTGAGGTTGCTCACTGCTGTTAAATAGCACCGTGATCCCTTTGAGTGTGTTATCCACGGCTATGCCTTTGCCATCATCTAAGTGCATCACTATTAATCCTTGTTGATGGCCAGCTTGATCAAGGCTTTGTCGGCGATTGAGAAAGCTTAGCTTAGTGATGACAGCGTCGGCAGTGGTTAACGAGAATAACGGTGAGCTTGATCTGATGGTCAGCATGTCTTTGAACACATCACGGGCAAATAAAATATCAGCTTTTTTAGGAATATCTTGGCCTTGATGGCCTGCTAAGACTTGTCGGATCAATGGCCAGTTGTCGGCATCTTTATCCGCTGGCGGAAGACCAAGATGATAATTATTACTTTGGCCAGTGTGATCAACGGCATTAAACCAGTCACCGTAATCGTAGCTATCGCGTAAGAAAGATTTTGATCGCAATAACTCTGAGCCCATATGGATAAACGGAATACCTTGGCCAAACAATACATAGGCTAGGCTTAAATTGTGATAGCGCACTCGTTGTGCGGTTGTGGTGTTAAATGGCAGGCGATATTGACTGTTATCCCACAGGGTTTGGTTATCGTGTTTAGACACATAGTTGATGGTGTCTGCTGGATCAAGGGCATAACCAGTGGGCTGGTTGCCGTAGGGGATGTCTTTTCCTTGGGTGGTATTATCTAATGGAAAGTGGGCTAAATTAGCAGCTAAACCGACTCTGATCTGATCCATTTTCAATAAATAATCAGTCTTATCGGTAGTGCTGTTTTGCAGTTCATTAGGTTTTGTCAGCAGGCCATTGCCTATGCCTTGTGTTTCTCTTGTATTGTTACCAGAGCCGCGCACTGCGTCTCTTAATCTATCGCTAAAAGTGCCTATTTCAGTGCCGCCAAGTGCCAGTTGACTGGCTTGGGTAAATTGGCTGTGGTTGGCCACTTCACCAAAATTCCAGCCTTCGCCATAAAAATAACTGTCTGGATCAACGGCTTTGACTGCTTGCCTTGCTCTAAGCATAGCGGCTTTGGGCTGGTGGCCCATTAAGTCAAAGCGAAAGCCATCGATCTTGTGATCTCTGGCCCAAGTGACCAGTGAATCTGTCATTAATTTTTCCATCATCACCCGCTCAGTGGCGGTGTTGCCGCAAGTGTAACAGGTGGATTGTTCAACTTCGCCAGTATTTGGATTAAGACGATGGTAGTAGCCAGGCACAATTTTATCCAGCACTGATTTTTCATTTAAACCAAACTGATAAGTGTGGTTATAGACTACGTCCATGATCACTCTAAATCCCATTTGGTGCAGACTTTGCACCATTTGGCGAAATTCAATAATGCGCTTGAACCCCATGGGCTCAGTGGCGTAACTGCCTTCCGGTACTGTGTAGTGAAAAGGATCATAACCCCAGTTGTAGTTATCGTATGTGCGCATAGCACTGACTAATGCTTGGGCATCTGTGCTGTTGACATCATAGCTTTGCAAGATCGAACGGATCAGTCTATTGGCAAGTTCAGGCTGGCTGCACACTGATAGATGATTTTGCATAGCACAGAGTTTATGTAGGGGATCATCAAGGCTGATCACTTGCTCGGGATCTTCATTAACTGTGGCAATATCATATACTGGCAATAAATGAATGTTATTGAGGCCAGCACGGCGCAATGCCTTTAGGTGTTTAATGCCATCAGAGTGCTTTTGACTAAAGGCTTTATACTTGCCTCTGAGTTCACTATCGGTAATAGAGTAGTCGTTTGCACTGAAGTCGCGCACATGACTTTCGTATAAAATATTGGCTTCTGGGTTGGCGATTGGCGGACTCTGGTGTTGTGCCCAGCCATGGGGCTGAGTTTTTTGATCAGTTAAATCAACAATTTGGCTATGGGTACTGTTGGTAGACAAACTCAATGAATAGGGATCTGTGGTGATCAGGGTTTCCACTTGTTGACTTATAGGGTGATACACAGTCACTTGATATTGATAGTAATCAAAGGTGTTGGCTTTTTCTGTAGTGATCTGCCATGCACCAGTGTTGCTATCTTGTTGCATGGCTAATACGGCACTGGCTGGCTTGGTAAAGTCGGTGGATTTAAATACTAACACTGACACTTGCTGGGCAGTGGGGGCCCACAGCTTAAATTGTATACCTGCTGGGGTAATGGTCGTCCCTAGATCTGTTAATTCGTCAGCGTCATTGTCGCCTTGGGTATATAAAGCGTCTAATAAAAAACCAGTTTGCACTTTTGCTGTAGAGGCTGCAGAGCTTAACTGGCCAAAAAGCCTAGCATTACTTGCATTACTTGCATGGCTGGGATCACCAGTACCGCTAACTACTTGGCTGGGGTATTTTATCCATTGTTTGACTTGCTGCGCACTGAGTTGTGTCGAATAAGCAGTGAAATCAGCTAAGTGTGGGTATTGTTCAGCTAATTCCTTAGATAGTGAGCTGGGTTGTAATGGGGTTTGTTGTCCTTGGCTATTGCGCAGAAGATAAGTGCTGTGCTGTTGAGATGCGGCAGTGCTGTTTAGCAAAATAATCTCGGCACTAAGCCAGTGAGCATCAGCAGTACTGTCAGGAATATGCTCACTGGCCTGTAAATTGATGCTGAGCAGCAGGCCAAGACAGAGCATTTTCATTAGCATGTCAGTTGTTAACCAGGGTCTGTTTTTGTTCATTGTACGATCTTATCGGTTATGCTCCACAATAAACACTAACTTACTGGCTATTGTTGCGATAAAATAGCCGGGCAAATGTTTTGCATACGTATTCACAAGGTATTGAGCAGTGAATTGAGCTTTGAATACGTATGCATGTGCTATTCATCCGACTATAGCCGTCCTATATTGAATTTGCACCCCTGTACAAGGGGTTAAAAAAACACCAACACATAAAAATTATTAAAGTGAGCACTACAGGATTAATAGCTGACTTCACAAAACACGGATGAATAGGGGAGATCTAATGAAAAATTTTAAACCAAGTAAGGTGACATTGGCATTGCTTTCAACCGGCTTAATGGCCTTTGCTGCACCTATGTATGCCGCCGAACAAGACGAAAACGAAAAAGAATCAATACAAAAAGACATTGAAGTCATTAAAGTGACAGGCTTTCGCCGCAGTGTCGTCGAGTCCATCAATGCCAAGCGCTTTTCTTCTAATGTGGTAGAAACCATTTCTGCTGAAGATATAGGTAAACTGCCTGATGCTTCTATTGCTGAGTCACTGGCCCGCTTGCCTGGCTTAGCCTCACAGCGCTTAGATGGCCGCGCCAGTAAAATAAGTATTCGCGGTTTTGGCGAAAATGAGAGTGGTACTACCCTCAATGGTCGCGAACAAGTGTCGATTGGCGACAACCGCGGCGTAGAATTTGACTTATACCCATCAGAGATCATGAGTGGTGCAACTGTCTATAAAACCCCAAATGCCAGCCTCGAAGGTGAGGGCATTGCTGGTGTGGTTAATTTACAGACCATTAAACCGTTAAACCAAGACGGTCGAGTGTTGCAGTTCAATGGCGTATATGAACAAACCAGCTTTGACAAATTGAATCCCGATGGCGATGACAAAGGTGCCAAAGCCACCTTTTTCTACATGGATCAATTTAACAATGACACTTTAGGTGTGGCTTTTGCTTACACCACGATGACCTCTCCAAACCAAGAGAAACGTTGGAATTCATGGGGCTACCCAGACTTTGAAGTCGACGGCCAAAATTATTCTATGTTGGGCGGTGCCAAACCATTTGTGCGTTCTTCTACCTTAGATCGCGATTCAGCAATGTTAGTTATTGAAGCCGCCCCTCGAGATGATTTAAAGCTCACCTTTGATGGCTTGTATGTTGATTTCTTGGATACCAAGCGCTTGCGTGGTATTGAAGTGCCGTTTGCTTGGGGACAAGGGTCGCTGTCGGCGCAAAATGTTGACCCAGCCACAGGTTTTATTACTGAAGGCACTACCCAAGGTCAACGCGTTGTGGTGCGCAATGATTATGAAACACGCGACGCTGACTTATTGTCATTGGGATTCAATACCATTTGGAATGCCAGCGATACTACTGTAGTTGAATTTGATGCCAGTTATTCAAATGTTGAGCGCAAAGTATGGAGTGTTGAAAGTTACTCTGGAACTGGCCGCGGTGATAGCCGCGGTGAGGCAGATACCATAGGTTATACGTTTAATGGCAGTAATACCGGCGCAAATTTCTCTCCCAATTTAGATTACAGTGATTACAACTTGATCCAATTAGGCGGCCCATTGAGTTGGGGTTGGAGTGGCGCTCTCAATGAAAAATACGGAGTGGTTGGCACTGAATATGAAAACCAATTGCAAGACGGTTTTATCAATGCGCCGAATATTGATGATGAACTCACTTCGTTAAAATTGGCTGCTTCACAAGAAGTGGATTCCGATTTGATCAGTGATGTTTCATATGGTGTTGCTTACCGTTCGCGTGAAAAAACCAAAGATTCTGAAGGTTACTTTATGACCTTAAGCAGTTTCAATTACCCCAATAACCCCGGCATGATGATGGTGCCAGAAGAATACCGTTTGGGCTCAACTAACCTAGATTTCATTGGTATGGGCAATATGATTGCTTATAATACGAATGGCTTGATCAATGACGGTTACTTCGATTTATTACAAGAGAGTTTAACCAATCCATCACATGCCACTAAATCTTGGGTGGTCAATGAAAAAGTCATGTCTGCTTTTGTACAGGCGGAAATAGAGTCAGATCTATGGGGCTTGCCGTTAAGCGGTAATGTCGGTTTGCGCTACGTGCGCACTGAGCAATCATCGCAGGGCAATGCCTTTAATACCGTTGATGGCAATGTGATCACCGAACCAACCGATATTAGTCATGACTATAGCCATTTATTACCGAGTTTAAATTTGACCTTGCGTATTGATGACCAACAATCAGTGCGTTTAGGGGCGGCGAAAACCATTTCGCGAGCGCGCTTAGACCAAATGAACGCTTCATTTAATGCCAGTTATAATCAGCAACCCGATGACAATGGCAATTATTGGAGTGTCAGCGGAGGTAACCCAGCGCTAGAGCCGAAAGAAGCGGTCGGTTTAGATTTGACCTATGAAAATTACTTCAGTGACGAAGGTTACTTTGCCCTTGCGCTTTTCCATAAAGACATCAGTAATTGGATCTTTGATGGCAATTATGAAATTGACATGAGCGGTGTTGCCGATCCGTCAACTGGTCAAATTCCAGATACGTCAACCGGTACCGGCAGTGGTAAGGTCAATGGTGGCGACGGTTCATTAAGAGGTTATGAGGTTTCTGCCACGCTGCCTTTGAATATATTCTCAGAGCAGCTAGACGGCTTTGGTATTATTGCTAGCTATACCGGTGTTAAATCCGATATGGAAGATCAAAACGGCAATGAGTTCAAATTACCTGGGTTGTCGGAGAGTATCTCTACCATGACCTTCTATTACGAGAGCAATGGTTTTTCTGCTCGTGCCAGTATGCGCAATCGCGGTGACTTTAAAGGCGATGTTTACGGCTTGGGTTTTGATACCGTGCAGGTCGATATTTTAGGTGAAACCATCTGGGATGCTCAACTTGGCTTTGATTTTGCCGAGGCGGGTTATAAAGACTTAGCTGGCTTGTCTATTTTCTTACAAGGTTATAATTTAACCAAAGAGCCGTTCACTTCGTTGCAGGGTGATAGTGACTTACAAGTAAGAGATTTCCAAGACTACGGTAGCTCCTACTTACTGGGCTTAAGCTATAAGTTTTAAGCTGTTCTTTACTAGAATAAAATAAGCCAAACAAGCCCTTGTAGCCTAACTACAAGGGCTTTTATGTCAGGGCAGCGGTTTTTTTTGCTGGCTATTATTGCTATAAATAGCGCTGATAAACCGATTTTACCCAGAGAATGAAAGGTATTTATGAACTCGAGCAAAGTGCAAAAAGTGGTTATTGTTGGCGGCGGCACTGCGGGCTGGATGACCGCTTCTTTATTGGCAAAAGTACTGGGTAAATCCCTCGATATTAGCCTAGTCGAATCCGACAAAATTAGCACTATTGGCGTTGGTGAAGCATCCATTCCGCCTATTGTTAATTTTAATCAGGCGATCGGCGTTGATGAACAAGCGTTTATAAAAGCGACTAAAGCCACCATAAAATTGGGTATTGAATTCAGTCATTGGAACCAGGCTGATGAGAGCTATATGCATGCATTTGGCAGCATAGGTAAAAACTTCCCGTTTTGTGACTTCCATCACTTTTGGTATGTGCATCAACAGCAAAATGCTGCTCAGCAAGGGGTTAATAAGCACAGTTATTGGCAGTATTCACTGAACTATCAGGCAGCAATGCAAAACAAGTTTGCACCGCTGAAAACCTTACCAAATACCAATTTACCAGGCATAGCTTATGCCTATCATTTTGATGCCGGTTTATACGCACAATTTTTGCGCCAACACGCCGAAGGCATGGGGGTGAAACGGCGCGAAGGTATAGTGACTGAGGTTGTGGTTGCCGCTGACACTGGTTATGTTGACAAGTTGTTGATGGATGATGGCCGGATCATCGATGGCGACTTGTTTATAGATTGCACTGGGTTGTCGGCCTTGCTCATTGAAAAAACCTTAAATACTGGCTATGAAGATTGGTCACACTGGTTGCCTTGCAACAGTGCTGTGGCTGTGCCCAGTGAAAATGTTGGCAGTATTGAACCCTATACGCGGTCGACCGCACAAGCGGTGGGCTGGCAGTGGCGCATTCCTTTGCAACACCGAACGGGTAATGGCTTAGTCTATTCAGACAAGTACCTCAGCGATGAGCAAGCCAAGGCGTGTTTATTGTCTAATCTCAAGGGCAAAGCACTAGCTGAGCCTCGGGTGATCAAGTTCAGAACTGGGCGCAGAAGAAAGGTCTGGCACAAAAATGTGGTCAGTATTGGTTTATCGAGTGGTTTCCTAGAGCCGCTTGAGTCAACTAACATCCATTTAGTCCAAACAGCGGCGACCCGCTTAGTTAAATTTTTCCCTCATCGCGGTATTAGTGACCAGCAAGTGGCTACTTTTAATCGCTTGTCGCAAAAAGAATCCGAGGGGATCCGTGATTTTATTATTCTCCACTATAAATTATCTAACCGGCAGCACAGTGATTTTTGGCAAGCCTGTCAACGCATGGAAATTCCCGCTAGTTTGCAACAAAAAATAGCGCTGTTTCGCGAAACAGGTAAGGTGCATTGCGAGCCAGATGAACTGTTTACCGAAATAGCTTGGCAACAAGTGATGATTGGTCAAGATGCGATGCCCAATGATCACCACAGCTTAGTCGATGGTTTAAGCGCAGAACAACTCAACGATTTAATGGCGAGTTTACAAACCTTGATCAGTAAAACTGTGGAAAAACTGCCTAGCCATGAACAGTACTTGGCCAGTTTAGGCAATTAAAAAAAGCATGTCCAAGGGCTTTGTCCGCTGGCGGCATGCTTAATTCAATGTCTGTGCCGATTTACAGCAAATAGAGGTTGACACTCAAGCCAGCAAGGCGGCTTTTAGTGCTGTTGTTTTCACTGTAGATCAGTGTGGCCGATTCAGCGAGAGATAACCTATCAACATTGACGGCTACGTTGCTGGTATTAAACACCGCAACCACGGTTTGCGTTATCCCTTGTTGGCCAGTGAGTGTTCTTTTAACGGCAAAAATGCCCGGTTTATCGCCAGCCAATAATGTGCTTTGTTGACCTTTTCTCAGTGCTGGGTATTGCTGATATAACTCAGCGTAACGAGCAAAGCGCTGATAAAACATGTGATTTTTATCAAAGTTTGACTCGGCAGTAGTGCTGTCGGTTGCCAATAAATCGTCGTCGTTATAGGTTTTTACCAGCGAAGGCATCATATTTTGACGGGCATCTTGATCGCCACCGTCGCCAACAAAGCCCTGTTCATCTCCGTAGTAAATTACTGGAACGCCGCGGCTAAAAAACATGATGGCATGAGCCAATAAGGTGCGCTTGATCATCTCTTCTTGACTGTAGTTGTGGTCGCTCAAGTGCAATTTACCGGCAAACCGTCCCATGTCGTGATTACCAGTGAAGTTGACTAGATGATTAGCGTTAAAGCCCTGCTCGGTTTGATACAGATGGTCTTGTGCAAATAAATTGGCTAAGGCATTGGTCCCTTGTTGATTGACCAGTGCTGCTTCAATTGCCCCTTGCAAAGCAAAATCTAATACTGAGGGAATGTTACCAACCGTCATGAATTGACTCAATAACTCAGCATCAAAGCTGTAGGCTTCACCAAACATCATAAAATTGTCGATGCCCAGCGATTTTGCATGGGCCATTAAGGCAGGTGAAAACGCCTGCCAAAATTCCATGTTAACGTGCTTTACGGTATCGATGCGAAAACCATCGGGTTTAAATTCGCTGATCAGCTGTTGATAAATGTCGATCATGCCATCGACCACTTGTTGCTCTGTGGTCTTTAAATCATCTAAACCAGCAAAGTCTCCTTTTAGAGCACTTTCACCTGACCAATGCGAATCGCCTTGGTTGTGATAAAGATCAATATCATTTAACCAGGCGGGAATTTTAATTGTTTCATTGCCTTTGGGGATCAATGGTGTATAGCTATCAGTGGCTAAAGTGTTGCTGGCTTTAAATGGGCAACTATCGCCACTTACTAACCAGCCAAGGCCATCTTCGCCATGACATTGGCTGTATTTGATCACATCGGCGGTGTGGTTGGTAATGATGTCAAAGTAGACTTTTATATTGCGTTGATGGGCTTGAGTAATAAACTGCTTAAGTTCGGCATTGCTGCCCCAGTGCGGATCGATCTCGGTAAAATCTAAAATCCAGTAACCGTGGTAGCCCGAGGTGCCTGCCTGCATGGCTCTGTTGCGCAATATAGGGGTTAGCCATATAGCGGTGATGCCCATTTCGTCGAGGTAGGGTAGTTTTTCGGTTAAACCGGCTAAGTCGCCACCGTGATACATGCCTTTGTGAGTGACATCTAAACCACCGCGAGACAGCGCCCGTTTTTTATCCACAGCTGGCGCCCCCAGATCATTGCTCGGATCTCCATTGTAAAAGCGATCGGGCAACACAAAGTAAAACACTTCATCTTGAAATTGGCGTTGTTGATAGGGGGCTAATTGACTGGCCTTGCCTTTGTCAGCATCTGCACTGGCTAAGGGTGTAGTCTGCGCAAACAGCGCACTGCAATAACTGGCTGATAGGGCTAAGCCCAATGACAGAACTATTTTTTTCAAGGGCTTGTTGGTGATTTTCATGTAAGATCTCATGTTAGTGGATGCGAGCGTATAAGCAGGCAAACCCTTTGAATGTGCAACTGTTGTTGACAACGGTGGCTGACAGTAAATTGTGCTCAGTTAATACAGTAAAGGCCTGATCGGTGAGTGAATTGATCGAAATTTCTAAGGGTTGATAACACAAGTTAAAACAAATTAACAAGGTTTGTCCTTGATAATGACGAGTAAAGGCAAGTAATGGCTCTTTGGTTTCGATAAAGTTAATATCACCCCATAAAATAGCTGGGTGTTGTTTGCGCCACAAACTAAAATGACGATAGCTATTTAATACTGAATTGTGGTTTTTTTCTTGTAAATCAACTGATTTATCATAATGTACGCGAGGAACTGGCAACCAGGGCTTTTGCTCACTAAATCCGGCATTGTCTTCATCATGTAACCACGGCTGAGGGGTTCGACAGCCATCTCGGCCCTTAAATTGTGGCCAAAACGAAATACCGTAGGGATCTTGCAAGTCTTCGTAGGCGATGTCAGCTTCGGTTAAGCCTAATTCTTCTCCTTGATAGCTACAGACACTGCCGCGCAATGAGGCGATCAGCGCATACAGTATCTTCGCTAAATTGGCGTTGTGCTGTGCGTCTTTGGTTTTACCCCAGCGGGTGGCGACGCGCTGCACATCGTGATTAGAAATAGACCAGCAGGGCCAGCCATCAGCTACTTTTTCCTCTAGGGATTCGACTACTTTTTTGATGTAACTGGCCTGAAAGTCCTCAGTTAACAGATCAAAACTATAACCCATATGTAAACGTTGCTCGCCTTGAGTATACTCAGCCATGGTTTTAAGAGAGTCTTCAGACGATATTTCACCAAGGGCAACTGTGCCCGGGTATCTGTCTAATAGTGCGCGGATGTCTTCCATAAAGCCCAGATTTTCATCTTGGGTATTGTTGAAGTAATGATATTGGTAGGCGTAGGGATTTTTTTCATCAAAGCCGATACAATTTCGCGCTTCCTTTGGTTTACTGGGGTTATCGCGCAATTGCGCGTCGTGAAAGCAAAAGTTAACCGCGTCTAAACGAAAGCCATCAACGCCTCGCTTTAACCAAAATTCTATGTTGTCTAATACCGCTCCTCGCACTTTAGGGTTGTGAAAATTGAGATCCGGTTGACTCGATAAAAAGTTGTGTAAATAGTATTGCTGTCTGCGCGGCTCCCAAGTCCATGCAACACCACCGAATATAGACAGCCAGTTGTTAGGTGCGGTGCCATCTGGCTTAGCATCGGCCCATACATACCAATCGGCTTTATCATTATGGGTGTCTTCACGACTGGCTAAAAACCACTCGTGCTGATCTGAGGTGTGACTGAGTACTTGGTCGATCATGATTTTAATACCCTTATCATGAGCCATGGCAATGAGTTGATCAAAATCAGCCAAACAACCAAAAATAGGATCTATGTCGCGATAGTCACTAATGTCATAACCAAAATCTTTCATTGGTGATTTAAAAAAGGGCGACACCCAAATGGCATCAACACCTAGACTGGCAATGTAATCAAGTTTTTTGATAATACCCGGGATATCACCAATGCCGTCCTGATTAGCATCGTAAAAGCTACGCGGATATATTTGATAAATTACCGCGCCACGCCACCACATTTGTTCCGTCATCTAAAACCCCAAATCCTATTTCCTTTGTATGCAAGGGACAAAGGCTGTTATTGTAATGAGTGAAAGCATACTCAATATGCTTTTGCGGTTACAGCTTTTGCATACGTATTCAAGATAGGCGGCAAGTCAGAATAGCGATACTATCCAACCCCAAGTACACTTGTTTTATAGGTTATTAAATGAAAATCTGCTTGCTAGTCTTGAAATTATTGTTGCTGTTATTACTGCCGATAGGCATGGATATAGGCAAAGCTCAGGCTGTTGATGTACACCAAATTAGTTCTGCAAAACACCGCTATATTTCCCATCATTTTGCCAATAACAAGTTAGTACTAAACACTTCTTTGGGGGCCATTGCTATTAATGCGCCAACTGCGCATGCCCTTTCCGTAGTATTTACTGGTAAACAAACTGTTGTCGAAGGACAAAATCTAGCCTCTTTTGCCATAGCACAACCGCAGCGCAGCACAGTGCTGCAATTACAGGAAGATGGCAACAGATTAATATTGTCGACCGGCAGTATTCGCGCTGAAATTACTAAAAGTCCTTTTACTGTTAGTTACTATCGCGGCAATGACTTATTGATCGCCGAAGCAGGTGGCTTTTTTACTGGTGTCACTAATGAAAATGCTAGCCTGCCAGAAGCAGAAAAACAGCTTACCACTGTGCACGGCATACGTTTTAAGGTGAGTAAAGACGAACAGTTTATCGGTGCTGGTGAGCGAGTGCTAGGCATGGACCGACGAGGTCACCGCTTACCCCTTTATAACAAAGCGCACTATGGCTATGAAACCTATTCTGAACAAATGAACTTTAGCTTGCCAGCCATCATGTCCAACAAAAAATATATGGTGTTGTTTGATAATACCGCTAAAGGTTGGCTAGATATTGCCAAGACAGAAACCGATATTGTCCAGTTTGAAGCCGTTGCCGGTCGCAATGCTTACCTTGTTATCGCCGGTCAATCTTATCCTAAACTGATCAATCATTATGTCGATGTCACCGGTAAGCAGCCAATGCCACCGCGTTGGGCACTGGGCAATTTTGCTTCTCGCTTTGGCTATCACAGTCAAACTGAAGTGATGGCTACCGCAGCTAAATTTAAAGCCCTTGATATACCGTTAGATGCGCTGGTTATTGACTTGTTTTGGTTTGGTAAAGACATTAAAGGCCACATGGGCAATTTAGCTTGGGATAAACAGGCTTTTCCTGAACCTGAGCAAATGATCGAAGATTTAGCCAATGCAGGCGTTAAAACCATTTTGATCACTGAGCCGTTTGTATTGTCCAGCTCAACACGCTGGCAAGAGGCAGTAAACCAAGGGGTACTGGCCAAAGATAAAACGGGAAAAGCCAAAACATTTGATTTTTATTTTGGTAACACCGGCATTATCGATATATTTAATCAACAGGGACGAGCTTGGTTTAATGACATATATCAAGCCTTAGCAAGGCAAGGTGTCATGGGCTGGTGGGGTGATTTAGGTGAGCCAGAGGTACACCCCAGCGATGCTTTACACACCCTAGACGACGGCAGTGTGGTCAGTGCCGACACTATTCACAATGCTTATGGCCATCAATGGGCAAAAATGCTCTACCAGCATTGGCAAACTATTAAGCCTGAGCAGCGGCCTTTTATTTTAATGCGTTCAGGATTTGCTGGCTCACAGCGCTATGGCATGATCCCTTGGACTGGTGATGTCAATCGCTCTTGGGGTGGATTGCAACCGCAAGTGGAATTGAGTTTACAAATGGGGATGTTTGGCCTTGGTTATACCCACTCTGATTTAGGCGGATTTGCTGGTGGTGAGACTTTTGATCGCGAATTGTATATTCGTTGGCTACAATATGGGGTCTTTCAGCCTATTTATCGGCCCCATGGGCAAGAGCACATTGCCTCAGAAGTGGTCTTTCACGATCAACAAACCATAGACATTGTCAGCGAGGCGATTGCCTTGAGATACCGATTATTGCCTTATCACTACACTATGGCCTATCAAAACAGCAGCACAGGCATGCCGTTAATGCGCCCTTTGTTTGTTGATGAAAGTCTCAATATTAATGATTTTCAACAGGCAAGCAGTTATTTGTGGGGCGATGCTTTTTTTATCGTGCCCATTGTGAAACCCGCACTGAAAACAATCACCATAGATTTACCCAAAGGGGTGTGGTTTAATTATTATTCAGGTGCGCGACACGTTGGTGGTCAACAAGTCAAACAAGCCGTAGCCATAGATCAATTGCCTGTATATGTTAAAGCTGGGGCCTTTATTCCAATGATAGAGCCGATTGCTTCAACAGATGATTATAGTACTAAGCACATTGCTCTTCATTATTACGCCGATAGTGCGGTTCAACATTCACAGGGTGAAATGTATGACGATGATGGCATTAGTAGCAATGCTATTGCAGATCAAGCGTATAGCTTGATGTCATTTACTGCCGAGCACAATGACTCAGCCTTAACTATATCGCTACAGGCAACAGGAGATGGCTATGCTGGTATGCCTGATAAAAGAACAATGGACCTGATCATTCACCATTGGGTTCAACCGCCAGATAGCATTGAAGCTAATGGCCAAAGGATCACTGCATATCACTGGGACAAAGTTAAGCAGACTTTGCGTTTTGAGATGTCGTGGCAAATGCAACCATTGAAGATAAAGATTAATAAACATGCAAAATGAGTCAATCAATTACATTATTGCCGACATAGGTGGAACTAATATACGCATCGCACAAGTAGCGCGCGATGGCGAACATTTCTATCGTGACATTGCCACCTATAAGTGTGCTGAACACACCGGTTTAGCGGAAGTATTAAAGCTATATATTGAACAAAAACAACTGGCTGATCAGCCATTGAGTGCTTGTTTGGCGATCGCTTGTCCAGTCGACAATGATCTTATTTCAATGACCAATTTACCTTGGCAATTTTCACAACAGCAACTCAAGGCTTCCCTTGGTTTTCAGTCCTTGCAATTAATCAATGATTATACTGCCATTGCCATGGCGATCCCTTTGCTCAATGACCAACAAAAAATCAAAATTGGCGGCGGTCAGGCGGTTGCCGAAAAAGCTATTTCAGTCTGTGGTCCGGGTACCGGACTCGGGGTGGCTAATTTAGTCAAAGCCGAGGGCAAGTGGCACTGCATTAGCGGTGAAGGCGGACACGTTGATTTTGCCCCTGTCGGGGAATTAGAAATTGATATTCTCAGATACCTCAACCGCATTAAACAAAGAGTTTCCTACGAACAGTTGTTGTCTGGATATGGTTTAGAGCAAATTTATCAGGCGGTATCTGCGATCAAAGATAGTTCGAGTAGTGAACGCTTAAATGCACAACAAATATCAGAATTGGGTCTGAGCAGTGAATGCGAGTTATGTCGCTTATCGCTGAGTGTATTTTGTCGGGTACTCGGTTCGTTTGCCGGTAATTTAGCGCTAACCTGTAACAGTCTCGGTGGCGCTTATATTGCTGGTGGTATAGTGCCGCGTTTTGTTGACTTTTTGAAGTCATCGGCGTTTAGAGAGCGCTTTGAGAGTAAGGGCCGCTTGTCGCACATTACCCGAGATACCCCTACCTATGTGATCACTGAACAACAACCGGGATTATTAGGGGCAGCCGCATTTGTTTTGCAACAAATTGAGGACTAGGCTGAATACGTATGCAAAACATAGAGGTCAAGCGCTATTCTCTGTATATTGATTGCTATTCCACCCTATTATAATAAGCGTTTAAACTATGAGTCGAGTCAGTCAACAACAAAAGCCAGTCCTTAATTTTTGGCAAATTTGGAATGTGAGTTTTGGCTTTCTTGGTGTGCAATTTGGCTTTGCCTTACAAAATGCTAATGCCAGCAGGATCTTGTCAGATTTAGGTGCCGATCTCCACTCCTTATCACTGTTTTGGTTGGTTGCGCCGATCATGGGCTTGATCATCCAGCCGCTGGTTGGCTCTGCTTCTGATCGCACTTGGGGGCGTTTCGGACGTCGCAACCCTTATATACTAGCCGGCGGCATTGCCGCTGCTTGTGGTATGTTACTGATGCCTAATTCAGGTGTGGTTGCGGTGATCGTTACCCCACTGTTTTTTGGCGCTATGATGCTGGCCTTAATGGATGCCGCTTTTAATTTAGCCTTTCAACCTTTTCGCGCTTTAGTGTCAGACATGGTGCCATCGCAACAACGCACCGTAGGTTATTCAATTCAGTCATTTCTGATTAATATTGGCGCGGTATTCGGCTCGATATTACCGTTTGTATTAACCAACGTCATTGGCTTAGACAATGTTGCTGACAACGGGCAAGTCGCTCCGTCGGTGATCTGGGCATTTTATATAGGTGCCACTGTGATGCTTGGCTCGGTGTTGTGGACTGTGGTTAAAACTAAAGAATACCCACCGGGCAAATGTGGCTTGCCAGAACTGGACAATAGCAAACAGGGCTTGAGTGTGGCAACGCGTTTGCAAGGTTTTTGGCAATTGATGAAATCTATGCCGACAACAATGAAGCAATTGGCGGTAGTGCAATTCTTTTCTTGGTTTGCGCTGTTTATCATGTGGGTGTATACCATGCCAGCTATCGCTCAACACATTTGGGGTATTGATGCCAAGTGGTTTGATCCCGATTATTTAGCGTCTGTGGTCAAGGTACCAGCAGATATTGCTCAGGCCAAGGGCAGTGCCGGTGATTGGGTAGGTATCTTGTTTGCGGGCTATTCACTGTTTGCGGCAATTGCTTCGTTGTTTTTGGCAAAATTAGCTAATGTTTTTGGCCGCAGGTTAACTTATTCGCTGTGTCTTTTTGCCGGTGGTTTGGGGTATTTAAGCATTATCCTGATGCAAAACCCTGAGCCAACTATGGTTAACTTGTTGATCACCCATATAGAGGTTCCACAAGGAGCAGTAAATTTATTGCTGTCTATGGTTGGTGTAGGTATCGCATGGGCGGCTATTTTAGCTATGCCTTATGCTATTCTTGCGGGCAGTTTACCTGCTAAGCAAACCGGTGTGTACATGGGGATTTTTAATTTTACTATTGCCGCACCGCAGATCATTTCCGGTATTTTAGCCGGTTGGATTTTAACTTCAGTTTTCGACAACCAAGCCATTTATATTATGATGATGGCAGGTGTGGCTATGTTGTTGGCAGCCATCGCTGTTTATTTTGTCAGTGAGCAACCTGAACTACAAGCTGAACTGCACACCGCATAATTAACGGTATTGCTCAACCTAAGGCTTTAATTGGTTGAGCAAGTGCTGGTTACCCACAAGATTTGCGTATTTTCAACTGGGGCGGGATCAATATGGTTTTCGCTGGACTGCCAGCGATAGAGGTGAGCAATAGATCAACTAATAGCTCTCCGGCGACTTTAGTGTCTTGCTTAACTGTAGTCAGTGCTGGAAAAGTAAAACTAGCCACCGCAATGTCGTCAAAGCCGATCACCGCTACATCTTCCGGAATACGTAAATTATGCTCTTTTAAGGCGCGCATAGCGCCTATGGCAATCAGATCACAGGCAGCGCAAATAGCGTCAAATGGTTGATCAGAGGCGATCAGCTTGCAAGCGGCAAGGTATCCTGCTTCTTCGGTGTACAAGGCATTAATTTGTAATTTTGCATCTACTGCTATGTGATGATCGGCTAAGGCTTGACAATGACCTTGGTAACGCTCTTGGAACTCGGGTGCTCGCGATGATGCCGTGCCGAGGAAAGCCAGTTTTTTGCGACCTGCTTGCAGGACGTGCTCGGTCATGGTTTTACCGCCATGAAAGTTATCGCTGCCAATGGAGTTTATCGGCAGATCACTTTCTGCAGCTCCCCAACGCACAAAATGGGTGCCTTGTTGGTTGAGTTTGATTAACTTTTCGCGAAAGTCTACGTAGTCGCCATATCCGAGTAAAATTAAGCCATCGGCTTTATTACTGTCCTCAAAGTCGGCATGCCAATCGGTACTGGCTTGCTGAAAAGAAACCAATAAATCGTAACCTCTATTGGCACAAGCTCTGGTGATACTGCCTAGCATAGAGAGGAAAAAAGGGTTGATGGCTGAGCCATCATCGGTTGGATCTTCGAAAAGCAACAGTGCTAATGTGTCACTTTGTTGGGTGCGCAAATTACTGGCATTTTTGTCGACTTTATAATTTAGCTCGGCAGCGATTTTTTGTACTTTATCGCGGGTTTCTTGGTTCACTAAAGGGCTGTTTCGCAAGGCTCTGGAAACAGTTGATTGTGAAACACCGGCTTTAAAAGCAATGTCAAATGAAGTGGCTTTATCTTTCACACAGGTAAACTCAACAAAAATTGCAGTGTAAAATATACCTGAGCATTGGACTTTTGTATAGAAATCATTCAGATGTTTATGCTGACTTTGATTCTTTTACCTTGCTTAACTGCGAATTATCTTGGCTGTAGCTGATTATTTGCTGCGCTGCTTGTTCAGCCCAAATTTGGTATGTGAGTGCCGATGGATGGATGCCATCTTCGGCAAAATACTCGCGGCCCATTATATTAGGCGAGTCAAGCAGTAGTAGTCTGTGTTGTTGCTTGCTTACTAGGTTGCGCATTTCGCTGTTAAAGCGTTTTGCCCGTTGGCCAATCCACCAACGCAATGGTTGCGGTATACCGATGAATAAATGCATAGGGGGAATGGGGGTGACTACAACCACAGAGGAAAACTTGCTGGCCAAGGTATCGAGTATGGTATTTAGGTTATCACGCCAAGCGCTGAGTGCAGTTAAGTGGGTGACATCGTTAACACCAACCGATAAAAGCACAAAATCAAATGACTGTGCTGATAGTGACTCAACTTTTTTAAGTACTTGTGCTGAGGTGTAACCCGAAGTCGCGATTAATTGCCAATTGATTTGATATTGTTGCTCGAGTTGCGCTGATAATTGTCCAGACAATGCTTGGCTTTGCGATGAAACACCCACCCCAGCTGCGGCTGAATCCCCCAAAATAAGCAGGTTTATTTGGGGGTGATTGGCATTGCCGTGACAGCCGTTTCGCGCTCCTGAGGCTTCAGGTAATCTGATCAGTTTGGCTCTGATCCAAACCGCTTGCACAAATAATAACGGCATTAATACTAAGGTGATGATAGCGTTAAAGACCCCCTTAGCTTTCTGTTTAATTGGCATCAGTACAGTTTGACCTTTAGTTGGGCTGATATCAGCGCTGTTGTTGATATGGCATTATTAGTAAATACCATTAACTTTGCCAAAGGTGCAAATTTATTTTATGGCGATAAGATTATTTAGTTTGGCGACAATCACTGTATTTGGTTATAGTAGTTGAGATTTGACTTTTTGTAATGTCGGTGCGCTATGAACTTTCATCAACAATTTAAATTTTTAAACAGCATTTCCACTCATGCGTCGAAAGCTATTATTGATCTGCATATTTTGATCATGCGTTGTGACAATCGCGTGTCTCTTTCAGAGCAGCATCACACTCAAGATATTATTGATTTATTGCCTTGGACCGATGGTAACTCTAAGCAAGCTTATTATCAGATGTCGGTGGCTAAAGTACGCGATGTGTTAGCAAATCACGAGGTTGAAGACTTATTGCAACAAATTTCTGATGTGCTCAACAACCAAATCACCCGCGAACAATTGGAATTTCTAACCACTATGATAGTGTCTGCCGATCACGTATTCACTGACGCCGAAGCCGAGGTGGTTGAGATGTTAATGGCCATGCAATAATTGATTTTTGGCGAACAATAACTGACTATTTATTACTGAATCTATTACAAAATTTATTGTCATATGCATTGTTATATAGATTGTTATATTTACGGTTGTGCAGAGCATTTGTCAATATCACCACAGGAATATGCAGATCAGTTGATCAAATTATTACTCCGCTTCGTACTAGCACTGTTACTTTATTTTAATCATAGGAATATTTACATGAAACTCTTTTTCACCGCACTGATCCCATTAGTCTTGACACTAAGTGTCAGCAATAATGCGCAAGCAGAAGCCAGTTGTCCTGCTTATTTAGACACCAGTTTTACTAAATTACATTCAAGTGAGAAAGTTAACTTGTGTGAATTAACCCAAGGTAAACCTGTGTTAATTGTCAATACTGCTAGTAACTGTGGATACACCCCTCATTTTAAAAAGCTTGAAGCCATTCACAAAAAATATCAAGAAGATGGTTTGGTAGTTATAGGGTTCCCGTCAAATGACTTTTTCCAAGAAGAAGCCGATGAAAAGAAAACAGCAGATGTTTGCTTTATAAACTACGGAGTTACTTTCACCATGTTATCCACTAGTGCGGTCAGAGGTGATGATGCCAATTCTGTGTTTAAATACTTAAATGAAAAATCTAGCTCACCTAAATGGAATTTCTACAAGTATTTGATCGATGGTGAAGGCAAGCAAGTAAACAACTTCAGCCCAAGAGTTTCGCCAGACGATGCCGAATTTACTCAAGCCATTGAAACTTTATTGGCAAAAAATTAATATAGCGGCCTATTAATTTTCATATTTAGGCCAACAATGTATCGATTTTTACTGAACTTACTGCCCATTATTTGCTGTGTGATGCACACCGATGTACATGGGCAGTTTATTGTTGATAAAAATCCCAGTATCAATGCCACGCCTTTTATTGACAGTCAGGCTCTGTGCACAGTCGCCGCAAACACCAAACACTACCTTGATAAATACGGCAACGACGATTTTGCGGTGCACAAGGGCGCTGTGATAGGCCATGACATTAGCCTCGCCAAAGTCAAAGCCACGTTAGATTTTATTTGTAAAATACATCGCCAAGACCAACAAAATAAACAAACCAGTCGGCTACACAACCCACAATTTCTGCAACAACATTTCGACTTTTTTCGCTGGATCCCCGATAAGGCTACAGCTAATGCGTTAGCCTATAACAGCAACAGTGCGGTGAAGAAACGGCTATTGACAAATATTCCTAAAGAGCAAATCTTTTTAACTAAATACTACACCAAGTTACTCAATGGTAGCCCTGTTAAAAGCCAACAATACCAACAGGCTTTGTATAGCCTACCTTATGATGAACAAGGCTTATCAGTAGAGCAAGCCGAACACAAAAAATCGCAATTGACCCGTTATCAATACACTCGTCAGCAAATAATTACCGGGGTATTGGAACAACAAAAATTAGCTGAGCCCCTGATTTGGCTGAGTGAAGAAGCACTACATGATGTGTTGTTGCAAGGCACTGGCGTTGTCGATGTTGCCGGTAAACGCCGCTATTTTAATGTGCATAGAAATAATGGCATTGCTTATGATTATACTTTAGGTAAGCGACAACAACCGCGTTATTGGTACTTTGCGGAAGTGCCAAGTATTCTCGGCTATGGCCAAGATTTAGCGAGTAAAATTGAGGTGTTACCTGATGTTACCTTTGCTGGCAATGTAAAAGCATTAGGTCTTGGCAAGCTGTTTTTAGTGAATTATCAGTTAGCTGATCAGGCAGTCAATCAGCTGGGGGTATTAGCCGATCAAGGTGGTGCATTTGACAACAATTTATTTCAGTTAGATTTATTAAAAGGCAGTTACCTAGGTTGGGATGATTACTATCGCGACAATAAACAATACCCCGATTATGCGAAAGCATGGTTACTGCTGTTAAAATAGCTTTAAGTCAGACTTTTGATCAAATTAAACCGTTAATTTACCTGTTACTGGCAAACTGTGATCTACCTGTGAATCTGCCCTTGTGATGTTTTCAACACTGGCGATATTTTTAGCTACGTCGCTGGTTTTTTTGGTATGGCTATTTTCTGGTTGATACTCCAATGGTGCTTCTAACAATATTTGTTTTAATAATTGCGTGTCTTCGGCGCGCATTGCATCATTGATATCATTTAAGATGATACTGACATCACTCCAACTCAAAGAGCGCTCATTGGCTGTTAATATACGGCTGTGTTGAGTGGGTTTGGCATGATCATCGATAAGTAATTCTTCATACAATTTTTCACCGGGGCGCAAGCCAGTGTATTGCAGTTGTATTTCCCCTTTAGGGTTTTTCTGATCTTGAATAGTGAAGCCCATTAAATGGGTCATTTTATAGGCCAGATCGACAATTTTCACTGGTTTGCCCATGTCTAAGACAAATACATCACCGCCTTTGCCCATGGCTCCTGCTTGGATCACTAATTGTGCCGCCTCAGGTATGGTCATAAAATAGCGAATAATATCTGGATGAGTGACAGTGATAGGACCACCAGCTCTTATTTGTCGCTTAAATAATGGCACAACCGAACCAGACGAGCCCAATACATTGCCAAAGCGCACCATTACAAAACGAGTATTGTGATCACGTGGTGCTAATGACTGTAACACTAACTCGGCTAAGCGTTTGCTGGCACCCATTACATTAGTAGGGCGCACCGCTTTGTCGGTAGAGATCAGCACGAAAGTTTCTACTTTACAGAAAATAGCTGCCTGCGCAATTTCATAGGTGCCTAATACATTGTTAGAAACGCCGGCAATGATATTGGTTTCAACCAAGGGCACGTGTTTATAGGCCGCAGCGTGATAAATGGTATTGACTTTTTCATTGTGAAATATTGAGGTCATTAATACCCCATTTTGCACATTACCGATTAACGGCACTAGGGGAGTATCACTGCCTATTTCCTGTAAATATGTGGTTAGCTCTTGGTTTATTTCGTAAAGCAAGGCTTCACTTACATCGAGTAAAACCAGCTTTTTTGGGTGTTGATGAATAATTTGTCGACATAATTCTTTACCAATTGAGCCACCAGCACCGGAAACCATCACAACTTTGTCATTGATATTACTACTGAGTAATTCAGGTATCGGCGTGATAGGCTCTCGGCCTAGTAATTCATCAACAGAAACTTCTCGCAATTGATCTATTTTGCGTTTGCCAGAGACAATATCTGACATATTGGGAATGGCAAGTAACTCTAGCGCATGAGGCTCTATTGCACTGACGATCTCTTGCATACGCGCTTGACTTACTTTGGGTAGGGCAATAAGCACCTTAAATTGGCCAAAGCGTTTAACCAATTTTTCGATATATTGTGGACCGTAAATTGGGATACCAAGAACTTCTCGACCTTGATAACAACTTTTTTCATCAATAAAAGCCAGTGGTTGGTACCTGTATCCCAAGCTCAAGGCTGTCACCAGTTGTCGGCCAGTATTGCCCGCACCATATATAACCACACCTTCGCGTTCATCAAACCATTTATTGCCGGTGATGACACTAAATATCGATCTCGCTCCAGCAATTAGTGATGCGGAAATAGTAAAAAATAATAAGGGCACCGAGCGAGGCATATCAGCTTCATAAAATTTACTGGCACCAACAAAAATAAGACTTGAGATAAACAGCAAACCGATAATTTTGATGGCAGCCTGCGAATTGAAGTAACGGATCACCGAAAGATAAATATTGGAGAAGTAAAACAACATCATGGTAGATAGGGAAACAGTGACTAACACCGACCACTCTGCTTGGCTAAACACGATATTAGAGGCGCCGACACTGATAATAGAAGCAAGTATAAAGGCGAAAATGAGCGCAGAAATGTCGTAAGTTAATACAAGAAATAACTTAATTTCACTGGGGATCAAGTCAATTTTCCTGATCATGTAGAGCGCCTCTTATCCTACAGTCAGTCCCTTAACTTGTCATTAATGGTATATAAGGTGTTACTTTTTATACATTATAATTATTTACCTAAAAGTAATCATAACACTTTATTTGCTTTTATGTGAGATTTTTGTAAAAACTTCAGTAATAGCCGCGCACATCAAATTTATTTCATCTTGGCTTAGACTGGGATGCACTAAAAACATTAAGCTGGTTTGACCCAATTGCTTGGCATTTGGCAATCGGTGTTTGGGCTTGTAAGGCTTATTATCAAAGGCTTTTTCTAAATAAACTTCAGAGCAACTGCCAGAAAAACAGGGCATATTTTGAGCCGTAAACTCAGCGATAATTTTATCGCGTGACCAAGACTGATCAAGCTGATCTGGCTTTACAAACACATAGCATTTATAAAATGCGTGGTCTATGTGTGAGGGTAACTCAGGCACATCAATGAAATCATAGGGTTGGCAGTGTTGCAAAATTTGCTTGGCATAGTGATTTCTTTGCTTGTGCCACTGAGGCATTAGTGCGGTTTGAATGCGGCCAATTGCCGATTGCATTTCTGTTAGTCGCCAATTAGTGCCAAAGCTTTCGTGTAACCAACGATAGCCAGGCGGATGTTGCTTTTCATATACTGCAGCATAGGATTTGCCATGGTCTTTGTAAGCCCATGCCTTGCGCCATAATTGCTCATCATTAGTAGTCAACATACCACCCTCACCGCCGGTGGTCATGATTTTATCTTGGCAAAAAGACCATGCGCCAAAATGGCCAATACTGCCGACAGAGCGACCTTTGTATTTAGCGCCGTGAGCTTGCGCACAATCTTCAATTACAAATAGTGAATGTTGTGTGGCCAATGCCATAATGTCATCCATTTCACAAGGCCAGCCAGCCAAGTGTACACAAATGATCGCTTTGGTCTTTGCTGTTAATACTCGGCTAATGGTTGCAGCACTGATATTTTGTGAATCGAGTTCTACATCGGCAAATACTGGGGTTGCCCCAGCATTGATTATGCTGCTGATCGAGGCAATAAAGGTACGCGGTGTGACAATAACTTCATCACCACTAGCAATATCTAGTGCTTTAAGGGCTAAATCTAATGCTAAGGTGCCGTTTGCAACCGCCACCGCAAATTGACAATCGGTGTATTGGGCAAATTCCTTTTCAAATAAACGGCCTTCTTGACCTGTCCAGTAATTGACTTTATTGGAGCTGAG
>JBELHO010000047.1:5007-25088 GCA_042091375.1 Thalassotalea sp. | reverse complement strand
ATAAGTTAACTCTTTTCTTATCTATAGATTTTAATAGCTCTATTATAGAACAACTACTTGTGATGTATAATTTCGGTCAAATTATAATTTTATGTTAGTAGTACCTTCAATTATTTCCATTTGACTGTATGTTGATTAATCCCATGTCTTAAATTGCATGTTTTTATGAATTCTCATCTGTTTAGTTTGGTCGTCCTCACTCTATGGTGTAATGAAATTGATATGTAAATTAATCAATACCTTTTATTTACTATACTATGGTGTGTGGCTATATACTAAAAGGTAATGAACATGCTACATAAAATCAGTATCAATTTAATGTTTTGAGCAGAAGTGAATAGATAAATTTATTATGAAGTTTTTTAAAACATACGTTGTCATCAGTAAATTAGTTATTCTTAATTTACTGATAAATAATACGGGGATTGCAAAGCCGTACCTCACGGAGACAAACGCAGTTCCCGCTAGCAGCCAATATACTACAATAAGTCAGAACGAAGGAGTGGGCATAAAGCCAATGACCAAAGGTGAATTAAAAGCGATTATAAAAAAACGCTATAAAACTGCTCGTGTTAAAGATGTTGATATCGAGCTGTACAATGGTCAGAAAGTATACGACGTTGATTTTATTTTTCGTGGTAAACCGTATGAAGCCTTTGTTACACCATCAGGACGTATTTTAAAAGTACAAATTGATCCCAATGTCGATGATGGTGATTGAGAATAAAGCACGATTAAAAGTGATACTTAATTTTCATTAAAAGGCTTTCTAAATCGGCTCGATTTACTGCACTGTTAAGAAACTCTCTTCTAGATCTTGGTAGTCCTTCAACTTCATATTCTCCGCCTCGACTATAGACAAGATAAAATTCGGATAGCGGACCTATTTCATAGCGATACCGAACTTGAACAGCAAATTCACTTTCCGAAAAGCTTTCTGGTTCTTCATCATCACTCCAAGTAATCTTGGTATTTTTAGCCACTTCAAAAACTTGATTCGCATCCGCTTCCAAGCTTACCGACTCTAATTTTATCCGTAATTCATGCTTTTCACTAATGCGTGCAGAGACATTCAAGGCAATCGAAAGCTCATCCATAGAAAAATCAGCTAAAAGGTTAGGATTATCATCATCGTCATCATCAAAATCGTCGTCATCAATGTCTTTTACCATAAAATCATCATCGTCATCACTGTCATCACCGCCCAACCAGATTAACCAGTTATCAAATGACTCATATTCCACTTCAAGTTCCATGTTGAGCCATTCGCCGACCTGAATAGAGGGCGTAATTTCAAAGACTTTATAATCTCCGTCTAAACCTTGCTTCCCAAGACCAGCAGATAGCTCTAGTTGGAGCCAATAATCCTGAATAGTGGTGTAGCCGATAACAAATTCAGTTTGCTTCGGCAGGTGAGCAACATTGCCACCTCGCGTGATCAGATCATCATCACCGGAAGCAATGTAAACAGTTTCTAACTCCCATACAGCAGAGGATGGTTGCACAAAATTGATGTCTAATTCAAATTCAAATGGTAAGTCGTCATTATGCTTATTATCTTTGCTGGTAAAACTAGACTCTACTTTAATATCGCGTATTAAATGACTATTAAGATCTGGCCATTCATAACGGGTTGTATATTCAAATTGTTTTCGGTCAACCTGTTTGACAAAGCCAAAATCTGAAATATCAAATTTAGCACCATAATTGAGAATTGCAATTTCATTAAACCATACATCACTGGCCTGATAGTCTACTTTTAACCACCAGGCATCATCACTGACATCCTTGTTTGCTAGATCTGTTTCTAGCGTTTTTTGTTCGATATCACTGCGAATAAATTGCCCAGCAATAAATAATTGGTCATTAACTTCGACTAATGCATCTAATGAGGTCGTTTTGGCTTTTCTTTGTATGCTAGGTCTATCAACTAAAGTTTGAATAAATCCCATGATCCAGTTATCTGACTTGTATTGCCCTCTTAAAGCAAAAAAATCACGGCCGTCAACCTGGTGTGCGTCACCTTCAAATGCACTGAGTAAGCTAACATCAAACTGTTGACCAATTTGTGTTAAGCGAATCGCTGCATCTATATCTCGGGATTTTTCTTCATCATCATCTCCACCAATACGTGGTGTATGGATCACACGTAAGGTTTCTGGTCCCCAAATATCGAAAAGATCATTGTTTTCTTTGAAAAAAGGCCGTTTTTCCGATTCAAATGTTTCGATTGCACTAAAGTTAATCACTAAATCTTCCGATTCAACTTGGCCAAAATCTGGATTTAACGAGAGGTTGACTTGTTGATTACTCGTGGGTTTCAAAAAAATATCCATACCGATATTATTATTATTATCTTGACTAAGTAGATCGAGATTGTGGGTCGCATAAGGGAAAAAGTCGAATTGTGGCTCGTATCCTATGACGGCTTTGTAAGGGTGAAATTTTTCCATAAAGCTAAGCTGAACACGATCGGTTGCGGGAAAAGAAAAGCGCTGCCTTTTCCCCTGATGCCAACGACTGAAGTATAGCTTTATCTCACGGGTAAACCCTTGGTCTGCTACCCTTACAACTGCAGACCAAGGGATAAAAATTTCTGTCTGCCATTGCTCATCATCAATTTTAACACCATGTAACCAATCACCATTCCAATTGGTTTCTTCGCGATTTTGATCGCGCCATACGGCATCTTGTACCGCATTATTTCGACTGACTTTAAAGCCATAACCTCGCTTACCTTGTCCATCAAAATCGATAATCACTTCGTTATGATCAGTTTTTATATCTTCATCTCTGAGGCTGGTATGGGGAATATGATCCTTACGTAATTGCTGGTTAATAAAGCCGATGTATAAGCCGTATTGGTCGCTATGCACTAATACATCTGTTGTTAACCCTGGCATATTGAGTGAAAATGGTTGAGTGATTTGTAAGTTATTATAAAGCGTTGCTTCATACCAATGATCCTCTTCCAAATCGCCATCTATGGTGCCAACGTATTCCTGAGCATGAATAGATTGAGTGATACATGTACAAAATAACAGGCAAATGCTTAACCAGTATTGCAATATATTAAAGCGCGAAGAGTTAGTTTTATTCATAAGGTGTAATAATCTGCAGTTGATGTTAAAGGCTGTCAACATAATAACCAAAGCCACGTCGCGTCTTAATTAAACCATTGATTTTATGTGAATTTAATTTTTTTCTTAATGCAGATATGTGAGCTTCAATAGCATTTCGGGTCACACAGGTATAACTGTCGTATAAGTGATTTTCAATATTACTATAAGTCATCACTTTGCCATTATTGACAGCGAGAAGTTCGAGCAAAGAGAACTCATTCGGTGTTAAGTTGACTGTTTCATTACTTACTGAAACTGAACGCATACCTATATCAAGTTTAAGCTCAGCAAAAACTAGCACATTATCGTGTAATTTATGCTTTCGCCTGATTGATGATTTAATCCGTGCGTGTAACTCATTAAAATCAAACGGCTTACATAAATAATCATCGGCGCCTAAATCAAGTCCGGTAATACGATCATCGATTTGATCTTTAGCGGAGATAATAATCACAGCACTGTCTTGTTTCTTGTGACGAACTTCTTTAAGTACTGTTAGCCCATCCACTTCAGGTAACATCAGGTCTAAGAGTACAACATCGTATGTATTTACGCGTAAATAGGCCATGGCTTCTCGGCCATTGTCGGTAGAATCTACTGAAAATCCGAGATTCTTAAGTCCCAACTCTAATGATCTTCGCAAACGTTGTGAATCTTCAACTATTAACAGTTTCATAAAGTACCTTTTCCTAAAATGTGGTTCAGATCAGTCAATCTGAATATTTCCTATGCAAATGCAAAATACTTGTTGCTCAATAACTTCAACTTCTACCGTTAAAGACAACATTTGTGCGTATGACTGAATTAATGACATACCGAGACCTGCGTGATTTTCTGAAGAGCGTGCATCGTCTTTTCGCCAGATACGGTTAAACATATCTTTCAAGTCTTGTTCTGTTAGAGGGGTTATCATCTGATTGCTGACTCTTAAACAATATAAGCCATTATCATCAACAGATAATTTTACTTCGATCGTATTATTCACAGGCGTGTATTCAATGGCATTAGACAAGATATTATTGAGAATTAACCTAAACTCCGGGGCACTGGTGAAAATAGTAGTGAAAAGATTATCGTTGACCCGAAAGTTGAGTTGCTTGCTATTCGCTTGTTCACGGTAGTTGTGCCAGCAACGTTGTAACTCATCATAAATATCTACCTTAGATAATTGTATCGAAGTAACCCCTAGATCAGCCCGAGCTAAGGCAAGCAAATTATCTACCATCTGCTGCATCTGTATAGCTGCATCTAAAGTATCTTGATAAAACGGTAGCGCTTGTGTTGGATCATCTGGCCATTTTAATGCAACCTCTGCCATAGTGCGCAATTCTGCAATTGGCGTACGTAATTCATGGGCTACATCGGCGGTAAAGCGTTGCTCTTTGTCAAAACATTCCTGTAAAAACAGGGCTTCTCCTTTCTTTTGTTCCGTGATTAATCGGTTTCGCTCATGACGAAAGCGCATTAAAATCATTAATGAAAGTAAACTCAATGCTGCCAAAAGATATAGAAGTTTAGCCCACCAAGTTTGCCATGGCGCAGCGTGCTGTTGAATATTAATACCTGTAGGGCTTGTAGACCAAAGCCCATCATTATTAGTGCCTTTCACTTCAAAGCGGTACTTTCCTGGCGGAATATTAGTATAAGACGCATAACGTCGCGATCCAACAAATTGCCAGGAATTATCAAACCCTACAAGTCGATAGGCATATTGATTTTTTTTGATAATAGTAAAGTCTAAGGCACTGAACTCAAATGCAAATATGCTTTGTTGATAATCGAGCTCTATTGTCTCAGTCACACCTATTGCACGACTAAGTACATCACTTTGTGAAGGCATGACTGGTTTATTCATCAGTTGAAACTCTGTAATTTCTATTTTCGGGGGAAAGGGATTACCTACTACTGTTTCAGGATGGAAAGAATCAATACCTTGACTGCCACCAAAAAATAATTTTCCTTGTTTGTTAATAAAAATAGCACCTGCAGTAAAATAATCATTAACTAAACCGTCATTGCGATCGAAATTACTAAATGTTAACTCGTTAGGCGCGAAACGTGTGATCCCTCGATTGGTCGTTAGCCATAGGTTTTCATCCTCATCAATAACAATATTAGAAATGACATTTGAAGGTAGACCATGCTCTTTTAAATAAAGCGTAACTTGTCCATTTTCAGAGTTATAGTGATTAAGACCTTGATGTGTAGCAATCCAAAGTCCTGATTCTTTACTTGCTACCACAGCACTCGCCATATTACTGCTTAATGAATTGGGATTATTTAGATTATATTGAATCGCCGAAGCTTTACCTGTTTGAGGGATATAATGAATCAGCCCTGCATCTTTCGTTGCCAGCCAAAGAGTACTATCGTCTAATTCGACGATACTGGTGATATCGCCTAATACAGTACCATCAGGGTGAGTAATCGATAAGGAGTGATATTTAATAGCATTATTACTGGATGAAATACTGGCAATAACACCGGTATTTATACTAACCCACAACTGTTGAGAGTTGCCTAAATGCATCGCGGTAATTGCATGTTTACCACCCTTTAATGCTATCTGATCAAATTTATGCTGGTTACGATTAAACTTATAAAGCCCGCCATCATCAGTTCCTAGCCACAGTATGTTATTGCCATCTTCAGCAATAGCAGTAATGTCATTATTCGCTAAACCTGAGTCTTTATTGGACGTGCTGTATTGATGAATAAAACCACCTTTTTGCTGTTCGAATACCCCTTCTGTTTCGGTACCCACCCATAAACTATTCAAATGATCTTGATAAATAGCATTAACGGTATAGCCAGACCATGGGTTTTCCTCTATTGAGTTCAGTGAGCTTGATGGAAATTTTCGTGGTTTTAAGTCAGCATAATTGAGCCCTGCATTTTTAGTACCTATCCAAAGGTTATTGGCATTGTCTAACCATAATGTCGATAACTTATTACTGCTTAACGTGCCTTCAGTGTTCGCTTGATGACGATAATGAGAAAATGTCAGACTAGACGTATTAAATAAGTTTAAGCCGTTTTCAGTGGCCACCCAAAGTTGATTGTTGTGGTCAAAAAGTAAACTTTCAATGGTATTGCTGCTAATACTGTCTGGTCTTTTCTCATCGTGCACATAACGTGTGAAGCTTTCACTTTGTCGATTGAAAAAATTCAAGCCACCTTCTTCAGTCCCCACCCAAAGGTTATCGTTATTATCCAATAATAAAGTCGATATTTCATTATGACTCAGGCTGGTCGGTTTTTCGCTATTGTGCTGATAGCAAGTAAACTGCTTTGTTTGAGAATCATAACGTGTTAAGCCACTCTCAGTCCCCGCCCATATAATCTGTTGCTGGTCGATCACTAAGGCTTTAATTTCATTATCACAAAGCGAATTTCTATCTCCAAGCGCTGTATAATGAGTAAACAGGCCAGTTTTTTGGTTTAACATATTTAAGCCACCCCCCTCTGTTCCAATCCAAAGGTGACCATTTTTATCTTGAACTAACGTATGAATGACATTGTGGCTAATCCTCTCTGTTTCATGGCCATTAAT
Organism: Thalassotalea sp.; assembly: GCA_042091375.1. Classification (GTDB taxonomy): domain Bacteria; phylum Pseudomonadota; class Gammaproteobacteria; order Enterobacterales; family Alteromonadaceae; genus JBELHO01. The sequence goes on along the minus strand of JBELHO010000047.1, from coordinate 18,413 downwards.
TGTATATTTGGGTGATGAGGAAATATCAGCAAGTGGGATCTCATCCTCATCACTTAATGCGTCCCAATTAATGTCCTGAATATCTTGATTAGCAAAATGAAGAAAACTTTCCGTTGTCGGGTCAAAGCGGTTAAGTCCTCCCCCTTCCGTTCCTAACCAGATAAATCCTTGGCTATCTTCCAATAAAGTCACCACTTCATTATGAGATATGCTGTCTTTATCGTTTGGGCTGTGCTCGTATACTATAAATTCGTATCCGTCGAAGCGGTTAAGACCATTTTCCGTTGCAATCCAGAGAAAGCCTCTACTGTCTTGTATTATCGCATTAACGCTGTTCAGTGAGAGGCCATGTTGTTGGGAAAGAGAATTAAATTTTATTGAATCAAGTTCATGACTTTCTTGTGCATACAACGACAAAGAAAGGAAACTAAGCACCACTAGCCACAAATAAGCGAATGGTAATATACTAAATCTTTTATAACGAATGTATCGTGACATTAAGGCATCTCATATTAACTAGTAGCCATATTAAGCATTTATTTATCAGAATGCACATCTTCAGCAAATCTTCAGTTTTTATTCAGTATTCCTTCAGGTTGGTTTGATTAAATAGCTTCCAAGATGACTAACACACTTAATGAACATAGAGAGGAATATTTATGAAAATCGACAAATTACTGTTACTTTCTTTCGTAACTGCTTTGACAGCTTGCGGCAGCGATTCAGAGTCAGACTCAAAAGAAACTCCGAGCAATACAACCGTTAGTGCCGGTACGAATGCCCCCACTACAGATGCAAGTGTGGCCAGTTTTTCAAACGCTCCCATCAACCCCTATTTTCCAATTTCACCAGGGTTAACTTATCTCTACGAAGCTGTTGAAGAAGAAGATTCTGATGTGGAAGAAGTTGAGGATATTAGTATCCATATTAGCTTTACCGCTGATACTAAAGTTATCAATGGAGTTAATACTAGTGCGAGGGTTGAATATGAATACGAAGACGGTGAACTTTTGGAAAAAACCACTAGTTGGATTGCGATAGATTCTGAAGGAGCCGTATGGATTTTAGCAGAAGACAGTGTCGAATATTTAGATGGGGCAGTGGTTGAAGAAGAATCATGGGCCGATGCTGAAGAGGGAGCTATTAGGGCACAGCTCATGATAGCAAAACCTGAACCGGGTGATACTTTCACGACTGAATATATAGATGAAGATGACATTGAAGTGGCCGAGGTAATGTCGATCACCGAGACAGTTTCATTAGATGATAACGATGAACCAACTTTCATCAATGTTCTTCACTATTTTGAAATTGACAGTGACGGAGAAGAGAAAGCTGAATATTTTCATGCTCCTGGAGTAGGACTAGTCAAGTTTATTGATGACGACGTTACTATGATACTTACAGAAATGGATTCAAATACTGGAATTGAAGAAGATCTGGAAGAAGAGACCTTACCAGATGTTACTGACCTTGATGATTATCATCCATTTGAAAGCTTGGTGATTCATTATGATGACTTCGAAGAGGAAATCACCATGACTTTCAAGGCCCATACCGTTATCGAAGAATTATTGGTTTGGAACCCTGACGGCAAACTTATTTTAGAGCTTGAAGCGAATGAAATAGGTGATGCTGGATTATCAGAGTTGACTTTCACCTTTAGTGATATTGATGATGAGTTTGAGGCAGGACTCTATACAGTATTAGCCGATACACCCGACAGTGAGACTCTTCTTGGTCAAGTGAATTTAACAGAAGATTAAGCTAAATATTCTCTTAAGCAAGCCACAAAAAAGATAACCAGCCATAGCCAGCCAATGTGACACATTAACATTGACTGGAAGGTTGCTTAACTTTCCTAGGACTGTGGCTTAGTTTTACAACAGTAACTGGCATCGATGAGAAGTCAAAGATACGAAAAGGTTTACAACATTATGTTTTTAAGGAATATAACAACATTAGCGATATTTGGATTTATCTCCTTAAACACATCAGCGCAAGCAAAGGAGAATGGTTCAGATTTTTACGCAGGTTTAGGCATTGCCACAATTTCTGCTGAAGAAAAAGGAGCGTCTAGTGAAGAGATGGGTGCTAATGTCATCGGTGGTTATACTTATTCAAAATATTTAAGTGGAGAGATTTCATTATTTAATTTAGGTGATCATAAGGAACTAGGAATGAAAGGCAATGGTGCAAGTTTAAGTGTGATAGCAAGTTACCCCATTACCAATTCGTTTAGTTTATTTGGTGAACTCGGGGGTATGACTATCGATTTAGATATTGATGAAAGTCGGAATTTAGCTAATACATCACTCGATAAAGAATCACTTAAAGATGGCAGAGATTCAAGCCTTTATTATGCCATAGGCGCAAAATATAAAGTCGATAATTGGAGCTTTGTAATAAAAACAGCCCACGTAGACCTCGATGCTGATATGGATATGATTATGGCTCAAGTACATTATCACTTCTAGTCACTTGCTGTCTTCAGAACATAGAGTTTAAAACGATTATGTGATTGTTATTTTGACCTATTTTTACATATAAAATTGGCTATGTTCTCTTAAATTGTTGCTATACTGTATGTAACATCAGTAAATGATGTGTTTTATTATGATACCAGCACAATTTAAAAAGCTATTAGTGGCGCTAGAGTACTTAACAGATAAGCAAGTTAAGGATTAAGAAAAGTTTTTAAAAGGCGATAACTTAATTCTGCCAATCATTGCTGAACTTGAGCAATGTATAATTGATGAACCAGAGTGCCCTTATTGTCATAGTGCCTTGATCAATCGGCAAGGTAAAGGAGGAGACATGCAGAGGTATCATTGTAAAAATTGTACGAAAACGTTTAATGCCGTGACTAAAATGCCCTTGGCTCGGTTGCAGCATAAAGAAAAGTGGCTTGATTACTTACAATGCATGATCAATGGCATGGTGTTAAGAGCGTCAACAACCGATTGTGATATTAACTTAAAAACATTGTTTAGATGGCGACACCGCTTTCTTCAGCTGCCAGCAACCATGAAGACGACTTTACTTGAAGGTATTGTAGAAGCCGATAAAACCTTATTTGCACGCTCAGAAAAAGGGAATCGCGAACTTGAGCTAAAGCCAAGAAAAAGAGGAAGGAAAGCAAAAAAAAAGGACTTTCTAAAGAGGCTTTGTCGCTTCGATGAATATTATATTGCCTAGATAGCTATGCTTAAGTAGCTAAGCCTAAGTAGCTATGCCTAACTAAGTAGTTAAGCCTAAGGAGCTGAGCCTAGATAGCGTTACGCTTTGCCCCTTGCTTATTGTATTTTGCTCTTAGTTACTTTTAGTTGATATTAGTCGACCTTAGATCACCCCTTGAGTATCAATCATATAATTAAGCGTTGTATTTATATTTGCTTGCTCTAACTGATGAGTTAGAGCATGTGAATCACAATAAATAATCTGCTATCTTTGATCTAAGTCATGACTGAGTAACCAATCAAAAATACTTTGATCATACGCGTCAAAACTTGGATCCGATACCACGCCTAAACTGCCTCCTTTCATTGCTGATAGGTTAAAAACAGCGTGATGAATAAGGTGATTTCGCTCTTGTAATATTGACAAGCGAGGCAGAATTTTTGGCTGACAGTTCGCTTCAATCAAGGCAATACTGTCGATGCTTGACTCTACGGTAACGACTTCATCAATATTTCCATGAAGTGCCCAAATGGGCACATCTTCAATATTGCAAAAATTATCTGGCAAATTATTCGGATCTACTGCTAGCCCACCTGAAACTGAGATGATTGCGGCTACACGGTCTGCGTGATCAATAGCGTACTGGAAACTCAAAAACCCACCTTGACTCCAGCCAGTGAAATATAATTTCGACTCATCAATACTGTATGTATTCAAAGCATAATCAACAAATGCGTTAATTCTCGCGGACGGATCAATGTTGTCAATATTACCAAATTGCGGCATTAACACGATGAAAGGCAAATCTGCATCCCATTTACCGGCATGGAGCAACAGAGGAGGACCACTGTTTTGGAGTAAGGCACCCAAAGCACCTAATGGATCTGCACCTGAAAATTCTACATTAGCTCCATTGCCATGGTTGTAAATCAATAGCGGGTATTTTTTATCAGGATCTTGGCCATAATCAGCAGGTAAATGCTCTAAATACCCCAAATGTGACTGCGAACTACCGAAAGGTCGGGGTGAAATTTCGACAGGAGTATCGTCGATAATTCGCACAATTCTGACCCCATCAATAGCTGACTTGTCTGATGAGTCAGCGACTTGATAACGAATAAAATAATCACCCGCGACATTACTCGTCACTTGGTTATCAACTATGATGTCAGCAGTTATGTCCCCATCTTGAAGATCACTAGCCGTTGCTCCTGGATCATCGTATTCTTCATTGAGGCTCAAAATAACTACCTTGTCACCCGTCAGGGTAATAGTAGGTCGGTCTTGATCTAAGCTAAAATCAGGTGTTACAGATTGCCAATATGGCGGGGGAGGAAGAATTGCGTTAGGGTCATCGGCAAGCCCACTGGTTCCGCCACTGTCACATGCAACCATAAAGCTCAAGGTTGCAGCAATACTGAAAAAACGCCACTGTTTTATAAAGTGGATAATTTTTAAAAAAAATTTTTTTTGTGATGCTATGGGATTATTTCTGAGGTTAAGGGAGTGGTTCCGGGGCATAAATTTCTCCAATAAAATACCAGTTCACTATTTTAGTTTAATTTTGAAAATATATTAGTGAATGTCCTTTTAGAATAACTAAAAATAGTTTCAGCTACTCTGAGTCAATATATTGCTGAATAAAAAATTTATACGCAACTAAATTTGCACATTTTTTTATTAGACAAAATGGTATGTCTTATTGCTACTTATCGATTCGCTTGATTATTGCTTCGCTGCGCAAATGGTGATTAAAAATAGCTGGCACTACTGATGAATGGACGGTACCAGTGAAATTCTCAGTGAGTAAATTAATGCGCTTTGGCAAGTTGCCGGTAAGTTTAGGTGCGGGAGTGCGCTATTGGCTTGATAGTCCTCAGGGAGGACTTGACGGTTGGGGGTTTGTCGCTTCGATGAATATTATATTGCCTAGATAGCTATGCTTAAGTAGCTAAGCCTAAGTAGTTAAGCCTAAGTAGCTATACCTAAGAAGCTAAGCCCAGTTAGTTAAGCCTAAGTAGCTATACCTAAGAAGTTAAGCCTAAGTAGTTAAGCCTAAGTAGCTATACCTAAGAAGCTAAGCCTGAAGAGCTGAGCCTTGGCTGTAATCAACCTTTGTAGTTGTATCCTGATCGCCAAGGTTTTAGAAAACCGCTTGTTTTCTAAGCGAGAAAACAAGCGGCTACTAAAATTTGCGAGTTAACACATAAGCCGGGTTCTGTACCTTTCTAGTGAAAGTGACAATCATTCGTCTAGGCCTTAAATCGCTCTAAGGCTCAAGCAACCTACCCGGTTTCCGCGCGAGCCACGCGTATACTATCGAAAGTAATGAAACCCTATTTGGTCTTGCTCCGGGTGGAGTTTACCTTGCAATTACTGTTACCAGCAATCCGGTGCGCTCTTACCGCACCCTTTCAGCCTTACCTGTACTTGTAAACAAGCCATCGGCGGTCTTCTCTCTGCTGCACTTGTCGTCGGCTCACGCCGCCCAGGCGTTACCTGGCACCCTGCTCATTGGAGCCCGGACTTTCCTCCCCCTAAAAATATCGCGATAAATTAGGCAGCGATTGTCTGGTTAACTCGCAGCGCATTTTACGTGAATAAGGCAAAAAGTCCATGACATTTGTCATGGTAAAGTCATGACAATGATCTCTAATTTTATGCTTTGTATTGGCTCACAATAAACAAGCAATCGAGCACACTTAGTCAAAAAAGGATAAAACTAATGAAATCTTTATTATTGTTACTACTGAGCAGCGCATTTGCTGTGCAAGCCAGTCAAGCCGATATTGATGTGATAGAAAATGCGGCAATGAACCTCAACAGCCAAGAACTAATTAAACTCGCAGAGCAATACCAAGGGTATGAACAAGCATTGGCTCATTATCGTTTGGCCATTAGCGAAAATTTGCAAGGTTTGCCTGAGCAGGCAAATCACCACTTAGATTTAGCGATAAGCACTTTAGAAACCTTAACTGAACAACTGCCAAGCGATGATGAAGCTTGGGTGTTACTAGCGCAAGTGTATGGTTTAAAAGTTGCCTATCAACCGATCAAAGGCATGTATTACGGCCCAAAAGCGCAATTTGCTATCGATCGCGGTCTAAAGTTAAACAAAGCTAATCCCAGAGCCTATTTAGTGCAAGGGATCAGTGCCTACAACACGCCAAGTATGTTTGGTGGTAGTAAAAGCCGTGCACTGCAAGCCCTTGATCGCGCTGTTGAGTTGTACCCTCAAGATGCTTCAACCCTGTCATGGGGTAATGCCGAAGCCTATGTCTGGCGTGGATTAGCCCAGTTGAGTAGCGATAATAAAGTCGCCGCACTGGCAGATTTTCAAGCCGCTTTAGCCATAGCACCTAATTACGGCTGGGCGCAAATGTTACTCAACAACAATCAATAAATACAGCTACCCCCTATTTAACTGGGTAAACCCAAGCTTGCACCGCTTGGGTTTGCTATAACCAAGAGCGTTTATGATGAAAGAAATGTCACTAAGTCAATACCGACAAGAGTTCAAACAAAAAAAACTGATCACCATGCCAATAGCTGGTTGCCTTGTTTGGTTTATTTTAGGGGTGATGTCACTGTTTGTTTCCGCCGAGCAGATGGTATTACCCTTTTATATCGGCACAGGTTCAATTTTTTATTTGGCGGTTTTTTTATCGAAATTTACCGGTGAAACACTTATTGCTAAACGCGGAGAAATGAATCCATTTGACGCATTATTTTTGCATGTCATGGTGATGTCATTACTTTGTTTTGCTATGGCCATTCCGTTTGCATTACAAGATCATACCTCTATTCCACTGACCTTAGGGGTGCTAACTGGCATCATGTGGTTACCGTTAAGTTGGATCATAGCCCATAAAGTTGGCGTGTTTCACGCGATCATTCGCACTTTGGCTATCACCATCGCTTGGCTTTGGTTTCCCGAGCACAGATTTACCCTGATCCCTTTTATTATTGTGGTGATTTATTTGTGTAGTATTTATGTATTGCATCAACGTTGGCGAGCAATCACAACAAACAGCATTGGTATTGGCCAACCTATTTAGTTAAGCTATTGTCCTAACGGAGTGATATATGTCAGATCAATTTAATCAAAGCCTCATTGACGGCAACAGGCCCTATTGGGTTTGGTCACCGTTAATCTTTACCGGCTTCTATTTTTTACCGATGATATTTAACAGTCAGTTTTTTAGTGTCAGTAAGATTGCTGTCTCTGTTATTGTCTATCTGTGTTTCATCTACCTTTATTTTAAAGCAGCCAATGCCAAAGGTGAGCGAGTACTGCCCATTGTTGTGTTGATGATCACACTCTGCGTAGCTGCTACCTATATCACGCCCGGTACTCAGGCATTATTTGGCTTTATTGCGTTTTTTTGCGGCTTTAATTTTACTGCCAAAAAAGCGGCCGCAGGCTTGTTAGTTATTATTATTGCGGTGTTATTGGCGGCGTTTAGTTTTAATTTTCTCGACTGGTATTTCATTGCGCCACCGCTGATCATTAGTACGGCATTGCTGTTTATGGGACAAGCCGAACGCAAAGATCGGCTACATGCACAACAGCAACAAGTCAGTCAAACCGCGATAGAACAGTTGGCCACCATTGCCGAACGTGAGCGTATTTCTCGTGACTTACACGATGTGATCGGTCATTCACTGACCTCTATCGCCTTAAAAGCTGAGCTCGCTGAGAAATATTTAGACCGCAATAACGATACCTTAGCACAAGCTGAAATCAAACAGGTTGCCGAGCTGAGTAGGGATATATTATCGCAAGTTAGGCAAGCCATATCAGGCCTTAAACAACAAAATTTTGCCGCGCAATTAAGCCAATTGCAACACAACTTAACCCATCATGGTTTTAAAGTGCAATTAACCAATAGTTGTGAGCAGTTATCACCGCAAAACGAATCTTGTTTGTTGTTAATTTTAACCGAAGCGGTGACCAATATACTCAAACACAGTCAAGGTGATACTGTTGATATACACTTGTCATCAGCGCAGCAAACAGTGTCTGTGCTGATCGCCGATAATGGTCAAGTCGATAGTTTTACTGTTGGCAATGGTCTAGATGGCATAACCCAGCGCTGTGAGCAGTTAAGTGGCCGCTGTGTTATTGACCATCAGCAAGGTTTTCGCATAACCATTACTTTACCCGAGGGTGTTGATGATTAATATTATTGTCGTTGAAGATCAGGCATTAGTGCGCGGTGCCGTATCGGCATTGTTAAGCCTTGAAGAGAATATTAACGTGGTGGCACAAGCCGAAAACGGCGCGGTAGCCCTTGAGTTGATTGCGCAATACCAACCTGACATAGTGTTAACCGATGTCGAGATGCCCGAGATGAATGGCATTGAGTTAATTGAGAAACTGGCCAGCAGCCAGTCATCAATTCGCACTATGGTGATGACCACTTTTGCCAAAGCCGGTTATATTAAAAGGGCTCTCAATGCTGGGGTTAATGCTTTTATCTTAAAAGAAGCGCCATCTGAATACCTGATCAATGCGGTTAATAGTGTAATGGGTGGTAAAAAAGTGATTGATCCTGAATTAGCCATAGCGGCTTTGGATGACAATGATCCGTTATCAACAAAAGAACGCAAGGCCTTATCGCTGGCCAGTAAAGGTCTGAAGACTACTGAAATTGCCCAACAGCTTTTTTTATCAGAAGGCACGGTAAGAAATTACCTGTCTGAAGCCATATCCAAACTCAACGCCAGTAATCGCATTGATGCGGCGCGTATTGCCCAACAAAAAGGCTGGCTGTGATCTGAGAAGGTCATCGATGGCCAATAACTCAGGATTTTAAGGTTAAGCTGTAGTCGTATAACTCATTTTTGTTAACGCCGTGTATTTTGGCAGTAATGGCACAGGCCTTTTTCGGTTTCATTTCAGCTAATAACAGCTTTAAGGTGGCTAGCACTGGTGCTGAAATAGTCGATTCAGTCAATACCGCCCCGCTGATCACTAGCACCATTTCACCTTTTAATTGGTTGGCATCACTCGCCAACCATTGCAAAATATTATCGGCACTGTCGGCGTAAACTGTCTCAAAAGTTTTGGTCAGCTCTCTAGCGATCACCAAACGACGTGCGCCGCCTAAGACCTCGACTATGTCGCTGATGGTATCAATAGCTCGCCTTGGCGCGTCGTAAAAAACCATAGTGCGCGTTTCGCTGGCAAGATCGGCCAACACTTTTTGTCGGGCAGCAGATTTAGCCGGTAAGAAGCCTTCAAAAGTAAACCTATCGGTGGGCAAACCGGCCACAGACAGCGCCGAAATCGCAGCACAAGCACCGGGTATCGGCGACACCTTGAGCCCCTGCTGTTGACAATGTCGCACTAAGTGAAAACCGGGATCACTGATCAATGGCGTTCCAGCGTCAGACACTAAGGCGATATTTTTTCCAGATTGCAACAGCTCGGCAATGTATTGTTGTTTTTGTCTTTCATTGTGATCGTGCAGAGATAAGGTGCGATTGCTAATTGCCAAGGCAGAGAGTAATCTCTTGCTATGGCGAGTATCTTCACAGCAAATGATGTCAACAGAAGAGAGTACCTCAATAGCTCGCTGAGTGATGTCAGCTAAGTTTCCTATCGGGGTTGCAACTATGTATAAAGTGCCAGATTGCGCAGCTGAGTGATTCATTTTTGCTAACTTATGTTGTGACAAAGTAAGATGACGTTTATTATAAACTCAGCCTATGTCTCAAACAATAACGGATGTTCATTTGTGAGCGATTCAACCTTTTTTTCCACTGTGCGCCTGATGGTGATCCTTGTACTAGTCAGTTTTTTGTCTAACTGCACTAGTCGCGTCAGTGTTCAACAACCGGTAGCAAATGTTGAACCAGTAAAACCGATGTCAGCAACATCAGGTAGTTCGGCGAGAGAACTTGTTGAACAAGCTACCACTGAGACACCAGAAGTGGCTGTAAACACCTTAATCAAAGCCAGCGAAGCCTATATTGCTGAACAAAATTACTCTCGTGCCTTGTGGTTAGCTCTGCAAGTCACTGCACTGAGCACCGATGCCAATTCACTGTATAAGATTAAATTAATTCAAGCAGAGAGCCTATATTTATTGCAACAAATGGATTTAGCCGAGCAACAATTAACTGCCGCAAAGGCTTTGCTAGGCAGTGCTGATATTGCTCAACCTAATATTGCGCAACCTAATATTGCGCAACTAAGCCATTACTATCAATTACTAGCCAAGGTGCAACAGGCCAGAGGTTTGCCAGTAGCGGCGGCTGAGGCACAACTTTACGCTGTAGACCTAGACGAGAACAGCGATACTGGTAATACCCCCGACTACCAAGCCCTTTGGCAGCAGCTGACTTTATTGTCTGATTGGCAAGTCAAGCAGTTAGTAAAACGGGCGCCACCGCACAGCAAAGGTTGGCAGCAATTGCTATTTTTTGCCCATAAATTTGGTGATCAACAACAAACCTTTAATCGTTACTTGCGCCAATGGCAACGCAGTTTTCCCAGCCACCCAGCTCAAAACGTAGTGATTGCCCTGCAAAATCAGTTAGATGACGAATTGGTGATGATTGACAATGTTGCGGTTATCTTACCTTTGTCGGGTAAACAAAGTATGGCGGGTAAGTCAGCACAACAAGGTATTCTTGCCGCGTTTAATAATGACCCGCAAATAACCCTTCACTTTATTGATTCATCTCAACTGGATATGACCCGTTTGCCAGAAACTCTGACAAGCTTAGCCATTGACCGAGTGATCGGCCCATTACTTAAGCCAAAAGTTAGCGAATATGTTAAACAAACTGATCTTCAACTACCGACTATATTGCTAAACATACCAGTCAATGAGCAAGTTCCCGATCACTGTGTTGCCTTGTCAATGTTGCCAGAGGACGAAGCCGTACAAGCTGCCTCGATACTGAGTAATCGCAATTACCAACAGCCTATTGTGTTTAGTCATCAAGACCAGGTCAGTCAGCGAATGGCTTCGGCATTTTTAGCGCAATGGCAAAAGATCACTAATCAAACCCCGGAAATCTTTTATTTTGATCGACAAGAAGATATACAGCAGCAACTGAAACGCAGTTTAGATGTTAACTTTAGCGAAAACCGCATTAAAGATCTGCAAATTAGGGTTGAACCAAGCCTAGAAACTGAAACCCGCAACCGCCGTGATTTGGATATGGTCTACTTGATAGGCAATAGTAGGGAAACCCGATTGCTCAAACCCTATATCGATGTCAACACCAGCCCGTTTGCTGATCCTATACCTATTTTCGCCAGCTCGCGCAGTCACAGTGATATGTCTACTCAGCGGGATAGCCGCGATCTAGCCGGTCTGGCTTTTACTGAAATACCTTGGTTGTTGGCAAGTGATCAACAAAACAAAGCACTTAAACAACTTAATAAGCAGTTGTGGCCGCAAAAAAGTGACAGTTTGCAACGCATTTTCGCTATGGGTTACGACAGCTTCTCTTTGCTGGGAAAAATTAATAAAATGCGTCGCCATGCTTACATTCGCCATTATGGGCAAACCGGTATTTTGCAATTGACCGCCGATAACACCCTGACTAGGAGTTTGATCTGGGGGACTTACCAAGAAGATAAGGTGATACCTTTTGCTGTGGAATAAGCACAAAAATTCCCTCGTATCTCCTAAAACGCTCGGTGATATTGGCGAGCAACTAGCTGCGCGCTATCTCTGTGCGCAAGGGCTAAACATGCTCAACAGCAAGTTTCACTGTCGCTTTGGGGAAATAGACTTGGTAATGAAAGAGCAAGCGACTATAGTCTTTATTGAGGTCAAATACCGTAAAAATGACCTCTTTGGTGGCGCTGTTTCGGCAATTACGCCAACAAAACAACAAAAAATTATTAAAACTGCCGCATTTTATCTGCAACAATGTGGTTTAAAAGAATATAATACTGCATGTAGATTTGATGTCATCGCTGTTACTGGTGGTACAAACTACCCCGATATTACTTGGCTGAAAAATGCCTTTTACGAAAAAAATTGATGGAGACTACCGACTTTATGCTAGATCGAATTAAAAGTAATTTTACTGAGAGTATACAAACTAAAATTGCTGCTAGTGAAGTGCTCGCTGGCCCCATAGAGCAAGCAGGTATGATCATGGTACAAAGTTTATTGGCCGGTCATAAAATTCTATCATGTGGCAACGGCGGCTCTGCTGGTGATGCACAACACTTTTCAGCCGAACTGTTGAATCGTTATGAGACTGAACGCCCCAGTTTACCTGCTATCGCTTTGACCACAGACAGTTCGACTATTACCTCTATTGCTAACGACTACCATTACGATGAAGTATTTTCCAAACAGGTTCGCGCCCTAGGTAATCAAGGTGATGTGTTGTTGGCTATTTCTACCAGTGGTAACTCGCGAAATGTCATTAAGGCAATAGAGGCTGCTGTTGCTAGAGACATGCCTATTATTGCGTTAACAGGACAAGACGGCGGAAATATTGCTGGCTTACTGGGCGATAACGATGTTGAAATTCGCGTACCATCGCCGCGCACAGCTCGGATCCAAGAAGTGCATTTAGTAGTCATTCATTGCTTGTGTGACATTATTGATACTACCTTATTTCCCCAAACTGAAGATTAAACCATGACCAGATTAAAAAATGCTGCCCTTGTAGTTACTGTAGCAGCACTGTTGCAAGGCTGTGTGACTGCGGCGGTGATCGGTGTAGTCGGCAGTGGGGTATCGGTTGCCAATGACAACAGAACCATTAGTGATCAAATCACAGATACGAAAATAGAGTTTGCTGCCCATACCGCCTTAAAAGAGGCTGAGGGCATCGCTGATAATTCCAACTTACAAGTGGTGAGTGTCAATAGGAAGCTATTAGTTGTTGGCCAAGCGCCCAACACCTATCTCAGAGATCTGGCGATCAAAACCCTCAATAATGTACCTGAGGTTGAGCTTGTTTACGACCAAATACGCATAGGCAATACCACCAGCTTTACTACCACAAGCAATGATATGTGGCTTACCTCTAAAGTGAAAACTGCACTGTTTAGCAATGAAAACCTTTTAGCTACACAGATCAAAGTGGTCACTGAAAACGGTGAAGTATTTTTAATGGGCTTGGTCAATGCCCGTGATGCCGACACTGCAGTAGAAATAACCAGAAATATCAGTGGTGTAAGTCAAGTCTATAAAATGTTTGAATACTTACAACAATAAACTTTACGGCTTAGTTTAAGG
>JBELHO010000047.1:0-4907 GCA_042091375.1 Thalassotalea sp. | reverse complement strand
TTCTGTCACAGCTTTAGCTTTTTCCGCGGATTTAGTGTCTACGGCAGTCAGTGGCGATGGCGCTTTACCCTCGCGTTCAGTGATTTCCTCTGGCGAAGGGTGCTCTATTTCAAGCGAGGTGCCAGCACCGTTTTCTTTGGCATAAATGGCAGAAATAGCCCCATAAGGTATGGTTAAGTTCTCTAATTTACCGCCAAAACGCGCACTGAACTCAATGTATTCACCTGCCATAGATATTGCACCAACCGCACCGAGAGAGATATTTAAGATAATTTGTCCACCATTAACATAAGCTAATGGCACACTGACGCCGTATACACTGACATCGACGACAATGTATGGGGTCATTTGGTTATCTGAAATCCACTCGTAAAAAGCCCTAACCAAATAGGGCTTAGTCGATGACATGGTTGATGTCATTGATTTATCCATCGATATTAAACGGCGTTGCCAAAGCGCAATTCACGCTCAGCTTCAGTTAATGACGCTTGGAACGACTCTCGTTCAAATACTTTCAACATGTAGGTTTTCAGTTCTTTTGAGCCTTGTCCGTTTAGTTCAATACCGAAAACCGGTAAGCGCCAAAGCAATGGTGCTAAATAACAATCAACTAGACTAAATTCTTCACTCATAAAATACGGCGCTTCATTTAAAATAGGTGCAACACTCAATATACTTTCTTTTAATTCTTGACGGGCGCTAGCCGCTTGCTCGGCAGGACCGTTTAAAATAGTTTTTGCCAAGCTATACCAGTCTTGCTCAATGCGGTGCATCATTAACCGACTGCGACCGCGAGAAACTGGATAAACTGGCATCAACGGTGGATGAGGAAAGCGCTCGTCTAAATACTCAATGATAATCGACGCTTGATACAAAGCTAATTCGCGGTCAATTAAAGTGGGCACTGTGCCATAAGGGTTAAGATCTAATAAATCTTCTGGCAAGTTTGCCAAATCGACTAAGTGAATATCTACGCCAACACCTTTCTCGGCTAAAACAATGCGGGTTTGATGACTGTACATATCGTCTGCATGAGAATATAAGTTCATCACCGAGCGTTTGTTTGCAGCTATGGCCATAATGCCTCCAAAATTGAAACTATTAAAAAAACAACAGGGGGATAACCCTGTTGGTATAAACAAAAAACACTGCTGACCCCATGCTACTGGGAGCAATAACCAGTGTTAACAATACTTTTCATGGAATACTCAACAAATATCGAGCCAGAGCTTGAACATTCATAAATCTATTTTAACCGCTGAGCAGTGGTTGTAAATGTGTGACTGTACACATAAAAACCCATAAATCTGATAGCTGAGGATAAAATAACTTTCGGCTCTCGAATAGTGCGACGATTCTAGTTAAATTAGCTGAAAAATGCAACGTTTTTAACGGTACAGCGCTAGCGAAAATTTTATCCAGTGCTGTTTTTCCTCGCCTTGAGCAGCGTAATAGCCAATCATTAATTGCAAAAAAATGGGAGCATTTAGCTCCCATTTTTACTGAACTGCTATTGAGTAACAATTACTGGCTAATGCACATCGCGCCAGTATTCTTTCTTCAAGAAGAAAGCTAAGATTAAGAACACTACTAAGAAACCAATCACTTTATAACCTAGGGCTTTGCGCTCAAGTTTATTTGGCTCACCCACGTACTCCAAAAAGTTGGTCAAGTCACGAGCATAAGCTTCAAATTCTTCTGTGGTCATACTACCACCAGAAGCTTCACTTAAATTGCCGTCGGCATCCATAGTGCGAATACCTTGTAAGTTTTGTAATACATGCGGCATAGCAACGTCTTTGTAGACTTTATTGTTGACCCCAAAAGGGCGTTCTTCGTCAACGTAAAAAGTGGTCAAATAGGTGTAGATCCAATCAGGACTGCGCAACCTGGCTTCTAGGGTTAAATCTGGTGGCGCTGCACCAAACCACTCAGCGGCTTCTTTCGCCGGCATAGCGTTGGTTATGTGATCACCAACTTTTTCGCCAGTAAACATATAATTGGCGACACCGTCTTGGTCACTGATCCCTAAGTCGGCAAACGTACGGTTGTACCTTTGATACTTGAGTTCATGACAACCCAAACACTGAAGCTGATATGCCATAAAGCCTCGCTTTAAAGACTCTTTATCAGTGAGATCATTATTTGCTTTTTCTAATGGAATGCTAGGACCAGCGGCCAAAGCCAACATAGGAAAAGCAACTAATATGGTGAATATCAAATTTCTCATTATCCCGAAACCCTCTCTGGCACTGGTTTAGTATTTTCATTTTTACTGTAAAACCACAAGGCTATAAAGAAGCCAAAGTAGCCAAAACTTGCGATTGTGCCAATTAAGTTTGCAGTTGGCGATGCTGGCAAGGTACCTAAAATACCAAGGATAATAAATGAAATGGCAAATTGTATTAAATTGACGGTGTGAATAGTGCTGCGGAATTTAATCGACTTCACTGTACCGCGATCAAACCAAGGTAAAGCAAACAGCATGATAATCGCACCAAACATGGCAATAGCCCCTAATAACTTATCAGGTACTACTCGCAAAATGGTATAAAACGGGCCAAAGTACCATACAGGAACAATATGCTCAGGTGTTTTTAAGCCGTTTGCCGGTTCAAAGTTGGGAGCTTCAATAAAGTAACCACCACCTTCAGGGGCAAAGAACATTACCCAACAAAAAAGAATTAAAAATACCGCAACACCGACGATATCCTTCACTGAATAATAGGGGTGGAAAGGAATAGCATCGACGATATCGTACTTGTCGGTGTAGGATTTATGGAAGGTAAACTGACTTAATTCTTCCGGCTTGACACTGCCTTTCTTCTTTTTAATGTCGGTGCCTTCGGGGTTATTAGAGCCGACTTCGTGCAACGCCAAAATATGTAAGAAAACTAGCACCACTAATACTAGAGGCATAGCCACAACGTGCAAGGCAAAGAAGCGGTTAAGAGTAGCACCGGAGATCACATAATCACCGCGGATCCATTGAGTTAAATCATCGCCAATAATTGGTATAGCGCCAAATAGCGAAATAATAACTTGTGCTCCCCAATACGACATATTACCCCAAGGCAATAAATAGCCCATGAACGCTTCAGCCATTAATACTAAAAAGATCAACATGCCAAATATCCACAGTAATTCCCGTGGTTTTTGGTAAGAGCCGTACATCATGCCGCGAAACATGTGCATGTAAACCACAATAAAGAATGCTGAAGCACCGGTGGAGTGCATATAGCGCAGTAGCCAACCGTAATCGACATCGCGCATGATGTATTCAATCGAGGCAAAAGCACCATCGCCTGAAGGCTCGTAGCTCATAGTTAACCAAATACCGGTAAGTATCTGATTGACCAAAACTAACATGGCTAAAGAGCCAAAAAAGTACCAAAAGTTAAAGTTTTTTGGCGCGGGGTACTGAGCTAAATGTTTATTCCAAGCTTCAGAAACAGGTAAACGCTTGTCGAGCCAAGCGATAAAATTATCAAACATTATGCATCTCCTTGACCAACACCAATTAACAAGGTGTTGTCGGCAGTATAGGAATGTTCAGGGACGACTAGGTTAGTGGGCGCTGGTACACTTTGAAAAACACGCCCAGCCATGTCAAAAGTAGAGCCGTGACACGGACAGAAGAAACCGTCTTTAACGCCTTCAACTTTTTCTGCGAAGTCGCCTTTGTGGTAGGTTGGAGCACAACCTAAATGGGTACATACCCCTAGAGCCACCAAAAACTCAGGTTTTATTGAACGATGGGTATTTGTGGCGTAACTGGGTTGTTGTTGTTTTTCTGATTTTGGATCTTTTAGCTTGGAGTCAAGTGTTGACAATTGGGCAATTATGTCATCAGTTCTGCGCACTACGTAGATTGGTTTACCACGCCATTCTGCGCGGATTAATTGCCCTGGTTCAATTTTATCTACATTGATCTCAACTGGTGCCCCTGCCGCTTTTGCTTTTGCGCTGGGATTCCAAGAGCCAATGAAAGGTACAGCTATACCGACAACACCAACGCCGCCAACTACCGAAGTAGCTGCGGTTAAAAAGCGTCGACGGCCGTTATTCACGGTCGCATTGCTCATCCAACATCTCCAATTAATGTATTGATTAAACGATAAAGAGTATTTACAACTAAAGAGGAAAAACTGCTTCTGCTTAAACAAACTTTCTATAATAAATATTGTATTTGATGATAATGAAAACCCCTATTTTTTACAAGGAAATTCCCCTATTTGAAGCAACATATAGCAATATTTTTGTATTTATTTTGTCCAGCAAAGCAATTATCACAAGTGAATAAGAATCATTCGCAAAAACAGGGTTTTATTGACATTATGTGATCTGCGCAGCTGCTTTTTATCTGGCGAGCACATTTTAATTTAGTATAAATTTTAACCACACCAGTGACTGCTTGAGTCATCACTAACTAGGCGAAAATGGTTCTGATATAAGTGTTATTTTTGATACTTTGTGGTGTTTATATAGGTCGGTTTTAAGACATAAAAAAACCGGCAATAAGCCGGTTTTTGCATATACAAAAAGTAAAAATTAACGCTTTGAAAATTGTGGGCGTTTACGCGCTTTGTGTAAACCAACTTTCTTACGCTCAACTTTACGGGCATCGCGAGTAACGAAACCAGCTTTGCGCAGATCACTGCGTAAAGTTTCGTCAAACTCCATCAGCGCACGGGTAATACCGTGGCGGATAGCGCCCGCTTGACCAGAAATACCACCGCCAACAACAGTGATGTTAAAGTCAAACTTTTCCAACATTTCGACTAACTCTAACGGTTGACGAACAACCATACGAGCCGTTTCACGGCCAAAATAGACAGAAATGTCGCGTTTGTTAATTGTAATTGCACCGTTACCAGCTTTCATGAACACACGAGCAGTTGAGCTCT
>JBELHO010000046.1:0-25273 GCA_042091375.1 Thalassotalea sp. | reverse complement strand
AAAACTGGTAGTGAGCAATGCGTTGGGTACCTGAACCCCTTCTGGTACCATACCATAAAAATCATCGAGTAAATCTGCATCTAAACGGTTGGCAATATTAACCAAGTTTTTGGGGGAACCATCGGTATTAAAAGCTTCAGTAAAGTTGGTGACTACTGCGGTCGTA
Organism: Thalassotalea sp.; assembly: GCA_042091375.1. GTDB lineage: Bacteria > Pseudomonadota > Gammaproteobacteria > Enterobacterales > Alteromonadaceae > JBELHO01. The sequence goes on along the minus strand of JBELHO010000046.1, from coordinate 25,107 downwards.
TCACCAATCCACTTCCAATCAATTGCCGATGTAGGTATCGACAATAAACTTAGGGTAAATAATGACGACAATATCAATTTCATCTTTAACTCCGATCAGTTAAGTTATCACTGATTTAGTCAAAGCATTTTACATACCAATAATTAAACAACTGATTTAAAACAATTTTATATTATTTTAGATAAAAATAGTGGTGTAAAGTTGTGTTTTTTTGCAATTTGCAATTTGCAAATAACAAATCAATGGTCAAATTTGTTGTTTTTTACAAAAGTTAACTTGTTGCTTGTTATATTTGCTGTTTGCCATTACTTTTTTGAGCTATTGTTTAATTTGATTGTTTAATTTAATTGTTTAATTTAATTGTTTAATCCTATTTTTAACCTTTCTAATTGATATCACTGTTAAAACAGCATTTATACATCAAGCCCAATTTTTTTATATTCTCATTAAATTGATGATCATCGCGTTATTCATAACCATAGCGATGCAAGTATTCAGCCAGCACTTCATTCAATTGCTGTTGCTGTTGCATATTTAGGTGTTGTTGATATTTGTTATTGGTATTGCGCAACTTGTATTTATTCAATCTGGCTTGAAATTGACCACTCCACTCAATTTCGCAAAAATCGGCAATTTGTTGCATCAAAGGCATGGGATCTTCACATAGTTGCTCGTACTTAACTTCGATGATCTGTGACTTATCAATGTGTTTAATAGTGTTTTCAGCAGCGTCCATTAAAATCTTCCATTGAATTGCTGCCAATACGATAAACGATTGATCGCGATCTTGCCATTCACGCTGGTAGGCTTTAGATAAGTTTCCCCAACGCCATTTTTCAGGGCCTCCCCAGCCTCGCCAAAATTCTACATTAAATAGGGAGTTAGCCACAGCTCGACCATCTCTAGTGATGTGAACAAATTTTGCATCATTAAAAACCTCAGATAAAAAGCCCAATCTTGGCCAGCCAGTGACTTTTAGTAAAAGTCGATTGCGCTTTGCTGTGGTCAGTTGCGACATGGCGCTAATGATGTTTTTTTTCATTCTAACACTGAGATCGTCTGCCCTAAGATCTCGGCATGGTTCAGCAAAACCAGGGCAATGAAAGTTCCAAAAATCATAACACTCACCAGGATAAATTTTCTTTCTCAGTAAGTGTTCTACTTGCTCATATTCAAATGCTTTCATTAGCATTTGATTGAGATGCGGTTTACTGGGAAATTTATTGACCAGCTCAGATATCCAAGCCAGTTCAGGGTGTTCAGATAACATTTGATGAAAAATCGTGGTACCGCTTCTGCCCGTACCAAAAACAATAATAGGTTTGTTTACCGTCATAATGGTATTTTCTCCTTGCTTAACATGAGTCCGTATTGCGAGAACATTACTCACCGCGCTGAACAACACAGACAAGTAACTGGCTTTGTTTGACAACGATCGTTGTCGTTAATACAAGCAAAGACACTTTTTAGTATTGCTGGCAATAGCTGTTCTGACAAGGTAACTTACGAAAAAATATTGAATTTTTAAATTATAGTGGTTGATTTTAATCAATTGTTCAGTGACTGTTATTACCGTTATTTTGGCAACCTAGAATAACATATTGCGTTTAAACGGCTGACATTTACAGCCGTCAGAAGTGATCGAGGTTTGCCACACAACCAAGGTATGGCAATTGAATCCACTGGCAAAGAAATGCTTAACTGTGTGTCAAATACACTAGGCTTAGCCCTCTGTATTTGACTCTACTGATAAGTAATATTGAAAAGATAACACGCTTTATTACACGGCTATTTACGATGCAGAAAAACCACCATCTATGGCAACGCATTGACCTGTCATGTAGGTATTTCCCGGGGAAATCATCATCAACATGACCGCGACTATTTCCTCAGGCTCGGCTAAACGGCGCATTGGTGTAGTTTTACTGAGTTTCGCCAAGGTATCACCATCGGCCATATCGGTGACCATTTTTGTATAACTAAAAAATGGACAAACAGCATTGACGCGAATATTGTACTTGGCGTACTCAATAGCAGCAGTTTTAGTTAAACCAAGTACCGCATGTTTAGCCATAGCATAAGCGCCAACCATGGCCGCACCACCTAACCCAGCCATAGAGCTAACATTGAGTACAGTCCCGCCACCTTGCAGTAACATTTGTTCAATTTGATGACTCATACCAAACTGCACGCCTTTAACATTGACAGCAAATTGTTGATCTAACACCCCTTCATCAAGCTGGTGTAGCGGTGAATAATCATGGGCAATACCGGCGTTATTGACTGCAATGTCTACCTTTTGGTAATGGCTGATAGCAGTATCTACCAGTGCTTTACATTGCAGGTTTTGTGCTACATCACACTGGATTGCGATAACTTCAGCTCCTGATAAAGCGATTTGCTCGGCAACTTGCTGAACGGCTGCTTGATTGACATCACTGATCACCAGTTTCGCGCCACGTTGAGCCAGCTGCTCCGCTAATAATTTGCCAAACCCTTGTGCAGCACCGGTAATAACAGCAACCTTATCGGTAAAATCTAATAGTGCATCCATAAAAAAATCCTTAGCTATATGTGTGGTGTGTCTATGTCTATCGCATATGTGTTGTAAACGCGCATATTGGTGTTGAGTTATTGTATTTTATTAAGTTGCTGGTGCAGTCCGATCTTCGGCAATAATAGACAACGCCATTTCAGCCAATGGTTTAACGTACTGGCCTATTTTTTGCGCATTGGCATTTGATGCATTGCCTTGCGTGGCTCGCTTAGCTACCCCTTGGGCTATCGCCGCTAGACGATAAAAGCTAAAGGCCAAACAGAATACCCAATCGTCAATTTTTTCAATGCCCATGCGCTGACAGTATTGTGCTACATATTCTGCTTCACTGGGAATGCCTAATTGAGTTCTATCAATTCCGAGTAAACCATCAATTTCTCCCATACCCGAGGGCATGCGCAGCCCCATGCATTGATAAGCTAAATCAGCAAAAGGATGGCCTAAGGTGGACAGCTCCCAGTCGAGTATCGCCAGTAATTTTGGTTGTGATTTAGCAAACATCATATTGTCTAAGCGAAAATCACCGTGCACTAAACAGACTCGGCCATCGTCTTTGGGTTGGTTAGCACATAGCCATTCACTCAATTGCTGCATGGCTGGAATAGGTGTTAATTCAGAAAGTTTGTATTGTTGTGTCCAGCGCTCTAGTTGCCGTTGAAAATAATTGCCAGCTTTGCCGTAATCAGCCAAACCAATAGCGCTAACATCAACGCTGTGCAATGCCACTAAAGCTTTGTTCATTTCATCATAAACTGCGCTGCGGTATTGATTATCGCTAATTTCAGGTAGTGCTGCCCGCCAATATACCTGACCGTCACAAAACTCCATTAAATAAAACATCGAACCAATAACAGTGCTGTCTTGGCAGAGGTGATAAACCTTAGCCACTGGTACCTCAGAGTTACTCAAAGCAGCAAGTACACGGTATTCGCGATCAACGGCATGGGCAGACTTCAATAACTTTCCCAAGGGTTGCATGCGCAATACATATTCACCGCAAGCTGCGGTGACTTTATAAGTGGGGTTGGATTGACCACCAGAGAACTTGCTCAGGGTAACAGGACCGCTAAAGTCTTGCACATGTGCTTCTAAGTATTGGGTTAATTTTTCAATATCAATTGGCGCATTCACTGACATCTATTCTTACTCTTTTGTTGTGATTAAACCGACAAGATTAGTCAGTCGATAAATTACGACGCGAACCGCTTAGCTAAATCGCGGCCTAATTGCATCATATGCACTTGATCAGGGCCATCAGCTAAACGCAGTGTTCGCTGTCCCGCCCAAGCATGAGCCAAAAATGTATCTTGGCTAACACCTGCTGCACCATAACATTGAATGGCGCGATCTAACACATCGAGAGACATATTGGGTGCGACAATTTTGATCATTGCGATAATATCTTTGGCGGCTTTATTGCCTTCACTATCCATTTTTTGCGCCGCTTGCAAGGTCATTAACCGCGCTTGTACTATTTGGCAAGCTGATTTAGCGATATCTTCTCGCACTGATTGTTGTTTGATCATTGGCCGACCAAACACTACCCGTTCATTAACCCGTTGACACATCAGATCTAAGGCGCGTTGCGCAACACCAATAGAGCGCATGCAATGATGAATTCGCCCCGGGCCTAATCGTCCCTGTGCAATAGCGAAGCCTTTGCCTTCACCGACAATAATATTTTCAACCGGCACGCGAACATTTTCAAAAGTAATTTCAGCATGACCCTCCGGTGCATCATCGTAACCAAACACTTGCATAGGTCTAACCACAGTGATACCCGGGGTGTTCATAGGCACAATAACTTGTGATTGCTGTATGTGACGGTTGGCATTGTCTGGATCGGTTTTACCCATGACGATCATCACTTCACATTGTTGACGACATGCGCCACTGATATAGAATTTTCGACCGTTAATGACATACTCATCACCATCGCGTTCGATACGCAAGGCGATATTAGTAGCATCGCTCGAGGCTACTTCGGGCTCGGTCATCGCGAAAGCTGAACGAATTTCTCCTGATAACAGCGGCTCTAACCAGCGCTGTTGCTGCTGCTCGGTGCCGTATTTAGCCAATACTTCCATATTGCCAGTATCAGGAGCAGCGCAATTGAACACTTCAGGTGCCCACATCACCTTACCCATAATTTCAGCAAGTGGAGCGTACTCTAAGTTAGTTAAGCCAGCACTGTACTTACCGTATGCAACAGGTAAAAACAAATTCCACAGCCCTTGTGCTTTGGCCTTTTGTTTTAGCTCTGCCATCAATGGCGGGGTTGACCATTTGTTTTTGGCAACTTGTTGATGCATTAATTGCTCAACAGGATAAATGTGAAGATCCATAAAATCTTCAACCCGCTTGATCAGATCTTGCACTTTTTCACTGTACTCAAAATTCATCAACTTACCCTTATTACTCAGTTAACTTTGGCATTACACGGTTTAGCAAGTCACTTGCACAATAATAGCCACTCGCCCTAGCTCAACGACATCAAAGACTTTTTAGAAAAGGGTTTGATTTGGTCTATGGCTTGATCTTTAATTTTATTCACCCATTGTGGATCGACTAACAGTGCTCGGCCAATAGCGACTAAATCAAACTCATCGTTATTTAATCGCGTTAATAGCTCATCGATACCGGTTGGATTCGAAGTGCCTGATAAATCTTTGTTGCCTTCACCGATAAAATCCGTATCTAAACCGACATTGCCAACAGTGATCACGGGTTTATTGGTCAGCTTTTTGGTCCAGCCAGCAAGGTTTAGATCTGAGCCGGCGAATTCACTCTGCCAAAAGCGACGCGTACTGGCGTGAAAAATATCAACCCCTGCATCGCTTAACAAACTCAAAAAAGTGGCTAGCTCTTCAGGTGTTTGACACAGCTTGGCATCGTAGTCTTGTTGCTTCCACTGGGAAAACCTAAACACTATAGTAAAGTCTTCACCCACCGCTGCGCGAATAGCTTCAACGATTTCAACGCCAAAACGGGTTCTGTTTGACAACGAGCCGCCGTACTTATCATCTCTTTGATTGGTGCCTTGCCAAAAGAATTGATCGACTAGATAACCGTGAGCACCGTGAACTTCTACACCATCAAAACCAATTGATTTAGCGTCAAGGGCAGCTTGCGCAAACGAAGCAACGACTTCGTCAATATCAGCCTGCGTCATGGCAACACCGTTTTCAGCGCCTGGTTTGTACAGACCAGAGGGACTGTATGCTGGCACGGTTTTATCTGGGCCAGTACCAGGTTTGCGCACTGCGCCAACATGCCATATTTGCGGAATGATTTTTCCACCTGCCGCATGTACTTCATCTACTACATGCTGCCAACCGGCTAGGGCTTTTTCGCCAAAAAAGGCCGGAATATTTTCATAACCATTGGCGGCTTTGTGGGAAATAAAGGTACCTTCAGTAATGATCAACCCTACATCACCCTCAGCGCGACGACGGTAATAACCAGCCACGTCGGCACTGGGAACATTACCCGGCGAAAAAGCTCTGGTCATCGGTGCCATCACGGTTCTATTTTTCAAGTCTAGAGACTTGTGATTAAAGGCCTTAAATAAAGCATTACTGGCAGTGTTACTCATCCTGTTTTCCTAATTTTTTTAGCGACTTTCATTGGTTAACCTAAGTTGAAATTAAGTTAACATTATTTTGTTAAATTTTTTTACTGAAACCAAACGGGCTATCAACCGATCAAATAACCACCATCGACGTTAATCGCTGCTCCTGTAGTGTAACTAGAGGCCGCAGACGCTAGGTAAAGCACAGTTCCCGCCATTTCATCGGGTTGTGCTATGCGTTTCATTGGCACGTGTTGTAACAGTTGATTGAGAATTTTTGGGTTGTCGACTAAGGTGGAGGCAAATTTCGTTTCTGTTCCCCCAGGTAACAATGCATTGACGCGAATATTCTGTGGCGCACATTCTTTGGCAAAAGCCTTAGTCATAGAGATCACCGCTGCTTTGGTGATTGAATATATGCCTTGAAAATCGCCGGGGATCACGCCGTTAACCGATGCAACATTAATAATTGAGCCTCCAGTGCCTTTCATTAATTTCGCTCCTTGTGCCGACATAAAAAAATAGCCGCGAATATTGACGTCGACAGTTTTTTGAAAGGCTCTTAAGTCAGTCTCAACAATAGGGCCAAAGTAAGGATTGGTAGCGGCATTGTTAACCAGAATATCGAGTTGGCCGTGGTATGTGTTTATTTCTGCAAACACAGTGTCAATTTGCTCCATATCACCAATGTTACAAGCCATCGCATGGGCGCTACCACCATCCTTCATAATTTCTTCGACAACAGCTTGGCACTCTTCAATTTTTCGACTTGAAACAATAACATGAGCTCCAGCGCTAGCTAATAGCACAGCAATACTTTTACCAATTCCACGACTGGCACCAGTCACCAAGGCAACTTTACCCTTTAAATCAAATAAATTTGTGTTATTCATACACTCTCTCACTAATAAGTAAATTGGATATCAATAATAGGTAGCTATTGTGTTACATGTCAACTAGAACAAAGCCCACTCGAGGCAAATGCTATTGTTAATAATTGTCATGTTATGCTCCCTTAAACAATTAAACAAATGAATAGTAGTTATAATTAACTATTCGTAGTATTAATAGTGTTAAAAAGTTTTGTGCCCCTTGAATTGAGTTAAAAATGAAAATAGATTTAAATTTATTCGTGGTATTTGACACTATTTATCGCGAGGGTAATATAACCAAAGCGGCGCTGGCTTTGAACTTGTCGCAACCCGCTGTAAGTCATGCCTTAAGTAAACTTAGACAGCATTTTGACGATGCGTTATTTGTTCGTCAAGGCAATGAAATGTGTCCCACTTCAGTCGCTAAGAATGTCATTGCTGATATACGCAACGCTTTACAACAACTCAATATCTGTTTATCTGAATCGACACAGTTTTCGCCATCAACCACTAATAAACGTATTACCTTGTCACTATTGAGTTCTTTAGAAACCACCTACTTGCCTGAGTTGATGCAGGTGTTAGTGGCGCAAGCGCCGAGTATGCATGTGGTCAGTCATCGCCGAGTGCGTCGCAATGAATTGCAGAACAAGTTGGCCAGCGGTGATATTGATTTAGCGGTAGATACCTTATTACCGGTAAGTAGCCAAATCATGCATCAGCAAATTCAACAAGATCAAATGGTGGTGGTTGCTCGTAAAGATCATCCCGCCATTGATAAAACACTCAATTTAGCCTGCTATTTAAGCCAACAACACGTGTTGGTTTCATCGCGCTCGGCAGGCACAGGTTTAGAGGATTTTGAATTATCGCGCTTGGGTTTACAGAGAAACATTGCATTGCGCTGTCAGCATGCATTTTCCGCCTGTCGCATCATTGCCAGTAATGACATGCTGTTAACTCTGTCAAAAACCACGGCTATCATGTACAGCGATATCATGGATATTACTATTTACCCTCTACCAGTTGAACTTCCGGCCATCGATGTGCATTTATACTGGCATATTAATGCAGATAAAGATCCTGCCAATAAATGGCTGCGCAACACAATAATCGACACTATTGCTAAAATGTGAGCAGATGAAAAGTTTTTTTATGTCTGTCATTGCAGCTAGTGTATGAGAGTTTAGCTGGTAATTTTAATGTTCCAAGGAGATAACCGAGTACAATAACCTGAAACATTGCAATGCTCGGCACTTATTATTGCTATTCTCGGTGGAATTATATTGAATTAAAGGCCAAACTCTTAGCACTATAGTTAAACCGTGCTTAGTCTTTAACAATGAATATCAATAGCTGATATTCTTCAAAAATTGCATATCTATCAATTTTTCTCAACGATGTTTTGAAACCAATCATAGATCTGTTTGTCTCGTAATTTTTGACCAAAATACAAACCCAGCTCTACCAGCTGGCTTTTATCTTGATAAGAGTTGATCCGAGCTTTTAACAGATTAAGACCTTGTCTTGTTTTGCCAAGTCCATCTAATGCTAGCGCATAGGTATAAAGATAACGGGAATTTGTTTTATCTAATTCCATGGCTTTTTTTATGTAGTTAATCGCTGCTGATAACTGCTTTTGCCTGACAAGGTATAAACCATAAGCGTATTGAATGCTGTCTGAGGTAGGAATATTTTTAACACCTAAGTCAAGTGTTTCTTTGACTTTCGCAGGGTTTTGCTGGGTTCGATAAACATCGGCTAAATTGATATAGGCAATATCCATGTACGGTTCTACATTAATAGCGGCTTTGAATGCGTTGACTGCCTGAGAAACTTCATTGATTTGCATCGCCATCACCCCTTTATTTAAATTGCCCTCACCCCGCCAAGTACTTAGCTCATTTGATTTGATCAGTTCATCAAAACTTTTAATAAATAGTGAATTGTTCTTAATATGTGTATGGAGATCAATCAAACTGTTGGCTGCTGCCACTCTGATGGCCTTGTATTTATCCTTAAGCAGAGGCGTCAACGCCTCAAAACGTTCAGTCGGTGAAATTAACACCCCAACCCTAGCTGCTGCTAACCTCATTAAAGGCTCACTGTGGTCAATATAGGGTGACAAAACAGTGGGTGATATCAGTTGTGTCGTGTAACTTAGCGACTGTAAAGCAGTAGCCCTAGTCATGATATCCACTTGCTCATCAGCAATTAGGGCTAAGTGTCTATTCAAGCCGATTGCATGACCCGATTGAAGCTTGATAAAGATTTGCTTTGAAGCAGGTAATGCATTGACTTTGCCATGCCACTTTTTAAGATTATTTGCCGCCCATGTATTGCTTTGATCGGTATGACAACCGACGCAAGCATTAGGCGTGTTAAATTCATCAGATAAGTGTGGCCTTGGGATCTTAAAACTGTGATCCCGTCTATCGTCAACCCCCATGTATCGGTTACTTGGCATATGGCAATTGACACACTGAGCACCTGCTGAATTAACTGGGTGTTGGTGATGTGATTTATTATCGAATACTTGTGGTGAATGACATTGTGCACATAGGCCATTACCTTCTACATTTAACTTCATTGTATGTTTATCATGGCAATCTAAACAATTGACTCCTGCAGTAAACATCTTACTCTGCAAAAATGAACCATAAACGTAGACTTCTTCTTTAATTTGACCATCGGCGTGATAATTAGGTGCAGCGATCAATTGCGGAGAAAACTGATCTAAAAAAGCTTTTTTTGGAGTTATACCATCGGTTAAAGGTGATCGAAGTGAATGACAAGCATAACAACCGTCCATAAATGAATTATCTCGTTTAGGCCCTTGCCAGTGAGCTGTTTTCTCACCTAATTTTCTCAACCACAACCCCGTAGGGTGTGTCACTGAAGTAATGTCATTTGCAACATTGCGCTTGGGCTTTTGTTGCACGTACTGTATATGCTCAGACATATCTCCATGACAAGAATAACAACCGACATTGATGTTATCGAATTGACTGGCAAATTGATTTTTATTGGAGTCAAAATTTCTCACCAAACCATCTGAGTGACAAACAGCGCACATGCCATTCCAGTTTTGCAATGGCTGGCGCCAATGCAATCTATCTTCAGGTCGTATCTCTTCATGACTGTAATTGTGATACCAGCGCTGACCACCTTGCTCTTTTGTTCTGCTATCCCAAGCGAACGGCAATACTTGAAAACGCCCTGTTTCAGTCTCAACTAAATACTGTTGTAGAGGGTAATGTCCAAAAGTATATTGAACCGGATAGGTATTCGATTTGTCATTGTAACTAACGGTGACAAAGTATTTACCATTCTCAATAAAAAACAACGACTTTTGTCCATAATGCTCGGCTGTTGTATTATTAAAGTCGGCTATGACCGAGCTTGAATTGGCAATAGCCATGGATTTGGCGTGATCTGATTTAGACCATTGTTGATGTTGTTCACTGTGGCAACCGACACAAGTTTCATTGGAAAAATACTCAGACTTTTGCAACTGTGTTTTTGGCTCAGCTGTATTTGGATCAGCTGTTTTGAATGAAGGTGCTTTGGATACAAGCGCTGTTGATAAAAAGGCTCTGGGCAAAGGCAACACATTTGCTGTTGAGGCCAATAGATCACTGCTTATTAAACTAAACAGGCAAACTACTATTATCACTTTTATGTTACTGCTCAAAAACATATTCTTTACTACTTGTGTTACCCCATCTATTCACGGTGGGTTTTAAGGGGGGCTTTAATTAATTATTGCTGGCTTTGTTTACATTTGCGAGGGCTTTTTATTGAAATTCACCACCAAGTAAAGAGAAGGTAACACCAATAAGCATACTAACGTAGTGAACAAAATGCCAAAACCAAGAGAAACCGCCATAGGCACCACAAACTGTGCTTGTCTCGATGTTTCAAACACCATAGGCGCTAGACCAAAAAAAGTGGTTATTGTAGTGAGTAAAATGGGTCTGATCCGACGCAAACAAGCTTCCACTATGGCAGTAAATACGTCTTTTCCCTGTTGCATTTTTTTATTCGCATATTCAACCATGATCAAACTATCGTTGACTACAACGCCAGCTAAAGCCAACATGCCCATTAAGCTCACCACACTCAAACTGTAACCCAGCGCCATGTGACCTAATATAGCGCCGACAGCACCAAACGGAATGATGGCCATGATCACAAGTGGCTGACGATAACTTCTAAAGGCAATAGCCAGTAGAATATAAATCCCCATCAAAGCAAAACCAGTGCCTAGCTCTAATCTTGATACACTCTCTGCAATTTTTTCTTGATCACCACCAAAAACCACTTTAAGGCCTGGGTAGCGACCAGAAAGCTCAGGCAATAAATACTCATTTACTGATTTGGCAACTGCTGGAATATTTGCCTCATTTTCAATTTCTGCACCGACTTTTTCGATGCGTTGCCCTTCTCTTCGTCGAATGTAAGAAGGTGCTAACACTTTGTTAATTTCAGCAACACTGCCCAAAGGTGCATAACCACCTGCTTTGGTGCGAATTAATAGTGATTCAATTTTATTGATATCTGCGCGCTCACTTTCTGGTAATCTCACCAAAGTAGTGACTTCATTTCTCAATCTGTGTTGTCTTTGGGCTCTAGCACCATACAATGCAGCACGCATTTGATTGGATAGATCTGAGGCATTTAATCCCAATGCCCGGCCATTTTCGTTAAGCGACAGTTTCCATTGTGGCTTTCCTGCTTCCATTGAATTAATAGTGGCAACTACATAGGCATTGTCAGCTAAGAATTTCATCGCATCTTGGGAAGCTAAAGCAAGTGTTGCACTATCACTGTGACGCAATTCTATGGTTAATGACGCGTCTGCTACTTCACTACTTCCTCGCCTAGCACCACTAAAGCGAATTTTGCCATATTGCTTTAAGTTGTCTGCCTGACTGCGCCACATATGCTTAACTTGCTCAGTAGAATATTCTCGCTCTTCACTTTCCACAAGCAACATCGCCACTTCAACACTGTTATCACGAATGATCCCACGGATACTGACCACCATTTGTTCAAAGCCATTTGACGAGATAAAACCTTTAGCACTGAGCTCTAATTTGTTGCGCAAATCTATCGCTTGATCTTCTGTGGTCGTTTCTGCAATTTCATAATTAGCCTTTACCCATCGGCCATCCATTTTGGGATATAAACTAAAGCCCAATTTTCCACTAAAGGCATGTGCAATCACCAATACAAAAATAAAACTAGCAATAGCGAGTACTAAACTTGGCCAATGCAAACAGCGCTTCAAAAAGGGTAAATAATATTGTGAAATAAATTTGTCAAAACCGCTATTGCAACGCTTTTGTATGCGGTTAAAGTAACGTTCAAGCTTGTTAGGGGATTTATCGTTAATATGCGCTAAATGAGATGGCAATATAAAAAGTGCTTCAACCCAAGACACCACAAAACAAATAATCACTACAATTGGAATAGCGCCAAACAGCAATTTCATCGACCCCGGCAATAACAGCAAAGGCAAGAAAGCGACAATATTGGTTAATATCGAAAAAGTGAGTGGTTTAGCGACTTCGTTAGCGCCTTGAATAGCCGCTTGCTGAAAGGTCATTCCTTCCTGCATATGAGAATAAATATTCTCTCCAGCAATAATAGCGTCATCAACAACTATGCCCAAAGCCACAATAAAGCCAAACATAGACACCATATTAATTGAAACGTCAAAAATAGGTAAAAATAACATGGCCCCCAAAAACGCACTTGGGATACCAGCCACCACCCAAAAAGCTAATTTAAACTTCAAAAACAAGCTCATGATCACCAGGATGAGTAGCAGACCAATAAAAGCATTACTCAAAAGTAAACCCAGTCGCTTTTGATAGTTTTTTGCATCGTCATCAACTATGGCTATGCCTGCATTCGGCGGTAACATACCTTGTAAATCAGGCCACATTCCTTTGATAGCATCAGCGATTTGACTGGGGGTTTGCTCTCCAATTCGGTAAATATTCAATTGGGCTGATAACTGGCCGTTAAATGTCACTAAATTTCGCTCATCAGCAAAACCTTCTGATACTTTGGCAATATCACCGAGTAATACTAAGTCACCTGATTTATCCGAGATAATAGGTACATTGGCAAGCTCTTCTGCCCAAAACTTACGTTGATCGACAGATACAATAATGTCACCGTTTTCTGCTTTGATTTTTCCAGCAGACTTTTCTAAGACATTATTTTTTAGTAGAGATGATATTTGAGTAAGGGTGAGGTCATAGGCTTGTAATTGTGCTTGTGACACTTCGACATGTATTTCCTCTTTGGGAAATCCCCGCAATCTGACTTGACTGATATAAGGCGTTTGCAGGATCCGGTCTTGGATTTGCTCTGTCAGTCTCTTAAGGGCAAATTTTTCTAGATCAGCGTGAACAATGAGCTCCATGACATCGACTATACGGGTATCCAGTCGCACTTTGGGCTTTTCCATGCCAGCGGGGAATGAAGAAATTCGATTAACAGCTTGTTGCGCATCTTGATAAACCTTTTGCGGCAGAGCTCCGGCTTCAAGCTCAGCCCTTACCCTCATCCATCCGGTGCCAATGATAGTATTTATCTTTCCTGCACCTTCTAAACTGTCTAGCGCATCTTCGATGGGGACTGCAATACCTACTTCCATTTCACTTGGCGAAGCACCGGGGTATGAAACAATCACTGACACCGTATCTAAGGTGGTTTCAGGCATGTACTCTTTGCGGATCACAAAGGACATGACTAAACCACCAAGTATCAACGCAAGCATTAATAAATGCGGCGCTACACCGTGTCGGATCATCCATGTCATTGGATTAAACGCCATTTTATTTACCCTGCATTTCGTTTGAAGTTAGTGCCCCTTTAGCTTTTTTATTTTGTCTTTTTAATCGCTTTTTGTCTTGCCTTTGAAGAGACTCACTGTTGGAAGTTTGACTATTTTGCAAAGAGGTCATCTTCACTTTTACCGGCAAGCCAACATTTGCAATACCCGGCTTTTCAGCAAGGGCAAGATCGCCTTGTTTAAAATCGGCATCAATATAAATTAACTCTCGACCTTTAAACAAAACATCAACAGCCCGTTTTTGTAAGGTTGAATTGCCATCTACTACCCAAACCGTGTTGTCGGCTTGAAGCCAATGGTGTTTTATCGTCCAGGCATTATTGATGGTTTTGCCTTTGAGCTCCACCGTCACAAAGTCATTAATGAACACCGCAGGCTTATCGCCCTCCTGATCCAATGGTTGATCAATTTGCAATAGCATTTTGATTTGCCTGTCTCGGTTGTCTAGCTCTGGCAAAATAGACAAGAATTGAGCCTTCCTAGATTTACCTTTTCCCCAGACACGCGGATTTGTCACCTGATAAGCTTGGTTTTTGTCTAATAAGGGTAAAAAGGCATGAGGGATTTTGACTTCTAACCAATACTTCTCAGTATTGGTAATAGAAAATAGCGCTGTGCCAGAAGAAACCTTACTACCAACCCCGATATTTTTATTAATGATTTTTCCATCAAACGGCATAGTGACTTTGGTTCTGTCGAAGTTTAACTGAGCTTTTTCAACATTGATCTTGGCCACTTGCACTTTTGATCCGGCTACAGCGAGTTGAGGCTTTCTCAAGACCAAATCTTGTTCGATTTCAAAGTCATTATTTTCCTTGTCTTGTCGCTGACTCAACAAGGATAACTCTTCCTTTGCTAACACTTGATCCGCTTGCTCTAATGCATAGTTCGCATTGGCTTGAGCAAGCTGTGCCTTTTGAGACTTTAGGGACAGCTCAAAATCAGTTGGATCGAGTTGAACTAGCCAATCACTTTTGTGTAATTTTTTACCGGGCTTTGCTAATTCATTCACGGCAATGACATCACCTGACACTTTAGCGTGAACTTTTATCGTGTCAGAAGGTTTAACATAAGCTGTTCCCAGCCAATTGGGTGTAACTGTTCCTCTTTCAAGCTTTTCTACTTGGACTATCCGCAATCGCTTTTGAGCTTGTTGTTTAAGTGTTGGTGTCGGTTTTATATCATTGGCATATAAAATTTGATAACCAATGACTAAACCTGAGATGGCGATCACATAAGGTAGAATTACTTTGAAGATTGCGTTTTTTGATGACATGTTTAGCCTCTGGTAACCTTATGTGAAGCAGACAAATCAGTCCCAGTAGGATCTGCAAAATGACCGTGACTCAGTTCTCTGTATAATAAAATTCGGTTTAATAGCAGTGCCTGATCAGCATCAATGAGTTGTAATTCCAATGTGAGTATGTCCTCTTGCGCATTGAGCAAATTAATATAGTTAGACTTGTTATTTAAATACTTTATTGCAATGAGTTTTTCTGTTTTCTTTGCTAAGTCCATTTGCTCCCTGAGATTTTCAGCAACAGCAGTCAGTTGCTTTTCGTTTATCAACGCCTTATTGACTTCTGCAATCGCCGCTAACCAAGTGTGTTTGTACTCTAAAATTAATGCTTTTAATTGTAATTTTTTTTGTTGAACTACCGTTGTTCGTTTTTTGCCATCAAACAAAGGTAGGGTTAAAGAAGCAATGAGATCTCCAGCCCAGAGATCGAATAAATCAGTCACATTATTTTGCTCGGTGGCGTAAGATGCCCGTAAAGTCAAACGAGGAAAGCGATCAGCCATGGCAATAATGACACTTTCATTGGCCGATTGAACTTTGCCAAACGCTTGAGTAATATCGGGCCGATTCTTTAAGGTACTCAGGGGTATTCCTAAAGAGGGTAAATCGGGTAATTCAGGTAAAACCCTATGAGAGGCTTCACTTGTGTATTCACTTGAACGCCCCAACCACAAGGTTAATCTTTGTTTAGCTAACGCCAGCAACGCTTCATTTTTTCTCTGTTTAACTTCTATGGTTTTTAATAACTTTTCTTGTTGCCAAATATTGGTGACAGAATTTTTCCCCAGCGCAAACCTTCGTGAGATCACTTGCAAAGCCGCTTTGGTTCTATTGTATTGTTTAATTAATATTTGCTGTTTTTGATATTCTGCAATCACTGCCAACCATGCACTTGAAGTATTGCCTGCCACTGTATTGTTTTTGGCGTGAAACAACGCCTGAGCTTGTTGAAAATTCCAAGTAGTAATATTTTCTTGTGATGCTAACTTTCCCCACAGATCTAATTCCCATGAAGCGGTTAATCCAAGATTTGAGCTATCAATTGAAGAAACATTATCTAAGTCACTCGTTGCCCTGCCCGTTAAATTCAACTGGGGTAGTTGCGTTGCTTTAGACAGACGTATGTCTAACTTGTCTGCTTTTAGTCTGAGAGCGTTGGCTTTCAGGGGGAGGTTTTCAGATAGTGCCTCCTCAACAAGGGTATTTAAGTGGGGATTGTTGAAGTGTTGCCACCACTTATCTTTGACAACAAGTTGTCCTTCATTAACAAAATTATTTGGTAAATTAAACTCTGTTAAAGGAACTTCTTGTGTTTGAGTGCAGCTGGCAACTATCAATGCCAAAGGCAAAAAATAGCATTTATTTGTTAATTTCACTGTTGGCATTCAACTTTTAATCATCAAGAGTATTAACCTTTTAATGGCAATGGCTGCAATGGCATAGTACAGAACTTTTGGTTGTTTATTTTCATTGTATTTATCCAACCCTAGTTTGCAGGTTGTAGCTAGTAAAATACTATTTAATTATGTCATCAAGCTTATTTAGAGTGAGTCGATGTAAATTAAGAGCTGTGTATCTGGCTGAGCAAACAGTTACATTTAAAGGATCTCATTCTTTTATTACTAACTTTTCATTAATAATGATTGACAAAAAAGTGACTTCACTTTATTTTACGTGAACTTTATTAATAAAAACCATAATAACAAAGTCTTTTATTAGTTCAAGTGATTTCATCATTTGAATTTGCAAAATATAATTTGGGGGAATAACTAAATGACTAGCATTGCTAACTCAACAGCCAATGAACAGCAAGGGGCAAATTCAACAGCATCTAAACCTGTCATATTGAGTAAAGAATACATTTTACCGTTCATATTAGTAGCGGCTCTTTTTCCGTTATGGGGGTTTGCCAACGATATTACTAATCCCTTAGTCAGAGCATTTAAAGACATCTTTTTGATCAATAATGCCCAAAGCTCTATGGTGCAATTTGCCTTTTATCTCGGTTACGGGATCATGGCGATACCCGCGGCTATTTTCATTCGTCGTTTTTCCTACAAGTCAGGCATTTTATTGGGGTTGGGATTATATGCAATCGGTGCAATATTGTTTTTGCCCGCCAGCATGACCGCTCAGTTCAATTTCTTTTTATTGGCCCTTTGTGTATTAACATGTGGCTTGGCCCTATTAGAAACGACTGCAAACCCTTATGTACTTTCGATGGGGTCACCTGAAACATCAACACAACGTTTAAATTTAGCACAAGCTTTTAACCCTATTGGCTCACTAGGTGGTATGTTTGTCGCTTCGAATTACATATTAAGTGAATTAAAGGTTGAAGAATTTAGAGCCGCTGAACGCGCTGCTCACCCAGAGTATGGGCAAATGCTACCATCGGTTGTCGATGAAAAACTAACAGCAGCGTTAGCTAATTTTTCTCAGACGGATGCTGTCGCCCACCAAGCCATGCAAGCAGCAGATTTAGTTACAGTACGAGGGCCTTACATCGCTATTGCTATTGTTGTTGCTATTCTGTTTTGTTTATTTTTGGTAAGTAAATTACCCAATACCATTAATCACGATGAACCCCTAACTAAAAAAGTTTTAAAAGACACCTTTGTCCGCCTTATTGGCAATGCCCGTTACCGAGAAGGTGTTATCGCCCAAGCCTTTTACGTAGGGGCACAAATAATGTGCTGGACCTTTGTCATTCATTACGGCATGACATCGGTTGGTTTAACGGCGGCAGAAGCTCAACAATACAACATGGTAGCCATGGCGATTTTCTTAGCAAGTCGGTTTATTTGTACCTTCATGCTCGGTTTTGTTCGCCCTGGGCAATTATTACTATTACTCGCTTGTGGCGGCATGCTGCTCACTTTAGGGACTATCTTTATTGGTGGAATGACAGGACTGTATTGCCTGATTGGTACATCGGCATGTATGTCGCTAATGTTCCCGACAATTTACGGCATTGCACTCAAAGATACCGGTGATGATGCCAGCTTGGCGTCGGCAGGTTTAGTCATGGCCATTGTAGGTGGGGCTTTAATGCCACCACTGCAAGGAAGTATTATTGATGATGGTATCTTATTCAGTAATATTCCAGCTATTCAAACTTCGTTTGTACTGCCTTTTATTTGCTTTATTGTGATAGCTATTTACGGTTACAGAGCACACCATATTCACAAGACATAATTTTTTAACAACTCTAATTAATATTTAGTCTTTATAATAAGCGACTAATTAAAGCTTAAGCCACTGTTTGATATACGGTGGTTTTTTTATGCTGTTTTTAAAATTGGCATTTTTTTGAAAACTATTGTTAATGACCTTATGCAACCTGAAATTCGTACAAAATTCCTCTCTTTCAATAGAATTGATTTGCAAGTAATTATTAATCAATCGTTAAATAAAATCCTGTATGTGATATTTTGTTTTTTCGATTAAATTGAATAACTGAGTAGTAAATGTTTTTTCTGCATTATAAACTATTACAAATTGATAAAATTACAGGAAGTGTTTGTGGATCAAGAAGTTAAACAGCTTAGATCAGAATTGTCGCTATTAAAGCTTCAATTTAGCAAAAAAGCAGAGGATCTTGAAGCTCGCTTGAATGTCTTACTTAAGCAAAAGAGCCAGAACCAGCAAAAACGCACTATTCCTAATATTGCTAATGGTGAGAAAAACAGCTCTTTTCCAGTACTCAATGAGACTCCAATAACACCAGCTAAATCATTTAAATCAGCTGATGGATATCTAGCTCAAAATAGAAAAATTCAAGATCCAGCATCTGTAAAACCATCATTTATCGCTATCTTTTTCCAAATTGTCTTGTCTTCATTATTTGATTGGTTATCACCTGTAACTAACATTTATCATTCCTACAAAGAACGAGGCATGCTAGGTATTTTTATCCTTACCATCGTAGGCATTAGTTTAACCATAGCTGGCTTTGGTTATTTGATGGAGTTACTCATTGATCAACTTGGTGCTGGCTCTAAATCACTGTTGATGTGCATTGCAGCCATTCTGGTGATGGGTATAGGTATAGGATTAAAGATAAAAACACGATTTGGTGAATTTGCCACAGCAATTGTGACTTTAGGCATACTATTATCATATAGCACTATTTATTTTTCAGGCAGTGTCTACGGGATAATCTCTAATATTGCCGTATTAACCCTGTACTTTTTAATAGCTTTAATCTGCCACTTTTTAGCCGTATGGTTAGATACTAAAATCGTGGCTGGACTCGGAATTATAGGTATTGCTACTATGCCTATATTATCCAATACCATCCAAATAGAGCCTTTATATTATTTACTGTCATTGGCATTTGTTAGTGCTAGTAGTTTGTTATTAGCTTACAAAAAAAACGAAACCTGGCTTGCTAACTTGAGTTTAGCTTTTTGTTTAATTGCCCTAGAGTGGACTATTGGCGTTAGTTCAATTAACGTTTCAGTGTGGGTGATAGACTTATTTTACTTGCTATTCTTCACTTATATTGCATCGACTTTATTTAATCATAAAGAGTCAAACTACAAAACGCTAATTTTATTAGCCGCTTTAGTAGGCTCAACCCTGTTAATTTTCTATCAACTCGGTGGGTTATTTTCGACCCAAATGAGTGTGAGTTTTACCCTAAATGCTATCATTGCAACAATTATCACTGTTCTATTCTATAAAGTAAGACACAAACACACCCATTTTCTTATTTTATTATCTGCGTTGTGGTCAGTTTTAGCTATTGTTAGTGCAATTAGTGATGCGTACTGGGGGATCGCATGGGCCGTTGAGGGAATACTACTACTCTGCATTGGTCGAAGATATGCAATAGTTAACGTGGTCAATCAAGGACAAGTGCTAACAGCTTTAGCACTTTTTTACTGTTGGTCGGCATTAGCTATGTATTTTCCATTACCTGCATTGAAGTCAGTTGATGGTTGGGTTGTCTCGATCGTGATTATTGCTGTTATTGGTACTTGGCAAAGACTAATTATTCACTCGGACGTTTTTGATGAATTCACACAAAATAAGATCAAGCCATTTTTACAATTACTCGAAGTTATTTGGTTATCTATATTGCTCATTGCTAGCCTAAATATATGGATTGGCAATTGGACTGGTGGGATAGTTATCTTATTGCAGCTGCTTTGCTTATTCAGAGCCAAACAATGCAAGCAAATATCCATTGAAATCTTTGCCGCCAGTTTGATTTTGGTTCCAATATACTTTGCTTGTGTTGGTGTGTTAATGGTAGATAGTTTTAATTTTGTGAAATTGCCATTATTTGCCAAGCTTTCTGTCGCTTCTGCTTTTGTTCAGCTTTGGTTATGGTCTGAATTTTATCGAAAATATCAGCCAGATAGCGTGATAAAAGATATTGCAGAATGTGCACGAATTTTATTTTATATATTACTTCCTATATGTTGGATTGGCTCTGCTGTTAGAATGTTCGATGAAAATGCACTATTGTTGTTGTGGTTGTCACCTCTTTTATCGTTATTTCTTGCTATTAAAATCAAGCATCAATTGTTAGTGCAAGAAACAAAACTTCTTGCTGTATCCGCTAGCTTGGCCTTGGTATTGGTTATAGTTAAAATAAAAGCCGCTCATAGCCTCATTGCATTAATGGGATTTGTAGTTTTATATGGTTCGGCATTTTATTTTGATAAAAGAATTGCCAAATCTGAACTTTGCCAATTTATATGTAGTTGCGGAGTGATATCTTTGGGTGTCGCTATTCCCAGTCTCATTGGATTTCAAAGCGCAAACATAATGATAGGGCTCGTATCGGCTTCCATACTTTGGTTAGTTTTACTAGCAATGCTAGGCTTTTCTGAGCACTTAAAAAGAAATGAGCGTCTTATCACATTTATCAATGGTATGTTAATTTGTACTGCTTGGTATTTAATTTCATTGGACGCTAAGTATGTGTTTATACCCATTATATTTTTAGTGGCAGCAACTTACCGAAAGAGTGTATTTTTTAGTGACACACCATTGGGTAAAGCGTTGGGAGTCAATAATGACTTATTTCTTCACTCTATCGCGGCTATTACCTATATTTCACTCTTTGCTTCATTAACTGAATATCGATTAGACCTATTGATAGCGCCGGCTTTAGCTGTTCATGGCGCCCTTATTTTGTTTATGAAAGACAGGCGTGTTTTAACGGTGAAATACAGCTTTGGATTAATTGTATCAGGTATTATTAAATTAGCATTTATAGACGCAGCTAATGCACTACTTTGGCAAAAAGTGATTTTATTTATGGGGATAGGTGTTTTCATTTTGTTGGCATCATTTTGGTATCAAAAATTGCTAAAAAATGCCGATCCAAAACCTGTTTAAATATATAAGCTTAAAATGTTTCTTAGTTAGGATAATACAAGAATTAAAGTCAGAGACTAGTATCGCTAAAATCAATACTAGCCCATTGATATTAATGATTTGATTTTTAATTTATTGGAATTTTAAAACGGTATAGCTGTTTCCAATGACTCTGGGTTATTGGGCTTTATCAACTTGTTTTTAATGTTGTCCCCAAAAAGTTGATCTTGCCTTTTGTTGTCCAGTAATTAGAAATAGCGTTAAAACTAATTGGTATTTATCGTTTCAGCGACTATCAACTATGTAGACTTGGGTACCTAGACTTTCGAACCTAGACTTGTGCAATGAGTAGTTTCGCAATTAGTCATTCTCAACTGATCTTTACTAGCTAATTTTTAACCGTTTCTTTCTGCACTCTTGTCTTATCAGCTATATTTGTTTGATTAGATACATTTGTTTGATCTGGTAAATTATCCTGAGTTTTATGCTCTGAATCTAGAGCATCTATTTTAGCTAATGTCCCGTAGGCACATCCAGTTGAAAAAGTTTATACATAAATACGCAAGCTATTATTGAATCGCTCTCCATAAGGCGTTTGTTGGTCACAGGTTTCACTTTTAAATCCTAAGCGACCTATAATTCTTGTAATATAAGCTTGAAATGTGTTGAGATCACTGACGTTTAAGACACCTGAAAGCCCTTTGAAATAGAGGTGAAGTTGATGATCCTTTTTATACCTATTTGTTAATACCCTTGTTAACTGATAATCGCTGTAACCTAATTCTGCTAATATCTGAGCATAATCAAATTGCGCTGGATTAATAAGACCCTTTAAAGCGCCCTTTCCCTCATGAGTATCCAGCGCTATAGCTTGCCTATTTTCCTCATTGGCAACTGCTTTTCCACGTTGGTAAACGTCACATGTTGCGCCTAAAGACATGAGTAATGTCAGTAAAGTGACAAGCCATTTTATACAATCATTCACAATAAAACCCCATTGTTGTCTGTATGTTAATTCTAACAGTGATCATTTGGTTGAATACATATACGTAAACTATCATTGGCTAAAGGTTTAACAATGACCACAACTATTAATAAACCCAATGATTCATGCAGTAATACATCTACCACAACACCAGATTACACTTTATTAATAAAAGACATAAAAGTCGTCACTTGCGTTCACTATAAAGAAATACTGAGCAATAAATAAAAAAATCACATAATTACAATAATATAAGATTAAAAGCCTGTTTTAAACACTTTTTAATTGCTAGCTTTAAGATAAAAAAACTAGACAACCAGTAATAAAAAAAGTAAATTTTAATTAATAATATACACTATTAGCGCTTTTAAAAACTGATAGAAACTTAAAGAAAAGTTGAAATACAATGAAAATAACAATGCAATGTAAAGGGTTATTGTTTGCTTTTATTTGTTCAATAACAAATGTTTTCGCAAATGAAAAACCAAATTTCTTAGTCATTATTACCGACGACCAATCAATTGATACCATTAATGCATTGGGTAATAAAGACATCACTACCCCTAATCTGGATCGTCTTGCTGAGTCGGGTATGGCCTTCACTCATGTGTTTAATCAAGGCTCTTGGTCAGGCGCAGTTTGTGCGCCCAGTAGGCAGATGATCAACACAGGCCGTAATTTGCATTACACAGGTTTTAAACCCAAACCCCCCAATCAAAAAGCAAAAAACAAAAGCTTCAATAAAACTGAGTTCCCATTATGGGGTGAAACCTTTAGAAATTCAGGTTATGAAACCTTTATCACAGGCAAATGGCATGTCGGCGAAGATGCATTAAAACGCTCTTTTGACATCGGTAAAGCAGTTCACGAAGCGGGCATGCCTCATTTGAGTAAAGGCGGTCAATGGAAACCTTGGTTAACGGATTTTGGTGAAAAAATCACTTGGCAAAAGAAACAAGTCAACCAACACACAAGTGAAGCTTTTGCTGATGCGGCCATCGATTATTTGTCGACTAAAGCCAAGCGAAATGAACATCCATTTTTAATGTATGTCGCCTTTACTGCGCCTCATGATCCTCGTCAATCACCCCAGTCTTTTGTTGATAAATATCCAACTGAAAGTATTGAACTACCTACAAATTACATGCCTTATCACTCATTTGATGCCGGTGATTACAACAATCGCGACGAAGCCTTAATGACCTTTCCTCGCACTGAGCAAGAAACCAAAACCTTTATTGCTGAATACTATGCGATGATCGAACATATGGATCAACAAATAGGACGTATTTTAGACAATTTGCAAAGCTCTCCCTTTGCCGATAATACCTACATCATCTTTACATCAGATCACGGTTTGGCGGTAGGTAAACACGGTTTAGCTGGTAAACAAAATATGTATGAACACAGTATCAGAGCACCTTTTATCATGGTGGGTGACGGTATACCTGCAAATACTCGAACCAAAGGCATGTTTTATTTAAACAGCCTGTTTGCTACCACAGCAGAGCTAGCTGACATAGAGTTACCTGACAGCGTTCAAGGGCCGAGCATTGTGCCGTTAATTGAAGGTAAAAAAGAAGTGATGAATGACTATATATACGGTAGCTATCGTCACTTCCAACGCATGGCCCGCAGCCACCGTTACAAACTAGTCTATTACCCTATGCTCAAGAAGAATGTGTTATTTGATTTACAAAGCGATCCTTGGGAATTAAACGACATCTCGGAACAGCCAGGAAGCGACACTATTATCAAAGAGCTCAGCGCTAAACTGGAAGAGCTAAAAAAACAGGTTGGCGATCCACTGACGAACGATGATCCCATTGGTAGCTATCAACCTTTTATGTTGAAAGTGGATAAGAAAAAACAAATGTCAGCCATTAATTCGCTCAATTAACCCTTCATCAACGAACAAAAAGCAAGATTAAGCGGCTACTTCAATTAAGTAGCCGTTTTTTATTTCAAAGACCGTTGTAAAGGGTCTGTTTCTCAAATCTATTCATTAGAAAATTAAAAACCATTAGACAGTTTAATTCAAAAACGGGTTCTTTTTTCCAATTCACTGAAGCATTGTTATTTGCGCTTAACAATACCTACCTACTCTAATTAAAAAATAAAGTTAGTATTTAGGGGCAGCTTTACTCTCTTTAACTATAATTGGTTCGCTTTCAAAGGTAATTTTTGCGAAGACAAGCGCTAAAACATCTATTGATACTTTGGCCATGTTTATTTCGACCATTACAGCATTAATATCACTAATTGCTTCAGTTAAGTCACTGGTTAAAAGCTTTTAAAAAACACCCTAACGAGTATTAAAAATAACCTGCAGAAGTTTGATTAAATTGATACTGATACTAATAGTATTAACTAATGACATATGGACTCTACTGATTTAAAGTGACGCATTAACTTAAGTCACTTCCTGTGGATAGTGATTCACATAGACTTCCACACTTTAACTTTGTGCATATTGGCATGGACCCAGACTATAAAACATATACCCTAAGTGAGCTATACGATGTTAAAAGAAACATTGATAGGGAGCGTTACCCTCAAAGGTATGAATTACTGTTAACTGAAATCAAGTTAAAGGAAAAATTTGCTGATCAAGA
>JBELHO010000045.1:24302-26202 GCA_042091375.1 Thalassotalea sp. | reverse complement strand
CTTGTGCATTTTTTCCAGGCACACCCTGGTGGGGCGGCGCTGCTAATTCAGATGGATATGTAAAAAAGTAGGCCATTGAGATTTTCTGAGTTTGAGATATTACTCACTTTGACAGCGAGCTTATTAAGCACTCAGTTAATATATGTTTGCGGTGTTTTTTTGAGTTGTCGTTGTTTGGCGCAAACAATTTATTGGTAGATCTCGGCTCACGGTTTGTAGAGCCGAGCATAGAGCAAATTAATAAAAAGGAATGAAAATGTATTATTTATTAGGCGTAACTAAATTGGGACGTGGTGAAAAAAGTTTGACTTTAGGCATACTACTCTCTCTGATCTTGACGGCTGGTCAAAGTTTAGCGAGTGATACGCAAAACCTTCCAGCGGCAAAAGCAGAAAAAGTTGGTATGTCATCTAAACGATTAGAGAGGATAACGGCCTTAGGTGACAAATATATTGAGAACAATCAAGTGGCAGGAATGGTTAATCTCGTCATGAGAAATGGCAAGGTGGTGCACTTTAAGGCTCATGGAGAAAAGGGGGCTAGCGACGATAGACCTATGCAAAAAGATGATCTTTTTCGAATTTATTCAATGACTAAACCTATTACTGCTGTTGCCGCCATGCAATTGTATGAGCAGGGAAAGTTCCAACTTAGCGATCCGGTGACTAAGTTTGTACCAGAACTGAACGATGTAAAAGTCCTTAATGCCAATGGTCAATTGGAGGATCAGAAGACACCTATGACGATGCACCAACTGTTGACGCACACAACTGGGCTCTCCTATGGTTTTGCACCTCAGAAAGATTTAGTAGACCAAGCATATTTTGCTGCGGACATATGGGCAGCGAAAGATTTAGACGAGTTTGCGCAAAGGGTGGCTAGACTGCCATTGAAGTTTCAGCCCGGATCTAGATACCACTATTCAATAGCTGTTGATATCACTGGGCTGATCGTGCAACGACTCAGCGGCCAGCCTTTTGATATTTATCTGCGTGAAAACGTGTTTAAACCCTTGGGGATGAGAGACACCTTTTTTGAGGTTCCTGATAATAAAAGGGCTCGATTTGTGCCAAATCACCTCATCGATCCTCAAACTAGGAACTTAGTGGATGTCTCTGAAATTAACGCAAACCACCCATTAGCTGTATTTTTTAAAAATAGAAAGAATGTCGCTATGGTTGATTATGAAAGTGTTAGTTTGTTCTCTGGCGGTGGCGGGTTAGTCTCTACTGCGATGGACTTTGCCCGATTCGCCGAAGCTATGAGGCGCGGTGGAATGCTAGGTACAAAAAGAATTTTGAGCCCCAAAACCGTTACTTACATGGTGCAAAATCATCTACATCCCTCAATGCAAATGGGAGGAATAGGCGACCGACCTAGCATCGATGGCGATAGCTCCGGCATTGGATTTGGGCTAGGTTTTGGGATTGTTACCAAGCCAACATATGCTGGAGTGATCGGCAGTGCTGGAGAGTTTAACTGGGGCGGTGCCGCAGGTACTGTGTTCTGGGTCGACCCAGTGGAAGAGATTGTCGTTGTCAGTATGATCCAGTTGATGTCTTCGCCTTGGCCTCTTAGAGCTGAATTAAAGGCTGCTACGTATCAGGCGATAACCGAATCTTACGAAAATTAAACAAGTGATATAAATATCTTAGGGCTACTATATTAGGGCTACTATATATCATGACATGAGCTATGGCGTTAATCGCCATATGCTCATTTGCAATGTATTGTCGTGAATTGCCTCCTATCGATGATGGTTTGAACAAAATCGTTTGAAAATTCGTACCTGTCTACTTTAAAGAATGTGGCATATCGTCAATTGTTATAATCCTAGTTTTGGTGAGCCTATATTTTTTATGGGGCGACTCACGGGGCGATAATTGTCTGAAGCTACACT
>JBELHO010000045.1:0-24202 GCA_042091375.1 Thalassotalea sp. | reverse complement strand
CAAATCAAATTGTCGAGTGACTCCCGCCTCTTTAACAAAATCATCATCATGACTGACCACAATAAAACCACCTCGATAGGCTTGTAGTGCTTGACTGAGTATAGCTTTAGACTCCAGATCTAGGTGATTGTCGGGTTCATCGAGAAGCAACATAGGTTGGCTTTGCTGATGACTGGCCATTAACATGGCCAACTTCATTTTTTCACCACCACTGAGCATGCCTCCTAAGCGAAATACACTGTCGCGACGAAAGCCTATGCCGGCAAGTAAGGTTCTGGCATCGCTTTCTGACAAGTGAGGACAGGCGTTCATTAACTGGTTTAATATAGGGAATTCATGGTGAATTGCGCTAAAATGCTGATCGAGATAGTGCAATGACACATTGACTTGTAACTCACCACTTTGCAATAAAAACTTGCCTAATAGTGTTTTCAATAGTATTGATTTTCCTTCGCCATTTTTGCCCATCAAATGTATTTTCTCCTTATTATTCACGCTAAGGTTAATTGGCTGTTGTTGGCCATAAGGCAATATGCCAGCGATCACAGAAATCGCCAGATTATTGCGAGTGAAATTATCCTCGAAGTAAAATTTTTGACTCTGCACTACTGCTTTTCTCGCTTTTAGTTGAGTGCTTTTTTGAGTGAGGTTTGCCTGACGTAGTTGTTCGTTTTTATTCCGGCTGGATGCGCTTGCTGAAGCACTATTTTTTTTGTGATCGAGTACCATGGTACATTGGCTTTTCGATCTTCGTAACACATTACCTTGTGCTGCTCTTTGCTCAGACTTTTGTCGATTGCGTTGAGCTTGTATCTCAAGGTGTTTTTTTTGTTTTTCTACGCTATTGATTTGTCGGGTTATGGCTTGCTGCTCAGTCTGTTTTTGTTGGGCGTAATTGTCGTAGTTACCGCCGTAAACAGTTAATCCAAGAGAAGAAAGTTCCCAAATTTCTTGCATTGTACGCAATAACTGACGGTCATGGCTGATCAGTAATATCGTTCCACAAAACGCTTGCATCGCGTTTAGCAACCACAGTTTTGCATTGCTATCAAGGTGATTAGAAGGCTCGTCGAGGATCAGTAATTCAACATCACTTTTGAACAGTTGCCAAAGTTGTAACCTTGCAAATTGACCACCACTGAGTTTAGCACAGGGAAAGTCAGGGTTTGCTGGCAGGTTAATTTCCTTTAGTTGTTCAGCCAGTTTACTAGGTAGATCCCATTGTTCACCAACAAGATCAAACCAATGGTTAGAGCAGTCACCAGCGCTGATCTGCTTTAATGCGTTGAGCACATTACTCAAGCCGAGATAATCGGCAATGCTCAGTTCATCAGGCAAAGGTGTATCTAGCTGCTGACGGTATAGTGCAATTGATTTTGGCCGATGAATTTTTCCAGCTGAAGGTATTTGCTCACCACTGAAAAGTGACGCCAATACAGATTTGCCAGCGCCGTTTCGCCCGATCAAACCAATGCGTTGTTTGGTTATCGCACATGTAATATCCCTAAACAGCGTCTCGCCGTTGTCAAAATGATGGCTTATATGAGAAGCCTGTAATAATGGCGTGGTTGCAATAATTGGCATGGTTGCCTCCTATAGAACAGGGAGGCCTGCGTTAGCAATGATCACTGGCTGGCGTTACAGCCATAATACCGGTTAAATATTGTTGATATGCTGGTTATATTGTCGCCATCATGAAAATTGTAAATAACATACAAAAGGAGGTTAAAAATAACTTAATATCGAGATCGAGCTACGCCGACTAACCCTGTGAGTCCAAAAAATAAAGATAAAAGATAATCAAAAAATGGCCTACAGGTTTAGTTATTCACGATGGCGTTATCTCTTGAGGAAAAGTGTTAATATCATATTGCAAGTGGGTAAATAAAGTCAAATGAATATTTTTTAAAGTTTAGTTAGGTTCGAGTATTAAGGGGTTATGCTTGCTATTGTGGCAATTTCATCGTTTGGTTTATCGTCACGTTCCGTTCACACTGCCTTTGTTAAGATGACATTATTTGATTAATTATCTCGCCTGATGTTATTTTCAAATTGGGCTTGAATGGTCCTTATGAGCATATCTAATACATTTATCACCCTGTTTATCTCGATGGTTTTATTGTCATCCTCTGCGGTTGCTGATACATCTAAAAGGCCTGCATCTCAAGTAATTATTGACGATTTATCCTTTCAACCGATGCAAGTCACTATAGAAACTATAGGCACTGCTGAGGCGAAAAAGTCAGTCAGTCTTTATCCTGCAGCAGCTGATAAAGTCACTAAAGTGGCTTTTCTGCCAGGCGATTATGTTGAACAAGGCACGTTATTATTAGAGTTAGATGCACGCCGACAAGTAGCAGCGCTAAAACGAGCTGAAATCGAACTGGCTGAAACCCAGAGAAACGTTGATCGTCTTCTCAAAAGCAAGGCAAAAGGCGCGGTAACCGGATCGGAAGTTGATCAAGGTTTAGCACTATTTGAATTGGCTAAAGTTACCGTCTTAGAAGCGCAGGCGGATCTACAAGACAGACGTGTGCTTGCGCCTTTTAGCGGTTATTTAGGGCTGACTGATGTGGAAGTCGGTGATCGGATCAACCAATCGACTCTGATCACTACCATTGATGACAGAACACAGCTATTTATTAACTTTTCTGTACCTGAATCTTCATACAATTTAGTCGCTGCGGATGCTGAGGTACTAGTGCAACCGTGGAATAATCGAGACTCTTTATTTAATGCCGCACTAGCGCAGCTAGATAGTCGAATAGACGAGCAAAATAGAACGTTAAAAGTGCGGGCAATACTCGACAATAGCGATGATAAATTACGCCCTGGTCTTAGTTTTAAGGTGAGTTTAACCAGTGATGGTGAGTATTATCCTGTGGTGCCAGAGGCCGCTCTTGCTTGGGGGGCGACTAGCTCCTATATTTGGCTGGCAAAAGAGGGCAAAGCCGTTAAAAAACCTGTGGTTATTAAACAGCGTTTACGAGGCTTTATACTGGTTGAAGGCGACTTGTCCGATGGTGATCAACTGATTGTTGAGGGGATCAAACAGTTACGTCAAGGCTCGTCAATTGCTACATACGGTGCTTATGCCAACAAATAAGTCAAGGGTAAACAATGCTTAATCTATTTCAAAATAAAGACGACTTGCCCTCACTTTCGGTGCGTCGGCCAGTCGCTATCGTGGTATTAAATACGCTGATCATCATCGCTGGTTTGTCAGCTATTTTAGGCTTAGAGGTGCGCGAGTTACCCGATGTAGATCGACCCATTATCACTGTTGTAGCTAATTTCCCCGGTGGTGCACCTGAAACGGTTGACAATGAAGTGACCCGTAAAATTGAAGGGGCAGCGGCAAGAGTGAGTGGCATTAAATCCATTAGAGCGCAAAGTGAAGAAGGCTCAGCGCGTATTCGGGTAGAATTTAGACCGGGGATCAATATAGAAGATGCGGCTAATGAAATGCGTGAAGCGGTTAGTCGAGTGCAACGGCAGTTACCAGAAGAAGTCGAGCGGTTATCTATTATCAAAGCGGATAATGATGCAAATTCGGTACTTGATCTGGCGATAGGCAGTGATAAATTTGATACGGAAACCATAGCTGAAATTGTCGAGCGAGACATTTCCCCTATGTTTTTATCTATTCCGGGCGTCGCTGATGTTAACTTGAACGGCGAGCGACAAAGGGTATTGCGGGTTGTCGTCGATCCCATTCGCTTAGCCAGTTATGGCCTTTCGTTTACTGATGTGGCTAATGCCCTAAAATCAGCACCTTTTGACGTTGCCGCTGGCAGTTTGCGATCAACCGATCACCAAGTCATTGTCAGAGCTGATGCAACCTCAGTTACCGCCGCTGAAGTTGAAAAAATTGTGATCAATGGTACAACTCGAGTGGGTGATGTGGCTACCGTCTACTTTGGCCCAGCAGACGCCAATAGCTATGTGAGATTAAATGGTAAACCTGTGATCGGTTTGGGGGTTATTCGCCAAGCCAGTGCTAATACCATTGAAATATCGGATCAAGCACTCGCTATGGTAGCAGAGATCCGATTGCGCTATCCAGATCTAGCGGTATTTGTTACCAATGATGATGCGCAATTTATTCGCAGCTCAGTAGAAGAAGTGATCAAATCTCTTGGCTATACCATTGTTTTAGTTATTTTTACCTTATGGTTGTTTTTGGGCAGTTGGCGAGAAACCTTAGTTCCGGCGCTATCGATCCCAGTGTCGTTAATTGGGGTGTTAGTCATTGTTTGGGCAGTTGGTTTTTCAATTAATATTTTGACCCTGTTGGCGTTAGTATTGGCAACAGGGTTGATTGTTGACGATGCTATTGTCGTGTCAGAAAACATTCAAAGGCATAAATCACTGGGGGTAAAGTCGCGTGCTGCGGCTGTTGTTGGCTCGCGAGAAGTATTTTTTGCTGTTATTGCCACCACTGCGGTGTTAGTGGCGGTTTTTCTTCCCATTGCCTTTTTACCGTCAACTGCTGGTAAGCTATTTAGAGAATTTGCCATTGTATTGGCTGGTGCGGTGATTATTTCTTCATTCGTCGCCTTGACCTTAGTGCCAGCTTTAAAAGCAAAAATTATTAATAAAACCCAAACCGAGCAAGCAGTTAAGTCTAAAGGCAGTCTTCAGCAACTGGGGACAAACATTACTCTAGCCTATGAAAAGTCACTGCAATTTTGTATTAAATTTGCCTGGTTGATTGCATTGTTTAGCCTCCTGTCTGCAGTCGGCGCGACTTTACTTTATAAGCACATAGATAAAGAGTTATTGCCATCAGAAGATCGAGGTAGTATTCGCGTTTTCGCTAGAGGGCCTGACGGGGTGGGTATTTCATATATGGATCGCCAAGCCGAACTGATGGAAGACATTTTATTGCCCTATGTAGAGCTAGGTGATATCGATTCGATTAGAACCGTTGTCGGCTCTTGGGATCCCAATATTGTTTTTATGACTATTAATTTAAAAGACTGGGCACAGCGACAAAATAGTCAACAGCAAATTATTAGTGAAATTCGTCCGCAATTAGCTGCTGTTCCGGGGGCCCCAGGTAGAGCTTCTGGTGCCAATAGTTTAAACCTGCGCGGACAAGGAGGAGGGCTGGAGTTCGCTATTACCGGCAGTAACTACCAAGAAATTTTTACGGTAGCGCAATCATTTAGCCAAATAGTAGAACTGAATTATCCTGAATTTGGACAACTGGAGATATCTTATCAGCCCACGCAACCACAAATGCGGGTGCACATTGACCGAACTAGGGCGGAACAATTGGGCGTTCCATTTAGTGATATAAATCAAACTCTGCGCGCAGCCATTGGCGGTGATGATTTAACCGACTTAAATATCGGCGATCAAGCCATACCGATCATTTTACAGTCTTCATACAAAGATTCTGCCAATCCATCGGATCTCACCAATTTATATGTCGCCGCCAAAAACGGCGAACTAGTGTCGTTATCGTCAATCGCATATATTTCGGAAGAAGGTGTTCCCGCTGAATTAGAGCGTCATGCACAACGTCGAGCAATTGAATTAGATGCTGACTTACCTGAGACTATGCCCATGGCTGAGGCGGTAGACATTTTGCGGCAGCTGGCGCGCGAGCATTTACCTAATGGCTTTGAATTAATCCTATTGGGTGAAGCGAAAACATATCAAGAAACCGATCAGCAAGTCACCATGACCTACGCGGTGGCATTTTTAATTGTTTTGTTGGTTTTGGCGGCACAGTTTGAAAGTGTTAGCAGTGCATTAGTGGTGATGTTAACTGTACCCTTTGGTATTGCTGCAGCTATTTTTGCGGTCTGGTTAACAGATACAACCATCAATATATATTCTCAAATTGGCTTGGTGATGCTCATTGGCCTCATTGCCAAAAACTCAATTTTATTGGTTGAATTTGCCGATCAGTTAAGAGATCGAGGTTTAGCTGTTAAACAAGCTATTGTCGAAGCAGGTAAAGTGCGCTTGCGTCCTATAATGATGACCTTATTGTCAACGGTATTAGGTGGTTTGCCTTTGATCCTTTCCTCTGGGGCTGGAGCAGAAGCGCGCAACGCAATTGGATGGATTGTGTTTGGCGGTTTGGGTATTGCGGTGATCTTTACCTTGTTTTTAACACCTGTGCTATATGTGTGGCTGGCAAGGTTTAGCAAACCAAGAGCCGATCAGGAAAGAATTC
Source organism: Thalassotalea sp. (assembly GCA_042091375.1). GTDB lineage: Bacteria > Pseudomonadota > Gammaproteobacteria > Enterobacterales > Alteromonadaceae > JBELHO01. The sequence goes on along the minus strand of JBELHO010000045.1, from coordinate 18,009 downwards.
TCGCGGAGCAATTAAATCAGGCGAAATAATCCAAATAAATGTGGTATCAAGATCAACGCAATGGCAGTGAACAATAGCTAAATATTGACGGATAAGCTTTCAGAAAATACCATGTGTTGTAAACTCAAGAAGAAAAAGGTTGAATATAAGTGATGAGTAAACCCAGCGTTTTTGTCCTGATACTGGCCCTTTTGGGGTTATTGAGCTTTTCTTCTTATTCACAAACTTTTCAACCACAAAGTTATGCCAAAGGCGAACACATTGATGTTGCGTTGATATCAGAATATCAACAATTGAGCACAACACAGACTAATTGGGTTGGTGTGTTGTTATCACCAGAAGCCGAATGGCATACCTATTGGCAAAATCCAGGAGATTCAGGCGAGGCACCCAGTGTTGAGTGGAGTGCCTCTGCTGATCTTAGCTTTGGTGACATTTTATGGCCTATCCCGCAGCAAATTCGCGTCGCCCATTTGCTTAATTACGGTTATGAGGAACAGGTACTGTTAATGGTGCCTGTTGATGTTTTATCGACCCAAGGTATCGATGATGAGGTAAAAATAAACCTCTCGCTGTCTTGGTTGGTTTGCAAAGAGGATTGCATCCCCGGTTGGGCTGAGTTGAGTATTACTATGCCCATAGCCAGTCAACCACAGAAATCTAGCCACGCTAGTCTATTTGCGAGTACCCGAGAGCAATTGCCCAATGAGGTGATGTTAAGTGCCAAGTTTGAAGTGACTGAGCAGCACTTAACTTTGGCCTATACACCACCTTATCAGGCAAACTGGCAACTATTGCCTTTGCGCTCTGATGTTGTGCAGCACAATCAACAGCAACAATTACTCAGTGAAGCCGGTGTCAACAGCCAAGTGATCACTTTGTCTGATTATTTTATTGGTAATGTACAGCAGTTGGCATTTTTACTGACCGACGGCAAAGCCGGCTATTATGTTTCAGCAACGATTAATGATATCCCCCTTGCCGAGCTATCCGCTGACGAACCCATGTTGATGTTACTGTTGATGGCGTTTATTGGTGGTTTAATTTTAAATGTTATGCCTTGTGTTTTACCTGTGTTGTCATTTAAAGCACTGGCTATTGGCAATGAAACAATGAGTACAACGCAAAAGCTAGGTTACGCCATAGGTGTGCTTGTTTGCTTTAACTTATTTGCTACTGTGATCATCGCCTTAAAAAGTAGTGGTGAAGCGATAGGTTGGGGCTTTCATATGCAGGAGCCAGCAGTCATTGTTTTGTTGGCTTTCTTGTTTGTTTTTATTGCCCTTATTTTAATGGATATTGCTCCATCTGGGGCGCGATTTGCCGGGTTTGGTCAATCTCTGATTTCTGGTAATGGTTTTGTTAGTCAGTTTTTTACTGGGGTGTTGGCGGTTGTCGTTGCATCTCCCTGTACGGCTCCTTTTATGGCTGCAGCCTTAGGAGTCGCGTTAGTGAGCCCAGCCAGCACTACGTATTTGATTTTTACCGCCCTTGCACTGGGTTTTGCTTTACCTCTATCTTTGTTGTTTATGTCATCGCGCTTTGCCAAATTACTGCCTAAACCAGGGCCTTGGATGAATACCTTTAAGCAATTATTAGTGTTTCCTATGTTAGCTACTGTGGTTTGGTTAGTCTGGGTTTACCTCGGACAAACCAATAGCTTTGCGCAGTTTGTACTGCTGATGTCGCTGGTCGGTTTTGCCTTAATGCTATGGCTTAGTAGTCAAATAAAGGGCAGATATTCATTGCTGTCTACGTTGCTAGCCATTGCCTTGTTACTCAATACATTATCGGACAGTGCTTTATTGGGTAATGAGCAAGCAACTGAGCAACAGAGTAAAAAGTCAGCGGTGGCTTTTTCACCACAACAACTAGCGCAACTGAAAAATGCCCAACAAGTTGTATTGGTGAATATGACCGCTGATTGGTGTATTACCTGTAAAGTCAATGAGCAGGTTGCGTTGAGTTCAGCACAAGTCAAATCGGCTTTTGCACAAAGTGATGTTCATTACTTAGTGGGAGACTGGACTAATAAAAATGCCACTATTTTAAATTTTTTAAACCAGTATCAACGATCTGGCGTACCTCTATATGTAGTTTATGCTGGTAATAGCTACCAACAGGTATTGCCACAAATTTTAACGCCTGATCTTGTTGTACAGGCAATTAATAAAGCTAAGAAGGAAATAACTCGTGATTAAAATACCATCCATTAAAACTAAAGTGATTAAAAACACTATATTATCAGCGGCCGTTATCTTTATCGGCTTTGTCGGCAATGCCTTGGCAGCGGTAAAAGTAGATCAAGTCGCTCCCGATTTTAGTTTGCCTAACGCCACCAACCAATTAGTCAATTTAGCAGACTTCAAGGGCAAGTTTGTTGTACTTGAATGGACTAATCACCTTTGCCCGTATGTCAAAAAGCACTATAACAGTGATAATATTCCCAGCCTTCAAAGAAAGTATACTGAACAAGAGGTGGTTTGGCTGTCTATCATTTCTTCCGCACCGGGCAAACAAGGCTACATAGATGGCGCTAAATCGGCACAATTAAGTGCTGAACGCAATGCCGCCCCTAGTCATGTGTTATTTGATCCAGAGGGAAAGGTAGGAAAGTTATACGGCGCAAAGACTACACCTCATATGTATATCATTGATCCACAAGGCACCCTTAAATATGCCGGCAGTATCGACAGTATTAAATCAGCCAATATTGCTGACATTGCCAAGGCAGATAATTATGTCGATTTAGCCATGACTGCGCTGCTGTCAGGTAAAGAAGTGAAGCAAAAACTCACTCCGCCATACGGTTGCTCTGTGAAGTATAAAAGCTAAATATAACTGTGCAGTATATGAGTTAGGTTTAAATTACAGGGTTAACCGAAAAAAAGCTGAGTAACTATTAAACGTCACTTGGCTTTTATTTTTGTTAAAGAACTATCGTCAACGACGATTTGACTTTAAATGCTCTAGCTCTAACCACAGTTTAGTTTATTTAAACTGTGTTGACGTTAGCCAATAAATTTTCAACGCTGGCTGATGCCTCCCTAACACATCAGGGGTAGATAACAGCTACCACAGCAATTAGCTAATAGCTGGTAATGTTTTAAGAGGGAAAGGTTTTTGCGTATATTATTAGTGGAAGACAACACAGATTTAGCCGCCAGTATCTTGGATTATTTAGAAATGCAAGGCCACAGTTGCGATTTTGCCTACAATGGCGAAGCAGGATTAAATACCGCCCTGAACAATAGCTATGACATGTATATTTTTGATATAGCCATGCCCAAAATGGATGGCTTACAGCTCTGTGAAACGTTGAGAAAGAAATACAATAATCAAGTACCTGTACTTTTTTTAACAGCCCGTGATACCTTGGATGACAAACTGGCTGGGTTTGCCCTTGGCGCCGATGATTATTTGATCAAACCATTTGATTTACACGAGCTGGCGGTGCGTATAAAAGCTATATACAATCGCTATGTCGGGTTTAATAGGCAATTAACATTAAAAGATTTAACCGTAGATTTAAAAACTGAGCAAGTTAAGCGTGCGGGTCACACTATATCACTGTCGCCATATACTTATAAATTACTGGTAGTTTTATTGCAACGCTCGCCAGAGTTGGTGCTGCGACAGGATCTTGAACATCTTGTTTGGGGAGACAGCCTGCCAGATAGTGACTCGCTGCGCAGTCATATTTATAAACTGCGCAATAAGGTAGACAAACCATTTGCACAGGCGCTAATTAAGACGGTTAAAGGGCGAGGTTTTAGTATTTCATGAACGTCATTCAAAGTATTCGCTTTAGAATTATTATTGCCTGCATATTTTTCTCGATCATTGTCAGTGTTTGTTATGCTTGGGTTACCTTTTTAGGCCTGAAATATAATTCTGATGAGTTATTCAATTGGTTTATTACGCAAGAGGCTGAAGTATTATTAGCCGAGTATCAACAACATCCCCAACAAAACCTGGCCAGTATGACGTCGGCGCAAGTACTGGTTGCCAGTGAACAAACAGCGTTGTCTTTACTGGCGGAATATTTTCCTAGTTCTCCTGTCAAAAAAAGTATTCTCAATGGTAATTCCTTAGGGGAATTGTTGATTTTAGGCCCAGTGTTTACCACTAAACAGGGATTTACTATTTATGAGTTTCAAGCAGAGCAAAAAACTGTTCATATATTAAAAGCCGCTGTTAAACCACAGCAAAATGCGGTTAATTTTTATTACATAGTGGATGTGACAGAGTTTGATAATTTTGACAATTATTCAGAGCAGAGGATACTTGATAAGTTTATTAATGTATTGGCGTTAATTTTTTGTTTGAGTTTATTGATCGGCTTTTGGCTTGCAAAACATGTAGTGTCGCCACTGACTCGATTAGCTAATTCTGTAGATACCGATAATTATCAGCAATACCAACATAACCGCGGTGTATATTTTAATGATGAAATTGGCTTTTTAGCGAGGAAAATTGATTCATTTGTTGTTAAAACACATCAAATGATCGCGCGTGAAAAAGCGTTTTCTCGTGACGTTAGCCATGAATTAAGAACACCTTTAGCGAGCAGCAGAGCCGCTATTGAATTGGCTTTAGCTGCCCCTGAAGGTAAAAGTACTAATATGTTGAAGTGCTTAAACAGGGCTGCCCGCGCCAATGCTGATATGAGCCATTTAATTGAGACATTTTTATTGCTCGGTAGAGAGGAAACCGGTAGTGAAGTGCACAGTCCATTTAACTTACATGAGTTAGTGCAAAATTCATTTGATAAACACAATTATTTACAACGAACACCCGAAGTTGAGTGCATTAATCGCATTCCACAGTCGTTAATATTAACCACTGCTAAAAGATATTTGGCTATTGTGATAGATAACTTACTGCGCAATGCTTATCAACACACTTTTCAAGGCAGCATAACGGTAGCGATAAAAGGCAGTTGTATTCTCATTGAAGATACAGGTGAAGGGATGGCTAGTTCCCAAGCTGGGTCAGTAAGTTGCGATAATGTTTTGGAAAAGTCTGGCTTGGGCTTATCGATTGTGCGCCGGCTTTGTGAAAAATTAGGCTGGCAAATCAGTATAAATAGTAACACCGAGCAGGGCACAGGGATCATTATAGATGTAGCTCAAGATGCCTTATAAAGTTGACCCCTATTGATATTGCGCACCTGTTGGCTTTAACCGAAAATTAGTTAAATATTAGAGCATCTATATTAGGCAGCCGAGTGTTTATTAAAAGCGGATTATTGAGTTAACTGGAAAGCTACTAATTCATCAATAACTTACTTATGTGCATATTGGATAGAAGATAACTAAAGTAAGTGTGGGCAATAGCCAACTTAGCGTAATTTTACTCAGCTGCTTTTGTAATGTGTTGATAAATAACGATTGAAAAGCTTTTGCAATAACAGCAAAAGCTTTTCTTTTAAAGCCGTTTAGACTGGCTAACCACCTTGATATTCATCGTCAAAAATTGCTTCGATGGGCATGTTGAATAATCTTGCTGCCCTGAAAGCCAAAGGTAAACTTGGATCAAACTTACCTTTTTCGATGGCATTGATGGTTTGTCTAGTTACGTCTAATTCGGCGGCTAAATCTGCTTGCGTCCAATCTCGCTCTGCGCGTAAAACTTTTAATCGATTCTTCATGATAACCTCCTGTAACCTATGCCAATGGCTATTCCATAGCTTATCCCCATCACGAACAATACATTCGACGTATTGGGTACGTGTTCGATCAGCCGCACTGCCTCGAGTAAACCGTATAATGCGCCAAATACCATACTGACCCCCAGTGATACTGCCATGGCTTGTAATTGAATTTTACGCTGCATTTCATCCATATCCTCAAGGTGGTTTTTGTTTGCTATGATCATTTTGTAACCGCAAACCAGATTGGCTAAAACAGCAATCAATGTATAAGTGATGACAAAATCCCATAAAAATTTAGGACCAAATGCGACTGTAGCTAAACTCAATAGCCACATAACAGTCCAGTTCCGTAATTGTTTTGTTGAGCGCTTCATCCGTTGTGCGAGCTTTTCAGGTTTAGTTGTTACTGTTTTCATTTATCTAACTCCTTGTTTATTATTTGCTATATATGTCTTTATTGTTTTACACAAAGTAACTAAAGCTTTACTTTAGGTTGAGCTTAATTGTCAAAAACCTTTTTGTCAAGTTTTAATTACTTTATGTATATTTTGCTTGATAAAAAGCATTATTTAATAATCCAAATACTGTTTCTTTGCTATGACAGGCCTTGTGTAATCAGAAGCACATAGAATAAGGCCAGTAAAAATATATAAATTTTTGACTGATATTATAAAAATCTGGTTAGTGAATGACCTTGAATGAATCTTGGCAATCATGGCTCAGCTATGTACAACAGTTGGTCATTTAAATTGGCTATACCTAGTGTTTTTTAAGCATTTAGTGTGCCGATAATACATTTACACCTACAGCTATGCGGCAACAGTAGCTAAGTCAATTTTGCAAATACGCTACCTACCCATAGTTGCTGATGAATAATAAAAAACCGTACCTAGCTGTAAAGGTTGATCTGCTAAATCTTTGATGTGTTGCTTAAAAATTGAAAATAAAAAAAGTAAAAAACAATAGAATTTGTTTGCAAAACTGATAAATAATGATTAAATACCAAACACAAAAATTAGCCTAGCTAATTTACTTATAATAATTATTATTTTAATGAATAAAGGAAAAGCATTTCATGGGCAAAGCTAATAGTGAACTTTTAATTGAGAATGAAAATTTATTTAGAACCCTGTGCAGTACACCTATCGCTTTGTTATTAGGTGGTTTAACAGCTAGCTTATTGGCTTCTTCTGGTATTGTTCTGTTTAAAATAATTTTTGTTGTGTTAACCTTTTACTTTACCCTTGATGCCATTGCTCACGCTGCTTATTACACCAATGAACGCAGTGAAGGAACAGCTGAAAAATTAATCAAAAATACTAACTTATCTAAATTGCTTTACCATACTCCCCTGGCTATTTTCTTTGTTGCTGTAGCTATTGACTCAGTGGCTTCTGGAGCGCATATCGTTTTCAATATAGCTTCTGTGCTAATAGCCTTGTGTTTCACTCTTAGTACCTTAGCTTATGCTGCTTTCTATACCAACGATTGTTATGAAGTTGAAAGCCATCACCACTAATAAATTTCGCACTTATCAAGCTAGTCAACAGTTCACAAAATTATTCACTTTGAATGTCCCGAGTCAGATATATCTCAATATCTGACTTGTTAATTTATATCATCAATTTTCTTTCCATTATTTTCCCTTTGCCCTCATCTGGATCATTAGATGTGCTGACTTGATCTCTGTTAGGTTTTTACTCAAGTGTTGGGTTCTTAACTAATACCAGTTATTTAGCTTATAGATTTTCAAATATTTTAGAAAAGTGTTTTAACTAAAAAGTTCTAAATTTTGGAGGCTCTCTTTATCAAACTAGAAATTAAAATATTGATTACTCTTAAAAGGACATTTCTGCACTATTTTTCTTGTAGCCATATAATCCATGAACTGTGTTGTTTTATTTTACTTGTATTTTGTTAAGTGTGAGGCTGGACTAACATTTAATGAAACACTATTGTTTGTTAACATGATCAGAATAAAAACGATAAAAATTAAAATATAGTTAACTATAAAGAAATAATGAGTAAAACTTAGGTGGATCATGGGTCAATTTGAAGATATGCATATTTTTTTGCGAGTTGTTGAATCGGGGAGCATTTCTAAAGCAGCTGAGCAGATGAATATAGCCAAATCAGCGGTGAGTAAGCGGTTAGCTACGTTAGAGCATAAACTGGGTATCAAGTTGAGCAACTGAACGACTCGAAGGTCAAGTTTGACTGAAGCGGGTCAGCAGTATTACCAACGCAGTAAGCTGATTTTAGATGAAGTGGAAGAGTTAAACAGTCAAACTTCAAGTCGTAACAGAGCACTGCAAGGCAGTTTAAAAATAGCCGTGCCTTTGTCATTTGGATTGGCGCATTTGGGACCTGCACTGGATTTGTTTTTAAAGCAACACAGTGATCTAAAAATTCATGTCAATTTTTCTGACTCTAAGATAGATATTGTTGAACAGGGAGTTGATTTAGCCTTTCGCATTGGTCAATTAGATAATTCGACGTTGCAAGCAAGGAAAATCGCGCCAATAAACCATATGTTGTGTGCTAGTCCTGATTATCTAAAAGCCTCGGGTGAGCTGACTTCACCAGAGGATTTAAAACACCACAAATTGCTCAAATACAGTGAATCGACTCAGCAAGGGTTAACCTTTATAAATGCTCAAGATAAACAGCAAGTCATTTATCAAGATCCCCATTTTGTGGCTAATAATGGTGATTTTCTTATGTCATTAGCTGAGTCTGCCCATGGCATATGTTATTTACCCAGCTTTATTGTCTGGCGAGCATTGGCGAGTAAAAAATTAGTGCCCGTGTTAACTCAATACAAACATCCCCCTATGTATGCTTTCGCTGTGTATCCTGCAAATAGGCATTTACCTTTAAAAGTTCGCAGTTTGATTGACTTTTTAGTTGACCGCTTTGGTGAAAACCCTTATTGGGAGCAATATTAATCTCTGACCGCTTATCACCATTACGTTTATTTTTAATGGTTGTTGTCTGGCGTGCATTGGCGAGTAAAAATTACTGCCCGTGTTAACCCAATACAAGCATCCCACTATATGTATGCTTACGCTGTGTATCCTGCCAATAGGCATTTACCTTTAAAAGTTCGTAGTTTGATTGACTTTTTAGTCGACCGCTTTGGTGAAAACCCTTATTGGGAGCAATATTAATCTCTGACCGCTTATCACCATTACGTTTATTTTTTTAGATTAGTGTCTAGCCAGATCAGGAATGCTTCATTAAAGTCTTTAATAATTGTTCTTTAATTAACAATAATGTTTTTCAAAATTAGTGGTTTATTGCGTTTTTTAAGAATAATAACATGGCACCATCAATTGAGAACATCATTGTTAACTTACTTTACACTATTTTATTTAGAGATTTACTATGAATACATTACACACACTTGCAGCACCAACGGGACGTTTGTTTTTAGCCTTAATTTTTGTGATGTCAGGTCTAACTAAAATTTCACAATATGCCGGCACACAAGGATAAATGGAAGCGATGGGTGTTCCAGGAGTTTTATTACCACATCAAAAATATTGCCATTGCTGGTGGATTTCTGAGCTTATTTGCCCAAGGTGCAGGCTCTTTTGCCCTAGATAACCGCGCTAACAAATAAATGCCTATTGAATAATGAGTATATGACAAATTTTTAGGAGAAACTTATGGGACTTTTAGTTGACGGTGAGTGGAAAGATCAATGCTATGATACAAAATCTACTCATGGTCGTTTTAAACGGGCTCAATTTAGTTTTAGAAATTGGATCACAGCAGATGGCATGGCTGGTGAAACGGGCGCTAGCGGATTCAAAGCTGAGCCTGATCGTTACCACTTGTACGTTTCGTTAGCGTGCCCATGGGCACATCGAACCATGATATATCGCTAACTAAAGGGCTTACAGAAGATCTATACCACTGCACAAGCTGACTATACTGGTAGAGTGACTTTGCCAATCCTTTGGGATAAACAAAGACAAACCATAGTCAGTAATGAATCATCAGAAATTATTCGCATGTTCAATTCAGCGTCTAATTAAGTAGGCGTATTACTTGGTGATTTTTATAGCAGTGATTTTGGTGAAACTGCCAAAACACTGAATAATTAGTTTTGCTAGTCTTTAAAAAATTTTAAAAAAGTATATAAACTTCAGAAAAAAGGTCAGATATATTTATATCTAACCTTTCTATGGTATCGGACAACGCTCTAAATTCATCAAAACGAGCTAATGTGAATAACCTAATATATTTCTGATGATTAGAGTTTTTTTACTGTTCTAGTTTCCACAGATGTTACTAATTTTATTTAGTTCCGCTTCGGCCCCACCGAAAGCATAACTACTGCTATCACTCACAAAATAATACACAGCGCCATTGGGAAACATTACTATTCCTATGCCTCCATACCCAGACATGTAGGGAACCCAAGTCCCAGTTGGACATAAAGGAGAACTTCTTTGACCCATATCGTAAGTCCATATTCCATTGAGATAAGTTGATTCAGGACCATACGTTTCAAGCCCTATGTCTCCTCCTATGACCAGCATATCTTTCATGAGCGCCGAATTTAGAACTTGCTGACCATTGATTACACCATTTTCGTTAATTAACTGTCCTAATTTTATCATATCATCTGAATGCCAAGTAAGACCGTGACTCCAATAGGGATCATTAATAGTGCCTTCAGTTCTTACACTAGTATATGTTACAGGGCTCAGATTTAATGGTTTGTATACTTCTTCGACTAATTTATCGAATAAATCCCCACTGTAAAAATTATCCAAAGCGACACCTGCAATATAAGTATCTGATGAGTGATAAGAGAAATGCGTATTAGGGGCATCCTTTCGGATATAACGTTCACAAGAGTGTTTTATTTTTTCATCGTGTGTAAAAGTTAAGAAAAATTCGTTAACAACAGCTGTACTGCCCTCATCACCCTCATAAGAAGACAAGCGATAGTTACCTGTTGCCATGTCTAAAGCATTTTCTATGCTTACATCACTCCAGATAGAACTCGTTCCATTGATGTTATCTTGGCACTCAGGAACGTTTGGCGAAATCATTAGATTTCTTACACTGGCATCTTGTTCGACTAATAATGCAAATGCAAAGTTAGTTACTGCTGTTTTTGCCGTTGAATAAGATGGTAAGCTCATCACTTCACAAAAAGGATAATTACCATGTCTTGTTTTACAAGGAGCAGCATAATGTACACCATTGTATAAAACACCATGAGTAGTTGGGGCAGATGATTGTTCAGATGCAATGTTATTAACATTAATACCACTATTTGGGTAATCTGTAGCCAATTGCTCTATTGGTTTTACCTCTATTCGATTGAGCACTTCGGCTGTATAATTTGAAATGAGTGACGAAGCACCAGATACGTTACCTTGAATGTATTCAGCGGAGACTAATCCGGTTAAATCATATTGAAAATATAAGCACGTTTCACCTCCAATTTGTACTGCTACTTTTGTAATCGAACCATCATCTTTAAAAGCAAATGTTAAGATACCATTATGTGTACAGTTTGCTTGGTTTTCTTGAAGTGCAAAAGGAATAGATACGCGACTATATCCGTTGTCATTGTTTTCATTCCAGACTCTACCAGGCTCTAATATATAGTTCCAATCTGAAAAATCGGGTGATCCAATATTACCTGATACAATTAAACCACGTTGTTTGGGGATAATATGAGAGCCGATTTGCACAAATTCAAAATCGAAAGCAGGTAACTTACTTGGGTCATTGTAATTTCCTGCCTGTCCTCTGCCAGACGTGACTTCATTAAAAGTTAGTGAAGTCGCAGAGCCATTATTTAAAACTAATCTACCTTGAAAAGTGTTTGTTGGCTCCTGCGCTTTTGAGTTATCTGCGTTTATTTCTGCAACGCCATGGCTATAATTCGAAAAATCCATTACTGATAAATTACTACCATTTAACTCATTTAAACTCAACGCATTTCGAGATACATTGCCATCTCCGGAAAACACATGCAGGTCACCTGATGGTGTAGGTGGCTCAGGTTCCTCTGCTACGCCAGTACCACTTAATACGAGCGCTTGAGGTTGATCATTATTGTCAATAGTAAGGGTGACATTTGAGCTCACTTCTGTTGTTGGGGTAAATGTAACGTCAAACGAACAATTATTATTCGGAGATATCGGTTCAATTAGGCAAGTATTATTGACAATTGTAAAGGGGGAAGATAAACCGGATATAGCGTTAACAATTAAGTTTGCATTACCGCTATTTGATATGATAATTGTTTCAGTTGATGATGTGTTTAGTAACAAACTCCCGAAAGAGGTATTACCAGCAATGTTAATTTTAGGCTCAGGATCTCCTGCAGCGATAATACTTATTCCGTCAGCGTAACAATAATCAGCAGCGGATCCCGTTTGTACGTATTTTATAAAAGTCGCACCACCACTAGTTACCTTGCTAGCCGTTGAAAATACCCCATTATCTTGGTTTTTATTGAGGTTAATTAATGATGTTCCCCAATTGACACCATCCTCTGATACATATACATCGCAAAAGTTATTGTTCTCGAGACTACCTGCTGCAAGTGCAACATTAACTAAACCATACTCTGGGAAACTTCTTTCTGCAATTGCTCCACCTTTGAGTCGCATCGAAAAGTTTCCAATGGTTTTACTGGAGTTAATTGTAACATTTCCGTTAATATTCCAATTGTCAATATTGCCATCTTCGAAATCCTCTACAACATCAGAAATTGCCTGAAATGATAATGTAGTTATTAAAAATATTATGTAACTTTTTATCTTTTTCATCATAAATGTCCTATTACGTTAATTTTTATACATTGTTTGTAATTAAGGGTTGTTTTTTTTGTTCGGTTTTGGGTTGATAAATACACAGCTTTTCCAAGACTACTTATATAAACTAAAATTATTTTTTCCTAGAGCCAGAATGATACAACTGTTGATACCAGATGAAGATAGGCAGTAAATATTTAAAGGTAAGCTTTACGGGTTCAATGGTTTAACAAAAATTCACTATTTAAGTTATTCAGTTAATTTCTCTTAGTTGAACATTGCAAAAATAGCATAAATGTGTTTTTCTTTTTGTTTGATAGTAAAAACAAGGACAAAGGGATAATGTTACCGCTAGATCATGTAAAGAAACCATTGATATTCTGCATGGCACTGTCAATGACAGCCTGTCTAAACAACCAAGAAACCTCTACTATGCCTAGTTCACCCTCTGCACAACACACTGATAAAATGATCACCTACACCACACCAGGTAAAACAGATAATGATCACTTATACCTAGAAGAAGTCCTTGGAGAAAAGGCGCTAACTGAAGTGAAAAGTTGGAATGCTCGCACTTTAGAACGCTTAACGGCGGATCCTTTATTTGAACAAATGAATAATGAAGTATTGGCTATTGTTAATAGCAAAGAAAAAATCCCCTATGTAAGTTATCGCGGTGGTGAAGTTCATAACTTTTGGCAAGATGAGCAACATGTCAGAGGGTTATGGCGAAAAACGACTTTGGCTAGCTACTTGTCTGATCAGCCAGCGTGGGAAACAGTGCTAGATATTGATGCCTTGGCCAAAAGTGAAAATAAAAATTGGGTGTATAAAGGAAATAATTGCCTTGCACCTGACTATCAGCGTTGTTTCATTAACCTTTCTGATGGCGGTAAAGATGCTGCGGTGATGAGGGAGTTTAATACTCAATCAAAATCTTTTGTAGAAAACGGATTTGTTACCACTGAAAGTAAAGGCGGTATGGATTGGATTGATGAAAATAGAGTGATAATAGGCATCGATTTTGGCGAAAATACCATGACCAATTCTGGTTATCCTATGGTGGCAAAAATTTGGCAGCGCGGAACGCCATTGTCAAGTGCTGTCGAGCTTGATCGAGGTCAACAAACCGATGTCGGTTATTGGGGGGGCGTAATTGAATTAAGTGATGGTCGTCGAGAAATCATCAGCACCCGTGCGTTGAGTTTTTACGACACAGAGGCCTTCTGGTTTAAGTCTCTTGAAGATGGTATTAACTTTAAAAAAGTGAAAATTCCTTTGCCCAGTAAGGCAAACATTAGTGGAGAATATAAAGGACAAATATTAGTTAAACTCAATGAAGCGTGGCAAGGGTATAACACTGGCGATTTAGTCAGTTTCAATGTGTATGATTTCATGAAAAATGGCGAAATTAATAAAGTCAATTTAGTGTTTAGTCCCGATCAAAAATCGTCTTTAGGTAATTTAGGCGTAACTCAATCAAAAGTGTTGTTGAGTATCTATCGCGATGTCAGTGGTGCCGCCTATGCATTTGATTGGGATGGTAAAGTATGGACGTCTGAAAAATTGCCATTTCCTGAGAATGGCTCTGTATCTATTGGTAGCACTAACCCTAAAGAAGATATTGCGTTTATTTCGGCAGAAAGTTTTCTCTATCCTGATACCCTTTATACCTTTAACACCACAACCGGTGAAAAAGCGGTTGCTAAGTCATTACCGAGTTGGTTTGATGCGGAGCGGATGGTCAGTGAGCAATTTTTTGTTACTTCACCCGACGGTACGCAAGTACCTTATTTTGTCGTTAGAGATAAAAATACCAAAATGAATGGTAAAAACCCAACCTTGTTATACGGCTATGGAGGCTTTGAAGTGTCCTTAAACCCTAGCTACTCTGCTACTCGTGGTAAGCTTTGGTTAGAAAGAGGTGGGGTATATGTATTGGCTAATATTCGCGGTGGTGGCGAATATGGACCCAAATGGCACCAAGCTGGCTTAAAAACTCAACGACAACGTATTTATGATGACTTTATTGCCGTAGCGGAAGATCTCATTGCCAAAAATATTACCTCTGCTGCGCATTTGGGGATTGAAGGGGGGTCTAACGGTGGTTTATTGATGGGGGTCATGTTCACTCAGCGCCCTGATTTGTTTAATGCGGTGATCTGTGCCGTGCCTTTACTCGATATGCTGCGTTATCACACCCTCTTAGCTGGCGCTTCTTGGATGGGAGAATATGGCGATCCAGAGGATAGCGTTGAAGGTAAATTCTTGCGCAAGATTTCACCTTATCACAACCTTGAAACACAAGTAGATTATCCTGAAGTATTTTTTATTACTTCAACCAAAGATGACAGGGTTCACCCTGGACATGCCAGAAAAATGGCAAAACGCATGGAAGATCAAGGGCATGAATTTCTATATTATGAAAACATAGACGGCGGGCATTCTGCAGCAGCTAACCTAAAAGAGACCGCTAAGCGTTTAGCATTACAGCACACTTACTTAATGCAAAAATTGTCGAGTGATAAGGCAGGCTAAACGGCAGTTGTTAAATGAAAAGTTGTGGAGTTTAAAGCCAATTTCACAACTTACTGTGCACCTAAATGTTGTTGTGCAAAAGTAGCTATTCAGAGCTCAACTCATTGCATCAACTCAGTTTACAGATGATTGAAACTGAGTTGATACACATAGTGTTTTAATTAATATTGGTGTAAAGCGTAACCACCTTTTAAATGCCCAACACGATCGAAACCCAGTCTTGCTAATGCTTGGGCCGCTATATGCGAGCGACTTCCACTGCGACACACCAAAACCAGTTGTTGAGTTTTGTCTTGCTGATTTTCCTGAACAAACTGAACGAGTCTAGTTAAAGGGACATTGTTGGAAAAGTTGTGATCGTGTTGCAATGAATATTCATGGGGCTCTCTTATATCGATTAATTTAATTTTAGTTGATTGCTTTAACACCTCGCTGAGATCTTCACTGTCGTACTCAAGCACTTGGTGCTTTTGACAATCATCAATTAAAGCGCCGCACATGATTTCACTGCCAGACCGATCATTAATGGCTTGATCCATTATTTGTTTTTGTTGGCAAAATGCCTGCTCGCTGATGGCATTGCTGACCACTTCAGCTAGCAGTGGGTTGCGGGACATTTCTGCAGCAATACTTGAAGTAAATTCATTGTTATAGTCATGGCTAGGACAAATAAGGGTGTGTTCACCAATTAATTTATAGAGTGTTTGTAAACTGTTATACATAGCGGTTGCACTACTGGTAGCGAAGTTAGTTCTACCTAGACTGTCCATAAGGATCAAATCACCGCAAAAAGCATAATGGACATGCAAGGGCTTATTGCCATCAGTAATGGGATCAGTTAAAAGTAAACTCATACTATCACCAGTATGGCCAGGGGTAGCTATCTTAATTAACCACTTATTACCTATTGTCATGTAAGGATATGATTTACCCATGACGACAGTTGTTTGAGCATCGGTTGGCCAACCCAAGGTGTCAGTTATCTCATCGATCATACATGCAGCGGCAATGTCAGGACGACAAGATAGATGATCGGCATGACCGTGGGTATCAATAACTGCCAGTAATTTCAGTCCTTGACAAGTCAATAAGGTCTTTATGCGATCGGCGACTTCAGGTAAAGGGTCGATAAAAATTGCGCTTTGACTTTGTTGGTCAACATACAACCAACTGCAACTGCCAGCCACTTTAAATTGTATTAAACCGTCAAGTGTTTGATTATTATCAAGCGCTTGTAAATTAGTGTGGTTGCTGTCTAAGGTTAAACAACTGTGGCGCAGTGCTTGCGCTGCTGAAATGATGCGTGTACAAGCTTCATCTATCTCTGTTTCGGTCGTTGCTGGACCAAATGACATTCTAATTGCCGATTCACTTTGCCATGCGGGTAGCCCCATGGCATCCAAGACAAAACTTCGGGTTACTTTTGAGCTACAAGCAGAGCCCGAGCTAACCCGAATATTTGCCGCGTCAAATAAATCCATGATTTCTTTTGAACTAAAACCAGGTACTGCAAAGTTCAGGGTAGTCGCTACTGAATTTTCAGTGCTGTGATTGAACACCACGTCGGGAAATGCGGTGGTTAATGCTGAGATAAGCTTTTGCCTAAATACCACTAAAGTGTGTTGATCAGCGAATTGGGTGTCACTTTTACCGAGTAAAATATCAAAAATCACACTTAAGGCAGCAAGACCTGGAATGTTTTCAGTGCCTGAGCGCAAGCCACTCTCTTGTCCTCCTCCAGCAATAACCGGCGTAAATGCGGCATTTTCTCTGACATACATAAAACCGATGCCTTTGGGAGCATAGAGTTTGTGGCCACTAAAGGGCGCATAATCAATGCTTGTATTGGCCAAATTTAGTGGTGTTTTCCCCAGTGCTTGAACACAATCAACCATCCATGCTGCGTTGGGGTTATTGGCTCTGATGATGTTATCTAATACCTGTAAATCTTGATATACACCGGTTTCGTTGTTTACTGCCATGGTGCATATCATGATCGCATTAGGTACTTCTTTGGCAATAAAGTCGAGATCAAGTTGGCCTAATTTATTGACTGGAATGGCTTTTACCTGTGCATTGATATCAAGTACCCGATTCCAATGTCTAAGTGACTCTGGTACCGCTTTATGCTCAGTTGCCCCATACAAAATACTATAGGTTTTATTTTTATCTAGTGTTTGTTTAGCTTTGACTAATGCTGATAAAATAGCCGTCTGAATACCTTCAGTTGCGCCACTGGTAAAAATAATTTTACCTTTACCGGCACCGGTTACCTTTTGCGCTTGTTGTCTGGTTTTATCCATTATTTGCTTGGCTTGTAGTCCGGTAACATGACTGCTACTTGGGTTGCCAAACAGTGTTTCCATGGTTGATAAGGCAGCCGCAGCTGCTTGCGGTAAAACTTGCGTAGTGGCATTCGCATCAAGATAAACTTGACTGACTTTTTTAGGAGAGTTGTTCATCATAACCTCTGCAATTGGTTTGTTAATTCGCATTGCACCAAACAAAAAACTAACAATGCTTTATGTAAAATAAGTATGACATGTAAGATCAGGTTTTGTTTTGCTAATATTGTTTGTTTTTGGCTTTTGTGGGTATACCATTCTATTTTTTATTCTTATTTTGGATTTTAATTTTTTCATTGCTTTTTTGTGTGTTTATTTAATCCTCTGTCTGGTTATAAATTAAACAGTTGAATTAGGCGTAAGCTCATAAGGTAAATTCAGCTTATTAATCGCAGAAGTGGATTACTCAAAAATAATCTATCAATTTATCCTATTGGGGCATAAAAGTTGTTGACTTCATTAATTAGGATGATTAAGATACGCCCCGTTCTGAAGTCGGGCAATAATAAAGGCTAAGCCTTTATTTGTAGGTGATTTTAGGCAAGCGTTTTTTATTTTACAGCTAGCTTTTATAAAGCTCAGTCAGTGTGTTGATTTAATAAAAAACAACTGTTCAAAATTGTGATGGTGGCTATAGCTCAGTTGGTAGAGCCCCGGATTGTGATTCCGGTTGTCGTGG
>JBELHO010000044.1:18773-26231 GCA_042091375.1 Thalassotalea sp. | reverse complement strand
GCTAAGTACCTACATCCCTGTAGGCACAGCTTCCGCGTCCTGCTCACGCTAAGTAGCTATATAATCCCTCAATTTCAACACATCTAAAACCTAAACACCTAAAACCTAAACATTTGAATTTCAACATACCTAAAACCCCCAAACAAAAAAACAGACCAAAACCAAACTCTCCGAGAATAAATCACCACCCCGAACCTCGAATCGCCTTGAATTGCACTGCTATTCGCACTTCTGGCGCTGTCCTGTAGTGAACTAATTAACGGGGTAACACGTATTGAGTTCAATATTTTTGGGAGTGTTTAATAACGACTAACACTTCCATATTTACCTAAATTATTTTTTGCTAACGACGATGAATATATTGGAATGTTAATGACTAAAGGCTTGTATTGGTTTACTAATGATTTGAGGCTAGAAGACAATTCAGCACTAAATTCTTTACTCTCTAGATGCGAAACAGTGATGTTTTTGTACGTAGTTGACCCAAGGTGGTTTGCGCCAAACAACTTTCACCACAAGCAGGTCGGTGAACATCGCTGGTTGTTTATCAAACAATCTATAGTGGTGCTTAATCAACAGTTACAACGATATGGCCACTCATTGCATATTGCCGAAGGTCGGCCAGAAAAAATAATAGCAGATATCATTGTCGACAATGCTATAAATGTGGTTGGAAGTGCACAACAAGTCGGCTTTTATGAAGACAAACAATGGCAAAATATTCAACAAAAAGTCTCAATTGACAATATATGTGAATTTAATTCTACCTTGTACCAACCTTCACAAATAGATACGACCGCTCATGGCTTGAGAAGTTTTTCAGCCTTTAGAAAAAAAGTAGAATCCTCAGATATCACGCCGAATGAGCCCATAGAGCTAATCCCTTTATCTGATCACCAGGCTATAAAGCCTAGCAGTCGAGCTTTCATCTCGTTGAGTTCGTTGGCAACATATCAATCAACATTCACCGATATTGATGGTTCGCAAAATAACAAATCAACACAATCAGATGGTATTGAACAACCATTTCAAGGGGGAGAAATAGCTGCTATAGGCCATGTTATTGAATATTTTAGCACTGACTCGGCACTGTCTTACAAACAAACACGCAATGCTCTCGACGGTTGGTTGCAATCAACTAAATTCAGCCCGTATTTGGCTGCAGGTAACATTTCTCCCCGCCAGTTATGGCAAATTCTCAAATCCTATGAAGCAAAGTGGCAAAAAAATGAATCAACATACTGGATCGGCTTTGAATTATTGTGGCGTGAATATTTTCAATGGGTGGCATTACTGCGCAAAGCTAAATTATTTTCCTTTCAGGGCAACAGTGATAAAAAACCATTAACCAGTTTTTATAGCCAAAGGTTTGCCTTATGGTGTCAGGGGAGTACCGCATTCCCTATCGTTAATGCGTGTATGCATCAGCTCAATGCCACGGGGTATATGTCTAATCGCGGCCGACAAATTGTTGCTAGTTGTTTGGTCAATGAACTTTCCGTTGATTGGCGCTACGGCGCTGCTTATTTTCAACAACAATTGATTGATCACGATGTCGCATCAAATTGGGGTAACTGGCAGTACATTGCTGGAGTAGGCGCTGATCCAAGGGGTGGTAGACAGTTCAATTTGAACAAGCAAGCGTCAATGTATGATCCAAAACAAGTTTTTATTAACAAGTGGCATGGGGATCAAAAAATACAATCTACCGATAGTGTTGATGCTGCCGATTGGCCACTCTCTGTTGAGCAATGCAAAAGCAATGTCCAACAAACAGGTAATGATTAATGTCTATTGCGGTGGTGTGGCTTAAACGCGATCTGAGACTTGCTGATCATCAGGCATTACTGTCTGCCCACCAAACCGGTTTACCTGTATTGTTATTATACTGTTTTGAACCTATGCTGGCAGCTGATCGCCACTATGACCAACGGCACTGGCGATTTGTTAAACAATCCTTAAATGATATCAATTCAAAAGTGCCTAACGGCGGTTTGATGTGCGTCAGTTCAGATGCCGTTGATGCGTTGCAACAACTGCACAACCAATTTCATATTGCTGAGCTGTTTTCTTATCAAGAAGTAGGCTTAGATAATACCTTCAAACGTGATCAAGCGGTTAAACATTGGTGCGATCAGCGTGGTATAGGCTTTACAGAAGCTGCCGTCGGCGCTGTGATCAGAGGATTAACCAACAGAATTGATTGGGATCAGAATTGGAAAAAAGTGATGCGTTCAGCGCAAGCCAGTGTCGAGTTAGCAAGGGTGAACTGGTTATCAAATACATTGAGGGAAAATGATTTTGCTAGTTCTGTAGTCAACACTAATGCGCAACTTCTTGCTATTGATGATATCCAAGGAGATTTTCAGTATGGGGGAGAGACAGCTGCACAGCAAACGCTGGCAAGTTTCTTTCAACAACGCGGTCAATCATACGCTTATTCTTTATCAAGTCCTGAACTCAGCCAAATTCATTGCTCTCGTTTATCAGCTTATTTAGCTTGGGGTAACATTAGTTTACGTCAAGTCTATCAAACTTTGTTAACACACTGGAAAACACCTGGCTGGCGACGAACATTAACTGCACTCAGTTCAAGATTACATTGGCATTGTCATTTCATACAAAAATTTGAAAGTGAGAGTTCAATGGAGTTTACCCCAGTTAATAAGGGTTACGAGCATTTGCCGAGGATAACAGGTGAGCTTCAGCAGCAACGTCTGCAGGCATGGAAAACCGCTAAGACGGGTATACCGATGGTTGATGCTTGTATGCGATGTTTACAGCAAACCGGTTACCTAAATTTTAGAATGCGCGCCATGTTAGTCAGTTTCTTATGCCATCACTTAGCAATCGATTGGCGCCATGGTGTGCGTCACCTAGCTAGGCTGTTCTTAGACTTTGAACCAGGTATTCATTACAGCCAATTTCAAATGCAAGCGGGTGTGACTGGGATAAATACCATACGAATTTACAATCCAGTAAAGCAAGGCTTAGAAAAAGATCAACAAGGTGTTTTTGTTAAAAAATGGCTTCCAGAATTAGCTGAAATACCTGCACCAGTGCTCCAAACTCCTTGGCAATTAACCCCGATGGAGCAATTGCTATACAAAATCGAATTAGGCAAGGACTACCCACAGCCAATAGTCGATCTCAAACAGAGTTACCGTGAGGCACAAGATTTGTTATGGCGCTGGAGAAAAAAACCAGAAGTGAAAAGAGAAGCAACTCGGATACTTGCTCGACATGTGCGGCCAAGTTAAAAATGACTGGTAACTCACCATTGCCTGAGAAAATATGTGTCGTATGTCAACGTCCATTTAGTTGGCGAAAAAAATGGGCAAAAAATTGGCAGGCAGTTAAGTATTGCTCAAAACGCTGCGCTAGTAATCGACATTTGTTAACAACCAAGAACTCAATAGATAAGAAATGATAATGACTACAAAATACAAAGGGCTTAGGCTTATTTTAGGTGATCAGTTAAATGCGAGTCACTCATGGTTTAGCAACAAAAATGACGATATCGTCTATGTACTCGCTGAGCTTCACCAAGAAACCAATTACGTCACCCATCACATTCAAAAAGTCAGCGCGTTTTTCGCTGCGATGACTGAATTCGCTAATGCCCTAAAAGCAGCTGGTCATGGTGTTTTGCATTTAACCCTAGATGAAACTAAACAATTTACTGATTTACCTGAGTTGTTGTTCGCCTTATTTACGCGTCATGATATTGAGTTTTTTGAGTATCAACTACCTGATGAATACCGATTACGTCAACAGTTAGATGATTTTTGTAGTACTATTTCGTTGCCAACAACACCCTATCAGACCGAACATTTTTTCTTGGCTGACGATGAATTACCAGCACAATTTAGTCAAGGTAAACGGCATCGCATGGAAGCGTTTTATCGCAAAATGCGCAAGCGTTTTGACATCTTAATGGATCAAGGAGAGCCTGAAGGAGGGCAGTGGAACTACGATAGTAAAAATCGCAATAAATTGAAAAGCAAGGACTTTGATACAGTACCAAAGGCTTTGGTATTTGCCAATGATGTCACAGATATTTTGGCTCGACTTGAACGACATCAGATCGCAACCATAGGAAAAGCTGAGTCACAACTACTGTGGCCCATCAATCGACAACAAGCACTGACCTTACTCAATTACTTTTGCCAACATTGCCTTTGCCACTTTGGTCAATTTCAAGATGCGATGACCGGTAAACTAGGCGAACAAGGCAACAATAGGCAGTGGAGTTTATTTCACGCTCGTATCTCATTTGCCTTGAACAGTAAAATGCTCAGTCCTAAAACGGTCATAGATACAGTGATTCACTTCTATCGGCACAGTGAGCAAGACATAGATTTAGCGCAAGTTGAAGGTTTTGTTAGGCAAATTCTCGGTTGGCGTGAATTCATTAGAGGAATTTATTGGGCTAATATGCCTGAGTATAGCCATTGCAATGGGTTATCAGCTACGCAAACTTTACCTGCATGGTTTTGGAGTGCTAATACCAAAATGAATTGTCTTAAGCAGGCGATCAGTCAATCCCTAGAATTTGCCTATGCCCATCACATTCAACGTTTAATGATCACAGGTAATTTCTGTTTATTAACAGGCATTGCACCTGAGCAAGTAGATCAGTGGTATTTAGGAATTTATATCGATGCCATAGAATGGGTTGAGTTACCCAATACACGGGGCATGAGCCAGTTTGCAGATGATGGTATTGTCGGCTCCAAAGCTTATGCTGCCAGTGGTAATTATGTTAAAAATATGAGTGATTACTGCAGTGACTGCGAATATAAAGTGACACAAACAACCGAACAAAATGCCTGCCCACTTAACGCCCTGTACTGGGGCTTTATGAATAAACATCAAGCTAAGTTTGCCAGCAACCCAAGAAATAGCATGGTCTACGCCAACTGGAAAAAAAAGTCTGCAGAGCAGCAGCAGGCTATTCTTGATAGAGCCAATTGGTGCATAGAACACATTGAATGCTTGTAAATAAGTGACTTGTTGTAATATCAATATTGAAAATCAAATCGCCGCAATTTTAATCATTGTATTGTCAGTGTTGTTCTCACTGCCTTGATTTTGTTTAGTAGTTTTAACTTCAGATAAAATAGCGTAATATAACCTTAACCATTTGGTCAGGTTTATTGTACTAGGATCCAATATGATCGAACAAAAACAAAAAATTCAGGGTTTAGTATCACAAGCTAAAATCGCTTTTGATAATGCCTATGCGCCTTACAGTCAATTTAAAGTCGGAGCCGTAGCGATGACCTCGTCAGGAGAGGTGGTTAGTGGTTGTAACGTTGAAAATGCCTCTTATGGACTAACCGTCTGCGCAGAGAGAAATTGTATTGCGCAAGCCGTAGTCGCCGGCCATACCAGCTTTCAACATTTGGTGATCTATACCGAAGAAACACGCTTAACACCTCCTTGTGGAGCCTGTCGACAGGTCATTGCCGAATTTTTCGATGCTGATGCGCAAATAACCGCGGTAAATCATCAGGGCGATCAGCAAAGTTGGCAAGTGAATAACCTGCTGCCAGATGCCTTTACACCAGATTTTCTCAAAGGCTAATTATTAAACTTATTGGAAACATAATATGTATTTACCACAAGAAATCATCCGCAAGAAAAGAAATGGCGAGGTACTCGTTGCCGCGGAGATAGAACATTTTGTGCAAGGCCTAGTCAACCAAGATTACAACGATGCGCAAGTAGGTGCTATGGCTATGGCTATTTATAACCATGGTATGAGTACCAATGAAACAGTGAGTTTTACTCAACAGATGATGCGTTCAGGTGAAGTGTTAACATGGCCAGAACTCGATGGACCTATCGTTGATAAACACTCTACTGGTGGCGTTGGCGATAAAGTCAGTTTTATGTTAGCGGCCATAGTTGCTAGCTGTGGAGCCTATGTGCCAATGATCGCTGGACGAGGCCTAGGCCATACTGGTGGTACCGTAGATAAACTAGAAAGTATCAATGGCTTTAATGTTCAACCCTCTCTACAACAGTTTAAGGATTTAGTGAAAAACCACGGTGTGGCGATCATTTCGCAAACCAATAATTTAGCACCTGCTGACAAGCGTCTTTATGGGATACGCGATATAACTGCGACAGTTGAATCGATCCCGTTAATTACCGCATCTATTTTATCAAAAAAACTTGCCGCAGGTTTAGAGTCTTTAGTGATGGACATCAAGGTAGGTAATGGTGCAGTGATGCATGATCTGGCCAGTGCTGAAGCGCTAGCTCAGTCAATTGTTGATGTTGCCAACGGTGCTGGTGTTAAGACACAGGCAATTATTACCGATATGAATCAAATTTTAGGCTCTAGTGCGGGCAATGCTTTAGAAATGAGAGAAACCGTTAAATACCTACTGGGTGTTGAACGCGAGCCGCGTTTGCATCAAGTCGTGGTTAACTTAGCATCAGCAATGTTAATTTCTTCAGGCGTCGCTAATGACTTTGAACAGGCAAGGGAAAAGATTGGCATTGCATTGTCTTCTGGTCAAGCCGCTGAGACCTTTGCTACCATGATCCACGCTATGGGGGGGCCTAGTGATTTCCTTGAAAATCCTTGGTCGTCGATGCGCAAAGCCAACATTATTAGAGATGTTGTTGCGCCACAAAATGGATATATAGCTGCCATGCAAACCAGAGAGCTTGGTTTAGCCATTGTGGGCATGAAAGGTGGCCGCACCGCCAATGGCCAAGCTATAGATCACTCGGTGGGCTTTGATCGCATATTACCTATCGGTACCTTAGTAAACCGCGGTGATGTGATTGCCCGTATTCACGCTGACAATGACCAGCAATTTGAACAAGCCGCAGCGCATTATTTATCGTCCTTGAGCTTTTCAACCGAGCAAACAAGTAAACAACCCGTCATTTATAAAACAATTACTTAGCTAATAGCTATACTATTTGTCGCTAATATTTACACATTAAAGCCCGCAAAATGCGGGCTTTAATGTGAGATTTAATCTCGGCTTTAATGTGGGCTTGAATGCGGGCCTGAATGTGGGCTCTAGTATATTAGTGCTGGCTGCTCACCTTTAACCTAACCATAGCCTATAACCTAACCATAGCCTATAACCTAACCATAGACTTTAACCAAACCATAATATTTAACCAAAATCCTAAACAAAAGAGGGGGCTTGAAGAAGGGGCTTGAACCAGTGACACACCTGTTTGTGTTATTTTTATTGAGAGTACAGTCCGTCGCAGTGAGCGAATAGTTATAGGTGATTATGGAAATTTTGACATAAAAAAGCCCGCGAGATGCGGGCTTTGGTATTGGCTCCCCAGCCTTTAACTACAGCTCTAAACAAAAAAACTTGAACCAGTGACACACCTTTTTTTATTTTTATCGAGAGTACAGGCCGTCGCAGTGAGCGAATAGTTATAGGTGATTATGGAAATTTTGACATAAAAAAG
>JBELHO010000044.1:0-18673 GCA_042091375.1 Thalassotalea sp. | reverse complement strand
ACCAGTGACACACGGATTAACAGTCCGTCGCTCTACCAACTGAGCTATTGGGGAATAAACTTCTTCTAAAACAGTGCTGCTAATTGGTTTATCAACACTTAAAATTTGGCTCCCCAAACTGGGCTTGAACCAGTGACACACGGATTAACAGTCCGTCGCTCTACCAACTGAGCTATTGGGGAAAAATATTTGTTAGCAACAGGCTAACGGAGCGGAATATTAAAGGGCAGTAGCCATACTGTCAACACAAAAATTAGAAAAATGCGATTTTCTTGATTGTTTGCCTATTTTGCCGCCGTTTTGGTGATGATATCGGCATTTTTGCCAGTGAATTTTAGCTATTTATGTTACTCAATCAATTGCCATGAGTTATCCACTAAAACTGTGGATAACTGTGTGAGTTAAACTGTAGTAAATAACAAATATACTGTATCGGCGACAGTTGTAGATTGATGGGAATTATCAGTGGCTTGGTGTTATGTTGTTTATAAACAATGGCTTACGTGTTTATTTTGGCGTTATTGAAATTCTAGTTTGTTTTTTGTGCAAAGCCTGAGTTTTGCCAATTATCATGTGAATTAATACGAAGGTTATGGTAAATGAGTATGAATTAAATACCAATTAATCAACTGGATATAACTTATTATGCTACTTTAAAGCGGTAAAATTAATATTTCAATGGCGAGTCTAAACACTATCTTTTACAATGCTGCTTTAATTGTATATTTTCACAACATAAGCATCTACCTCAATGAAAAAATCAGTCAGTAAAAATCAACTTAATCTGTTGCAAGATCCTGTTGAACCTACCTTGAAGCGGATGACCATACCTATGATTTACGGTATGATTTTGTTGATGACATTTAACCTGATTGATACATTTTTTGTTGGTTTATTGGGTACTCAACCGCTAGCTGCGATAAGTTTTACTTATCCAATTACTTTTACGGTGATCAGCTTAACCATAGGTTTAGGTATAGGTACGTCTGCTGTTATTGCTAAGTACCTAGGTAAAGGCGATAACGATTCTGCGAAAAACTCAGGCACATCGGCGTTGTTTTTAACCGCGATCATCGTCGCGGTTATTGCTGTTATCGGTTTTTACAGCACCGATATGATATTTACCACATTGGGTGCCTCTCCTGAGTTATTACCCTTGATACATGAATATATGGATATTTGGTACATTGGTAGTATTTTATTAATTGGCCCAATGATCGGCAATTCAATTTTAAGGGCGTCAGGAGATACGACAACACCGAGTAAGATAATGGGCGGAGCTGGTTTGATCAATGCTATTCTCGATCCTATCCTTATTTTTGGCGTCGGGCCAATACCTGCCTTGGGTATTGAGGGTGCCGCTATTGCTACGGTTATTTCTTGGCTATGTGCATTAACTGCAGTGTTATATATTATTGGTTATAAACGCGGCTTAATTCACACCAAATTGATCGCTTTTCGACAATTTTTAACTTCCAGTCAGGGCATATTACACATAGGTATACCGGCTGCTAGCGCTAATATGCTAACTCCTATAGCCGCAGCAATTTTAACGGCTATTGTGGCTCGTTACGGGGAATCAGCCGTTGCCGCTTTTGGAGTGGGCTCGCGTATTGAATCTATTGCCTGTTTAGTGGTATTGGCATTATCTATGACTTTGCCGCCGTTTATTAGTCAAAACTATGGTGCCGGCTTGATGAGTCGGGTTGCGCAGGCTTATCAACGAGCGATACGATTCGTTATGTTCTGGCAAGTAGGCATTTATTTACTGTTATTAATATTAGCCCCCTATATTGCTGATGCCTTTGCAAAAGAACAAGCCGTTGCTGAAGTGATCAAGTTATTTATTTATATTTTACCGCTTGGCTATGGGTTACAGGGCATCATCATTTTAACCAATTCATCATTAAATGCCTTGCATAAGCCAATGCTAGCGCTGGTGTTAAGTGTGATCCGCTTATTTATTTGTTACGTACCTCTAGCCTACTTAGGTAGTTACTTTTATCAATTGCAAGGTTTCTTTATCGGTGCTTTGTGCGGCAATATTGTTATGGCTTTAATATCTTATCGAATGTTCACTAAGCAGTTTAAGACCATGGCAAGTGGCCAAGAGGTAGTGTCTCAATGAAAACCATGGAGTTAATTTCAGATTACACACCTAGTGGCGATCAACCCAACGCAATTGCTAAACTCATGGACGGCATTGAATCTGGGCTTGCTCATCAAACACTGTTAGGTGTGACTGGCTCAGGTAAAACTTATACCATAGCCAATGTGGTTGCTAATCTTAACCGTCCAACCATGATGTTAGCGCCAAACAAAACCCTAGCGGCACAACTTTATGGAGAAATGAAAGAGTTTTTTCCCAACAATGCGGTTGAGTACTTTGTTTCATATTATGATTATTATCAACCAGAAGCTTATGTGCCTACTACTGATACCTTTATTGAAAAAGACGCATCGGTCAACGAACACATTGAACAAATGCGTTTGTCGGCGACTAAAGCACTATTGGAGCGCCGAGATGTCATTATTGTCGCCTCTGTATCTGCTATTTACGGCTTAGGTGATCCCGACTCTTATTTAAAAATGATGTTGCATTTAAGACAAGGCGATATTGTTAATCAACGCGATATTCTCAGGCGACTAGCAGAATTGCAATACACCCGCAATGATGCCGCTTTTCAACGGGCTACTTATCGGGTGCGCGGTGATGTTATTGATATATTTCCCGCTGAGTCTGATCGACTGGCATTGAGAGTTGAATTATTTGACGAAGAAATTGAACGCATTAGTCAATTTGACCCCCTAACTGGTCAAGTTGAAGCGACTTTAGCCAGAGTAACAGTATACCCAAAAACTCACTATGCAACTCCCAGAGATAAAATTTTAGCCGCGGTTGAAGAAATTAAAATTGAACTTAAGCATCGTTCGGCGCAATTAAAAGAAAATAACAAACTAGTTGAAGAACAACGCATAGTGCAACGCACCCAGTTCGACATTGAAATGATGACCGAGTTGGGCTATTGCTCTGGCATTGAAAATTATTCGCGCTATTTATCTGGACGTGCAGCAGGCGAAGCACCCCCTACCTTATTTGATTATTTACCTGACGACGGTTTATTAATTATTGATGAATCGCATGTCACTGTGCCGCAAATCGGCGCCATGTATAAAGGCGATCGCTCGCGCAAAGAAAACTTAGTTGAATACGGCTTTCGCATGCCATCGGCTTTAGACAACAGGCCAATGAAATTTGAAGAATTTGAGTCGTTAGCACCACAAACCATCTATGTATCAGCAACGCCCAGTCAATATGAATTAGAAAAATCAAGTGGCGAAATAGCTGAGCAAGTAGTCAGACCAACTGGTTTACTTGATCCACTGATAGAAGTGCGTCCAGTAGATACTCAAGTTGATGATTTATTGTCTGAAATTAGAAAACGCGTGGCTATTGGTGAACGGGTGTTAGCCACCACATTAACCAAGCGTATGGCGGAAGACTTAACCGATTATTTAGACGAGCATCAAGTCAAAACCCGTTACTTGCATTCTGATATAGATACCGTAGAGCGGGTCGAAATTATTAGAGACTTCAGATTGGGTAAATTTGATGTGCTGGTGGGCATAAACTTATTGCGCGAAGGCTTAGATATGCCAGAAGTGTCTTTAGTGGCTATTTTAGATGCGGATAAAGAGGGCTTCTTACGCTCTGAACGCTCGCTTATTCAAACCATAGGCCGTGCTGCCAGAAATATTAACGGCAGAGCTATTTTATACGCAGCGCAGATAACCAAATCAATGAAAAAGGCCATTGATGAAACTGAACGAAGACGGGAAAAGCAGCATCAATTTAATCTCGATAACAATATTACTCCTAAAGGGGTTAAGCGCAAGATCACCGATGTAATGGATGTAGGAACAGATTTGAGCGAAGCACAAACTGATCTTGCCGTTGCTGAAAGTACTGCGCAATATCAAGTATTGACAGTGGATGAAATAGACAAAGAAGTACAACAACTTGAGCAAAAAATGCTAGACCATGCTCAAAATTTAGAATTTGAACAAGCCGCTGCAGTTCGAGATAAAATTAGTGCTTTACGTCAGCAGCAGCTCAGTATGTAGTTTATTTTATCGCGCAATCAATTCATTTTAACTCGAACATAGAGTAATGCTTTATGATATTTGATACCGCATCGTTATTACACTGATCGAGTTGGCTGATATCTTCAATAATTTTATCTTGCACATCGACAGGAAAAAGCATTAGTTGTTCCAAGTATAAATGTGCTTGTGTTTCATTATTGTTGTTAATTAATTTTGTTAGGTGGTTGGCGTGATTACTCCAAATAGCACTCATAACATATTCCTCATCTACTCATTAGTTCAGATGCACTAACAAGCATAGGGGTATCCATTCTGGATACGGGTATAGTATAAGCTTAGAACATACCAGCAGTTTTTTTATACGTTTTGGTTATTAAAAAAAAATTCATTTGGTAAATTAATCTAACTTTTTTTAATTACTTGTTATCACTTATTTTTCTATTTGTTTACGTGGTGATTAACCGAAAAATTTTTTCATTTATTGAGCAATTTTTTAAATAATAGCGGATTAAGCCCCTAAATATCTCCTATGACGCAGTAAAGATAGTCAATAGCAAAGGGTAGTGGCAATGGTTATTTCAGCAGACATGATAGCTAAACAGGCCGGTTAAGTAGCTGTTCAAATCACAGAACCACTGTTTGCCAATCAGCAGCAATGGTTCTGTCAGCAATAAAATGAAAGTGAATACAGTCAATAGTAAAGGATAGAAGCAATAGGTATTTTAGCTGACACGATAGCCAAACAGGCTGATTAAATAGTTGTTCAAATCACTAAGTCGCTGTTTGCCAAACAGTAAGAACGGCCTTGTCAGCGACAAGATTTGAGTGAGTTGAACGAACTATAATTATTTATTCGGCAAGTAATTGATTGATATCATCAACTAATTTTTCTGGTTTAGTGGTAGGTGCATAGCGTTTAACCACCTTGCCATTTTTGTTTACCAGAAATTTTGTGAAATTCCATTTTATTTTTTTACTGCCTAATATTCCCGGTGCCGTTTGTTTTAAATAGCGATATAGAGGGTGGGTGTTATCGCCATTAACTTCAATCTTATCCATTAATGGAAAGCTAATATTAAAATTTAAGTCGCAAAAGCCCTTAATTTCCTCATTAGAGCCTTTTTCTTGCTTACCGAATTGATTGCAAGGAAAAGCCAATACTTCTAACCCCTTTGCTTGATGTTCTTTATATAACTGCTCTAATCCAGCATATTGCGGGGTAAAGCCACAGGCACTAGCTGTATTAACAATAAGCAATACCTTGCCTTTGTAATCCTCTAAAGCAACTTTTTCGCCGCGATTGTTGATTGCATCAAATTGATATATTGAATGATTAGAATTTGCCATACTACTTAACTGGTCGGATGATTTGTTACACCTTAAAATAGTTTTAATAAATACTCAAGAACTGAGTGCCGCTCCTAGTGATTTCAGTCAGTATTTTGTACAATATCAACAAGTTTATTTGAGGTAATAGCAATGAAAAAAGTGGCATTTATTGGATTAGGGGTGATGGGGTACCCCATGGCAGGGCATTTACAAAAGGCTGGTTATCAAGTGACTGTCTATAACCGCACCACAGCAAAAGCCTTGCAATGGTGCGAACAGTTTTCAGGACAACACGCGTTAACCCCCAAACAAGCGGTTAATGATTGTGAGGTGGTCTTTTGCTGTGTTGGCAATGATGATGACGTGAGAAGCGTTGTCAATGGCGAACAGGGGATTTTAGCCGGTTTAGCAACCGACGCCATTGTCGTCGACCACACCACAGCATCAGCCGAATTAGCCCGAGAGATGGCAGAAAAGTTTGCTGAAAAAGGCAATGGCTTTATCGATGCCCCTGTATCAGGTGGTCAAGCCGGCGCTGAAAATGGCGTGTTAACAGTCATGTGTGGAGGCGACGAATCAACCTTTGCACAAGTTGCCCCTGTCATGGACGCCTATGCGCGTTTTAGTCAATTAATGGGGCCAACAGGTGCCGGACAATTGGCTAAAATGGTCAATCAAATTTGCTTTGTCAACACAGTACAAGGTCTAGCTGAAGGTCTTAATTTCGCGCAAAAGGCCGGTTTAGACACCGACAAACTGATCAATACTATTTCTAAAGGGGCTGCCGGCTCCTGGCAAATGGACAATCGCGGTAAAACCATGTGTGCAGGCGAATTTGATTTTGGATTTGCGGTTGATTGGGTAAGAAAAGATTTGGCTATGGCCTTTGCCGAAGGCGATAAAATGGGTGCTGATCTCACCGTAACCAAACAACTCGATAGTTATTATCAAGAAGTACAAGGGTTAGGGGGCAACCGTTGGGATACCTCAAGTTTAATCGCCCGTCTCAATAATCAGCAAAAATAATCTATTGCCAAGCTTGATTGCAGGTAGAGTTATTGATTAAAAAAATCTAAATTCGCTAGTGTATAAGGTGTTTGCTAACACAAGCACATTATACACTTCAATTCAATCACCACTATTAACCTTGTACATATTGTACTAAGGCCTTTAATATCGCCATTTTTTTATCGTTACTGCTATGAGTATGCAACAAGTTCTCAATTTTCATCATAAACTCATCAACACTGAGGATACCTTGACCACCAAATTGTAACTTGTCATGGCAGTATTGTTGCCATTTGTGTTGTTCTTCGCTGGTTAAGGTATAGGGGTAATTTCTGGCTCTAAAGCGAAACAACAAGGTATTTAAGCGCGGATCAACAAAGTTAAATGGATGTGTTGCCAATTGCTCTGGGGGCAGTTGCTGCAATATTTCCATTTGCGCTTTATCTGCATGACTGAAAAAACCACCGCTGTACAAGGCTTGCTCAGCATCAATGCTTTGCTCTTCAAACGCTTGATCAGGGGCAAAAACTTCAGCTAACTTTTCTCTCAGCTCAGGGTGTTGTTTTAATTTAGCCAAGTTATCTAAACAAACTTGGCGGGGTATCGCCAATCGTGCAGCGTTTTCAGGTAATAAGGTTTTTGCCGGAGACACAACAGGGCATTTGTTAATGTGGATTACTTTAATGGCAATGGGTAACTGATCTTCAGCCAACTGATCACGACGTGTATACAACCTTGATTTGATGTCGGCACTGGACAAATCAAACAGTGGTTGCGGATCTTGGGCTAAATCAACGGCGATAACCGCATTTTTATTAACTGGATGATAGGCAAAAGGGGCAAACCAACTAGTACAACCGTGATCAGATGAAATTTTACTGGAAGTGTGTACTACTGGAGTCATGTTATATACATCAAGTAACTCAGAAACTTGTTTTTTATGGCGTAAATTAAAAATATACTGATAAAATTTAGGCTGTTTTTGTTTAATTAATTTGGCCATGGCGATAGTCGCATAAACATCACTCATGGCATCGTGCGCCGCTTCATGAGCAATACCATTAGCTTGAGTCAATAATTCTAAACGAAAGCTAACCACCTCTTTGCCGTCGCGTTCAACTTTCGGCCATTCTATTCCTTCTGGCCTAAGTGCATAACAGGCACGCACCATATCTATAATATCCCAACGACTGTTGCCATTTTGCCATTCTCGAGCGTAAGCATCGTAAAAATTGCGATACAACAAATAACGGGTGACTTCATCGTCGAAGCGAATATTGTTATAGCCAGCCACACAGGTATTGGGTTGGCTGAATAACTGATGAATTTTTTTGGCAAATTCGACTTCAGTTAATCCTTCACGTAACGCTTTTTGTGGGGTGATCCCGGTGACTAAACAGGCTTCTGGTTGAGGTAAATAATCTTGTGGTGGCTGACAATAAAACATTTCTGGCTCACCGATAATATTTAAATCGAGATCTGTTCTTATGCCAGCGAACTGGGAAGGTTTATCGACTTTGGGATCAACACCCCAGGTTTCATAATCGTGCCAGAGGATTGTTGGTTTGGTATTTTCACTCATAGTCGTGTTGATCTGTCCATATACTTAAGATGTAATTGCGAACTAACTTGTTTTCTCATCCAAGGCTGTCCAATTAAGTCTCGAATGATTTGGTGATCTTCATTTTTGTTGTGTAGGATTTTGCGTACAGAGCACTCATTAGTGTTTAGAACGACGAAGAATTTAACTGAATGCCAATTAAAAAAAGCCTAACAAATGTAATAATAAACCTTTTGCGGTTGTAGATCGATACTCCTTTACTTACTTAATAAAAGAGTTTTGAGTAAAAGGCAAATAGCTTTTTTCATTGATGAAGGTTTGAGGTTTTAAGCTTGAGGTTTTAGGTTTAAGAATTAAGTAAAATGACAGTTGATGTTCAACGTCTTTAACCTAGTTTGGTTTATATCTGATCTGGGTAATATTTTAACACAGTGACTATTGCTTCTACATATCAATGAAATACTAACAAACTGAGTGTGTTTTTTCTATCAATCTAGCGTAGTACCCACATTTGAGATCAAGCTTTATTGATAAATCCCTTTCAAAGGGCTTTTAATTTAATTAAACTTAGTTTAATGTGTATTTTAATTATAATAAACACTTAAATTGTTTTGTTAGAGAACTGTTTAATATGAATGAGGGGTATATGATTAAACAACAAATTAATAAATTAGGAGCATCAGTTGCACTCCTATTGGCTGTATCGGCCTGTGGAAGCCAACAAGAGCAAGCTTCTATAGAAAAGCAGCCAGCAAAGAAATTAAATATTCTTTACATTATGTCTGATGATCACACTCGACAGGCCATTGGCGCCTATGGTGGATTATTATCAGATCTCGATCCAACGCCCACCATAGATGCATTAGCAAACGAGGGAACGCGTTTTGATAATGTGTTTGTCACTAATTCAATTTGTACTCCAAGTCGTGCAACCATCATTACCGGACAATACAGCCAAACCAATGGCGCTTTAGATTTAGACGGTAAAATAGGGCAAGATCAACAATACCTACCTAAATTGATATCTGAAGCGGGTTATGAAACCGCAATGATAGGTAAATGGCACTTAAAGAAAGAGCCAAAAGCTTTTGACTATTATAAGGTTTTACCCAACCAAGGTAAGTATTTTGACCCAGTATTTCGAGACATGAACGCCAAGGGAAAATGGCCTAATAACAAGGTGAAACTGAAGGGACATTCATCAGACGTCATTACTGATCTATCCATTGATTGGTTAAAAAATCGAGATAAAACCAAGCCATTCTTTTTAATGCATCATTACAAAGCACCTCATGATATGTTTGAGAATGCACCTAGGTATGATGAATATTTAGCCAATGTGGAAATACCAGAGCCAGCCAGTTTGTACAATCAGCCCAACTGGGGCTCAAAAGCAACAAAAGGCGTCAATGACGAATTGGTTAATGAGATAGGGACATCAATTTCAAAGCGAAACCCAAGGCGTAATATGGGTATTCATATGGATGTTGAACAACAACTTTCAGATGCAGAATATACTCATCAATCTTATCAACGTTATTTAAAAAAATATTTACGAACGGTTAAAGGGGTAGACGACAACCTCAAACGTTTATTTGATCACTTAAAAGCAACGGGTGAGTACGACAACACGGTTATTATTTACACGGGCGATCAAGGGATGATGCTAGGTGAGCATGATATGATCGACAAGCGTTGGATGTATGAGCCATCATTACGGATGCCATTTATAGTCAAATACCCCGGTAAAGAAAACGCGTCTAAAGTAAATGACGATATCATTAACAATACAGATTTTGCCCCTATGATGTTAGATATTGCAGGTGTTGAAACACCTGAATATATGCATGGTAAAAGCTTTGCTGATGTATTTGATAACCAGCCTTTAGCGCAATGGCGTGAAGCGACTTACTATCGCTACTGGATGCACAGGGCGCATCACGATGTTCCTGCTCACTTTGGGGTGAGAAGTAAAGATCACAAACTCATCTTCTTTTATGGTGAACATTACGATGCAACACCCGTTCAAAGTGACGTAAATTATGCCGGTCACAATTGGAGTCGCAAAGATGGTGTTATACCCTCTAAAACACCTACGCCAGCAGGTTGGGAGTTTTATGACTTGAAAAATGATCCCGAAGAGCTAAACAATCGATACCATGATCCTGCTTACACTGAAATCATTGCAAACTTAAAAGCAGAGTTGATTAAACAGCGCAAAGCTTATAACGAAACGGATGAAAATTATCCTCATCTTCAAAAAATAATTGATAAGCATTGGAATGATTAAGGCAAGTTTTCAATAGCGTTACATGAAAAAGTCAGATAGCGTTATCTGGCTTTTTTTATGCGTAATTGTCAT
The DNA here is from genome assembly GCA_042091375.1 of Thalassotalea sp. Classification (GTDB taxonomy): domain Bacteria; phylum Pseudomonadota; class Gammaproteobacteria; order Enterobacterales; family Alteromonadaceae; genus JBELHO01. Next base: position 8,306 of record JBELHO010000044.1, on the reverse strand, counting down.
TGAATGAGTCTGGTTTATAATTAAATAAATTTGAATTTATCACTATCAGAACAAAAATTATATCAATAAGCCATTAAATTTCAGTTATTTATAATTAATGTGTTTATTTTTAATAAAAAACATTTACAAAGGCTCTGTGTTGATTTAGTGTATGGGGTGAATATTATAAATATAAAACACTATTTTGAGTGAATTGCGAAGACAAGACTCAAAGCCTGGGGGAGATAAGAATGAAGGTGTTTCCAAGAAACAAAATAAATCAAGCGTGCCAAGCTGCGTTAATTACCATGCTAGGTTTATCAACAAGTCTTAGTGCCAATGCAGCACAAGAAAAAGCACAAGAAAAAGCAGAAAAAAAAGCCGATGTTGAAGTGATTGAAGTGACTGGCGTTCGCTCTAGTTTGACGTCAGCAATCAATACCAAACGCGCAAGCGATGGTATTTCAGATTCAATTATTGCTGAAGAAATAGGTAAATCTTCGGACGAAAGTATTGCAGAGGCGTTATCACGAGTCACAGGTGTTTCGTTAGATAGAGGCACAGATAATCAAACGGTTACCGTTCGTGGTGTAAGCGCAGCATTGAACGATGTCAAAATGAATGGCATCTCAATGACTAGTAATACCGATGATCAAGCCGTCGACTTAAGCCTGTTTTCAGCGGATATATTAAGCCGTATTGATGTGGTCAAATCACCGAGTGCAAACCAAGAAGAAGGCTCATTAGGGGCTTCTATTCTTTTTCAAACCGTTGCTCCTTTGTCAGTTAAGAAAAATACTCAGGTCTTAACCCTTGAGGCCAGACACAATGATTTAAGTGAAGAGACAACGCCGAGATTCGCTTTTAACTTTGTCAATAATGTCAGTGAAACTATGGGCTTTTCGGGTTCACTATTTTACGATAAGCAAGATTTGAGAAAAGACGAGTATCAAATTTTTAGTAATCGCCTAGAAAAATACCAAACTAAAGATGATAAAAAAGATAAAAAGGATCAAACGGTTTACGATGCAGCAACCGGCCAACTGATCGAAGGGCCAATTAGTGCTGTAATGCCTTGGTTTTCTGTAAACCGTTTAAACTTAGATGAAAAGACAAAATTTGGCGGTACAGGGACTTTTCAATATCGACCTAATGTTGACACAGACATTCGATTTGATGCGTCTTTTTCTCGTAATGAAATAGATCACATCCATTCTACTGCTAGGTTACATAATTTTAAAAATACCAATAATATCGTCACAATTGACCAAAGTGGTGCATCAAATAACGTTGTTTCTGCTTATACCAATAAAGTAGGCGGCTTGAACCAGTCAGGTAATTGGCTAAATACTACAGACTCTTTAGTGCTCTGCGGTGAAATTAAACATACCCTTAATGACTTTTGGACATTATCAGGCCGTGTTGGTTATGCATTAACCGATCAAGATTACACGGATGGATACCGAACTGCTTGGGTTCACAATGGCAATGGAGATCCCACAGATTCTTCAGGTTGGTGTGGTTTTAACATGGAAGAGGGCCTCCAAGGTGACCAGTTGATGGTCAACTCTTATTGTGATCAATTTGACCCTAGAGATCCATCTAAGATGGTATTGTCAGCGGTAAGATCTGATAAACGTGAAGTTGACGATGAAAAAATCAGTGCGTATATCGATGTTGAAAGAACCATAGATGACTCGTTTATTACCTCTATAGAATTTGGTGCGAAATACACAGATAGAACCAAAAGCTTATATGCTGAAGAAGTATTCTTAAATAGAGGCAGTTTTGAAAACCAAGATAAAATATTTGCCAGTGATGTCAGCACCACGACCATAACCGATAACAGTTTCTTAGCTGGTATAGCCCCAAGCTCTATGGTCAATCATTGGTTAATGCCTAACAGCGCTGAAGGTGTCGCCTTGGCTTTTCCCAATGGCATTGGCCCTGGCACAGATTATGACTTTACTAAAAATCCATTAAAAGAATGGTCAGTTGATGAATTAACTTACGGAGCATACTTTCAGGCCAACTTTGAATTTTTAGACGGTGAAGTTTTCGGTAACTTTGGCGTGCGCTATGCGGCTACAGATGTTAAAGGAACGGGTACTTCAGGTATTAAATTTGATGTAAATATGCCCTTCCTTGTAGATGGTAACGAATACGTTTTAACACCTGTTGTTGCTGAGCATGATTATGCAGAGCTTTTACCCAGTGCGACCATAAACTGGTTAGTTAAAGACGACCTTGTGTTAAGATTGTCAGGTGCACGTGTACTAGCTAGACCAAATATCAATAGCTTACGTCCTGGTTATGATGTAAAAGCACAAAATTTAAATGAAACGCCAACAGCTAATGGCGGTAATACTAACCTTGACCCTTTCTTAGCCGACCAATTTGATTTGTCTGCGGAGTGGTATTTTGAAGAGGGTGGATTATTATCAGCGGCTTTGTTTTACAAAGATTTTGTCAGCTATACCTACAATACAACAGAGCTCAGAGAGTTAGAAAATCCATTAACTAACCAGTGTATTGTTGATAGAGTCAGCTATGAAGGTGACGAAAAGTTCACTGCAGAGAGTCCTTGTGCTGAAATTCCATACAACACAACAGTGAATGGCGGTAGTGCTGAAATCAAAGGTGCGGAAATAGCTTATCAGCAAAACTATAACTTTTTACCTGGATTTTTACAGTATTTAGGCTCATCGATTAACTATACTTATGCGGATAGTGATCAAACGGTAAATCCTGATGATCTCGAGGATGTATTTAATGGCTTGCCGTTCTTAAATACTTCTAAAGATTCAGTCAATGCCACGTTATTTTGGGAGAATGCTAACACCAGTTTGCGTTTAGCTTACTCATATCGCAGTAAAGCTCTCAGCCAAACGACTCACTTTAATTCGAGTTTGGTGCGAGATGCACGTGAGACCTTAGATTTAGCTGTGAATTATAAAATTACTGACAAGTTAAAAATGACCTTATCAGCTAATAATTTAACCGACAGCTATGATACTTTCTACAATGTGATCACTAACCCTACCGGTTCAAAAGTGATAGAAGGAGATATTGTTAAAGAATCGTCGAATGATTTGAGTAATACGCCTGAAGATAGAGTTCAAGCTCTATACAATACAGGAAGAAACTACCGTTTATCGTTTAGATATTCTTTCTAATATTATCTTTAACACCTATGGATAAAAGGGAGCATTTTGCTTCCTTTTTCATTTCAATAGAAATATGCCACTATGAATAAGATGGGTAAAATTATGAACAAGATCTTATGGTCATGCATGCTTGGGTTAGTTTCGTTTGCTAGCTTGGCAAGTACCTCAACACTCTTTGTCTCAACACTAGGTCAAGACAAGCACACCCAATCAGGTTCGATAGATGAGCCTTTTAGAACCGTCTCTTATGCCTTAAAAAAGGCCAATAAAGGCAGTACTGTATATATCAGGGCAGGGCGTTATGACGAGGAAGTCACAATTAACCAAATCAAAGGTGACAAAGAAGCGCCTATTGTTATTTCAGCCTATCAAAAAGAAAAGGTGATTTTTGATGGTACTGACAATTTAACATTGAACTGGCAAGCCGAAAAAAACGGCATTTATAGTGCAGAGGTTAACAAAGATGTTTGGCAGTTGTTTGTCAATAATGAACAAATGATGCCTGCAAGATGGCCAAATGCTCGCTTTGACACTGGCACCGTATACAGTCAAGAGGGTTGGTCTAAAGCACTGGTCAAGCCAAGTAGCAATGGCCATTTATTTGATGATCCTGCAAAACACAACCTAGCAGCAAGCGGCTTGGATATTCAAGGCGCATTAGTCATTGCTAACACCGGCAGTTATACCACTTGGACAAGGAAAGTGACTGAGCACCAAGCGGGCAAATCTGATTTTAAACACACCAAAACTCCAAGTATTAAAAGCAAGCACTTTAATTATTTCTTAGAAGGCAAACTAGAATTTTTGGACGAAGAAACCGAATGGTTTTATCAAAAACAGCAAAGTAAAATTTATTTGAAACCCAAAATAGACTCATTAGCTAAGGCTAATATCAAAGGAAAAGTCAGATCTTATTCATTTAATGTAAAAAAGTGGCAGCATGTTGTCATTAGGAATATAGACTTTTTCGCTGCACCAATTCAGTGTCAAAATTGTCAGTACGTCACTCTAGAGAATGTCAATTTTGAGTATGCTGGTGTTTCTCGTCGAATGTTAGGTGAAGTGGGGACTCCTGCTGAAATGTTGCGTCTAACCACAGGGAAACAAGGCAAAGGCCATTTCATTGTGAGAAATTGTCGAGTCACCGATACAGATTCACAAGCTATCGTGGTGCACGGCGATGGTTCAATCATAGAAAACTGTCACTTTGAAAATACAGATTATGCAGTTACTGAGGCTTATGGCCCAGGGAGTGATATTGCTTTGGGTGGAATGGGGGTTCAATACCGGTTTAACACCAATGTGAACTCTGGCAATTCTGCAACCTTAGCGCTGTCAGGCCCTAAAATTATTGAAGGAAAGCGAGGCGCTACCACCTTACTCGCTGAGCTCAATGACATGTCAAAAACCGGATTTGCTCAAACAGATGGCAGTATTGTTCAAGGGCATATACCAATGCAAAATGGCGTAGTTATCCGCTATAACTGGTTTCACGATACACCAAAGTTTGGTATGCGTTTCGATGCGCCAATTCCAGCGGTGCGTTGGGGCAAATTCGGTTTAGTTCATCACAATGTGTTATGGAATACCGGTGGCATGATGATCAAAGGAACAGATCACATGGTATATAACAATTTGGCATTCGATAGCGCCTATACCGATCTTATTATACTCAAAGACAAGGTCACCAAAAAGCAACTGGCTAAAAAGCCAATTAAGCCCGGTACAAAAATTGGCGGTGGCAATGTTCGAACACAAACCATTAATAACCTAGCTAAGAGCATTTCTGGACACCGAAAAAAGGTTGCTCCAGTCCCTGGCATACTGGGTAAAAATATTGATGCAGTGCGAGATGAAGTCCAGATTGAAAATATCCTTAGAGATCCTAAAAATAGAGACTTTAGACCCATTGAACAAACAGTCGTTGAAAATGCGCAAGTGATAAACAATCATGAAATGGCATTAATATATCAAACCAAATCACCTTATTTCGGTGTCTATCCTGCAAATGTTGAACATTATTGGATACCTGGTCAGCGTTTAACGCAGGCTTCTCATCCTATTCCAATGAATGGGGCACAAATTACCAAAGATTCGGTTGATTTGATCTGGCGAGAAGCATACCGAGCAACTAAACACAGAGTGTATGTCAGCACCCAGCAATCTGCGCTTCAAGCACAGACACCAGACAACCAATGGTTGGTGGCAGAAAAAATCAATGCCAATATACACACATTGAATAGAGAAAGTGATACATCTTATTTTTGGCGGGTTGATGGCTTGGTAGACAATCAATGGATAAAAGGCCAAGTCTGGGAAATTTTACAATAACATCAATGATTAAATGTTTATTTACCGATAAAAACAGGTATTATAGGTCAATTAGAGATATTTAAGTGTTTTTATTAATAAACGGCACGGTTTATACAAAGGAAAAATGACGATGAGCGGTCAAAGCTTTTTAATTCAAGAAACGGTAAATAATATTTTAGCCAATTTACCTGATTCCTTAGGAAACTCGCCATTGGTGTTAAAAGATAATACCTTAGCAAAGCAGTTTAACGTCAGTAGAACAACCATCAGAACATCGATTCAAACTTTAGAAAAGCTTGGAGTGATCAGTGTTCATGACAATGTTAAAACAGTGGTTAGACTGCCTAAAAGTTCTGATTACTTTGATATTAGTGATAAAGTCTCCAGTAAAGAAGAAATTATTGAACGCTATTTTTTAGATCTCATTAACCAAGGGAAATTATTACCTGGACATAAATTTTCAGAGCTTGAATTAGCCAAAGCTTCTGGTTGTAATACCATTACAGTGCGTGAGTTTCTCATTAAATTCTCTCGTTTTGGGTTAATTGATAAAAAACCCAGAGCAAAGTGGCAAATGGTTGAGTTTGATGAGAAATTTGCAACAGAGCTGGTAGAATTCCGCCGTATTCTCGAAATGAACTCTATCACCAAATTAATCGCCAAAGATCACGGTGATCCCGCTTGGGCACAATTAAGCGAATTACTTGACGATCACAAAGCGGTATTAGCGGATTTTGACAATAGATTCTTGGAGTTTAGTGAGCTTGACCGACGTTTACACTACATCATCCAAAAAGCTTCTGGAAATCGATTTTTTATGCAATTTTTTGATGTGGTATCACTGATCTGTCACTATCACTATCAATGGGATAAACACGACGAGCATGAGCGCAACTTTGTTGCCATCAATGAGCATATTGAAATTCTTACTCATCTGCTTGCCCATAACACCTCTGGGGTTCTCAACGCGATGGAGAAACACCTCAATAGTGCTAGAGAGACTCTGCTTGGCTCAGCAAGTGGTTTAAAGTAAGAGGCAACAGCCATTATTAAGACTTAGGAGTTTCAAAATAGCTTTTATACCTGCTGAAAATTGCGTGTATTATATATCCTAAATATTACCGCTCAGACCTTAAAAAATGAAAAACAGCCAAAAACATCTATTATTTTTGCGCTACTTTTTTTATTAAAATGATGCTGAGCTTTATTCATATCGATAGGATCATTACGTGACTAAAACAACACATTACTCAAACCTTGAAAGTATGTACGCAGCAGCGCCCGTCAATAAGTTCTATGAGCCAGAAATGAAAGTGACTGAAGGTAAAGCGGTAATAGTCATTGAATTGACTGAAAAATATCATCACTCGGCAGGTGGTGTTCATGGCAGTGTCTATTTCAAAATGCTTGATGATGCGGCATTTTTTGCAGCTAACTCCCTTGAAGAACAATTTTTTGTGTTAACAACGTCCTTTACTACCTACATTACGCGACCTGTTTCATCTGGAAAAATGAAGGCAGTTGGCGAAGTCGTCAACAGTAATAAATCCCAATTTATTGCAGAGTCAGTAGTTTACGATTCAGAAAACAGAGAAATTGGTCGCGGAAATGGTGTATTTGTCAGAGGTAAATACCTGCTGACTGATTCAGCAGGTTATGGCTAATCACTCATAAACTTCTTGGAAATAACCTAGGTTTTCATGGTTTCTTTGCTTATGATTGTTATGTCTAAGCTGAACAGCTGACGAACCAATTCTTAAGTTAACCTTTCCATTCGTGAATCTTCAAGTTTAGACTACAAACATAAAAACTATTCAAAACAATTGTATAGCCGAGGCAGAAAGTGCTAGAAAGTCGTTTAAACTTTTTAGCTTTGTTTTTATACAATACCCAAAACATTTCTAGGAGAACTACTGGCTAACTTTTATCCGCCCAGATAGGTTTCGTCATACCTTTTGTAGTCTTTGTGATTGTATAAATGTTTCTCTCTGTACTTTTTCTTACCTAATGATTGCCATACGTTTTTACCTGACTTAGTTTGCCAAAACGGATGGTCTTTTGTTAAAGGGGGCAGGGATTTTAATAAGTCATCAAAGCGTTTGCGTTGTTCACTGTGTTGTTTGTCACCATTAACGAGTTCGTAGCCAAAACCGAATCGATTTTCCCCTGTGTAATAAAATCGCCCGCGAGGCATATTCATTATTGGATTAACGACCTCTAGCAAGTAATTTTTACTGCGCAGTAGCTGTGATGTTGCAGCGTAGCCATAAATCCAATCTCTGTGGGTGTCGACTTCACCCGTGTAAAATGGCATTAAACTCTTGCCGTGAAATTCATGGCCATCTGGGACGTATTGCCAAGCATTGGCATAATCAATAAGGGTAGGTGTAATATCTGAGAGATCTGATAATTCATCAGTCATCCCACGTTGTTTTATACCTGCGCCAGCGGCAATGTGAACCACATGAGAGCCGCGCTCAACCCCACGAGTTTTAGCTGTTACAGCGGTTCCATTATCAGATAAAAAGATAATGACGGTATTGTCAGCAATGCCTAAATCAGTAATTTTTTTAATGACTTGACCTACCTTTGTATCTAGATATTGAATAAGAGAAACAAATCGAGCATGGTTTTCTGCTTGCGCTTCTTTGGTTTTAACCTCTCTACTTTCGCCTAATAACCCCGGGTTGCCCCTAAGTGGGTTGGTCGGCATACCCGTCCGCGTTCCATGAGGTGCAACCGTAGGCCAATAAACTAAAAACGGCTTGTTTGATTGCACTTTTTTTTCCATAAATTCCATAATGAAATCCGCTTCTATATCCAAGCTATAATCTAGAGGGGATGTTT
>JBELHO010000043.1:0-26276 GCA_042091375.1 Thalassotalea sp. | reverse complement strand
ATCACATCGGCAATGTCGACAATCGATTTTTCACCAGTGATACGATTTTTTACTTCTATTTGTTGCTTGTCTAAATTTCGTTCGCCGATAATCAGCAATAATGGCGTGCCTATGAGTTCGTGATCGGCAAACATCACTCCAGGTCGTTCCTTGCGATCGTCAAATAATACGTCGATATCTGCTTGTTGCAGTTGTTGGTAGAGTTTTTCTGCTGTTTCTTTAACACGAGCAGATTTTGCCATGTTCATCGGCACGATCGCCACTTGGAACGGCGCTAATGCTTGTGGCCATTTGATACCGTACTTGTCGTGATTCTGTTCAATAGCGGCAGCAACAATGCGCGACACCCCTATACCATAACACCCCATAGTGAGTGTTTGGTTTTTACCTGCTTCAGACAACACGCTGCAGTTCATTTTGTCGGCATATTTTGTACCCAATTGGAAAATATGACCGACTTCAATACCGCGTTTTATAATGATATTTCCTTGACCGCAAGGGCTGGGATCGCCGGCAACCACGTTGCGAATATCGGCAATATGTATTTGATCACCATCTCTATCCCAATTGACTCCGGTATAATGGTAGTCATTTTTATTAGCACCACAGACAAAGTCACTGAGTTGTGCAGCGCTGCGATCAACTATGGTGGTTATGTTTAGGCCAACCGGACCTATTGAGCCAACCTCGCAATTCACTGTGGCTTGAATTTGTTGTTCAGTAGCAAAAGTGAGGGGAGACGCCACCGCAGGTAAATTTTCGGCTTTAATTTCATTTAACTGGTGATCACCCCTAACCACTAAAGCGACGATAGGTTGTGTTGTATCGTCATCTTCACAGTGACCTAACACCAGTAAAGTTTTCACTGTCTGTGTGGCATCAACCTGTAAAAAGTCAGTTAATTGTTGAATAGATTTGATATTCGGAGTCGCTACTTCAAGCAGTGGTTTAGTGGCTGCACCTCGCTCATTTGGTGGTGCTAGGGCTTCCGCTTTTTCAATGTTGGCGGCATAATCACTGCTATCACTAAAGGCAATATCATCTTCCCCGGAATCAGCTAAGACGTGAAACTCATGGGATCCTTCACCACCAATAGAACCATTGTCGGCAATTACCGCCCGAAAATCTAAACCAAGACGAGTAAAAATTCGACAATAGGCGTCAAACATAATTTGATAGGTGGTTTTCAAGCACTGATCAGTTAAATGAAAAGAATAGGCGTCTTTCATTAAAAACTCTCTACCGCGCATCACACCAAAACGCGGACGTATTTCATCTCTGAACTTAGTTTGAATTTGAAAAAGATTGATTGGCAGCTGTTTGTAGCTGTTTACTTCACTGGTTAGCAGCTTGGTAACGACTTCTTCATGGGTTGGTCCCAATACAAAAGGTCGTTGATGGCGATCTTCCAACCTCAACAGCTCGGGGCCATAATCTTGCCATCGACCAGACTCTTGCCATAAGTCTGCAGGTTGCACCATAGGCATTAAGGTTTCAATAGCGCCAGCTCGTTCCATTTCATCGCGAACAATATGTTCAACTTTACGCAATACTTTTAGCCCAGTAGGCAGCCAAGTATACAAACCTGAGGCGATATTGCGCACAAGGCCTGCTCGCAACATTAATTGGTGGCTGATCACTTCGGCATGAGCAGGGGTTTCTTTCAGTGTTGAAAGCAGGTATTGACTAGTTCGCATGAATGCAGTTTTCCATAAAACAGGGCTAAGTATAAATATCTGGATATTCTAACAGGCTGTTAGTTGATGAAAAAGTAAAATTCACCGTTAATTTTCTGCTTAAACGACTTGTCGTTAAAATTAAGTCATGCATTTTTATTAGCTGATTATCAACAATGCCAGCACTTGCAAGCAAAACTATTTTTTATTGTCGATGTGATTAGCACCCATGTGAATATTTTTTTATGGTTAACCCATTGTTTATACTGGTCTGATCATTAAAATTGAACTCGCTTAACCTAGCACATTTGATAAAATATTGTTTTATCAGGTGCAACTGCGGTTGTGCTGATTTTAGCTATATAACTGAGAGTGTTTATATGAAAATAAAAAATGGTGCATTGTCTATTGCCTTAGCTGCAATAATGACTGTGATAAGTATCCCTTCCATGGCAATATCTGATGATCATGTCGCGAAAATTGCCGCCGATGCAGGGGTGTCTAAAAAAGTTGCCCAAAAGATGTTGGAATCGCTTGTCAGTTCCATCACTAAAGATTTAGCAAACGATGAGAAAGTTGTTATTTTAGAGTTAGGTACTTTTAATATTGCCAACAGACCTGCTCGACAAGGCCGTGATCCACAAACAGGTAAAGATTTCACTATACCTGGGAAAAAAGTGATTAAATTTGTACCCGCCAAACAATTGACTAACGCAATTCAATAAGCAGTGCAGTTCACTAAATGAGGTTATAAATATCTGGATATCAGTGTATTTGTAACCTTGACTCTATCAGTTAGCCTTGTTCATCAACTAGGTGATACAAATCTAGCGATTAATAGTCAACCTTAACTAGAAATACTATTTAGAAGCTGATCGGTTTGCGTTTAGGTTTAAGTTCATCGATCTTACTGTTGTCTGCTTGATTGTGTTGCGGGGTTAGATGGTTTTGCTTCACATTTTGCTTAGCTAGTTTTACTTTGCTTTTAGTGGGAATTAGGGCAGGGGTTTTACAGATAACACGCAGTACCTCACCATCGTATTCAACCATATCTTGATCGTATACTTTTTTCCGTTTTTGATATTCAACTTGTTGATTTAATTTAACATAGCCTGAAGCAATGAGGATTTTTGCTTCGCCACCTCCAGCCACTAAATTGGCAATTTTAAGTAATTTGCAAAGGGCTATGGGTTGCTCAGATATTTCAACAGCGATTATTTCAGCGGACATTTATAAAATTGTTTTTGTGGGATAGATAAGGTGATTTTAGCACAGAGTATGGCGATCACACAGTGACGATTAGATCTGCGCCAAGCCTGTTGGTATTGATAAAAAAGCCAAACATCAGCAATGCTCTAATGTTTGGCTACATGTGTTTTATTGATCAGATAGTTTTACTGAACAAGTTCGTGCTCAGTAAAAGTCTCTGCAAATAATGGGCTCGACAAGTAACGCTCGGCAGAGCTGGCTAATATCACCACAATATTTTTATCGGCATTTTCTGGCTTTTCTGCCAGGCGCTTGGCTGCTACTACAGCAGCGCCAGAGGAAATACCGGCTAAAATACCTTCTTTTTTCATTAATTGATGTGCCATCGCTATAGCCTCATCATTTGAGACTTTTTCGACCGAATCAATCAGATCTAAATCTAAGTTACCTGGAATAAAACCAGCGCCTATACCTTGTATTTTATGAGGACCCGGTGTCAGCTCTTCACCAGCCATGGCTTGAGAAATAACCGGAGAGTCTGTCGGTTCAACGGCAACAGCTTGTATTGCTTTTCCAGCAATGTTTTTGATATAACGAGTCACGCCAGTAATAGTACCGCCTGTGCCTACACCTGCGACGAAGATATCCACTTCACCATCAGTGTCTTGCCAAATTTCAGGGCCAGTGGTTTGCTCGTGGATCTCTGGGTTGGCGGGGTTGTCAAATTGGCCGAGTAACACGTATTTTTCAGGATCAGAATCCTTAATTTCTTGTGCTTTAGCTATAGCGCCGCCCATGCCTTTAGCACCATCGGTTAATTCTAATTTAGCACCGAGTGCAATAAGTAGTTTTCTGCGCTCCAAACTCATCGTAGCTGGCATGGTTAAGGTAATTTCATAGCCACGTGCAGCGGCGACAAAAGCTAAGGCGATGCCGGTGTTACCACTAGTGGGTTCAATGATAGCTTTGCCCTCAGTGAGCAGACCTTTCTTTTCTGCGTCCCAGATCATATTGGCACCAATACGACACTTTATGCTAAAGCTAGGGTTTCTCGCTTCAATTTTAGCGAACACATTGCCACCGGTGACGCGGTTGAGTTTAACTAATGGGGTTTTGCCAATAGAGGTTGAATTATCTTGCAGTATCTTGCTCATGTTAAATTCCTTATGTCTTTTATATTTGAGTGACAGTATGTGTATGTGCTAGCTGTGATTGTGCATTTAATCAGTCATACCAGTTATAAGTGATCAGTCGTTGTTTAATCCACTAGATATTTTTTATCAATAATCTGTGTCAACAGTTGGTGTTCACTAAATGGCTATGCATCGCAGGGCTAGGTTTGTGAGGCTTAACAAAATTAAGGATATTTGTTAGTAAGCCAACATCCAGTACTACACTTTATTTTACTTGTATAGATTAACCATTCTTGATTAAAATAAAAGTAAATTTTTGTTATATCTTATACAGTTAAAACATTGATTGGCGATCATCGACAATGAGCAGTTCAGCGCGGTAATCCAACCATGGTGAAATCGCCTATATTTCCTTGTTGTTTGTTAATTGTCTTTAACTAATTGCAAGGTCAGTAGTCTTATTCTACTTGGTTTTTGTTATATACAGACGGTTATTGATGATTTTAGCTAGGTGTGCCTGCGCAAGCGCTGCAACGACTTTACTTTTGTCGATAGTGTCTTGGCACCAAACATAAGGCACTGAACAATTGTCATCGATCAGTTCCATCGCTGCAAATGCTGAAAACACCATAGGTTCAAAATTTAAGGTGATGATCACCGCAGGCGCTGATCGACCTCCAAGCCATTCTAACAAGGCTCCCGGCGCAGCCGTGCTGCCCTTTAGTGCACAAAAAAAACACATTTTTCCGGCTAAACTCTGCTGGTATAATGGGTGATTAACATCACTGACTTTACCTGTTTTAGGGTCTATTCCACTCCAAAAACTCAGCGCGGTATCAGTAAAAACTAACTTGCCAGATATTAACTCAGGGCATTTACCTGTTAACGTGATAGGGGGAGCGTTAGGGGGAACGTGCATGGTTATCACACTTGCATGGCAATACGAGCACATTGCTCAATATCAGTAATGAAGGTATCAATTTTAAAATTAATTCTGGCGTAATACGCCCACTTGCCAGAATTAGTGGCGATGATCTCAGATTTTTCAGGTAAGGGTAATGGACCTGCGTAATAGGTACAGGTATCAGTGACTAAGTTGATGTTGTAATTTTGTATGGTAGATTTGCCAAATTTATTGATGACTTGCTGCATACAAGTGTGACTCAGTGATAAATAGCAGGGCAAGATCGCCGCTTTTCCCACCTTGATAAATTCTGAGATAAATCGCACCGCTTCAGTAAAAGAAGCATGCGGGGTACCGACTCTAACTTGGGTTGCTGGTTGAGCACCGCCAATGTATTGCTGACGATAATCTTCACTGATCTGCTGGTTATAAGTGATTTCAGGCAGGGCAATAATGTCTTTTTCACTGTAGCCGTTGGTTACTTTGTGCCAGTGAAACATTGGCACATTGCCTGTGGCACTGCTATTGGCGCCAACAGCTCTGAGTTGATCTTTGCTCGGAGTGAGGTGCTCAGCATAAATAATTGGGATTGCTGAACCACATTGACTGCCAAGCCAAAGACCGAAGATTTGATAATCGCTGTCTGACCAAGGGTGATGGCTATCTATACAAACTTTTATTTGCGGTTGTCTTTTGTGTTCAAGGTATAATCCCCACTTCGGCATATAACCACAAATGGCAGCAAATAAATCCATATATTGCGGTGTTTTGTTGGTTTTTAAATTTAACACCGAATTGGCATAAACCACCGCATTAGATTCTGCCCAAGCAATGCAACTATTGGCTTGAGGTAAAGTGATTTCTTGATAGGGTGCACAGGTTAAAATGGGTTTTGCCCCTAACCCCACGAGCAAGTCAACCACTTGTTTGGCTTGATGTTTTTGTTCGCAGTCGCTAATTTTTGGGATGTTTATACAAGCTGAACTGGCACTTATTGTGGTCGCAACCTTACATTGACCACCTGAATCAACTAATAGATTCAGTAGCTTAATATTGTAGTCTCCAGACCAATAACCGCCGACTAAATGGGCGTGTTCGATGGTGACAAATTCGCTAACACCGAGATGTCTGGCAAATTCCAATATTTTGCGGGCGGCAAACTGGCAAGCAACATTATTTTGCTGACTTGCCAGATGTGTTAAATGTTCAAGTGCGTGCTGATCAGCCATGATCCTGCTGGAGCATTTTGATCAGCGAATAGGCCATCAGTGCGCTGATGATCAGTAAGGGTAGTGAAACTACTATGGTCGTCGATAAAATGACCTTTAAGCCGCCGTCTATATACATCAGTGCAACCGGCACTATACCTAAGGCGCAAGCCCAAAATAATCTATTCCAGCGATTGGGATTTTCTCCTTCCTGAAGTTTTTGGGTAGTGACTGAAGCTAAAGTGTAGGAGGCAGAGTCGTAAGTGGTTACTAAAAATACGATTGACACTGCGGCGAATAGCAGTAATGCAAAATTACCCCAAGGTAAGGTGAGAATGATTTGCGTGATAGCTGTCGCTTCACCAGTATTAGCTATTATGTTGGCTATATCTAATTTTCCGGTTAACTGTAAGTCAATGGCATAATTGCCAAATACAATAAAAAATAACCAAGCGCCTAAGCTGCCAAAGCACAACATGCCAAACACCAATTGCTTTATAGTCCTGCCTTGTGAAATGCGCGCGACAAATAATCCCACAAATGGGCCGTAGGCTACCCACCAAGCCCAATAAAAAATAGTCCAACTCTCGACAAACCCACTGTTTTTAATGGGATCTGTCCATAAACTCATTTCGAAAAAGTGTTGTAACACTAAGCCCACACTATTGGTCCCTGACTTTAATATAAACAGGCTAGGGCCAGCGACAAGCACGAATAGCAGCAGCGCAAAAGTGATGATCAGGTTGAATTCGGACAGCCGTTTAAAGCCTTTGTCCAAGCCTAAAAACGCGCTGGTACCAAATATGGTTATACAAAATAGTACCACTGAAATTTCCAGTACTAAATTGTGACTAACCCCCATCAGCTCGGCAATACTCGCTGCTATCATGGGCGTTGATAAGCCCAACGAGGTACCAGCACCGCCAATTAAACTGAGCATGTAAAAGAAATCAATAAAACGACCTTTTTTACCACCGGCATTTTGCATTTGTTGTTTACTAAAAAAGTGACCAAAACCTGTGCTCAAGCGCAAAAATGGCACTTTGCGCACATAAAAAGGGTAGGCGATAGCGACGGCGGGTAGGCAATAAATTGCCCAAGCACTGACTCCCCAGTGAAATAATGGATAAGTAGCCGCCCATTCTTGTGCCGCGGTTGAACCTTGCTCTATACCTAAAGGAGGGGTTTTTAAATAATACGACCATTCGATCACTGCCCAATACAGCAGACCAGCACCAACACCAGCACAAAATATCATGGTGATCCACACTAAGGTGCTGTATGCCGGACTTTCATCTTGATGATAAGCTAATTTAATATTGCCGTATTTACTAAAGGCTAACCAAATCAGAAAGAAAAAAGCCAACAAAGCATACCATTGATAGAGCCAACCAAAGTGACCAGTTATATCGTCGTACAGGGCGTTAATAACTAATGCTGCTGAGTCATTGAATAGTATAATAGGGATAGTGATGGCTAAAATGACCAGTAAAGTGGTAATAAACATGGGTCGATCTATCTTGGCACTATGGGTGGTCATTGATGTATCCTATTGTGGTTGTGAAGTGTAATAATCTTGCCAAAGAGACTGACATAAGCTGGCATTTGGGTCGACAACTGACATCGGCTGCTCACTGAGTGTGATCATCTGTTGCGAGGCTGAATTATATGCAGGCCAGTGTGGTGATAGTGGCTTGGTTTTGCCATTTGGATCGCCAAACTTAGCAAAGTTTGTCCACGCAGTGATCATATAATCCGTTAACTGAATATCTTGTTTTGATGTCGGCAACCACGCATCATGGCGATTAAACATATAGGGAATTTCCGCACCGTGGTAGGCTTTTAATTTTTCCCCTCCAGTTCTCACTTGGTCGAATCGGTATAAATAGGCGTTAAGCTGGTCTTTTTTACTGATAATATCGGCCATTAACATCGATGGACAGGACATATAGAGAAAGGTATCAAGCCAATCTTGTGCCGATTTTTTATCGGTAAAACTGTGGTAAATCGCCAGTAATTTATCTTTGGTGACCTTACTTTTAGGTGTTAATGGCAGTGTTGGCTGTTGAATATCTTCAGCCTGATACATGTAGAATTCATCTTTATTACTACCGATCAGTAAATTGACTTGGGCATTTGCTGCAAAAGCCTGAAGGGGTGATTGCTTAAACAAGTTATCGTCAATTAATGCCCTATAGTCATAATCAGGGGCAATGGTTTTAAAGGCTTGCCAAATGGTGTCACTGGGCAATTGTTTTAATTGTTGAATATTGGCATTAAGGTGTTTTGACAGGCTTGCACCTGTTTGCTGGGCAGTATCTAGTGAAGCATCAGCTATCCACTGAAACCCCGCACTTTGACTGATGGCTTGGCTAAATAAACCCGCTGATTGTTTTGCGGCCATCAAATAAGCTATGTCGGCAGCACCGGCAGATTCGCCCATGATAGTGACTTGTTGTGGATCGCCACCAAAGGCAGAAATGTTGTCTTTGATCCACCTTAATGCGTGAAGTTGATCGAGTAAGGCAAAATTGGTTTTATCTGTTTGGCTATTTAATTGTGGATGGGCGAGAAAACCAAATACCCCCAATCGATAAGCAATAGATACGACAATGACATCACCTTGGGCTGCTAGCACATGGCCAAGATAATTGGGCTCATATGACCAACCGGCTTTGTTACTGCCACCATGGATCCACACCATTACTGCGCGTTTGCTCGTAGTGGGTTTATTGGGCAGCCAAATATTTAAATAGAGACAATCTTCACTTACCACAGGCATTGCCATCGTCAACTGATGATCAAAAGCTAAGGCGACGTCTTTGTACCAGTCAACATTGTAGTTGTCTTGATAGCAAGCGTTAGCAAATTTATCGGTGGTTAATTCTTGTTGAGGGGCATATAAAGCTGCTGGCTTTTGCCAGCGTCTTTGCTTTATTGGCGGTTTGGCATAGGGAATACCTAAGTAGCCAATACTGTGTTTATAACGCTTGGGCTGTGATAACACACCTGATGTTGTGGCAATATTTTGCGCCGGTTTTGTTATCGTTTGCGCATATAATTGGCCGTTATACAGGATGGCAATCAATAGCCAAAACAAATAATTAAATCTTAGCATATCAATTGCCACACTTTACAAAGTCAAGGTTGTTAGGTTATTCGGTAATGTTGACAACGACACAGCCACCAAAACCGCCTTGCTCAATAAGCTGATGAGACTCTGCTATCTTGGCAAATGGCACGGTATGGGCAATGCGATGAGAAAACTCATTATTTGTCAATACTTGCTCAATATCGGCAATCGCGTCTAACTTGGCTTGTTCAGGCATGGCATATACAATCACCATACGCAACGTCAGATCCATGAACATCATCTGCTTAAAAGGCAGTTTGGGCTCGGGCACTACGGTTGACGAGTAGGTCGCAATCACTCCACCAATGTTTATACACTCCAACACTTGCGGTATGTTTTGCCCAAACTCTACTTCAACTACCCGATCAACTTTCACTCCACCAGTGGCCGCAAGTACTTGAGCCGACCAGTTTTCTTGGCGGTGATTAACCACGTGATCAGCGCCTAATGACAAACACAATTGTTTATCATCTTCATTACTGGCGGTGGCTACTACCGTTGCACCGCCGCGTTTGGCCCATTGAATGGCATAATAGCCAACGCGACCAGCTCCTCCGGTAATCAAAATGATTTTGCCCGCTACCTCGCCATCGGAAAACACACAACGGTGAGCAGTCATTACTGGAATACCTAGTACCGCACCTACCGCAAAAGAAGCCTCATCGGCTAACTTAGGGGCGCGAACAGCATCAATGACCACATATTCTGCTGCGGTGCCAAAGCGCCGTGCAAATTGTGCCTGATACAACCAAACCCGTTCACCTATTCTAGTGGCATCGACCCCTGAGCCGACGGCTTCAATAACACCTGCGCCATCACTGTGCGGGATCACTAGGCCATTATCCAATAAATTAGGAAAGGCACCGGCGCGTTTTTTGGTGTCAGAGGGGTTAACCCCAGAGGTGATCATTTTTACTAAAACTTCACCTGCACCTATTTCCGGTGTAGGCAATTCGCCTAAAATGAGGGTTTGCTGCGGATCGCCAAAACTCTCAAACCACGCTGCTTTCATATGTACTCCAAATTATAAATAGTTAGAAAGGCTTTCTGTGTGGCCATCTAAGCCAATAGCTTGACCAGAAATACAAGCACCAAGCGGTGATGCTAAAAATCCGACCATATTAGCAATATCTTCTGGGCCGACGAAAAGCCGCATCGAACTTTGTTGTTGATAAATACTTTTAATTTGTTGCTCACTGACGCCGCGCTGTTGCGCATCGCGAGCAATAACCCCGTCAATTCTTGGCCCTTTAACACTACCTGGACACAAGGCGTTGACGCGAATGTTATGCGGCCCTAACTCCATAGACCAAGTCTTGGTTAAGCCAATAACTGCCCATTTAGAAGCCGTGTATGGCGATCTTAAAGGGAAACCAAAAAATCCGGCATTTGATGAAATATTAATGATACTGCCACCACTGATATTGTTTTTTAATAGCGGTACAGCCAGTTTACCAAAGTAAAATTGTGCATTGAGATCAACATCTATGGTGGCTCGCCATTCCTCTGGTTCAATATCTTCCAGTTTAGCAGTAGGGCCAGCTATGCCAGCATTGTTAACTAATAAATCAAGCTTGCCGTAATTGACTTGCAAATCACCATAGACTTTTTCAACTTGTTGGTAATCCGAGACATCACATAAAGTAGCTGATGCCGTTGGATTTTGTTGTAAAAAACTGTTGATTGCATCTTCACAAATATCACAAATATGGACTTTGGCGCCGAAAGCTAGCAAGTTTTCAGCGATCACTTTGCCGATCCCGCTAGCACCAGCGGAAATTAGGGCGACATAGTTGTCGCCTAAATTGATAATGGGTTTTGTCATTATCTTTCCTTTGCTCAAATATAATGTAACGTTCTATTCAAATAGATAACTAAAAGAGACACCTAGAGTTCTTGGTCTATTAATAGTTATAGTTGAATCCCAACTAGAGGTGCCTTTGGATAGTTGCGCACGTTCATCGGTTAAGTTGTTGATATATATAGTTGCTGTCCAATTTTCTGCTTCGATACCTGCAGACAAATTAGCAATAGCATACGAATCTAAATCATCGCGCAGATCTTGTTGTAAATCGCCACCCGAGAATTTAAATATATCGCTTTTGCGTTCACCTACGTAAGAATAGGTTGCTTGCACATATCCTTCATATTCATCAAACACAGTTTGATAATATCGCGCCGAAATATTGCCTTTAAACTCAGGTACGCTAGGTAATTCAGTGCCATCAGGTGAAAAATTTGTGCCTACGTTTAAGTCCTCTGCTAGCTCGGCTTTGTTGTAACTTGCTGCAGCGCTTAACCTTAAATTCTCATTGATCATGTAAGTGAGATCAGACTCGATACCTAGTATCGATGATTCAGCAACATTGATGGTCAAACCAACTGGTGAGCCAAATGATGAATCATAGCGAGTCAGCTGCATATCATCCCAAGTCATTAAATAGACAGCACCGTTGAAGCGCAAGTCTTGATCTTCCGACATGGTTTTCCAACCAAATTCAATATTTTCAACAAAATCGGCTTTGTATGTTCTCGGTACCACATCGGTTTGGTCGCGGTTGATACCGCCGGGGCGATAGCCTTCAGACCAAGTAAGGTATACCAATCTATTGTCAGTCATTTGATAACTGCCGTTGACTTTGAAGATTGAACCACTGTCTTCTACATTGGTGTCGACATTTATAATTGGGAAATTAGGGAAAATTGTTCCGTAGCCCGACACCCCTGAAAGTGAACTGTCATTGTCAAAATAACGGCCACCTACGGTTACTGCCAACTTGTTATTAATTGCATAAGTTAATTCACCAAAAATAGCGGTTTGATTATCTTCGCGCTTTTGATCGGTCAAGTACCAAAGATCGGCGACGCCAAACTGCTCAAAATCAGGTCCTTTGGCCATGCCTTCCATCACCCACTCTTGTCGGTAGTCATGACTGGAACTTTCGTGATACAAGCCAACAGTATATTGTAAGGCACTGTCGTTAGTGCTTTGTAAACGCAACTCGTGAGTATCTCGCTGGTACTTATTGTCATCGTTGTAGGCGATCATCATATTGGTACAGTCAACCGTCGCTGTGCCGTAATATTCACAACCGTAATAATTTATCCAACTGGTTGAGTAGTAGTCAGTGTAGTCGGAATAGTCGTTGTGAAATTCTACGTCGCGGTTCATAAAGGATCCGGCATATACCAACTCGTGATCACCTAGATCACCAGTGATGGTGAGAGACGTTTGGTTAAATTCATCATCCATTGACTCAGGGTTAAAACGTTGCACTTCGAGGTCGCCAATTTCGCCATTGGGCGCTTCAGGATCGTGATACCACACACCATTGGTTTCTTGATCTTGATAAATAGTGGTCAGTAACACTTCCCAATCGTCGTTTATTTGGGTTTTTAAACTGGCGCGTAGGCCCCTGTTGTCTAGGGTATTAAAATCTTCTTCAACAAAAGCCGCGTTATCGTTTTCTACGGTAGAGAATACCCCACCATTGGTAAATAATCCGGAAGTATGGGTACCTGCGATATTGTCGATAAATCCGCCTTCGTGTTTATTCCAGCCAACCAATCTGATCGCGGTGTCATCGCTAACCGGTATGTTGATAAAACCTTCAAGGGTATGATTTAGTTCTCCCCCTTTGGTTGAACCAATATTGACACTCACCCCAGATTCAAGGGCATCGACATCGGGTTTGTTGGTAATAATGCGCAGCGTTCCCGATTGAGAGCTGGCACCAAACAAGGTACTTTGTGGCCCGGCTAAAGCTTCAATGCGATCAATGTCGTAAACGTGTAAATCAAGGTTTCTACCAATCGCGGTAACGGGCATCTCATCCAGGTAAATAGCTACACTGGGCTGTGAGCCTGAAGCATTACCGTCACCACCATCGGCAGCACCGCGCATATAGACTTGTGCTTGTCCCGGTCCTGAACTGGTAAAAGACAAACTTGGCAGTAATAGGGCATAGTCTTCAAAGTTTTCTATGCCATGCTCTTCGAGATCTGTGCCTGAAAGTGCTTGTACACTCGTCGGTACATTTTGAATATTCTCAACACGCTTGCGCGATGTGACTTCAATTACCTCAATACCTTCTACTTTTTCATCATTGGCAAAAGCTTGTGGCGTCATAAACATCGCTGTCGCTAATGTACTTGTTAGCACTGGTGCGAACAGTGCCTTTCGAATCGATGAAGATACTAAAGAAATATTACAATTGGCTTTGTTGTTATTCATTGTCTTCCCCAGTTTAGTTTTTATTTATTATTTTTTGAATGTTATTAGTGTAATTTAAAATTTATTTACCATATCTAACTAGACTAGAACGATTAAAAATAGCTGACAAACGATTTATACTTAATGACTGTTTAGTTTTTCTCAACAGTATTGACTTCAGTTGCTGACAATTCAACCAGAGGTTGTAAATATTCTACATAGGGTTGCCAAGCTGTTAATCCCTTATTATTGATGGGTTGTCTCACTTGCTCGGCACTGGCGGTTGCTACTGCTCGTTTGTTGTCATAAAAAGTTAAACAGTTCTGCTCAAAGGGCAGTCCGATAAATGCCAGTAAACGCTTGACTTGTGTTTCTATATTTTCAATCACTTGTTCGTAGTGAACAGTGTGAATATCCTCGCTGTATATCGTTTGCCAAAATGACATTACGTCTGTGTATTGTTGGTAATAGTGGGTGATATCACTGATGTCATTACTAAAATTTTGACCGGTAGCAAATAATTGTTTAAAACAGCTAAAGCCAGTTGCGACAGGGAGCCGCCTTGCATCAATGATTTTCGCTTGTGGTAAAATTGATTTGATCAAACCAATGTGTAAATAGTTGTTGGGCATTTTGTCGATAAAATAAGGTGCATCGCTGCGCAAGTGGGCACTGCTGTTGATATAGTTTTCGCCTAATTGTTGTCGTTGCAGCGCAGTTAACTCTGCAATTGAATGGGGATACAAATCTTTGTCTTGTTTCTTCTTGCGGTTACCTAATTGTCTAGCTATGGCCATGATATCAGGTAATTCTTTAGTGCCATCTATGGCGCTGTGGGAGGATAAAATTTGTTCGAGTAGTGTTGATCCTGAACGCGGCAAACCAACAATAAATATCGGCGTGACAGTCTGTTTATCTTGCTTAAATGGCGCTGGTTGCTTGTCCTTGAAAAATAACTTATTGCGACTGATAAGTTGTTCGATCTCTTGTCGAGAATAGGGATCTATGGTTTTTTTTATGTCATTGCCTAGTTTATAAAATTGAAAAGAGTGATCAATTGCTTGCTGAGCTTCATAGGCCTTACCTAAGGCAAAACAAATTTGCGCTAAATTTTCATCACCGGCAGATTTTAATTGTTGGTATGCAGACAACATACTGTCAATTTGCACTGCGGTAAATTCATAGGTTTTAAGATTAGCTAAACTCCAATAAGCATCTCCATACAAGGGTTTATAGTGAATAGCCTTGAGGTAAGCATCGACAGCTTGTTCAGTTTGCCCCGTGGTTTTATAGGTATGTCCCAATGACGCCCACAATTGTGCTTGGTTGACTTGTTTAGCTAATAACTGTTGATACAGCTCAATTGCCGCTTGATATTGACCAAGTTTCACTAAAATCGCCGCTTTTACTATTTGCACCGGAGGGTGATTGGGTTGCTTAACTTCAAGCTGATTAATTTGCTGTAGTGCTAAATTACCGCGCTCTCTTTTGTTCAAGCAATGAGCGTAGTTTAGTCTGGCTAAATGGTAATTAGGGGCAAGTGTCAATGCCTTTTCAAACAAGCGTTGCGCATCTTCATAGACACCAAGGGTGAGGGCGATCTCTCCTAGTAAACGGATGGCGCTGGGATCGCTGGGTTGTTGTTTTAAGTGCTGCCTGACTTGTTTTTCACTGTTGGGCAGATCATTATCAAAAAAAGCTTTTAGTGCCTGTTGTAAGTTAGTGCTGTGGGCGCTGTGAATTAAGTGTTGTTTGAATGCTTCGTCGGCCTGCTCTTTATTGCCTTCAATATAGAGTAATTTGCTGCACTCCAGCCAGAGTTGCTGATTTTCAGGAAATTTATCTAATGCTACCCGGCAGGTTTGCAATGCTTCAGTAAAGTTGTTGTTGGCTTTGAGTATTTGGCATTTAATTACGTAGGCCATAGCAAATTGTTGGTTAATAATAATGACATTATTAACACTGGTTAACGCCTGTGATAAGTTTCCTAAGCTTTGATTGGCGATGGTTTGAATCAACCAGCCGTCAAACGAGTTACTATCAATAGTTAATATTTTCTGACTAAGGCTAAGTGCTTGATTAAAGTCTTTAGCCGATAGGTAGTGTTGTGCCTTTTTTATGTCATTGATTAATTGCGGTTCAGTCATATGGCGATGGTGTCATCAATTATTTTTAATAATATTGACAGTATTGTGTCACTTTGACAAACTCAATTAGATAATACGACGTTTAGATTTTTTCAACGATAGTTTTTAAAATGCGAAAAACCCCCCCGTTAAATTCACTGAAATGTTTTGAAGCCGCTGCAAGAAATGGTTCATTTCACGGCGCCGCTGATGAGTTGTGTGTATCGGTATCGGCTATTAGCCATCAAATAAAGCAGTTAGAGGTATTTCTCAATTTAGAGTTGTTTTATCGAAAACCACGCACCATTGAACTGACTGAAGCAGGCAATAAATATTACCCTATTCTCAGAGATGCTTTTGATCGTATCGCCGATGGCACTGCGGCTTTGTTAAAACCGCAAGATAGTAACCATCTAACCCTACAGCTATACTCTACCATTGCTATTCGTTGGCTTATTCCCAAACTCAATGAGTTTCACAAAAAGTATCCTGATATTAATGTGCGCATTCATACCTCTTATCAAGATGTTGATTTTGGACACAGTGATGTTGATGCCTGTATTAAAATAGGCACTATCACCGACAGAGAACTCGACTATTGTTATTTATTTACCTCTGAGTTATTCCCGGTTTGCTCCCCCACTTTTCTCAAGGAGTATCCAGAGTTAACTAATGTAAAAAACTTAGCTGATGCGCCCATATTACAAGTGTATCCATCGCGGATTGACTGGTCTCTTTGGCTTGAGCAAGCTAAAGTTAATGGCGTTGAACCTGATTCATCATTGCGTTTTGATAGTTATGATCATGCGTTAACCACAGCATTGCAAGGTTTGGGTATTGCCATGGGAATGCAGCCTTATGTGTTTAATGAATTTGCCAGTGGTATGCTGGTTGAGCCGTATCCACAACTCAGGTGTAAACATCCAGATAGTTGGTATTTTGTGTGCAGAAAAGAAAAAGCTGATTTGCAGAAAGTTAGACTTTTTAAAAACTGGTTAATTGCAGAAATTGAATCCTCAGCAGAACTGGCTAATCTAAGAAAGTAGTTCATTTGATCTGCTAACTTTGAAGACGCTACGTTGCGGTAATGATGTTGACATCGGCCTTTTGGTGTTTACAAACATAGCCTGCGCGTGAGCAATTTTTTCAGGTGTTAAGACTTATGCATTGAAAAAACTTTTCATCGTTAGCTTTTCCCTATGCTTAATATCGACAACACAGTTGAGTACTGACGATGTCACTCAATAAAATGCCTTCACTTGCCATAGCTTGTTTACTTTTGTTGTTTTACATTTTATTTTAGTTAGTAAGGTCTTTGGGTTGAAAAATTTAATGAGTTTACAATGAAATATACAGTATTGTTTTTGATGATGATTACCTCGTCACCCGCCAAGGCGGAAGCAACTGCATCGGCTTTATTCACGGCGATCAATGAGCGGTTGAGCTATATGCAAGATGTGGCTTTATACAAGGCGCAAAATAATAAAGCAATTGAAGATATTACAAGAGAGCAGCTTGTTATAAACAATTCTAAGCAAGCTGCGCGGTTAAAGGGCCTTGCCCCAGAGCACATTGAGGAGTTCTTTAAGGCGCAAATAGCTGTCGCTAAAGCCATTCAATACCGTTTTAGAGCTGATATACTTTCGCAACCGAGTACAACAAAGCCTAGGGATCTGATCAAAGAAATTCGTCCTGCTCTACTCAAACTTGGTGAGCAAATCATTAATCACATGGTAGACCACCTCAATATTTATGGCTCTTTTCAACAGCTAACTTTTGCCGAGTTTGATGCGGCCATTGATGTAAATTATCTGACCTTAGCAGACAAACAACTAATGTTTCGCTCTTTACACAGCATAAAATTACTAGACATTTGATCATTGTATAGAGGGCTGCAGTCAATTGACTGATTGCAGGCAGCTGTATTGACAACTGAGGCATTGGCTATTTTTTGCTTTATATCGCCTGATTTATGAAGCGCCAAAACACATATAGTGTTGTTGCTATACTTTGGCGCTAGTCATAAAAACCACTGCATTATCTTATTACATTTAACTCAATGCCTGTTAAGGCATCCAAGCATAACTGACTTTGGTAAACAAAGTTCGCTGATCTCTTTTTAAAGAAACTAAATCATCATCTTGATAACTATTGTCAGAATAACCGAGAAAAAATACTGTCTGTGGATTGAGTTTGTAGGCATAAATCAGTTGTGTCTGAAAATTTTTATCTGTCGCTAGTAAACTTTTATCGGTATTATTGGCGAGATTTCTATCAGTATTTCTGAAGGCTAAATTCAGTTTTAAGTAACTATACACATCAAATTGATAAGATAACCTAAGCTCTACTAAATCAGCTACGTACACATTCTCGCTGTTAAAGTCGAGCTCGCTTCGGGTTAAATATGCATCTAACTCCAAGTGTTGATTAAAACTGTAATTTATAGCACTAGATAATTCGACAAGGTCTCCTAAGCGGTTATTGTCATAGTCAATTTGATCACCATAAGTGATTTCTAATGACGAAAATAGCTGTGGGGTAGGTTGAAATTGGCCATAAAAATTTATCTGTTTTTCAGTAAACAGGCTAGTATTGTCTTTAATATCAAGATTTTCAGTATCTTGACGATAACCAACTTTTTCAGCATGGATAAGAGAAATATCAAACACAGATAACATTGGGCCGTATATTTCAAATCCACTTGAAAAAGACTCTTCTAATAATTCATTCTTCTGGGTGTATTTGCTTTGATATTGCCCAGATATTTTCGCTTGTGGCCAAAGACTATCGTCATCCCAATAAAATAATCGTTTCAACGATAAACTATTATCTTTGATATTGTTGCGAGTAATATAGCCGAGATCGGCGCGAAATTTTTTACCTATTGATTGATGCACTGCATCGAACTGCCAATATTCAGAATTGTGTAGGTAACTTAACTTGTAGGCTTGGTCGGAAAAATCGCTATCTTGCACAGCCTTGTGCTCTGTATTTGAATTAACAATTTGCCCTTTTATGGTATTGGAGTCATTAATGCGATAATTACTGTCTAAGCCGACTACGTAATTGTGGTAGTCGTCAGCGGTTCTCAAGGTGCTAATGGCGCCAAATGATAGATCTGCGTTGAGATCATAACGATACTTTAAAGCCGCCGAATAACTCTCATCATCCAGTTCACCTTCAGATGAATTAGTACTACTTGGCAAAAAAAACTGGGTTTGGTTATCGTGGCTAACAAACATGCCATAGCTGTGTTCATTGTTGGTACCAGTGAGTTTTGCACCGTAATCAGGATCAACAATATTACGGGTATACACCAAATTGTAATCGCTGGAAAAATAATCAGCATTTTCTAAAAAGAATGGCCGTTTCTCATCGTAATAAAGTGCAAAAGCATTATTGACACTGAGTTGTAGTGAATCTGTTTCAATTGTTGAATAGTCTGGGTTTATGGTGGCATTGAACAAAGTATTACTGTTTATACCCCAGCGAATGTCTAAAGATGCCTCGGTGTCATTTGCTGATTGCCAATCTTGATCACTAGTAAGGTCGCGTTGCTCATCGCGGTTGGCGACTATCGTTGGAGTTAACATAATATTGTTACTTGCTTTTGCATACCTAAAGCCTGTTAACTCTGGCGCTTGGCATAAATAACAATTATTATCGCGATCTAGTTTGATATGAGAAATGCGCAACGAGGTATCTCTTGGGTAAGACCTGATTAACTCAATGGCCCATGTTTTGATATCAATGCTGTCATCAAAGTTGAGAATGCGATAGGGAATAGCCATTTCCACTTGATAACCTTGCTCAGTTTGTTTGCCATAAGAGTCCCAAATACCATTCCATGCACTGCTAGATGTACTAGTCATTTCGTTAGTTATACGATCCATTTGTACCCCTAGTGAATTCACTGAAAACTCGTAATTCAAGCGGCGACTATTGGATGTATCAAGTTTGACCAGCACTCTATCATCATCCCAACGGCTATCTCTGTCGCCTAATGCAGCAATAATGTTTTCTGGGTTGGGATCATCGGCAATAAATGCCACGTACAAAAATTCACCATTTTCAACGATTTTAGCCAAGGTTTTAATTGGACTTGGTTTGTTATTCCAAGGGGCATTAACGATATTTAAATCGATGGTATTGGCGCGTTGCCAAATTTCATCAGACAGTTCTCCATCTATCGTTGCCGTTAAATCAGCATAGGGAATGGTTAAAGCGGAATTTTTTAAAAGCTTATCATCGTTAGGCGATGAGGTTGGCAAGATGCCATGACTAATTGGCTGACTGGTATTTTCCGTATCACTGATATTTGCTAACTGAGCAGCTAAAGCGTTAGGGCAAATAAATAGCAGTAATAGCAATAGTGTTTTGAAGTTCATTTGAAGCATGTCCATATATTATTCTATCCTTGTAATAAGAGGTCTACTACTCTCACAATGAGTTAATAAGTTGATGCTAACTCATAAATTAATATTTACAGCTAGCAAGTTATGATGACAAATTTAAGTAAACGATACAATAATTACTTGCTATTAAAATGTAAATTGTAATGACGATGCTGTGATTAATTTATAAGATAAGTTTATTGTATCCATGCGTAACTAAATTTCATAAACATACTGCGTTGATTTTGTTTTAGTTGAACACTGCTTTCTTCATTGTCATGTTGATCTGAGTAACCTAGATAGAATACGGTTTGCGGATTAATTTTGTATGCATAAAGTAATTCAGTGCCTAGATCTCTGCTCTTTGGCCTGACATCTTCTCTATTGTATAGGTAATTCAATGGATTGCGGTTGGTGTTATTATAAATCAGGGTAAAACGTAAAAAACTATTCACATCAAATTGGTAACTCAATCTAAAATCAGTTAACCGGGCGGTATACACTGTATCGCTACTTTCGCTATGGTCATCTTGGGTATTAAGTTGGTTAAATCGTTGGTTAATTGATAATTCGATATGCTGATTAATATTCCAATTAATTGAAGTATTGAAGCGTTTGATTTTACCCAGTCGGTTATTAGTAAAGTCAATGCCATCTCCGAGCTGAAATCTACTTTGTAAGTACAAACCAAGTAAAGGTTTGATTTGACCAGAAATAGACCATTGGTTTTCATTGAATAGCGTGGTGTTGTTATCAATATCTAAATTGCTTTTATCGACTCGGCTGCCAACTTGATCGCGAGTCGTGAAATTTAGCCTGAGCTCTGAACTCATCTGTGCTTCAATTTGCGCGTTAATTTCATATTCTTTTTCAATTAATTCATTATTATCGTTGTGAGTTATGTCCCAGTCAGAAAATAATCTGACTCTTGTCCACCACTGGTTAGGCTGGGCATACCATTTTCTTTCCGCACCGATCACCACTCGGTTGTGATCAATACGCGACATAAAACCCAAATCGCCGCGAAACCCAGCATTTTGTCGATTATAACTTACTCGATATGACCAATCTCGGTCGTTGTGGTAATAGCCGGCTTTAAAAGCATTTCCAGAAAAGGCTTGGTCTGACAAGGTGCGCAATACCTGTTCTGTGTAGATACAATCATCGAATTGGCAGTCGCTTGCTTGAGGTGCATTACACTGACTCTCATCATCGGCTTGACAAAATTGTTGATACAAGTCGTCAGGATATTGGGTGTTGGAGTACAAGGATTGAAACCTTACGACATCATTGGTGGTGAATTTAATGCGACCATCAATTCCGTGCACTGAATTCTGATAATCGGTGGCAGTTCTCAAGGTGCTGATCCAACCTAGTGTAATGTCTTTGTTGTAGTTATATCGATAGCGAAATGCACTAGCTTTTGACTCGTCGGTTATTTCAGCCACCGAGGAACCTCGGTTTCCCGGTATTAAAATATTAGTACTGCTGTCGTCGGTGACAAACAGACCAAACGCATGATCACCTTTTCTGCCGGTGAGTTTACCACCATAATTTGGCGCATTGATATTACGGGTGTAAATTACGTTGTAGTCAGAGTCAAAATAATCGGCATTATCGAGAAAGAAAGGTCTCTTTTCCTGAAAAAACAACGCGAAGTTATTGTTTATATTAAGTTGCGCATCATCTGTTTCTACGGTTGAAAAGTCTGGATTAATGGTAGCATTTAACAATATGTCAGGGGTTATTCCCCAACGAAAATCAACACTAGCTTCGGTATTGTCGGTATCTTGCCATTGGTTGTCATCATCTCTTTGTTGATTGATACCACTGACTACTGCTGGCGCAATAGTCAAATTGTTGCCTTGTTTTGCACCAACAAAACCGCGAACTGTGTGCAATTGACATAATTCACAGTCGTTATCCCTGTCCAAGTTGATATTAGACAACCTTAAACGCTCATTTCTTGGGTAAAAACGCATGAACTCCATGCCCCAATCCTGCGCGGTACTTTTTTCGGTGAAATTTAGCATTCTCAGAGGTAAGGCCATTTCAACCACATAGCCTTGACTAGTGATCTGTCCTGCACTTTGCCAAATACCGTCCCAAGCATCACTTTCTCTTTGAGTTACTTCACTTTCTATGCCATCTATTTGCACACCTAAAGGATTAACTAAAAAGCGATAGGCGGTTCTTTGATCATTAAAGGTATCAATTTTTACCCCTACCAAATCACTTCCCCAGGCTTTGTCTCTATCTTCATAAAACGCTCTGATTTGACTGGGCTCTGGGTCGTTAGCGATAAATGCAATATAAAAATTGTCGTCATCAGACATAACCAAGGCTTCAGTGTGCACTGGACTGGGAATGTTGTCATAAGGTCTAGTAATATTATTGACGGGGATCACGGTGGCATTTTGCCATTGTGGTTCCGATAAATTAGCATCTATGGTTATTTCGCCAGTGGTGGACGGTATGGTTTTTGGCTGTTCTGTATTTGTTAGTGCCTTGGCTGAGGCATGGGAAATAATGAATTGCGTGAAAAAAAATATAAAAGCAAATGACAGAGTTTTTACTGGAAACATTGAATACCTTAATATCAATAGTAAATTCGGCTACATTGTAGAAACTTTATTGCTGCTGTCAAAGGTATTCTGATAACTCGGTGTATTTTTAAGATTAAAAGCTTATTTTACATATTATATACATCATAGCCTGAGTTAAGTTATCAATAACTCTCGAAAATTTATGGTATCTGCTGCATAATTACCAAATATCAATCGACTGGAGCATTTATGCCATTTACCCTGTTAGATATACTTGCGCTACTGTGCTTTATTTTGTCTTGGTCAGGCTACACTAAGTTTGCTCGAAAAAAAGCAAAAACTACTAACTGTATCGCCAAATGTCTTCATCAACACCGAATACACTGGATGAACGAAGTCATGACGCGAGATATCAGAGTGTCTGAGGCTGCATTGTTAGCTAATTTAGAGCGCAATATTGCCTTTTTTGCTTCATCGACGTTATTAATCCTCGCCGGTGTGCTAACTTTATTTGCGCAAGTCGATCACCTAACAGCAGTCATTAGCTCAATACCATATTCTGAATCTCAAAACGGCCCTGTTATCCAGTTAAAATTGGGTCTTCTCGCGTTTATTTTTGTTTTGTCTTTTTTCCAATTCACTTGGTCCATGCGGCAATATGGTTTTTTAAATGTAATGATTGGTGCTGCGCCCATAGATGAAACTGGCCAGAATGAAAACTTAAAAAAATATGCATTGCAAATGGCGGTAGTGCAAGATCAAGCCGCACATTCATATAATTACGGATTGCGTTCTTACTATTTTTCTCTAGCGGTTATTTGTTGGTTTTTTCATCCGTTGTTGTTTATTTTTATGAGTTTATTTGTAGTCATTACTTTGTACAATCGAGAGTTTAGATCGAAAGCGGTAAATGCAATTAAAGCAGGTGAAGATTATCTCGCTATTGAAAAACACAATAGAGAAAGTAACCAGTGACAAACGCTGATAAATACCGTCAATATACCCCCGCAGATTTCGATAAATTCGATTGTATAAAATTGTCTAAAGTGATGTGGCTAGTTATATTGTTTGTATTAAGAGCCTATGTCATTTGGTTGTTATCGGTCACCAATATGAATGACCGCATTAGTGTGATCCAATGGCTGTATCCCAACCCCAATTTTTTCTATTTAAGTTTATTCTCTGGGGTATTTGCATTGTGGGCCTTGCTGTTGATTAGTTTGCGTCGCCCGAACGCTAAAAACTGGGTTAAAAAGCAATGGCGACAAATTCGCTTAATTCTATTATTTGCATTGGTATTTGATTTTAGCATTAATATTTTAGGTTACTTTTATTGGCATTTTCACACACCTATGTGGTTATTTGTTAATGGTTTGATTATTGCTATATTGGGCTGGAGCTTATTTACTAGCAATAGAGTACAAATTAATTTAGATGAATTTCCAGAAAAGCTACCCGAATAATTTTTTCTGCACGACACAGTAAACGAGGCAACCGCAATGCATTTGAGTACAAAACAGGATGAGCGATTAATCATTCTTGATACAGAAACCACAGGCATCAACCCCAAAGAGGGGCATCGCATTGTTGAAATTGGCTGTGTTGAAATGGTCAATAGGCAATTAACCGGTCGCAGTTATCACGTCTACATCAACCCCTTGATGGAAATGGAACAGGAGGTGATTGACATTCACGGCTTAACTAATGCCTTTTTACAAGATAAACCTTTGTTTTCGCAAGTAGCTCAAGAGTTTATTGATTTTATTAAGGGAGCTGAATTAGTGATCCACAACGCCAAGTTTGACGTTGGCTTTATGGATCATGAGTTTGCATTAGCGCAACGAGGTTTTCCTAAAACCAGTGATATTTGTCAGGTCACTGATACCTTAAAAGTGGCAAAAGATGAATTTGGCTCACCTAAAACCCTAGATTTTCTAGCGCGACACTACCGCGTCGATAAGTTGGTTGATCGCACTTATCACGGCGCATTAATTGATGCGCAATTATTAGCTTTTGTCTATGTTGAAATGACCCGAAAGCAGTCTGCGCTTAATTTATCAAGTGATGACAGTCAAGACGTCAATAGCAAGGATATCAGAAGACTTGTTGGTGAACGACAAAAACTAAAGGTTATACAAGCAACTGCCGATGAAGTAGCAGAGCATCAACATCGATTATCTATTATTGCAGAAAAAGGGAGTAACCCCATATGGTGAAGTTTGAGTGGTTGACTTGGATAATAGTCATTTTGCTAATAACTGTATTTTCGTCAACTACCTATGGTCAACAAGTTGAGGTTAAATATTATGAAAATGATGATGTCACCAATCAGATCCCTTATTTTGATAATCGTTTCCACATTGACGCACAATTAGATGAAGTGACTTTAATTTTTTATCGCAAAAGTGGTACCCCGCCAATTACCTTAGTCCGCCCTGATGGCTCAAAGCTTAAAGTGAACAACTTACCAGATGATAACGTAAAGTGGTTTGACGACCGAACTTTTGACATGATCCATATAGTCAAACCTATGCCAGGCCCTTGGCAGGCAGTTGGTGATATTATGCCAAACAGTAAAATTATGTTGGTATCCGATGTTACTTTAAAAGCAGAGCCTATCGCCGAATTTGTGTTTTCTGGTGAAACCTTGAAGCTAACTAGTCAAGTATATAATCAGCAATTAGTCATTGACGATCCACACTTTAATGAAGTGATCAATCTCGATATAGATTTCTATAGCACCAACAATCCAGAATTTGACAATTTTGGCGCTAAGCCTGTCGAAGTTGGCTCTTTCCGCGATGATGGTCGAGCATTAGACGAATATGCCAGTGACGGCATTTTCACTGCTGAATTTGTGTTAGATTTTTCTCCTGGCGAATGGCTAGCTGTATATCGTGTGATTTTACCTATGGCAACCCGTGAATTGCGACAAAAACCGATAATTTTAAGACCGAACCCAATAAAAATAACAGTAAATGAGAGTACCGATAGCACTATAGATCATCAGCTTGTTTTAGACATTGATGACAGTTTTGTTGACCCAGACAGCTTAATTTTTCAAGGCAGTGTCACTTACCCCAATCGACAAACAGAATCATTTTCTATTCTAGAAGGCAAGGGCAAAGCGAGAATTGAAGACATAGCATACAGTGAACCTGGCGTGCACCGCCTTAGTATCAGAGCGTTTGGTCAAACCATTAACGGACGAGAGTTTCGCCTACAATTACCTAGCTTTTCATTTAATGTTGAAAGGATCGGTGGCACCCTTATTCCCGGGTTTGAGAATGAAGGCAATAACGCTGCCAATGGGTTAGGTAGCGAAGCTATTTCTCCCGAACAACAATTGAAACTTGATCAACAAGCCGCTGAGCTTATTGCGCAACAACAGGCTGATGCCTTGGCAGCTGAGCAGGCAGCGCAATGGCAGACCATTATGTATATTGTATTGGGTAATTTTGTCATTATTGCTCTAGGCGGTTTTATTGTCTATCTGGTGAAGCGAAAATCCAGCTGATTTATTTGCTTTCAATGAATTAATTGCTTTGATTTTCGACTTATTGCTCAGCAATTACCCATATAGTGCAGAGAAAGCAAAAAAGGGGTTGACGCATTGGTTTGTTAACCGTATTATTCCCGCCGCATTCAATGACTTGTTATTGATAGCTGAAGGTTAATATGCGGAGTGGTAGTTCAGTTGGTTAGAATACCGGCCTGTCACGCCGGGGGTCGCG
>JBELHO010000042.1:3909-27857 GCA_042091375.1 Thalassotalea sp. | reverse complement strand
ACAATATTTCTTACCACACCCAAGTTAATCGCTGCAATACCTCGCGCCATGCCAACACCTAATACAGCCCCTACTAGAGTTTGTGTAGTGGAAATAGGTAAACCAGCTCCAGAAGCAATTACCACAGTGCATGCCGCAGCTAGTTCTGCAGCGAATCCACGACTTGGTGTTAAATGTGTGATCCCCTTACCTATGGTAGCAATAACTCTGTGACCAAATATTGCAAGACCAGCAACTATACCAAAACCACCAAGGGGTAAGATCCACCATGCAAGAGCAGACTTTTTCGCAATTTCACCACCATTCTCGACTATACTCACAACAGCTGCCAGAGGTCCTATCGCATTGGCAACATCATTTGAACCGTGGGCGAATGCCATACAACATGCCGTCACTACCATAAGTATTGCGAATACTTTCTCGACGTTGTCATATTGAGTAGATTTATTGGCATTTTTATCAAAATTAAGCTTAGTGATGAAAGCTTTACCTATCAGAGCTACCAATAAAGCAATAAATATCGCTAGGTAATAACCCCCAGAAGATTTTAGATCCAGTACGGTAAAGCCCACATCAAGGCTTTCTAAACCTATGTGTTTTAATCCCTTTTTTATGGTCACTAAAGATAAAACAAATCCTGCTAAAAACATATAAAAAGGCACATAACGCTTGGCTTGCTTCAAAGGTTTGTCAGTATTAAATATCAGTGTTTGAGCACTGTTGAAAATAATAAAAGCTATTATTCCTGAAATAAGGGGAGTGATCACCCAACTACCAACTATCTCAACTACCTCAGCCCAAACTACAGAATCTACATTAACACCAATGGCGGCAAAACCGACAATAGCCCCAACAATTGAATGGGTTGTTGATACTGGCCAGCCCATCATGGAGGCAATGATTAACCAAGTTGCCGCGGCTAGTAGTGCTGAAATCATACCAAAAACTAGGAGTTCAGGTGTGTCAACGAAGTAGCTTGCATCTATAATACCTTTGCGAATTGTAGATGTAACTTCACCACCCGCTAGATAAGCACCGGCAAATTCAAATACCATTGCTATAAGAATGGCTTGTTTAATAGTTAATGCTTTAGAACCAACAGAGGTGCCCATCGCATTAGCAACATCATTGGCACCAATGCCCCATGCCATGAAAAAACCCACCAATGCGGCCATCATGATCAAGACTGAACCATGTGATAATAAAATTTCCATAATCTTCTCTATTTTCTCGCTAATAAGATTTCTAAACGGGAACCAACTCTTTCAGATAAATCAGCCAAATCACCAATCCACTCAATGATTTGATACAAGAACATCACATCAATAGGATTGAGAGTATTTTCTAACTTCATTAAATCTTTGCGCAAATCGACTTGCATTCTATCGGTATCGTCTTCAATTTTGTCCAGTTGACTGATCATTTTTTCAACTAACTCGACTTCGCGACCACGAAAGCCTGTCTCCAATAAATCGTCAAGTTCATTGATCGCATCAGAGGCCTTCTTAGCAGCATCAAGATTACGAGACACAAATTCTGTAAACGCTGATTGTAAGCTAACGGGTATTTGTAGTTTACGACCGTAGATACGACCGGCAATATCCTTAGCTTTATTGGCAATTTTGTCTTGTTGACTCAGTAATTCAAGTAAGTCTGTACGATCAACTGGCATAAATAAACCACTGGGCAGCTCTAATCGCAGCTGCCGTTTAAGGTCATCAGCATCTTGTTCATATTTCGATAGCTTAGTTCTTGTTTTTCCTGCTGTATCCCAGTCGTTTTCAAAGCATGCCTCAAAAAATGGCAATAAGTGTTCACAACATTTAATCACCAATTGAATGTGCTTTTCTAGTGGTTTTAAGGGAGATTTAGCAAATACATCTAATATAGAGTTTCTCACCATAACTTATTTCCAGAGCCTATACTCTTTATTAATCAACGCCGCGATATTAAACCATTTTAATTGAATATCAAGTTAATTTTTCCTTGAAATTTTCAAAGAAAAAATAAAAAAAAAAAATTCATATTAAATGTAAATTTAATCTTTAAATTTTGCCTGCAAATAGCCATTTATATCAAAATTTAATTTTGATTTATCAGTCAAATATAAGACCATCATTAGCAAAAATAAAACATTAAAAATTATGTTGAACATTTTTATAAACTAATTTTTCTCTGTACATAACCATCATTTTTTAAGCAAAAAAATGAATGATGTTTTTAATATGTTCTACAGTCTATCTAAATCTTGAGCAGAAATATGTCTTACATTCTTTCCTTTAACAAAATATATGATGTACTCACAAATATTTTGACAGCGATCACCAATACGCTCTAATGCTCTTGCTGACCAAATCACATTAATCACTTGCGGTATCGTCCTTGGCTCTTCCATCATGTAGGTTAACAATTGACGCATCAATGCTTCGTATTCACGGTTAACTTTTTCATCACTTTTGTGGATCTTTATTGCACTCTCAACATCCATACGAGTGAATGCATCGAGCGTTACTTGCAAAAACTCTAGTACCCTACGCCCCAAATTATCAAGGTTGTACAACAAGTCACTTTGATCTTTGTCTATGCTAGTTAATGCTACTTGCGCAATTTTTTCAACTTCATCACCGATGCGTTCTAAATCTGTGATCGTTTTGATAATGGCCATAA
The DNA here is from genome assembly GCA_042091375.1 of Thalassotalea sp. Classification (GTDB taxonomy): domain Bacteria; phylum Pseudomonadota; class Gammaproteobacteria; order Enterobacterales; family Alteromonadaceae; genus JBELHO01. The sequence continues at coordinate 25,190 of JBELHO010000042.1, read as the reverse complement.
TTAAACGTAAATCGCCTGCCGCTGGCTGTCGCTTGGCAATAATACGAGTGCATTCATCGTCAATACTGACTTCCATACTATTGATTTTATAGTCATTATTGTTGATTTTTTTAGCTAACTCTTGATCGTTTTCATTTACGGCCTCTAATGCATCACTAAGTTGCTTTTCAACTAATCCACCCATGTGCATAACCTGGTTCATGACACGATTTAAATCTTCGTTAAATTGCCCGGATATATGGCGCCCCATATTTAAATTATCCATTGTTTTTCCTTAAATAATCGTTGATTTTACCCATACCGGCCAGTGATATAATCTTCAGTTTTCTTCTTCATTGGCGTAGTAAATAACGTATTTGTATCGTTGTACTCGATTAAGTCACCCATATACATAAATGCAGTTTGATCTGACACTCTCGCTGCTTGTTGCATATTGTGAGTCACTATGACGACGGTAAATTGCTTTTTTAAATCGTTTATCAGTTCTTCTATAGTAAGAGTCGAAATTGGATCCAAAGCAGAAGTAGGTTCATCTAAGAGTAGTACTTCAGGTTTTATCGCAATGGCACGGGCGATCACCAAACGCTGCTGTTGACCACCAGAAAGACCTAGGGCACTCTCGTGCAAGCGATCTTTAACTTCATCCCATAAAGCTGCACTTTTTAATGCTGTTTCTAGGGCTCGATCTAATACTCGTCGATTATTTTCACCACCAATTCGCAAACCATACACGACATTCTCATAAATGCTTTTAGGAAACGGATTTGGTCTTTGGAAAACCATACCTACTTTACGACGCAAAGCAGCAACATCAACATGGCGTTGGTAAATGTTTTCACCGTGAAGATTGATATCACCAGTAATAGTACAATTATCCACTAGATCGTTCATTCGGTTAATACAGCGCAACAAGGTCGACTTACCACATCCACTGGGGCCTATAAAAGCAGTCACTTGCCCTTTGGGAATAGCCATTGTGATATTTTGTAAAGCCTGTTTTTCACCGTAGTATAAACTTAAATTATTAATGTCTAATGCTTTTTGTTCTTCTGACAAATTTATTAAATCTAATTTGGTACTACTATCTGTAAAATTTGTCGGGCTTACTGTGATCATAATCTGCTCTTTATCTGAATTACCATGTTCTATTTCTATGTTCGATTGTTGATTAAAAATTAATTTTCAAGCATGCGATAGCGCTCACGCAATCGGTTGCGTATCGTCACTGCTGTCATATTTAAAGTGACTATAATGGTGACTAACAGTAATGCTGTTGCATAGACTAAAGGTCTTGCTGCTTCAACATTAGGGCTTTGGAAACCAACGTCGTATATATGAAAACCCAAGTGCATAAACTTCCTGTCTAGGTGAAGAAAAGGAAAATTGCCGTCTAATGGTAAATTAGGGGCCATTTTAACTACCCCTACTAACATCAAAGGGGCAACTTCTCCTGCTGCACGAGCAATAGCAAGAATAATTCCTGTCATAATAGCTGGGCTGGCAATAGGTAATATAATACGCCAAAGGGTTTCTGCTCTAGTCGCCCCCAAAGCTAAGCTTCCATATCTCATTGCTGAAGGAATACGTGCTAAGCCCTCTTCAGTAGACACGATCACAACAGGCAAAGTTAATATTGCTAGGGTAATTGCTGACCACAACACACCGGGGGTTCCAAAGGTTGGACTGGGCAAGGTTTCAGGGTAAAACAGTTGGTCTATGCTACCACCAACCATATAAACAAAAAAACCAAGACCAAAAACACCATAAACAATAGACGGCACCCCTGCAAGATTAATTACCGCGATCCGCAACAGTTTTGTTAATGCATTTTTCCCTGCGTATTCATGCAGATAAATAGCCGCAACCACGCCTAATGGCGAGACGATCACTGTCATTAAAAGTACCATTAATACGGTGCCAAATATAGCCGGAAAAACACCACCTTCGGTATTAGCTTCTCGTGGATCATCGATCAAAAAGGCACCTATTTGACTAAAAAACACCATGGTTTTTTCGCCCAACGACATTTTATTATTAAATGATATCCTCAGAATATTGTCTAAATTAATAGTAACAACTCGACCATCCATTGCTCGGACATTAATACTATCGCGTGACACTTTCTTACGAATAGCCAACAGCCTCGATTCTAATTGCTCATACTGTTGATTTAATGTTTTAATTTCGCCTTCAATTTCATTGTTTTTTTGTGTTGTCAGTTCACCGTTTAGCTTGTATTTGCGCTCTTGCAAACGCAATCGCTCAATTTGATAGTTGACTGCACCAATATCTACTTTTTGTAAATCAGTTATTTGTTCTTGGAAAGCTTCAGCGCGATTGATTAACTCGGGTAATTTATCCAAAGCGACTTGCTGTCCATCAATAAACAAAGCTTCAATGTAACCGTAAAAATTGCCATTGGTTCGACGCTCAATGACAGCAATATTCTCTGGCGTGTGCCTTTGTGTGATTTGCGGTTCTAACAACCAACGAAAATCTAAACTCACTAACTCGCGATTACCCGTTTTCACTAAATATCGTTCAACAGAGTCTTGATCCTCTGTCAAACCAATATCTAAATGGGCTAACTGCTCAGCTGGGATACGCTCTCGATCATAAATTTCGCCGATAACTTGATATGTTTTACCTTGCTCATTAACGAGATCAAACTGGTAAATTTCAGCCGGCCAAAAGTATGAAAGGCCTCTGGAAGCAATTAACCACAATAAGCCCAACACTGAAATAAGACTGAGACTCACACCGCCAGCAGATAACCAAATCCAAGGAGAGCCCGATTTAAACCATGTATTCATACTTGATATTCCTGTGCTTATAGCGAGCTATATTTTTCACGTAAACCCTGGCGAACAAACTCAGCAGCGGTATTGAAGACAAAAGTAAAAACAAACAGTACAAAAGCAGCGAGAAATAGAATGCGATAATGAGAGCTTCCCACTTCTGATTCAGGCATTTCTACGGCAATATTGGCTGATAATGTGCGCATACCCTCAAAAATACTCCAATCGACTATTGGCGTATTTCCTGTCGCCATGAGTACTATCATGGTTTCCCCTACTGCTCGACCTAACCCCATCATTACAGCTGAAAAAATACCTGGACTTGCTGTTAACAAAACTACTTTGATCAATGTTTGCCAAGGCGTTGCACCAAGTGCTAAGGATCCACTGATCAAGTGTTTTGGCACGCTAAATATCGCGTCTTCAGCCATAGAGAATATCGTTGGAATAACGGCAAATCCCATAGCTATACCCACAATTAACGCATTGCGCTGATTAAAACTTATACCCAAGTCATTGGTAATATACATACGCATATCCCCACTAAAAAAGGTAACCTCTAACCAAGCAGATAATGCGAATGACAAGTAAGCAGCCAGAATCAATGCTGGGATCAACAATAAAGGCGCTAATGTTTCTGGCACTTCATTTTTAATGTGTTTAGGCAATTTATACCAAATAAATGCCGTAACAAAAACTGAGGTGGGTAACAACACCAACAATAACAAAACGGCAGGTAAATAGTCTTCTATTAATGGTGCTAACCATAAACCCGCTAAGAAACCTAAAATAACAGTTGGTAATGCTTCCATCAACTCTATTGTCGGTTTAACTTTTTTGCGCAAGCCTGGGGTCATAAAGTAAGCGGTATAAATCGCTGCTGAGAGTGCAATAGGTACTGCAAATAACATGGCATACATTGCCGCTTTAATCGTACCAAAAGAAATTGGCACTAAAGAAAATTTAGCTTCAAAATCATCTGTGCCAGAAGTCGATTGCCAGATGTATTCTGGCTCAGCATAGCCCTCGTACCAAACTTCTTGCCAAAGGGCTTTCCAAGTCACTTCTGGATGCTCATTTTCTAATGCAAACAATGTGATTGCAGCATTTTGTTGATCTTGCTTCACTACCAATAAGCTGTTTGATCTGGGTGAAATGACAAAATCAGAAGGTAAACCCGACGTCAATTGCCCTTGCCATAATTCGGCTTCACTCGTGGTATAAAAAATTCCCATCTCACCAGAAGGGGTTAAGGTAAAAAAGCTTTTTCGAAACCTTTCAGTGTAAATTTGTGCAACAGCTTCACTTTCACTGGCCTGAAATTGGCGAATGTTTTTAAATTCTCGACCCTTATCAGTCATGACCTCAAACCATTGGCTTACTTGCCCTTGACTATCGCCAATGAGTACTGAGCTATCACCTGACAATAATGTCATTGCGGTTATTTGAGGTGGCGTAAGCGTACCTTTTCTTTGTTCAGGAGCAATAGTATATTTTAGCTCAACTTCATCTTCATCAGTCAGATCAAAAATTGCAACTTGATCACCCGTTAATACAAAAGCTAAACCCATGTCAGGGCTTACTTTAATATTATCAACCTCTGTTATACTCGATGAAATATCCTGATAAACTGCATCGTACATGGGGTCAAAACTAAAGTCATCTCCTGCAATTAAGGTGGTTTTTAATAAACGCCCATCTTCAGTATACCCGACGAAAATCGCTCTTTCATTGTCCATTGCGAAAGATAAATGACTGAATTTTTTAGTATTCATATCCAGAGGTAAGTGATCTTCGCCCAATGGATACTCTACATAAGGGATAATTTGACGTTGTCCAGATGAGAAGTCAGAACGAAATTTCACGGTAATTAAGTAGATCTGATTGCTTTCATCTATCAACAACTTTTTGTCGGCTTCAAGTTGGATCACTTTAGATAGACCAACACCGTCAGCAGTTAATTGTTGGCTAAATACCTTACTGCCAATGGCTCGCTCTTTTTCTGCTAGCAAACGATAGAAATCGAGTGTGCCTTGTTTATTAATTGTAAATGCCAGCTCTTGAAGCTCATCAATGCCCGAAGCTAATATGGGTTGGGGAGTTAAAATCTCAAAAGCTACAGATTGCTCTACTTCTGCAGCAGAAAAAATAGGTTTGATCACGAACAATAAATACATGAAGATGAGCACAAGTGTCATCAGAACACTAATACCACCAAATGTAATCAACCACCGTGCAAACAAATTTTTCAATTGGCGAATGCCCATCGATCTTAACGCTAACGTCACTCTATATACCTTAAATTATCATGCCATTGTAATTATAAGACAGTTATATGGCAGTTTTGTGACGGTGGTCATTTTGAACATTCATCACATATCTGATAATTTGTACTTTACTTGATAATTTTTAAAAATAGTTACTTTTTAATCTGATTCAATTGTTCACCAATGTGGAAAAAATGATTATGGCCATAGAAAAAATAATGTCTGATCAAGTGATCACTTTAGATATTGATGCAAATTTAGAACAAGCCAAAATATTATTTGCAGATCATCATATTCATCATATTTTAATCGTCAATCAAGGCGAGTTGTCTGGTGTTATTACCGATAGAGATGTTCACAAGCATTTAAGTCCAGCCATTGGCACTAACAAAGAGACAGTCAGAGATGTCTCTTTATTGCAAAAAAAAGTTCACCTGATCATGAGTCGAAACTTAGTGACTGCAACTAAAAATACCAGCTTAAATGAAGCCGTTTTACTTTTTCATGACAATCATGTTTCATGCTTACCGGTTGTTGATGAGCAACGCCATGTATTGGGAATTATCACATGGCGAGATATTATTAAGGTACTTGCCCTCAAGTACCGGAAAAACAATCTAAACAGTAATTGATCCAAAATAGCTGATTTTTCCTGTTAAGTATGTTCCCTAACTAGGATTGTTTTAATTGTTTATCAGATGTTGAGTCTGGATCCATTGATAAACGTATTCAGTCAATATGGGTATAGGCATACTTTCTGAGATAACTAAATCACAATTTCCCCTTACTTGTTCTACACATTGACGATAAATTTCATTTAAATGGTCGTGATATTTTGTCATATAAGCCGCTAATGGATCTTGGTCTTTATTACTTTTTTTTGTGTTTAATTGCCGACTGTTAAAGCGAGCAGATATGCGGTTTAAACATAATTCAAGCGATTGATCCAATAATATTACCTTGTCTATTATTGGCTTCATTACAGGTCTTTGCCGACCAAATGGCTCTTCTATTAAAATCAAACCACTAGCCGTATTGATATTTTTGATGGCTTGAGTGAATTTTTGGGTACGAATTTGTGATACATCACAACCTTGCTTCAACCACATTGCCATATCTTTTGGGTAAGTATTTTCATCGACATAATCGTCAAAATACTGTGTTGGGCAATTTAGTTTTTCAGCAAGGGCTTTGATCAGTGTTGTTTTGCCAGCACCAGATGCGCCGCTGATAGTTATAACAACAGGCTTTCTCATGTCCATCATTGCAAACGCCTGCTGTGTACTTCAATCATTTACATTGATCCCCACTTACATTGTTCCCAAGAATCAAGAGTCCGATTAACTTTTAAGGTTGATAGTAAATCAAGTGCCACAAAATGTTCGATAGCCTTTGTCGCCATCAGCAGGCAGATCCTGATAGTATTTAGTGTTAGCTAACACCTCATAAGGTGATCGCAATACAGCAATAAACTTGTGCAGCTCTGCGAAGTCTTGATGCTCTTCACATTCTTTTAATATGCGCTCAACATGATGATTCCTGGGGATAACCACAGGATTATTTTGACACATTAGCTGTTGTACACGCGCCAGTTCCAAATCAGAATTGGTTAACAATGTATGCCAATTTTTATACCAGTGACGCAATTCAACATTGAACCCACTGACTACATTTTCATCTGATAGTGATTGAGTAAGTTGATTAAAGGTTTCAGTATAATCGAGTTGCTGCTCTTCCATAACCGTCAATAATTGCTTAACACGGTCAACTTTATCTGCCTCTTTTATTGAACTATTAGCGATAAAACCCAACTTTTTAGCCATCATCTGCTGATATGCCCGAGCAAACTTATCGTTAAAATCAGCAATAGTTTGCTCAATTTTTGTAACCATAGCTTGTTCGTGCTGTTCTTGCTCAATACCTTCAGGCTTATCGTCTTGCAAAAGTAGCAGCAAACACTCAGCAAAACGCGCCATATTCCATTGGGCAATGCGAGATTGATTGGCATAAGCGTAGCGACCATGCCGATCTATTGAACTAAACACAGTACCGGGATGATAAATACCCATCATGGCACAAGGTCCAAAATCAATGGTTTCACCACAAATGGCGGTATTGTCAGTGTTCATCACACCGTGAATAAAACCAACCCGTAACCAAGCAACAATTAACTTAATTTGTTTATCAATGACGGCGTTAAGAAAATCTAAGATCTGCTTTTCCCCTGTTGTGCCGATCTCAGGAAAGTGTCTAGCAATAGTATAATGGGTTAGATCGCGAAGTGATTGCAGATTTTGACGCGCAGCAAAATACTGAAAAGTACCAACGCGAATGTGACTAGAAGCCACTCTAGTGACAACAGCGCCCTGTTGAGCAGTTTCTCGATAGACTGGCTCACCAGTGGTTACCACAGCCAAGCATCGCGAAGTTGGTACGCCAAGGGCATCCATTGCTTCGCTCATTATGTATTCACGTATTGCAGGGCCTAAAGCACATCGTCCATCACCTTGACGAGAATAAGCGGTTTGTCCAGAGCCTTTTAGCTGAATATCTACTCGCTGTTTGTGCTTAGTAAGTACTTCTCCGAGCAGGTGTGCTCTACCGTCACCTAAATAGGGATTAAAGTGACCAAATTGGTGACCAGAATACGCTAGTGCAATAGGCTGGCTACCGTCTAATATGTCATTACCTGAGAAAATTTTCGCCAATGCGGTCGCATCATTTTCCGAGCTTAATTCGATAGCTAAGCTTTCAGCCAATTGACTATTCCAAAGAATTAGTTGAGGTGAAATAACAGGTGTAGGCTTGTCAATTTGGTAAAAAGCCTCGCCCAGTTGATAGTAGGTATTGGAAAATTTCAATGAACCCTCAGTGATAACAAAGTTAGCGATGAAATAATTATAACAAAACACGACCCATAGTTAATGTTCCCGTAATGTTATTATTAATTAATTGTACAATTTAATAAGTACATAAAAAAAGCCTTAATAGATCACCTTGCCCCGAACTAGCAATAATGCAGTAAATTAATCGTTATCAATTATCCTTTATTGGGTGTGCACGGTTAACGGCAAATCATCATATTATAAGTTTTTAGTCGAGCATTAGAGCATTAGGGCATTGGGTCAGAGAAGGATGTTTTGCAACAAGCTTTGTCACTAACCATTGTGGTATTCAAACTGTTGCTATGACCGTGAAGTTGACTGCTATGAATAAAATCGCCAGTATTGATTTTTGAACGCTTGCACTGCTGCCTATCCTTCGCAATAAATATCAATTGTTATAGACAACACATTTGCATAATTTAGTCACTTTACCCTAAAATATTGTAACTTTCCAAACTAAGCAAAGGTTATCTATGGCATTGCCAGACAAATTTATTTATTCAATGCACCGCGTCAGTAAAGTGGTGCCGCCGAAACGCACTATCCTCAAAGATATTTCACTGTCATTTTTTCCTGGAGCCAAAATTGGCGTATTAGGTTTAAATGGCTCAGGTAAATCAACCCTATTGCGGATCATGGCTGGTGTAGATACAGAATTTGAAGGCGAAGCCAACGCTTTAGCTGGCACTAATATTGGTTACTTGCCACAAGAGCCTGTTTTAGATGAATCCAAAACAGTGCGAGAAATTGTAGAAGAAGCCGTATCAGTTGTAAAAAATGCGTTGTCGCGTTTAGATGAAGTATATAACGAATACGCTGCTGAAGATGCCGATTTTGATGCCCTTGCCAAAGAACAAGGTGAGTTAGAAGACATTATTAATAGCCATGATGGTCACAATATAGACAATATTTTAGAGCGGGCAGCCGATGCACTCCGTCTTCCGCCATGGGAGCAGCCAGTTAATGTTCTCAGTGGGGGTGAAAGACGTCGTGTAGCCCTATGTCGGTTATTATTACAAAAACCCGATATGTTATTACTCGACGAACCGACTAACCACTTAGATGCTGAATCGGTTGCTTGGTTAGAGCGGTTTTTACATGAGTATAGCGGTACTGTGGTTGCTATCACCCATGATAGATATTTCTTAGATAATGTCGCAGGCTGGATTTTAGAGTTAGATCGCGGTCACGGTATTCCTTGGGAAGGAAATTATTCATCTTGGTTAGCACAAAAAGACGCTCGATTAGAGCAAGAAAGTAAAAGCGAAAGTGCTTTACAAAAAACCATTAAACAGGAATTAGAGTGGGTACGTTCAAACCCCAAAGGTAGGCAGGCTAAAAGTAAAGCGAGAATGGCGCGATTCGAAGAACTCAATAATCAAGATCATCAAAAGCGCAATGAAACCAATGAGCTTTATATTCCACCGGGCCCAAGATTGGGTGACAAGGTACTTGACGTTACTAACCTTAGTAAGTCTTTTGGCGAACGCTTACTGATAGAGAATTTAAGCTTTAGTATTCCAAAAGGTGCCATTGTTGGCATCATTGGTGCCAATGGTGCGGGTAAATCCACCTTGTTTAAAATATTGTCAGGACAAGAGCAAGCAGATAGCGGTGAAGTTGAGCTAGGTGAAACCGTAAAACTGGCCAGTGTTGACCAATTTCGCGATGACATGGATGACAGTAAAACTGTCTATCAAGAAATTTCTGATGGCCAAGATATACTTTCCATTGGCAATTATCAAATTCCAAGTAGAGCTTATTGTTCGCGCTTTAATTTCAAAGGTAATGATCAACAAAAATTTATTGGTGATTTATCTGGTGGAGAGCGCAATCGCGTTCATTTGGCCAAATTAGTGCAAACTGGCGGAAATATGTTACTCCTTGATGAGCCTACTAATGATCTCGATGTTGAAACGCTGCGTGCATTAGAAGAGGCCATTTTAGAATTTCCAGGCTGTGCTATGGTGATCTCGCATGACCGTTGGTTTTTAGATCGCATCGCTACCCACATTATTGATTATCGCGATGAAGGCCAAGTCAATTTCTTCGAGGGCAATTTTTCTGATTATGAACTATGGTTAAAGAAAACATTAGGTCCTGAAGCCACTGAACCACATCGCATTAAGTACAAAAAAATAGGCTAGTAGTAAAGTGCGCGGTTGTGTAGCGATTAACACCTTTGTTAATCGTCATTAAAAGCATCTTAATCAATAATTAAGGTGCTTTTTTGTGAAAAAAAGCTATGCTGTAGCTTATGTGCAATTATTGAATTTTTATCATGGAAAACAAACGCCAGTTCACTCGAGTATTATTTTCGATTGATGCGACACTGCAACTTGCTGAGCATAACTTTCAAGTTAACATTCATGACATTTCCTTGAATGGTGCGTTAGTGAGCGCTCCACAAAACCCTGAGCAATTCAACAATATGTTAGGTACCCTAAGCTTTTCCTTAGCTGATGGTGATGCCAATGTGGTTATGGATGTAGCCGTTGTTCACATTGAATCACAAGAAATTGGTTTGCAATGCAATGCTATTGACATTGAAAGTGTCAGTCACTTACGCCGTTTAATTGAGCTTAACTTAGGTGATCCAGAGCAAATAAATAAAGAACTGTGGCAGCTAAGTCGAAGTGATTAAACTATAATTTATAACTCATCATTGGTAATTGATAACCTTTAACTCTTCACTAAGTGTTAGGCAATTGGCTTGTTTACTTTTAATTACTATAATTTTTAGGAATATTCATGAATAACCTTATTATTTCTTTTATTTGTCCCGATCGATCTGGCATAGTCCAAAATCTTTCAAATATTATTAAACAACATCAAGGCAATTGGCAAACCAGCAGTTTACATCACCTGTCTGGTTTTTTTACCGGGGTTATTGAAACGTCGGTCAATACTGAGCATACTAACTCGCTGTGCCAAGCACTAATGGCAATACCCGAATTTAAATGTCATATTGAAAGTGCGGGTCCTATGGCAGATGACGACAATGTTGCTAATACGCCTATTGTTTTAGAGCTCACAGCAAATGATCGCAGCGGCATCATCCAAGAAATATCTTCAGTTATTCACCATCAAGGTGGTAATTTATTGAATTTAGAAACTCAGCAAGCCAGTGCAGCCCATTCTGGTCAATGTTTATTTTCTGCCAAAGCCAGTATTTCCGTCGATGAAAACGCTATCAGTAATTTAGTTACAGAATTAGAAGCCTTGGCCGATGACTTGATGGTTGAAATTTCACATTAATTTCATCAACAAATAATTGATAAAAAAATGCCACAGTTTCTAAATAGTGGCATTTTTATTATTAAAGGAAACTGACTCTGTGATTAAAGTAGACCTAGTTTTTTCAATTCTTTATCAACAACTGATTTAGGCAATGGAATATAACCATCTTTTTCCACCACCTTTTGACCAGTTTTAGACAAGACCATTCTCAAAAATTCAGCTTCCATTGGATCAAGAGGCTTGTTTGGTGCCTTGTTAACATAAACATATAAAAAGCGAGACAGTGGGTATTTCTTTGCAACAGCGTTAGCCATGTTCGCTTCAACATAATCTTCGCCTTTTTTAGCTAAGGGTAAAGCACGAACACCTGAAGTTTTGTAACCAATACCAGAGTAACCTATACCGTTTAAAGATGAAGATACAGATTGCACTACAGACGCAGAGCCAGGTTGCTCGTTCACATTGTTTTTAAAGTCACCCTTACACAAACCTCTTTTCTTAAAGTAGCCGTAAGTTCCCGCTACTGAGTTACGACCGTAAAGTTGAATATCTCTGCCTTGCCAAGCGCCAGTTAAACCCAAGTCACCCCAGCGATTTACATCTTCATTAGCTCCACATTTGCGGTTTCTTGAAAATATGGCATCAACTTGTTCGATATTAAGACCTTTTAGCGGGTTGTCTCTATGAACAAAAACGGCAAGTGAATCAATTGCCACACGCACTGCCGTAGGTTTATAACCGTGATTTTTTTCAAACGCTTGCATTTCACGCGACTTCATAGCTCGGCTCATTGGGCCTAAGTTAGAAGTTGACTCGGTTAACGCTGGTGGCGCAGTTGAAGAGCCTGCTGCTTGAATTTGTACATTGACATTGGGGTAAGTACGTTTAAATTTTTCTGCCCAAAAAGTCATCATATTAGCTAATGTGTCTGAGCCTACAGATGAAATATTACCTGAAATACCACTCACTTTTTGATACTCAGGTAAATCTTTATCTACTGCTAAAGCTGAGAAACTCAGCAAACTTGTTAAACTAATGATGCTAAATGCACGTTGTAAACTCATATTATTCTCCAATGAGACAGGGTTATACTATAAGGTATAAATATTTGCTGACTGCTAAATCGACTGTTCTGTTACCAGTCGATTATTTTCATTACTATAGAAAGCTTACGTGATAATTATATTTATAATTTATGACAGCTATATGGCAACAGACTTATTTGTAAAATACTATTTAAATGTAAGCTAAAGCTCAAAAATATCGATATCTACATTAGGGTCTGTTGATCTTTCATTTTAGCCTCTGCTATAAGCAAATTTTAAAATAACAAGGCGAAAAGCGTATTGTGTATCCATTATACTTTTACGACTTTCAATGATGTTAGTTTGAAATTAGCCATAGCCTTTGACTATGACTTTAACTTTTAATTCATTTCTCAGATTTTCTTTGGCTTTATGTTTGATTTAGCAAAATTAAAAAGCCTAAGTTAAAGTTTAGCCCGTGAAAGACTGGCTCAAATGAAGGTCAAAAAAAATGCTAAATTCACAACCTTTACCCCACTGGCTGTTGATCACTAGCTCAGCTTGATGACGATTCAATACGTGTTTAACGATAGCAAGTCCTAAGCCTGCCCCGCCGGTGTTGCGCGAACGAGACTTGTCAATGCGAAAAAAACGCTCAGTTAAGCGATTAACAAATTCAGGCCTAATGCCAACACCATTATCTTTCACTGAAAATTTAGCTTTATCATTATCTCTTTGCCAAGTTAAATGAATTTTGCCTTGTGTAGGTGTATAAGCGATGGCATTTGAAAGTAAGTTTGAACAAGCACTTTTGATTTCGCTTTCAATGCCTTTAATCGTCAATGAATCATCAATATCAAAACTGATCTCATGCTGTTTCTGTTGATTTAACCATTGACAGTCGTCAACTAAAGTATGGAGCATTGTTGGTATGTCAATTTGTTCATAGTCATCAACACCTTCTTGATTCTCTACCTTTGATAACAAGAGCAACTGCTCAACGAGTCTATCCATTCTGGACACTTGTGATTCTATACTGGAAAAAGCCTTATGCCAGTGCGGATCGAGGTGGTGATCAGTTTGTTGCACCATTTCAACATACCCCCTAACCACAGTAAGGGGCGTTTTTAATTCATGGGAAACATTGGCAACAAAATCACGACGCATTTTATCTAGTCGCTGCAATTTGCTGACGTCACGAGCAATAACCAATATTTGTTCAGTGCCATATGGCATTAACCTAAGCTCTAAGGTATTCTCTATATTTGAAGGTGAAGGGATCAAACAAGGATGTTCAAAGTTATTTTCTGCAAGGTATTTAGAAAACTCAGGAAAACGCAATAAATTATCCAACCGTTGACCGACATCATTAGGCCATTTCAGCCCAAGAATGTGCTGAGCTTTTTTATTTCCCCATTCAATGCATAAATCTTCAGATAACAATAGAGCAGCATCGGGTAATGCTTCAGCACCATCTCTAAATTTTTTTATCTTATCATTAAGTCGTTTCTGTTTTTTTCGGAATTTTATCGTTTGTAGATATAAACCATCGTATATACTTCCCCAAATTCCTCCAGCCTGAGGGGGAGTTAGGGATTTACTGCGCCACAACCATTGAGTTAATTTGTTCAAGTGGTAATAGTGCCAAACTAAAAGTGAGATCAAGCCCAAAATGATACCCTCTAAAGGGTAACCTATTACATAGCCAATGCCTGCTGTAAAAAACAAAACAACAACTAAACGCTTGATAATTGCAGCTAAGGAGAAGCTTATATACATTGTTAAAAATCAAGCACGTAATTTTAGTTTGCTTGAGAATCGATAACCAGAGCCACGCACGGTTTGAATAAAGTCTTCGTGACCCGCACCAGATATGGCTTTTCTCAATCGGCGAATATGAACATCGACAGTGCGGTCTTCAACATACACATTAGTGCCCCAGACGTTGTCTAATAACTGCTCTCGACTGTAAACACGCTCGGTATGAGTCATAAAAAAATGTAACAAACGAAATTCTGTCGGTCCTAAATCTAGAGGTTCTTCATTAATCGATACACGATGAGCGACAGGATCAAGCTTCATTCCATGAAAGTCGATAGCTTCTTCCAGAGAAGTAGGAGAGACTCTTCGGATCACTGCTTTTATTCGGGCGATCAATTCTTTGGGCGAAAAAGGCTTAGTGATATAATCGTCAATACCCACTTCAAACCCTTTGACTTTATCATCCTCATCGGAGCGAGCAGTCAGCATAATAATTGGGATGGCACGTGTATATTCGTTTTGTTTTAGCGCTTTAGCTAATTTGATACCTGAGCCACCTGGTAACATCCAGTCGAGCAAAATAAGATCTGGGTATGGCTCTTTTACCTTTTGAAGGCCTGCATCAAAATCTTCAGCTTCAATAGAATTAAATCCATTTTGCTCTAAAACAAAAGTGATCATTTCTCTGATCGGCGTCTCATCTTCGACAACCAATATTTGTCTGTTCATAGTATTTCCTGATCATATCCAATGGATAACAACAAAAAAGATTGTGCAAATATATTGTGACACTTTCATGACAAAACACCAATTTTTTCTCATAAATACTAAAAAAGCGACATAAAAGCCGCTTTTTTAGATTCAATATGAATATTGTTTGATATTAAAATTTATATTCAATACCTACTGTTAAATAATCTTCATCAGCACCAGTATCCATATCAAATGTTGTGTAATAGGCAAGTAACTTAGTGTTTTTAGCTAATTTATAGTCGGCACCTAGGGTAAAGCCTGATTTATCATCGCCACCATCAACAGATGCTGTTTGGAATTGTCCCTTTAAAGTCACTTTATCAAGTCCATACTTTGCTGATATCAACAAACCGCTTAATTCTTCACCACTTGATACACTTTCTTGGTTGTGTAATATCGTCCCCAGAGTAACGCCAGCAATTTTACCAGAAACAGTTGCACGAGTAGTATCATAACCTTTCATCTCTGAATCAAGCGCTATTGAGGCAAACAACGGCGATTTTTTTTTAGTCTTTTATCACCATAGAATAGCGCAATTGATGTCGCGTCTTCAGCATCCACACTGTCTTCAATAACATAAGTAACACCTAATTGAATGCCTTAGAACATTGGAGACTTGTATGAAATTGTATCAGACATGCGATTTTCGCCTTTCCAAAGGTTTTTAATATCGGCATTCAAATCACTGAATAAATCCACTTTGCCTTTTGACTGCATTAACATAGTATCATTTTTTCCTAACAATACTTCAGCAAATACACCGCGAAGACCAATATATTTTTTTATCAGTGATACTGTCACCTTCGTCACTATCACCGTCAAGGTCTACTTGAAATTCAGCCTTAAAAACAACTTCAAGACCATCAACAAGATCATGAGTACCTTTGAAGCCAATACCAGAAGCATTACTTTTAACTTCAGTAAATGAAACGTTGCCTTCATCGGACGACTGAAGTGTTAAAAGTGCCTTAGCGTATATATTGACTTCAGATGCCATCGCTGAAACTGATGTAGTTGATATTATCGCGGCGGCTAAAAGGTTATGTTTAAGTTTCATGGGAATACCTTAGTAAATTAAAATTGGTACAAATTATTTGCCACACATTGCGCCTAACCAAGATGTCACTTTTGTGAAAATATTAAATATTTATTAAGCTTTGTGTAAATTTACATGACAGAAAGATGATAAGCCCAGCTTGTAAGAATATGGCTAATTTTTTAAAAAGTATTATTTTATAATGGCTTACCACCGATTTTTGCCCACTCAAATAAAAGACTATTCATTGTCAATAAAATAGTTAATATAGAGTAAGCGATAAAAAAGTAGTCAATCTTATAAGAGCGCTCATGAAAATAACCAGTATTTCCAGAAAACTTCTCAGTCGAGTATTATCTTTTTATTTTTTATTTACTTTTTTAGTTACTGGCGTGCAGATAGGGGCTGAAATTGTCAATACTAAAAATCATATTGACAGTGAATTAATAACCTTAGAAAAAACCTTTAGCAGCAGTTTAACTAGAGCAGTATGGGAGTTAAATACCCAACAAGCCATTGATATTGCTGAAGGGCTAGTAGCTATTCCTATGGTTAAAGGTATTAAGGTTACTGATGAGAGCGGACAAATCATCACTGAAATCGGTGAATTTGCCGACAATGATCAATTACCTAGCATTAATAATGAAGACACCTTACTTGACTATTTCGGTTCTAACTTTTTTTCTCATGGTTTTTTCGGACACAGCTTTCCTCTGATATTTTCATTTTCTGGGCGCACCACAGAAGTGGGTACAGTAACACTGTGGTCAAGTAATGAAGTGATATTTAACCGTATTGAAGTGGGGATATATTTTCTTATTGGTAATGCCATGGTAAAAACAGCGGCATTAATGATTCTGTTTTCACTGGCTTTCTCTAAATTACTCACCAACCCACTGAATCAATTAACCGAACAAATCAATCAAATTGACTTAGATGATCCTGAATCTTCAAGCGTTCAAATCATCAACTATGAACAAAATGAGTTAAGCGTATTACAATCTGCATACAATAACTTGATCAATGAATTAATTGGCCATAAAGAAAAATTAGCGCGCGCACAGAGTGAAGTCGTTGCTTCCAATGACAAGTTGGATGAACAAAACTTAATGCTCGAACAAGAAGTGGCAAGGAAAACCTCTTCCCTGAGTACCACTATGTTGAAAATGGAAAGACAACAGCGCGAATTACTCGCCCAACAAAATCAACTCAAGGCAGAAAATAGTCGGCGCAGTAATACTGAGTTAACCTTGACGCAAACTAACCACGAATTAAAAAACTCTATTATAGAATTAAACAAGGCGCAAGTTCGTCTGTTAGATGCAGAAAAAATGTCTTTATTAGGTAAATTAGCGGCGGAAGTTTCCCATGAAATCGATACGCCGATCGGTATAGGGATCACCGCCTCAAGTTATCTATCTGACTTACTCTCAAAAATCTCCGAAGATATTAAACAACAAAAATTAAGTAAACGCAGTCTAGATGACTTTGTACAAAACACCGAACAAGCGATTGCGTTGTTATTGAGTAATTTACAACGTGCATCAGAATTAATTAGCAGCTACAAACAAGTGGCAATCGATCAAACCAGCGGAAAAATACGCTTGATCAACATAGCGGCCTATATCGATGAAATTATCCACTCTTTACATCCCAAACTGAAAAAAACTAGTCATTCAATCCACATAGATTGTCCAGAAAAAATTGAACTATACAGCCACGCAGGTGCACTCGCACAAATATTCACCCACTTGATCCTCAACTCTATAACCCATGGTTTTGCCAACCAAAACCGAGGAAAAATTCACATTCGATTAGTCATGAAAGGTGAAGAAATTCACATCACCTATGCCGATAACGGTGTTGGCGTCAGCAATGACAATTTAGCACATATATTTGAGCCACATTTCAGTCCTGAGCAAACCAACAACAACAACCTAGGCACTTACATCATTCACAACCTAGTCACAGACACTTTAAATGGCAGGATAGAAGCCAGCAGTGATAATCAACATGGACTCGTTTATGACATCTATTTCAAAAGTTTAGTTTAAATGATCAACCGTTGCAGCTATTCACCTCCTGAACGGCGTTGAATTGACCACAAATAAAAGTATGTCATGGTCAATTCAATTGCGTTACTATAGCCTTTTTCTTAAATTAGCCCGCAAAAATGGGCCTAGGACTCGTTATTATGTGGTTTAAAAACCTCTATTTTTTTGCCTTTACTCGCCCCTTTAATTGGTCAGAAAAAGACTTAGAGCAACACCTATCAGAGCACGCATTTACCCCCTGCGGCTCTACTGAAATGTCGCATGTTGGCTGGGTTAACGCCCTTGGTAAACACGGTCACAATAAAGTTCATACCGTAGCGGGCAATCATCTTTTATGCGCGCGTAAAGAAGAAAAAATTCTCCCCGCCCCTGTAATAAAAGACATGCTAGAAGAGCGAATAAGCAAACTCGAAAATGAACAATCGAGAAATGCCACTAAAAAAGAAAAGCAACAGTTCAAAGAAGATATTATTGATGAACTTTTGCCTAGAGCGTTTTCACGGGTGACTGATACCCATGGGTATATTAATCCTGAACAAAACATCATTGTGGTTAATACCAGTAGTCGCAGTAAGGCCGAGGATTTTTTAGCCTTGTTGCGCAAAGTATTAGGCACATTACCAGTGACCAGCGTTGCCCCTGAAAAAGCCCCTGATGAGAAAATGACTGACTGGTTAACTGACCACAATATCGGTGACAATTTTCAATTGGGCATGGAAGCAGAATTACACGGTTTAGGCGACGATGGCGCTGTTGTGCGAGTCAAAAACCAAGATCTGGGCAACGATGAAATCAAGGCACATTTAAATGCTGACAAATTTGTGGTGAAACTCGCCCTCGAATGGGACGATGCTATCTCATTCATTCTATGTGACGATCTTGCTATCAAGCGTTTGAAATTCTTTGATGTGTTACAAGAGCAAAATGATGACATAGACAGCGACGATGCAGTGGCAAAAATAGACGCCGATTTTAGTTTAATGGCAGGTGAACTGAACCGTTTGATCAGTGATTTACTCACTGAATTTTCGGTGAACGCCAGCGACTATCTTGAGCAAGCCTGATCGACAACAAGGCTTGAATTACGCTAAGGCACTAGCCAGTGCCCTAGCGCAATAAGTTATCTAATCAAACAAACTATTTACCTGAGCTAACATCGCAGTAAAATCTGAGGTTGCCATAAAATCGACATGTGGCAAAATCCCCTTGTTCACATAACTTTCGAGCAAAATGGTCTTAGTGGTATCACTTTTAAAAACATTGTGATAGATGGCTCCTGCCCTAATAAAATCAAGATAATGCACTTCTGTCGGTAATATAGATAAATTGTTCCAACACAGCACTATATCGGTAAAATCCTGCGAAAATCCCCAAGCGCTTGTGACTTGCCCACCAATATTATTGGCAAGCTTTTGGATGACTTGCTGTAAAAAAGCATAATTAGCAAATATGTCAGGGTACTGCTCGGCTTCGGTTAATATAGGTAAAATACCAACATTATGCACTAATGAAGCTAAGGTTAAGGTATCAAGGGTGAGAGGTGCATGCTTGTTTTTATGCAAATACAAGGTCAATAAACACATGGCAACAGCGGTAACGTCAACGGTTTTAGACCAACAACGCCGCAAGTATGAAGTGATCATTTCATTGTCAGAAACAAATAATTGCTCAAGTGCCATAGCGGTGGCAATACTTTTTATTTGTCGTAAACCAATGCGAGTGACGGCTTGATTGACGGTTTCTACATGCACACCCCGCCCTAATACCGCATTATTGGCTACCTTCAATATCCCCAAAGACAGAGCTGGATCTAAGCTGATCACCTCACTGATATAACTTAGATTGGCTCTGGGATCATCTACTGCTTGCCTAACTTTCAACGCGATTTCGGGTAAGGTAGGTAACACTAACCTGTCTTGTTTTATTTTATCAACAAGATGGGTGTAAAGCGCATTATCTATTCCCATAAGACAACCTTGATTTGTGTAATCTCCTGTTAGCAAAAATAGCACAGTTCACACAAGGATACCTTTAATTTACCTCGCTATATTCTAAATTCCATGGGTATATTTTAAACCCCATGGCCAGATAGTTTGAAAACGCATTTAAATGACAATTTCATAAAGTATGTCTTAAAAAATGATGACAACCAATTTTACAACAACTGCAACAATGAAATTTCAACTAGTATTAGGTGATCAAAGAAATACTCAACACTATAATAACTATAAATTTTTTGTAAAAAAAATTCATGTTGCATGTTTCTCTCTGAATCAATGGCTCAACCCAGCGGGTGTATCAATTAATATCATAAGCATCGAGCATATATTTCAAAAACCAATTCTCGGTTTGAATAATTAACAAATAACTCAATTAGTGAAAATAGACTGTCATTAATGTGATGGCATATTGAAATGGCCGGAACAACAACAGCAATAAACTGCGTAACTGTTTCCGACCCAAAAACTTTATCAAGCTCAGATTAATAATTAAAAATACGATTAATACATCTATTAATACACATTTTTTCAATTTTATCCGAATGGCAAATAAGACTTATCAAATAATTATTTGTTGTGAATAGTATCTGTTATAAGCACAAAATTAACCATACTAAATACACTTAAATTCGAATTCTGCCTCGTCTTTTGGGTGATATTCGTTTTATCACATGACCACATCTTACGACTAAATATTGACGGCTTGTTAAAACAACAGTGCGGCGGTAACATCGGCCACCATTCACTTGTTCCATTTCATTTAAACTTAATTTACGCATTATATTATTCTCCATATATCCGATCTATCTTTTCAACAAAGGGTATCGGATGATTAATGTACTCACTTCCTGTGAAAATGAGTGTTCAGTTAGGCCAAGTTCAGTACCCTCAAAAGTGAACTAAAATCAGCCGTTTGTTTTCCTCAACAAATTTTAAATAGCCACTAAATTAGCCAGTGGGTATGGTTCAAGGCGCTAAAATAGTACAAGACATAATCTAAACAACACCCAATGAGAAAAACCCCTTAACCAATAACTGGCAATAATTGCTATATAGATAAATAACAAAAGCAAAAGAAAGCAACAAACAAGCACAAACATATTAAGACAACGGTCGTCAATTCTGCATAAAACGACATCAAAATAACGGTAGGGAATTTTCTAACTAAGAAACACTGAGCCAGTTACTCAGCTGCCACTAACGCCTAAATACTAAGAAGCTACTACCCCATTCGCTTCTTTCAAATTACTTTCTAGGTTATAAAACAGCGGCTTTACTTTGTTCTGAGCTCAGTTGGCCTAGCACTTAATTTGGCTTAGCGCTAGTGGAGCAGCCCTCTAGTGTATCAGTGCTTTAACTGGATCAATGTTTTAACTGGCACAGCATATAAAATAACATGCCAAAACAATATGCTAATAAAACCTATTAAGATGGCACATAGTCACAACAAAAAGTCACAACA
>JBELHO010000042.1:0-3809 GCA_042091375.1 Thalassotalea sp. | reverse complement strand
TTATAACAACTAAAATTATAACAACTAAAAGCAAGTCAGTAGTCAATTACTAATACTAGTACAAATAACTATTTAGTCAATTTTAATTAACATAAATTTAACTTCATTTGTTTTCAAAATGTAAAATTTTATCTGCTGCTTACTAGATAAGGCAATCAAGTGATTTTGCCTATGATGTTATACCAATATCGAAATGATTAACTAAGAAAACTAGGATCAAGAAAGCTAGGATTAAGAATACTAGGGTTAAGAATACAATGATTTTAAGTGATTATTGGCTGGATATTTTACTTCACTTGCATTTTAACTCGACCTACCCGTTAAGTTAATTAGATTACCCTGTGCCAAATGATATACCTGCTCCGCCATATTGATGGTTTCTTGACGATGAGCGATGGTAATACGGGTCATGGGTAAATGTTTTATTTGTTTACTGATCTTCGCCTCGTTGCCTTTATCTAAGTGGCTGGTGGCTTCATCCAGAAATAATACACATGGCGATTGATAAAGGGCACGAGCCAACAGTAAACGCTGGACTTGACCACCCGATAAGTTTGCCCCCATATCACCCACTAATGCGTTATAACCCATGGTCATTTGAGTAATGTCGTCATGAATTGCCGCTAAATGCGCACATTTTTCTATTTTTAAATAATTGTGTTGCGGATCAAAAAAACTAATGTTGTCGGCAATAGAGCCGGCTAATAAAGTATCATCCTGCATAACCGCAGCTATCTGCTTTCGATAATTTTTTAAACCAAGCTGAGTGATGTCTTTGCCATCGAGAAGCACTTTACCCGATGTTGGCTGCAATAGACCTAACATGATTTTCATCAGGGTCGTCTTTCCAGCTCCTGACACACCGGTAATGGCAATAGAATCGCCAACATTAAGCGTTAAGTTCACCTGATTTAAAATAAGTGCTTGCTCTTCACTATAGCTGAAGCAGATATTCTCTAAAGTCAATTGACCTTTAAACTGATTTTCTTCAGGTGACTTTTGATTTGCTATACCACTTGCTAGATATACCCCTTCACCTTCGCGGTTAGCTTCTTGCTCAGTAAGGGCAATATCGGCAATGCGGTCAAGGTGTAAACGCATCATCTTAAACTGAATAATTTGTTCAATTAAATTAGCAAATCTATTGGTTAATTGCCCTTTGTAAGCAATAAAAGCCAATAGCATGCCCACAGTTAAACTGTTGGCCATGACCATTGTTGCCGCAAAGTAGATCACTAAGACATTTTCTAAGCCAAACAATAATCCATTAAAGGAATCAAAACTGATATTTAACCGGCCTAAACGTATTTCACTGTTGATCACCTCGGCATAACGATTTTGCCAAATACCTTGGCGTTGTGATTCATTACTAAACAGCTTAATGGTTTGCATGCCACGAATATTTTCTAAAAAGTTTGATTGCTCTTTGGCTGATGCTTGGATCATTGCTTCAGTGGCTTGATGTAAGGGGCGATACAATGCTAAACGCACTAAGGTATAAAGTACAATAGCGCCTAATACTACAGCACTGAGTTTGACTGAATAAAGCAACATCATCGCCAGCACAGTGATCGCCATCACCCCATCAACTAAAGTTTCAACAAAACCTGTGGTAATTCGCTCGCGAATTTGCTCTAACGAGCCAAAACGCGAAACTATATCGCCAATGTGCCGCGACTCAAAATAGTTCATGGGTAACCGCAATAAATGCCTGAGCAGGTTTACCCCCATCTGCATGTTTAACACACTAGCAAGACGCAAGATCAACCAGCTGCGCACTGCATCCGTCACCGTCGAAATAATGGCGATTAAGGCAAAACCTATGGCTAATACCACAAGCAGCGGTTTATCAAAGCTGATCAACACTTCGTCAACTACCCACTGCATGTAATAAGGTGTCATCAAAGCAAACAGTTGCAGCACCAAAGACAAACCAATTAACTTTACTAAGCCTGATTTTAAACCCGACATAGTAGACCATAATTGGCCAAACTTCATTTTGGCTTGTTCTTGTTTAACTTCAAATTTGCTGGTGGGGGTTAGCTCTAAACAAACCCCGGTGAAGTGTTGACTAAATTCACCAACCGATAAAATACGCTTACCCACAGCAGGATCATTTATGCAAAATTTAGCACTGCGCCTATTGTTTGAAGCTTTACCAGAGACTTTAGTCAACACCACAAAATGATTGAGATCCCAATGTAGGATGCAAGGAGTATGCAGTTTATGTACCTCATCCATGGGACACTGCAAAGCACGGCTAGCTAACCCTAAGCTGTCACCTAACTCGATCAGTTGTTGCAGGTTCATGCCTTTTAAATTAGCAGAAAAGCGCTTGCGCATTGCTGGCATATCCAGCTTGTGCCCATAATAACAAGCCACCATTACCATAGCAGCCAAACCACATTCTGCGATTTCTGTTTGCAAAATAATGGGTGGAACCTTTTTAAAATTAAATATTAAGTGTTCAGACATTCAGCAAAAATTCATTAGAAAATTAAACATAAAAAATAAAGCCTCCTCGATTATAAGAAACCTAGTTTTAACTCACTCTAAAAATCGTTTTAACACTCATTGATCAAATAATGTAAAGAGCAACGTAAAATATAATGCTCCATATAGCATATCTTCAAAATCATGATAGGGAGAGTTTATAAAACTTATCCACTTTTCAGTTTCTTCTAGTAATAATAAAGAACAAAAGAAGCCCCAAAAAATACCCAATAGCAACTTTTAAAATTTTCATGATAAATCTCCTTATTGAACTTAGGTAAAAAAAACTATCTTACTCCAATGCATAACGTAACATCACAAATGAAGCGCCACTAGCCGCTCCAAATAGCATTACCCCGACACACCAAGGAAACCTCTACCTGCACAGCTTTAGCACCTCTAGCCCCCCAAGAAACCAAGTTCACTACCTTGTAGCGAACCTCCTACAACTTCACCAAGAGGAGTAATGCCGCCCACATTCACTTGTTCCATTTCATTTACACTTAATTCACGCATTGTGTTAATCTCCATATATCCAACAATCAATTAATTGTTGGGTTATTGATTTGCAAACCCTAAATATAGGGTTTGCAAATCAATAGGCTGGCTTTAACTCTCGCTAAAATTATTTTCGTGAAAGTATGACTCAAGTCAGCCCTTTTATTTTCTGGAAAAGCCTTTTGCATTTATGCCCTATGACAATGAAATGTCTATCCCATCACTTTGGGAAAGAGTTGTACCTATTTCTTATTTTGTGTTGTTTTGTTCATGACATTACAAAACCCAATAGCCCCTGTTGAACTTAGAAAAGCAACAAAAGTTAACTTTAAACTAGTATCTTGAATTGAAAATACAGTATCCAAAATAGCAACAAAAGCTATACTCAGTAAACTACTGCCAATGACTGATATTGCATTTTTGATATTACTCTGCGACATGCATCAATTCCTCACTTAAAGCTGAGGATACTGCGGCTCCAGCGGCTGCACCAGCATATGCAGCATGTGGTGTAAACCCTCCAAACCCAGTAACAGCTCCAGCTGTAGCAGCGCCAGCAAACCCTTTTCCAGATAAACTTCCACTCACAAGGCCACCGATAGCGTAACCAGCCATACTGCCAGCGGCACCTACTATTGCCATTCCTAAATTAACTAAGATCCCACCATTCACTTGTTCCATTTCATTTACACTTAATTCTCGAATTGTGTTATTCTCCAAAAATCATTCTTTTCAGTTACAATAAAAACCCCTGTCCAATATCAGATAATGACCTTAAAATCACTTTGAAAGTTTTTTTAAAACAAACTGATCAAATA
>JBELHO010000041.1:24070-29651 GCA_042091375.1 Thalassotalea sp. | reverse complement strand
CGCCCTTTCACGGCGGTAACAGGGGTTCGAATCCCCTTAGGGATGCCACTTATTTGTTATGCCTGATCAACAAGGTATAAATGATAAAAAAACCGACATCTGTCGGTTTTTTTTGCTTCTTTTTTTAATGCTCAAGTTGTGGTTGTTGCCCCATCTTTAAATGCGCATAACATGCTCGTTATCAACCTAAGCAACAGCTGTTTAGGCTACATTATGGCCGCTAATTGCTTACCGACAATATCGGCAATAATGGGTTGTGCTTTGGCATTGGGATGAATGCCATCTTTTAGCATTAAATCATTTTTTATGGCGATTTCTTCCATGAAGAAAGGCAACAAGGTGATCTGCTTTTGTTGTGCCACTTGTGAAAAAATTTGTTCGAATAATTGTGTATATCGAGGACCATAATTAGGGGTGATCTTAATTTGCATTAGGGTTACTACAATATTTTCTGCTTGTGCTATGTCTATCATTTGTAACAAATTGTTTTTAATGGCTTGCGGAGCGTAACCTCTTAGGCCATCATTTCCGCCAAGTTCGATTAATAGGTGGCTGATGTTGTTATTGGCCAATATTCCCGGCAGGCGAGACAAGCCACCACTGGTGGTTTCTCCACTAATACTGGCATTAACGATCTTGTATTGTGCCTGACTATCCTTTAATCTCTGGTTGAGTATATGAACCCAGCCTTGTTGTGGTGTCATTCCATAGCTTGCACTAATACTATCACCCAGCAATAGAATAGACTTTGTCGCCGATGCTGTTTTTGTGAATGATAAACAAACGATACATATTAAAGTTAAATACAGGTATTTTTTCATGCAGTTAAATTCCGAAATTATTTTACACGCCAATCAACTTACTAAATCTGTTAAATTAGAAGATAAAACATTAGCTTTATTACAACCATTGCAATTAAAAGTACAGGCTGGAGAAACGTTAGCTATTGTTGGCTCTTCTGGCTCGGGGAAAACTACCTTGCTATCAATTTTAGCGGGGTTAGATTTACCTAGCTCTGGTGAAGTTTATCTTAAAAACCATGCCATGCACCAGCTTAATGAAGAACAACGCAGTTTAGTCAGAGCAAATCACGTCGGTTTTATCTTTCAACAGTTCTTGTTGATCAGCAGTCTGACTGCCCTTGAAAATGTTATGCTACCCGCTGAATTAGCCGGCATGCCAGACGCTGAGAAATTAGGTAAAGCCTTGCTTGAACAAGTAGGTTTGGGTGATCGCATTGATCATTATCCCTCGCAACTTTCAGGAGGGGAACAACAGCGCGTTGCTATTGCCAGAGCCTTTATCAGTAAACCTGATATTTTATTCGCCGATGAACCTACGGGCAATTTAGATACCAAAACTGGCCAGCATATTGCCGATTTATTATTTGAATTAAATCAACAATTAGGTACCACCTTAGTATTAGTCACCCATGACGTTAAATTAGCCGCTCGTTGTCAAAGACAAGTCGAAATGGACAGCGGGCAATTAACCGAAGCTAAAAATAAACAGCCTAACCCTACAGCACAAGTGGCTGATTTAGACGTATCCCATACTGATCCTGCTAATGTATCTGAAGTGGGTTAAATATGACTGCTTTTCAACAACAATCATCAAAAACTTGGTTACAACAATCACTGCGTTTGTTACATCACGAATTGCGCCGCGGTGAATTAACCATTATTTTTTTAGCTATTGTCTTAGCAGTAGCTACTGTGTTTTCTCTAACTGGCTTTAGTGGTCAAGTTAAACATGTCATTGTAGCCAATAGCACCAATACCATTGGCGCTGATCGGGTGCTTAGCGGCTCTCGAGAGGTTGAACAAAACATCTTAGATAAAAGCGCGGCAATGGACTTGCGTCTAGCGCGTAAGTTAGAAACTGAATCTATGGTGTTTGCCGGTGATGCCATGTTACTCAGTGAACTTTCAGCGGTTTCTGACACATATCCATTGCGGGGCGAGTTAAAAGTTAAAACTGCCGTTGCGCAACAAGTTGCTTTACTGGCCAATGCGCCTCCACGGGGCTCTGTTTGGGTTGAACGCAGTCTATTGAGTCGTCTTGGTGTAGATATTGGTGACTCTGTTGAAATAGGGGTGGCGACTTTTACCATCGCTGGCATAGTAACCGATATTCCCGATCGCAGTTATCGCATGTTGGTTGCCGGTCCAACTATTTTTATGCACCTAGATGATATGGCAAAAACTCAGTTAATTCAGCCGGGTAGTCGGATCCGTTACATGTATTTGTTCGCTGGCGAAACTGACGCTATCGACTCGTTTGAACAATGGCTAGAACCTCGAGTTAATGATACACAAAATTGGTACGATGCCAAAAGGGCGCAAAACCGTTTATCAACCACACTCGATAGTGCGGAGAAGTTTTTATCGCTGGCCAGTATGTTGGGTATTGTCTTAGCTGCGGTAGCGGTGGCGGTGGCAAGCCGGCGCTATGGTAGAAGACACCAGTCTGTTGTTGCGGTATTTAGAGCGTTAGGCGCATCAATAGGGCATATTCGCAAACTTTATTGTCTGCATTGGGGGTTGTTAAGTCTGTTGAGTATCGGTGTTGGCTTACTGGTGGGATACTTGTTATTGATACTGGGTGCTTCAGCCATTGAGGAGCATGTATCACTGGCACAAGCCCCCTTGGGTTTTACCCCGTTTATGACGGCAATTTTTACTGGTTTGTTGTGTGCGATCGCTTTCGCAATACATCCGATAAGTGAATTGATCAATACCTCACCTTTGGCGGTTATTCGCGGTTTTCAACACAACAATACTTCGCGTTTTGGCTGGTATCAACTACCGCCTGTATTAGCACTATTTGTCCTGCTGTATATCTTTAGTGGTGATGCGTTAATGAGCTTAGCACTCCTGGCCGGCGGTTTTATTGTTTCATTGGTTTTATTACTCCTCGGGCGGGTGATCATGAATGCCAGTCGACAAGCTGGCAGTAAAGCGGGTAAGTCTTGGCATTTAGCGTTAGCTAATCTCAGACGTCGCGCCAGTGAAAACAGTGTTCAGTTAGTGAGTTTTACCATAGCGATAAAGTTATTACTGCTGATCACTGTGATGAAAAGCTCGATTATTGATGAATGGCAAGCTCAGTT
The DNA here is from genome assembly GCA_042091375.1 of Thalassotalea sp. GTDB lineage: Bacteria > Pseudomonadota > Gammaproteobacteria > Enterobacterales > Alteromonadaceae > JBELHO01. The sequence continues at coordinate 26,539 of JBELHO010000041.1, read as the reverse complement.
TCCCGAAGATACTCCCAACCAATACTTGGTCAATATAACCGATGATCAAATACCAGCATTAACCGCCTTTACCGAAGCAAACGATATTCCCAATCGCGGATACTTTTCCGTGTATCGCGGTCGTTTATCGGCAATTAATGGTGAACAAACGGTAAGTAGATCACAACTTGCAGCGCGTCAAAACAGTGCAACAGAGCAAAGCGAGCAAAGTGATAAAGACAGCGAGCAAGGTCGCAGGGGAATGGGACGCGAGTTGAGCTTAACCTGGAGTGATGATATTCCGCAAGAGAACAAGGTAACGCAAGGACAGTGGTGGCAAGCGACTGATAAAAGCCCACAGGTATCGATAGAAAGTCGAGCGGCAGAAAGGTTAGCTATTGAAATTGGTGATCAACTGACTTTTACCATAGGTACAGGTGAGTTTACCGTGCCCGTAACCAGTATCAGAGAGGTTAATTGGAAGTCGCGACAATTGAATTTTATTATGATTTTCAATGAGTCGGTATTACAAGACTTCCCAGCGACTTCTATTTCCGCTTGGAATATTGCTGAACATAAAAAAGATGTTTTTTATCAGTTATTAGCACAACATCCGACCATAACACTGATTGATTTTGCGGCGATCATGAAACAATTGACGGCGTTAATCGATCAGGTTTCTTTAGCGATAGAGTTGATCTTGATCTTAGTCGTATTAGCTGGCAGCTTAGTGTTAGTTGCACAAGTGCAAGCCAGTATGGAAGAAAGAGAGAGAGAACTGGCTATTTTACGCACGCTCGGCGCCAAAGGTTCGTTACTGCGCAATAGTGTTTTGTTTGAGTTTGTTGCCCTTGGGGCGATTGCTGGATTGATGGCAAGTATAGGCATGGAAGTAGGTGTGTTTATTTTACAAACCCAAGCTTTTGATATGTCTAGTAGTTTTCACTTTTCATATTGGCTGGTAGGTGTCTTATCTGGTGCGGGTTTTGTCGGCACCATAGGTATGTTAAGTTGTTATCGCTTACTCAATTTAACAAGTGTCACCTTAATACGCAGAACTATGTAAAGGTTTAGCTGCAATGCGCGAGATCAGTATCGGTTTCGCGCAAATATTTCTGCGAAAATATATAGTAAAGCCCAACGGGCGCTAATAATAAAAATAATTTACATGGTTTACAGAGGACACAATGATCTCATCATCATCATCAAATGGAATAGTTAAAGCGCTGATTGTTTGTGCTGCTTTATTTATAATACTCGCCGGTATCAAAGTCGCTGCTAATATCATAGTGCCATTTTTATTGTCAGCATTTATCGCTATTGCTTGTAACCCGCTGATCACAAAGCTGACGCGATATAAAATACCCAAAGCCTTAGCGGTTGTTTTAGTGATTGTTTTATTTTTATTTATTGCTTTATCTATCGCCGGCTTAGTGGGTAAATCTCTCACTGAATTGTCTATGAAATTGCCTGAATATCGGCAACAATTGAACGCTCAGTTTACCTGGTTAATTGATCGTTTAGCTGCCTTCAATATTGTTATTTCTTCGGCGCTTTTGGTCGAGTACTTTGATCCTGCCGCCGCAATGGGCTTAGCCACTGATATGTTAAGCGGCCTTGGCAGTGTCATGGGCAATCTATTTTTAATCGTGATCACTGTGATTTTTATGCTTTTTGAGGCACCGTCTATTCCTAGAAAACTCCATCTATCCTTGGATGATCCCGACATGCGCTTAAAGCAGATTGATCAATTCTTATTATCAGTTAATAATTATTTAGCCATTAAAACCTTAGTCAGTATAGCCACAGGTGTTGTCGTAGCAATTATGCTGTGGGCATTTGGTTTAGACTTTCCAATTTTGTGGGGAGTTTTGGCATTTTTACTGAATTTCATTCCAAATATCGGTTCTATTATTGCCGCCGTTCCGGCCATTTCATTGGCAATATTGCAATTAGGCCCAGCCTCAGCGGGCTTTATTGGTCTGGGCTATATGGTCATCAATACCGTAATGGGCAATGTAGTTGAACCTAAGTACTTAGGTAAAGGCCTTGGCTTATCAGCCTTGGTGGTGTTTTTGTCATTAATATTTTGGGGTTGGTTGTTAGGTACAGTGGGGATGTTACTGTCAGTACCACTGACAATGGTTTTGAAAATAGGCCTGCAAAGTTCAGTTGAAGGGCGTTGGTTTGCAGTATTACTGGCCGCCAATGATGACAAACCACAACAGCAAAGTTAGGCATGCCTCAGTTTGCATTGACGCACTATTGGCGGTAGGCAATCAACTTGTTAAGCAAGCTTTAGAGTAAATACACCGCTATTATTGCAGTCAATAACTTGATTTTTTTCGGATTACTGCTTGTCATTTTTACAGGATTTTTTCACCAAAAACTTTAGCAGAGTACAATAAAACGACTATATTTTAAAATAATAAATCAATTTGGAGTTTATTATGATGAAATATAGTCATTGGTTGATCACAGTCATGTTGT
>JBELHO010000041.1:18374-23970 GCA_042091375.1 Thalassotalea sp. | reverse complement strand
TCATGTTGTTTTCTGCTTCTAGTCTTGCTGATATCGGTGATGGTCCTCGCGCTTATCTGCCGCCTCCGGTCAATGCCAATGTGTTCACCTTTTACGGTATGAAAGTATCGGGCAATTCAATGATCAATTCTGGTGTGGTCAATCCCAACTTAGAGCTAGATGTTGATCTGGTAGTTGCGCAATACACCCGCACTATGAATTTATTTGGTAATTATGCTTCTTTTACGGCTGTACAGCCTTACGGTAAGTTGAAGTCAAAGGTCAAATTTGATGTTTTACAACAACTTAATAGTACCACTGAATCGAAAGGCATGGGAGATACACAATTACTGTTCAGCTTTGGCCTGTATAATTTACCGCCATTAACTCGACAAGAATACAAAAATTACCAACCTACCTTTGCTGCTGGGGGCTTGATCAGGCTGACTTTGCCAACTGGCGAATACTCAGAATTGCAAGCTGCTAATTTAGGTGCCAATCGCTATTCAGTGCAACTGGCTATGCCCATTACTTTTGGTTATGGTGATTCATTTTTAGATCCCAACCTGACGACTTTGGACTTTTTGCCATCGGTTACCTTTTTTCAAGACAATGACGATCCCTTTAATGCCCAGTCAACAGGGCAAAAACCAATATATAAACTTGAAAGTCATTTGACGCATAACTTTAGTCCCGGTATTTGGACGTCATTAGATGCTGTATATGCATATGGTGGAGAAACCGATACCAACGGCGTGGATCAAGACAATCGGCAAAAGTCATTAAGTGCAGGGCTAACTTTAGGGGTCCAATTTTCTAAGGTCTTTGGCCTAAAAGCCAGTTACGGCAAAATTGTTGATCGCAATGATGATGGCATGGACGGTGATTTTATGCGTATTAATGTCACTTACACTCAATTTTAGGGAATAATATGAAAATCTACTCTTGTATTGTTACTCTGGTATTAACTGTCGCCTTAGCGGTGACTAAACCGGCAACAGCCAATCAAGCTGAGCAACTGAGTATAGCAACCAATGCTTATTTGTATTTTTATCCGTTGATCACTATGGAGTACACTAGACGGGTTATGTCGGTTGCTGATGTGCAGGCTAAAGGGCCGAAATTCGGCGCTAATAAATTTAATCATTTGCGCGCGTTTCCCAGTGGAGATTTGCGCTCAGTGGTGAGACCAAATTTTGATACTCTGTATTCACTGGCTTGGGTAAATCTAGATCAGGGACCGATAATATTGTCTGTGCCAGCCATTAAAGATCGTTTTTTTATGCTGACTATCTTTGATATGTACGCTGATGCTATTGCTGTGCCAGGTACCGGTAGCGTTGATCAAAATGGGCAAAAAATTGTCCTCGTGCCTCCTAATTGGCAGGGGGAGTTACCTGTCAATATGTCGCAAATTAAAGCAACAACGCAAACTCTATGGGTACTGGGACGAGTGCAAACTAATGGCATCGAAGACTACCAGTATATACACAGTTTGCAGGACGGTTTTCAATTAGCCACAATGAATGGCAAGCCATACATTGATGCTGAATTTGCTGGCAATATAGATCGCAAAACCGCAACATTGAGCCAAGTTGAAAATCTCAGTGCAATTGATTTTTTTCGCCAAGCAGTGGCACTAGCGCAAACACACCCAAGTCATGCCAGCGATTGGACGCTATTACAACAGATGAAAATGCTTGGTATTGATAGCCTTGGCTTGCAAGATGATCGCCTAGCGGGGTTACTTGCTAAAGGCAAGACAAGGGCCTTGCAGCTTTTAGATGGGGTAGCTAAACGCAGTAATGAGTTGGTCAACGGTTGGCGAATGACCTTAGCGAATATTGGTGTTTACGGCAATAATTATGTGAGCAGAGCATATATTGCGCGCATTGGTTTGGGGGCTAATCCGCCAGAATGGGCAGTGTATCCCTTAGCTATTTTAGATTCGAGTGGCCAGCAACCCAATGCCTCCAATAACTATACGATACATTTTGATGCCAATAATTTGCCGCCGGTAAAAGGTTTTTGGTCGGTTACTATGTATGATCAACAAGGATTTCAAGTCAGTAATGAATTGAACCGTTTCGCCATCGGCGATCGAGATAACTTAATTAAAAATGCCGATGGTTCAATAACTCTGTATATACAGCATGAAAAACCATCGACAAACAAAGTCGCTAATTGGTTGCCGGCGCCAAAATCAGGCAATATTGGAGTAACTATGCGCCTTTATGGACCGAATGATGCGGTGATATTTGGCAAGTGGCAGCCACCTGAATTGACTATTGTAAAAAATTAGCACAAAGCAACTAATAACCCAACATATCCGATAACTACTAACATTGCATTGTTTTATTAAACAGTGCAATGCTTTTTAGTGCAGCCTATTTTGTTTGCTTTAAATAACTCTATTGCCGACTTTGAAACTGCCATTAGCCAAAAACTGTACTGCTTCACGGCGTTTTTTGGCGACTAAAATTACCCCATCATTAATAAATAAAAAATTTTTCCAACAGCGTTGAAAGACCTGCCACGTGGTTTCAATGACTTGCTGACGAGCACTACAAAAGTAGACAATGGTATTCGCTTCCCAAGTGAGATGTTCGCGAATTGTCGCGGGTAAACTGGTTTCATTACTGTCCCATAGCCCTTCCCAATTGCCTTTATCTAACCAGTTACTTTGATTATAGGGCCAGTCTCCTTGCCTAAAAAAGTCAGGATGATCGACTTGTTTACTGATAAATGTATCCCAGAGTACTCTAGCTCTGGTTTCAGACATAGGTTTAATTGCTGAAATATCTTGAGGGGTTATGGGTAAATTTTTGTGCTTGAAGATCCATGCATTTTTGAGTTCAGTTAAAGGGATGTAATTCATCTATTTGAGCGTAAATGTCGAGTTAGGTAGGTATTATATCACCGTCATTGACGATTTATACTGGGTTTGTAAAATTCTATTGTACTCTGTCAGCAATTTAACCAGCCTTAGTTATGTCACTGCTTTCACTTTATTGGTGTTATTTTTTTACATTAATTTGTTGGCAGAATTGAACTCGGCCAGTCGTTATTATCAATAATCATCTTTTGTCGTCATAAGGCAGCCTTGCGTCGTTGACCAAAGAGTATCAACTGTTATTTTTTTTCTGTTCACTGCTCCTATTCATAGGTAAAATACCACGAGTTTACTAATCAATGATCAATAGAGTTAGCCAGTACTATGTTTGAATTGAAATACAACACCCCATTTGCATGGACCGAAGCCGTTTTGGCTGATTTTTCCGCATTTTTACAAGATCATGCCGCGGCTGAAAAAAAGGCCTCAGGTATGGCCATTTCAATGTTATCTCATTACCCAGATCGTAAAAACTTGGTTAGGGCGATGGCTGATCTGGCAATTGAAGAAATGATCCATTTTAAGCAAGTCTTGAAATTAATGCAGGCCAAGGATATCGAGTTAGCCAGTGATGTAAAAGACAGTTATATAAAAGATATTCGCGCTGTGTTTAGAAAGGGCAAAGAAGTGTTCTTTATGGATAGGTTATTAGTCGCAGGGGTGATAGAAGCCAGAGGTCATGAGCGTTTCTCTTTAGTCGCAGAAGCGTTGCCAGCTAGCAAAGAAAAAGATTTTTATGTCACTATTGCTAAATCTGAAGAAAAACACAAAAACTTGTTTGTTGAGTTAGCCTACGAGTATTTTGATAAAACTGAAGTCGATCAGCGTTTAGAGGAAATACTTCTGGTTGAAGCAGAAATTTGTCAGAAATTACCTTTTCGAGCCGCCTTGCATTAACATCTGTTGAAGTTTGACTACAATGGCTGTTTAGCGCTTTACCTCTCTTTCGCTAAATTGCAGGGCTTTGTTGTGTAATAGGCAAGTGTAAAAGCAAACAGCAATTCAAGTGTGTTGAACAGCTGATCTTCCATAAAGGCCATAGGGCGATACACTAAGAATTTAGTAGTCGCCAGTAAATCAACATAATCACAAGGCTAATGTTGTGAATAATATAGCTAAATATTTGCATCGCTATGCCGAAGCAGAAGTGACATTACTCAAAGACTTTCCCTCCCAACTGACTTTTAAACATGTGGTGGTTATACCTGCCTATAAAGAACAACCTGGGTTTATTGAGGATTTTTTTGCTAGTGATTTGATTGCCGATAATGTGTTAATGATCTTGGTGGTTAATCAACCTGATGTTGAACTAGATAGTTATCCGCAGTTAGTACTTGCCGAGTATGCGTTATCAATAGGACCATGTATTTGGTCAGAAAAAAATTTACAGCTTATTTTATCGCCAACATGCCATTCAGGCATTTTGTTAGTTGATCGTTTTACCGAAGCAATTAATGCTCAATGGGGTGTTGGTCTGGCACGTAAAGTAGGCGCTGATTTGGCGACAGCATTAATTCATAGTGGCCATATTAAATCATCGTGGATCGCATCTACTGATGCCGATGCCAGTTTACCAAACAACTATTTTTCTGCGCTTTCTGCACTGCCAACAAATGTGGTGGCTAGCTGTTTTAATTTTGTTCACTGCTCTGATGATGTGGTAGTGCACCGTGCTAATGCCCTATACGAGCGAGCTTTGCGTTATTATGTTGCCGGTTTGCGTTTTGCTAATTCACCCTATGCATTTTTTACCATTGGCAGTATCTTAGTTTTTAACCAATCAGCCTATGTTAAGGTGCGAGGATTCCCTAAAAAAAATGCCGGTGAAGATTTTTATTTACTCAACAAATTAGCAAAAGTAGGGGACATTGCTTTTCTTGAGGACAGCCTAATCAAATTGCAGGCGCGTGAATCAGATAGAGTACCTTTTGGTACAGGACCATCGGTTAGTCAAATTATTGCTTTAATAAAAGATAATAAAGCCTATTGTTATTATCACCCTCAGGTGTTTGATTATTTAAAAACCGCACTTAGTGCTTTTCGACAATTATATCAAAGTCGATACCATATTGAGCAATGGTATGTTGCCTTATCATCTGAAATTGTTGTGGTATTAAAATTTTTGAATTTAGATGTATTTGTCGCCAAGCAACAAGATGTGAGTGAGCAACAATTTTTGAAGCAATTAATGGTTTGGTTTGATGCTTTTAAAACCTTAAAATTTATTCACTATTGTCGCGATCACTATTGCCCTAATATAGATTTATTACAAGCTATTGATATAGCTGAATTTGATTGTTAAATTTAGTTTGCCCTTAAACACAAAAGACGAATACCACTGGGTATTCGTCTTTTTATGTTACTTGCTATGGCGTTTAGGCTTTAGGGTTTGGTTGGCCCTGCTGCACTGCGATCACTGACATCAGCAATTTTTGCCATCTTTCCTGAAATAATGCAGTTGGGGCGTAACTCATTAGCCAAGAAATCGGTAGGTATGTCATTAATTGTACTGATTGTCTCAGGCTTAACCATACCCGAAGAAGCACGATTTTGTTTTCGCACCATCTGCTTTGACTTTAACTTAGCTGGACTGGTTGTTTTAACCGTTTTACGCGGCTTGCTCTCTGCTGCTTTAACAGGCTCAGAAACAATGGGTGTCTCAGCTTTATCCGCAACAACAGGTTCAGCACTTGTCTCGGCTTTAGTTTCAGCTACAGTTTCAGC
>JBELHO010000041.1:0-18274 GCA_042091375.1 Thalassotalea sp. | reverse complement strand
GTCTCGGCTTTAGTATCGACGGCAGTCTCAGCTTCTGTCGGCAATGCTTGAGGTTGACTTGCCGTATCATTCAATGCATCAACGAGATCAGTTTGTATTGCTTGCTCATTAGCCGTAGCAGTGGTTGTTGATTTAACGTTAACTGCGGGCTCGTTAACTTCAGCGATATTAGGCGCTGATGTTTCAACAGATGCAGCAACCGGAGCAAATAACTCTTGCTGAGTCTGATCTTGATCTGCGCCTTGTGTAACCTCAGTTAGTGATGGGTTAATTGAACTAGATGAATCAATCTCAGCTGCTGGGTAGCGTGCTTCTACTGGGTCATTATGATCATTCAGTTCTGTAGCAGTAATTTCTTGAACCTTATTCAGCTTAGTTTCTGCATCCTGCTTACGACGTTGACCATTAGAACGCAAGTGTCTTGAGGAGCGTCTGTTTCTATTGCGTTGCTGATCACGAGATTTTGTCTCATTGGCGCTATTCTCACTGGCAACTTGTCCATTCTCCGTTTCAATTTCATTAAGTGGTTGTTGTTTGCCTTGATTTTTAGCTACTGGCGTGTTTTGCGCAGCTGATTGCGTTGTTTGGTTAGCCTGTTTATCAATAGCCTTAGGTGCGTTATCCTCACTCATTCTGATCTTTTTGCGATTAGTACGGCGCTTACGTCGATCTGCTACTTTTTCCTCTTTGGGCTTTTGCTGACTAGACGGCTCAACTTTTCTGGTTTTATTGACTTCAGCTTTAGCTTTGTGCGGCTGATGTTTTTCTTGATTCCTTTCGCCTTTGTTGTCATTGCGTTGGTTGCGACGTTGTCCTTGCCTGTGGTTTTGTGAACGACGTTCATTATTGCGTTTGTTCGGTTTTGATTTACTCGCTGGCTTGCTCTGCTCAACTTTATTATCATTAGCGGTTAACGATTTTAACCAAGCAACGATAGTTGCAAAAATACTCGTAGACTGAGTTTGTTCTGCTGAAGCAGGTTGTTCCTGTTTAACCGCGGGTTGTTGTTTTTTCGCCGACATACCTTGCAACAGTGGCTCATCTTTTTTAACCACTTTTTTATCAAACTTAGGCATGATAGCAGCTTGTTCTTCAGCGGCTTTATTTATTGATAATTTGTAACTTGCTTCGCTAATAGATTCATCGGTTTTTAGCCTGATCACTTCATAATGAGGCGTATCCATATTGGGATTGGGAATGATCAGTATTTTGACACCGTGATGTTTTTCTATGTGAAATACCGAGCGACGTTTCTCATTTAATAAATAAGTGGCAACGGTAACTGGTACTTGCGCTTGCACTTGCTCGGTATTGTCTTTAATGGCTTCTTCTTCCATTAACCTAAGTACCGATAAAGCCAGACTTTCAATACCACGAATATGACCGGTACCATTACAACGCGGGCATACACTTTGGCTCGTTTCACCAATAGAAGGGCGCAAACGTTGACGTGACATTTCTAGTAAGCCAAAACGTGAGATACGACTGAGCTGGATACGCGCTCTGTCTTGTTTAACAGCATCACGCATGCGATTTTCAACTTCGCGTTGATGACGAACTGGGGTCATATCAATGTAGTCTATGACCACTAAACCACCTAAATCACGCAAGCGCAATTGACGGGCAATTTCATCAGCAGCTTCTAAATTGGTATTAAAAGCTGTCTCTTCAATATCACTACCCTTAGTTGCTCTAGCCGAATTGATATCAATTGCCGTCATCGCCTCAGTAGGATCGATAACAATTGATCCGCCTGAAGGTAATCTGACTTCACGTTGAAATGCTGATTCAATTTGGGTTTCAATTTGGTAATGAGTAAACATAGGTACATCGTTAGTGTACAGCTTTATTTTACTCAAAAAGTCTGGGCGCATCACTTCAATGCGTTGTTTTACACTTTCAAATATTTTCGGTCGATCAATTAATACTTCACCAATGTCGCGACGCAAGTAATCGCGGATGGCTCGAACGATAACATTACTTTCTTGATGGATAAGAAACGGGGCTGCTTTACTGGCAGAGGCTGTTTCAATTCTACTCCAATAATCAAGTAATAAGTTTAAATCCCACTCTAATTCATCGTAATCTTTACCAACACCAGCGGTGCGCACGATTAACCCCATGCCTTTTGGCAGGTCGAGTTTATTGAGGGAATTTTTCAGTTCAGTACGCTCATCGCCTTCAATGCGGCGAGATATACCACCAGCGCGCGGGTTATTAGGCATTAATACTAAGTAACTGCCGGCTAAACTGATAAAAGTGGTCAATGCAGCACCTTTTTGCCCGCGCTCTTCTTTATCAATTTGGACTATTACTTCTTGCCCTTCTTTTAACACTTCCTTTATGTTGGGACGGCCCTGAAAGGTATAGCCTTTAGGGAAATATTCGCGGGCAATCTCTTTCATTGGCAAAAAGCCATGCCGGTCGGCACCATAGTCGACAAAGGCGGCTTCTAATGAAGGTTCAATACGAGTGATTTTTGCTTTGTAGATATTGGCTTTCTTTTGTTCATGACCGGGGCTTTCGATATCTAAATCGTAAAGTTGTTGACCATCAACTAGGGCTACGCGCAATTCTTCCGATTGGGTAGCATTTATTAACATACGTTTCATAGTTTGTGTAACTCTTTAATAGTCACAGCACACTACTTGCTTAGTACACAAAGCAATCTTTGCCTATGGTAACAGCAGTTTGTCAGCCTCACGACTGTCAATCTTACTAGGCCATAATACCGAGTAAGCTGTTAAAATTCTGATTGTTTATCTTTAAAGTGAAGTAAATACTTCGCCGTTAATGTATTCTTTATGTGCTCAGCAACTGTGCTGTGCTTTGCTTGATAAACGTTAGCTAGAGATAACACTCGAGATTGTATTTCATCGAAGTGGTTTTATCGGTTGAAAAAGCATTTTCATTTATCAAGCTTATTTAAATATAGCGTCAATGGCGCTGGATCTAATGTTTATGCGATACTCTCGACAGGTTATAATGGTCGATGTCGCAACAGGCCTTTCTGTTATTATGCCATTGTCTATACAATGCATATTAATGTGGCCGCATTACATCTCTTACGTTTCGCTTGAAGCTTCCATAATATGTTGAAATGTACAATAAAACATTCAACCGCGATATTATTGCACTTTTTTATTAAAAAAGATAATTAAATCGTTGCTTTAATTCGCCGATATCTTCCTATAGTTATGATAAACTCTTGAGTATGAATGATAATACTAAACCACAAGTGCAATTCATCACTGTTGATAGTGAAGATGAAGGCCAAAGAATAGACAACTTTTTGCTTAAAACCCTTAAGGGTGTGCCGAAAAGTATGATTTACCGATTGTTGCGCAAGGGCGAAATACGGGTAAATAAAAAACGCAAAAAACCTGAATACAAGTTGTTAGATCAGGATGTTTTGCGCATTGCTCCAATACGAGTAGCAGAAAAGAGCAATACCGTTTCAACAAATCTCAATGTTGTATCAAACTTAGAAAAGCAGATCCTGTTTGAAGATGAACGCCTGTTGGTGATCAACAAGCCTTCGGGTATGGCAGTCCACGGCGGCAGTGGTGTTAATTTTGGCTTAATTGAGGCACTTAGAGCCCTAAGACCCGAGGCAAGAATGCTAGAGTTAGTGCATCGACTTGACAGAGATACCTCTGGGTGCCTAGTGATCGCCAAAAAACGCTCAGCACTGCGACATATACACCAGCAATTACGCGATAAAAAGGTACAAAAATTCTATTATGCTCTAGTTAAAGGGCGTTGGTCTGATAAATTAACGCGGGTTAATGACGGCTTGAGAAAAAATGATCTCAAGTCGGGTGAACGCGTTGTCCTCGTTGATAATATTGAGGGTAAAGCATCAGAAACACGCTTTAAAGTGTTGCAACGTTTTCAATCTTCGACGCTGGTTCGGGCTTTCCCTGTCACTGGGCGGACTCATCAAATTAGGGTACATTGCCAGGTAAAGGGACATGCGATTGCTGGTGATGCAAAATATGGCCATACTGAGTTTGATAGCGAAATGAAAAACTTAGGGCTGAAACGTTTATTCTTGCACGCTGCAAGTATTGAATTCACTCATCCATTGACCTTAGCACGGATTAAAATTGAAGCGCCTCTAGAACCTTCTTTACAATCGCTATTGGATAAACTGCGAAAAAGCAATTAATGAAAAGATACAAATTAATTATTTTCGATTGGGATGGTACGCTAATGGATTCTATTGGTCGTATTGTGTCATCAATGCAATCTGCGGCTGCGCAACTCGATTTGCACACACCTAGTGAACAGGCGGTAAAAAATATTATTGGACTGAGTTTGCCGATTGCAACAGAAATGCTTTTCCCTTTTTGTACAGATCAGCAAGTTGAGCAGTTATTAAAGTATTACAAAGCCCATTATGTAAACCGTGATAATACTGCAACGCCGTTATTTGAGGGTGCACTTTCACTACTGAAACAATTAAAAGACAAGGAACATTTACTGGCTGTTGCTACTGGTAAAGGACGTGATGGACTTGAGCGGGTGATGGCGCAAACAGCAACCAAGAGCTTCTTTAATGCCACTAGGTGTGCCGATGAAAGTGAATCTAAGCCATCACCTGATATGATTTTTCAGTTACTCGAGCAATTGCGCATCAATGCTGAAGATGCGCTGATGATCGGAGACACAATACACGATATGGCTATGGCACAAAATGCAGGCATCGATCGCATCGGTGTAACTATGGGGGTGCACGGACGTGAAGAGTTATCTAAATATCAACCAATCGCCATGGTTGACTCATTAGCGGAATTATCATCGATTTTGTAAGCTAATAGTTTGCACAATTTACTTATAAATACTGATTTATACTCTTGTTTTAATACAGCGATGATCATTTAACTGCAGTATTTTTGCCTTGCTGATCAACAACTGTGATCCTGATCAAATAGCTTTGGTAATGTCCACAGCTAATTTTATCATTTGCCCAGGTTGTAAGTAATTTTTGCGATTTAGTTGATTCCACTGCTCAATATCAGCAATAGAGACATTGAATTTATCGGCAATTCTGGCAAATGAATCACCGCGTCTTACTTTGTAGGTGATATTGCGCATAATCGCATGAGTTTGCAGTTGACTGTCTTTGCTTTGCACCTTGCCAGCTTGCCATATCACCAGTTTTTGTCCTAGTTTTAGGGTGTCTTTGGGCGCCATGCCATTCCATTTGGCTAATTTTTTATAGCTAACCTTATAAGCGCGGCTGATATCCCAAAGGGTGTCACCTGACTTTACTGTGTGTAGTTTTTTGGTGCCTGCTTGCTGACGATTTTGTTTATTTGCCAGCCGTTGATCTTGAGAAAAAACATAATGCTCTAAATTTGTTGCGGCAACGGGGATCAATAAGTATTTACCGGCTCTTATGGTAGAACCGTGAATTTGATTCACTTGTTTGATCACCGCAACATCGGTATTGAATTGTTGTGCTATTTCACCAAGGCTATCGCCTGCTTTGATTTGGTAGCGTTGCCATGCCAATCGTTGCTTTGCATCCAATGCTGCTAATTTTTCAATAAATTGTGTGGATTTCTCTTTGGGTAGCAATAAATAATGAGGACCCTCTGGAGCGGTAGACCATCGATTAAATCCTGGATTTAATTGTTGTAATTCACCTAGAGATAATTCAGCTAACTCAGCTGCTTTAGCTAAATCAAGTTGCGAGTCAATGGCAACAACGTTGAGAACCGCTTGGTTGGCAATGGGATAGAGCTCGAGATCAAAGTCTGCTGGACGGCTAATAAGATCCGCCAATGCCAGTAATTTTGGCACATAAGCACGAGTTTCTTTGGGTAGATCCAATGACCAAAAGTCGGTTGGTTTATTTTTGCGGGCATTGTTTTTTACTGCTCGACGAACTCGTCCTTCACCTGAGTTATAGGCGGCTAGTGCTAATAACCAATCACCATCAAAAAATTTATGTAAATATTTTAGGTAGGCTACAGCACCTTTGGTAGAAGCAACAACATCACGGCGTCCGTCATACCACCAGTTTTGCTGCATGCCAAAGCGTTTACCTGTTGCCGGCACAAATTGCCACATACCTGAGGCACGACCATGGGAATAGGCAAAGGGATCGAAGGCACTTTCGACGATTGGCAACAGAGCTATTTCGATGGGAATATCCGCTGCGTCAAGCTCTTGCACTATGTAATGTAAAAAAGGTTCGGCTCGTTTAGCAACTCGCTTTAAATAAGAAGGGTGTTTCGCATACCAATTACGTTGACTGACTACCCGTTTGTTTTGTGGAATAGCAAAGCTAAATTGACTGCGCATCTGCTGCCATAAATCGTCATTAACTAATGGCTGGCTTTTACTAGCGATATCAACAATGTCTTTAGCTTGCTCAATAGCTGCTGGTTTTTTGGTTAGTATTGCTGCAACAATCTCACTGGGACTGGCGGTTATCACGTTGTCAATTTGCTGGGTAGGCGGAGTTTGTTGCTCATTAGATGACAATAAAGAGGTCGTTTTGCAGCCCGAAAACAATAAAGGAACAACAATGTACAAAGGAATATATTTCATGTGATCAGGCACTCAAAAAAACAGCCGACAAGTGTTACTTATTTGCCGGGACTATTCAAGCACATAAAGGGATTATTGATTAAAATTTATCTTTCCAGAGGCGCAGGGCGGTAAAAGTGTCGAGATCGTTTTCTAATCGGGTATGTTGATATTGCGATACGCTATGGCGTATGTTGCTATCATGGCAGCGCAAGAAAGGATTAATACTTAGTTCTTTTGCAATACTACTGGGTAAGCTAATGTCACCTTTATCTCGTAAAGTCATCACTTGTTGTTGATAGTTTTTTAATGCGCGATTGTTGTTATCAACCGTCAATGCAAACTCTAAGTTTGCCAAGGTATATTCGTGGGTGCAATAAACTAAAGTGTCGTTTGGTAACTTTGCCAATTTTTGTAGCGAATTAAACATTTGCTCTGGGCTTCCCTCAAATAGCCTGCCACAACCTGCAGAAAATAAGGTGTCGCCACAAAACAGCATGTTATTGGCATAATAGGCTATGTGTCCTAGGGTGTGCCCGGGTAAATCGATGACTTTGAAGGTCAATGACAATTCGCTTATGAGCACAGAGCTTTGTTGATCAACCTTGTCAGTATTACAAGGAGTGTGCTCGGCTTTGGGGCCATAAACTTTGATAGGCCACTGTTTTTGTTTAGCATATTTTACTAGTTGTGCAACACCTCCAGTGTGATCAGCATGATGGTGGGTGATCAAAATGGCGACAATTTGTTGGTTATGTCGCTCTATATTATCGATACAGACCTGTGCATCGCCAGGATCCACTAAAACCACTTGTTTTTGATCCGCGGAGACTATTTTCCAGATGTAATTATCAGAAAATGCGGGTATTGCTGCAACAGAAATTACACTAGACGTTTGACTTTGTCGCATAAATCATCCTCAATAGTAATATATAGACAAGATAACACTAATTTATATGAAACCAGCACTTTCATTTCGTCAACCATCATCTCCCACATCATGGCATGAATTGCCAAATGGTGAAATTATTTTAGATGAAATTAACTCACAGTTAGCGCCTTGGTGGCCGAAGTTGTTTGGTTATTACCTACTTAAAATAGGTGCTTTAAGCGGCGAAATCAATAGTACAAGCTGTGTTATCAAGCAACAAATTACCACAATAGACAAAAAATTACTGGATAAGTCATTTGACCTCAGCGCAAATAAGCATTGTATATATGCTGATATTGATGATTTACCTATACAGCAACACAGTGTTGATGTTTGCCTGTTAAGTCACGCATTTGAATTTTCACTGGATCCTCATCATGTCATTCGCGAAGCTAACCGTGTGCTTATTCCCAACGGTTACTTAGTTATTACTGGTTATAACCCATTTAGTTTGGCCGGGTTCAATAAATTAATCCCCTATCGACGACAACAATGCCCTTGGCGAGAACGTTTTTTTTCTCCTATGCGGATAAAAGATTGGTTGCAATTAATGGGCTTTGAAATACTGATGGAAAAAACCAGTTTACATTCCACTTTAGCCAATAATACTGGCCGAGGCCGATTTTATCCCTATTGGCGTAAATTTGCCGATACTTATATCGCTAGCCTTGGCTCTATTTACATTATTGTCGCTAAAAAGCGAGTGTTGCCATTGACGCCGATAAAGCCTAAGTGGCAATTGAGATCTAAATTGACACCGGTGAATATATCTTCGATGCATTCATCGCAATGTAAAAATAATCGACAACAAGATTAGCACAATTAATCGGAGCGTTTGTTTGTGGAGACTAATGCACGGGTGATGAGTGCATCATTAATGACCTTGCTTGTTGTTAACTATTGTGTTGTTAAAGAGATAACCATATAGGCTAAACTTGTTAAATATAATTTACATAGAGTATTGATAAAAATGAGAAAAATTGATTTTGATAACTATTTGACCAATATTTTGAAACCTGCGCAGATCAAAGATTATTGTCCTAATGGCTTACAAGTTCAGGGAACAGATCAGATAAACACTGTTATTACCGGTGTTACCGCGAGTATGGAGATGATCAATGCGGCTATAGAACAACAAGCTGATGCATTAATTGTTCATCATGGCTATTTTTGGAAAAATGAGTCGGCAATTATCACTGGTATGAAACGACAACGCATTAAGGCCTTACTTGCACACGATATTAATTTATATGCGTATCACTTGCCGTTAGATATTCATCCTACCTTAGGTAATAATGTACAATTGGCAGCGCTACTTGGTATTCAAGTCACTGATGGCTTAGAGATTGGCAACCCTTTGAGTATTGCTTTGCAGGGGCGTTTATCTAGCATTACAGAAGCTAATGACTTTGCAGAGCTGATCACCAGCAAACTCCAACGTCAGTGTTTACATATTGCAGCACCTTCAAATAAAGCCATCAAAACTGTTGCATGGTGCACTGGTGGTGGCCAAGATTATATTGAGTTGGCCGCAGAGCAGGGCATAGATGCCTTCATTAGTGGTGAAGTGTCAGAAAAAACCACTCATATTGCCAGAGAAATGGATATTCATTTTTATGCTGCAGGTCATCATGCCACTGAACGTTATGGTGTTAAAGCCCTTGCTGCTGAGATCAATAGTCAATTAGATATCAGTGCCACATTTATTGACATTGACAACCCTGCCTGAGCTCAGAACACTACAAGGTTTTTAGCCATTGCACCGTTAGCCCTAAATATTCATACCAAGCTCGGCTGGATTGCATGAAATAATGGACTTGTGGTAATAAATAATACGACCATTTGCGTTGCTGGCCGGAAGATGTGGTGAAAAAACTTGCAGGTGCGGGGATAACGTTTATGCCTCGGGTTTTAAAATAGTTGACTGCGCGATACATATGATCGGCATTAGTGATTAATATAACGGTTTTACCTTGCACCCTTGGGGCGATTAACTCTGCCTCTTCTTCAGTGTCTTTGGGAAAATTTTCGGTAATAATTTTGTTTGCCGGTATGCCAAGTAATACCGCGGCTTGCTTGACTTTAACAGCATTAGAAACACTATCACTAAGGGCTGCACCTGAGGTGATCACTTCTGCTTCTGGATGAATGTCGGCAATGCGAACTGCTTCAACAAGGCGTTGTAAAGAGCATGTATAAAGTTGTGCTGTTGCTGGTAAGGCATTATCAGTTTGATGACCACAGCCGAGCACAACGATATAGTCAACAGTTTGCTTTTCGGGCATGTCGTTAAAATCGGCTGATTGCTCTAGATGAGGGCGGTAACTAGTAAAGTGTTTTTCTAAGGGGGACATCAATTGATCGGCAACTACCCCTAAAGAGCAAATCACTAATATCAAGCTCGCAGATAGCAGGCATTTGAAACTCAGCGATGGCCTTATTTTGAAACACACTATCGCCAACAACAACAATATGCCAATAATACTGATCGGCATTAACGCTAGGCCGAACACTTTTTTTACAACAAATAAATCCATAATAAACCTATAATAAATCGAAAATAAATCGAAAATAAATCGAAAATAAATCTAAAATACTTGCAGAAATGAATAGTCAGTTAGATCTTGGCTACTACAAAACTTTTTGCGTCTACTAATATTATTTTCAGAGGTTAACCATATTAATATCAATATTGTTTTCTTCTTGTAATAGCATAGGTGCTAGTGACTCTATTAACGCAGATAACTGCTACTGACTTATTGTTACTTATTAATATGTGAATTTGTACCTTGATAACTATTTTAATTCAACATTTTTACTGCTAGTTATTGCTTTTAACTTGAAGTTGCTGTTTAATTCACTCGCTAAATTAGATTAAATACTCGACTTTGAAATCAACACACCGAGTCGTTGCTTTAGTTATTTAGCTATAAAATCAAAAAGCAAAAAATTTGAATAACTAGAAGAGGAGCAATAGCTAGGTAAATAATACGAGGAACCATGATTCCAGTGACTATTATTGAGGGAGACTATTGCCGAGAGCAGTAACTGAATGGCGGTTGTTGTTCGATTGTTAAGGTTGAATCCTTAGGAATTGTCACTTGGCTGATCGTGTTAATAAAGTATAACACTATTGCCGATCACGGGTGGTGAGCTTCTGGCTGAAATAAAACGTGTAGACCTTGTCACAGGTATTTTACCCCTCAGTCATGCCCTCTGTTATGAGTTAACAAAACCTATTAATTAAGCACGAATAAGGGAAAATTATGTCATCTCAACATCTGTCTACTGAAACTGAGGCAGAGCCAATGTTAACTGTTGCAAAATTTGGCGGTACCAGCGTAGCTGATCACCCATCAATGTTGCGTTGCGCTAATATTGTTAAAAGTCACCCCAGCAATAAATTGGTTGTGGTATCTGCTAGCTCGGGAGTGACCAATTTATTGGTTCGTTTAAGCCAAGCCAATGTTGCTGCTGATGAGCAAGCACAGCTACTCGATAAATTGACCAATATTCAATTGAATATTGTTAAACATCTGCACCGCGAAAGTGATCTCGCCACTGAGGTCAATAAGCTTATTGGTGAACTTGAGCGTCAGGCCAAAAAGCAATCAGTGCATTACAGCGTTAAATTGGCAGACAGTATTTTGTCTTATGGTGAACAAATTAGCTCGCGAATTTTTGTTAAAGTACTGAAGTCAATTGGCGTCAATGCCAGTTATTTTGATGTTCAACAGGTGATGAAGACCAATGATCAGTTTGGTAAGGCTGAGGTAGATTTAGATGCATTAACACAACAGTGTCAGCAACAACTCATTCCTCAATTACAACAGCAAGTCATCGTTACTCAGGGGTTTATTGGCCAGAATAGCAATGGAGACACCACGACATTAGGTCGAGGTGGTTCAGATTTTAGTGCGGCATTGCTAGCAGAAGCTATTAATGCATCAAACTTAGCCATTTGGACTGATGTCAAAGGCATATTTACTACTGATCCACGGATCACTGACCAAGCGAGAGCGATAAAAGAACTCAGTTTTGGTGAAGCGGCTGAAATGGCCACTTTTGGTGCTAAAATTTTACATCCTGCGACATTAATTCCAGCGATGCGGAAAAATATTCCGGTGTTTGTCGGCTCGAGTAAAGAACCCGACATGGGCGGTACCTATATTCAAAAACAAGTCGTATCAAAACCAACATATCGCTCTATTGCGTTGCGCAGGGAGCAAACGTTAGTCACAGTAAAAAGTCCTGCTATGCTCCATGCCAGTGGTTTTTTAGCCACTTTATTTAGTGTGTTAGCTAAGCATAAATTGAGTGTTGACTTGATCACCACTAGTGAAATTAGTGTTGCATTGACGTTTGATAACCCCACTGGCACTACCCAAGCCCTATTGAACACAACGGTTGTTGAAGAATTAGAACAATTGTGTGAGGTGAGTGTTGAACACGGTTTGTCATTGATTGCTGTTGTAGGTAATCATATTCATCAAACCAACGGCGTTGGTACATTAATATTTGATGCGTTGTCAGGAGTAAACGTACGGATGATATGCCAAGGAGCGAGTGAGCATAACTTGTGCTTTTTGGTTGATGAGCAACAAGCCAATGATGCGGTCGAAAAATTGCATCAAGCGTTATTTAGCGACAGTCATTAGTTGCTCATTATTGAGCTATTAATAGGCTAATTGTCGGTTTTATTGTGATGTCTTATCTTGTCTTGTGTTTAGTCAGTTTACTAGCGATAACTAGTTGTAGGTGATCATATTGGTCAAACCGTCCAGTTAGCTTCACCTTACTCAAAGTCACGTTCCAAGGCAAGAGACTCGACATCATTAGGTGATACGGCTAGATGGTCTAAACAATGAAGAATGTAATCAAACAGGGTTAATCCATTAGCCTGAGCTGTTTCGATGACGCTATAGAGTATCGCACTGGCATTGGCTCCCTTGTTATTGTAGCTGGATAACCAATTCTTTCGGCCTATGACAAAGAGCTTAATGACTCTTTCGACGCGGTTGTTATCGATATTCAGGTGACCATCATCGACATAGCGCACCAGTTTGTGCCATTGATTCAGGCTGTAGCTAAGTGCTTTACCCAGCTGGCTTTGCCGGTTTTACCTTTGCCTTGTGCCACTTCGGCTTCTTTAAACTTGCGTCTGGCATGTGCCCAGCAACCGGCTAATGTGGCCTGTGTTTGTGCATAGCCCTGATAACCATCCACTTGCAAATAGCCTGAGTAATCGCCTAAATAATCCACCGCACAACGACTTGACCGATTATTCTGGTAGTCATACAGCACGATATTGGATATCGGGCTTTCATTAGGCAGATCCGTGCCAGTGCAATACAACCACATATAACAGGTGGGCTTGTCTTCATTGATTACCTTCAGTGTGGTTTCATCGAAGACGGTAATTTGCAACTAGACGTTCAATTGCAGAGTGAGACAGTTTGGCTTTCACAATCTCAACTAGTTAATCTTTTTGGTAAGGATCAATCGTTTATATCGCGCCATATTCGTAATGTTTTTAAAGATGGTGAGTTAGACGTAAAAAAATACGCAAAAAATGCATATTACTAATTCTAACAACCCCGTTTCATTTTACTCATTAGATGTAATCATTTCGGTAGGCTAACGTGTAAAGTCTATTGAAGGGGTACGATTTCGCCAATGGGCTACAAACACCTTGAAGCAACACCTACTTCAAGGCTACACATTAAACGAGTAAAGACTAGCTGAAAATGCAGATGAATTAGATAAGGCGTTAAAACTGGTTCAACGTGCCGCAACCCTCCCAAGAAATAGTGAATTTGGGGCTGACCTTGCTGATATATTAGTTAGATACACCTCAACCTTTTTATGGTTACAACAATACGATGAAGGGCTACTCATTAAGCCAAAGGGTCAATCAGGCGGTATTCTTACACCTATTAAGGACGCAGAAATTGCAATAGGGGAGTTAAAAAATAACTGAGAGAAAAAGGTGAAGCTATTCCATTATTTGCACTTGACCGAAACTATGGGCTTGATGTTATATGGGGGAGCCTTAACCAAAGAGTGTTTGGTCAAGAAGCATACCCCACTGTCGAATCTAAAGCGTCTCAACTCTTATATTTTGTTGTCAAAAACCACCCATTTAGTGACGGTATTAAACGTACTGCCGCGTTTCTTTTTGTTAATTTCTTAAATAGAAACCAAAGATTATTTAAGAACAAATACGAGCCAATAATTAACGATACTGGATTAGCATCTATAACGTTGCTAGTTGCTGAGTCAGATCCAAGAGAAAAAGAAACAATTCACTTTGCCTTGACACTGGGTTATCAAAGTAAAGAGCTAAGCTGCAAGCACTTATTAAGGTAGTTAATACTAGTATAAGGAGTAATATAAAATAGTATGAGGTTAATCCTTGGCTTAGCGCCTGGTATTAGTCGGTATTGTCCGGCATTACTCTGTATGGACAAGCATTGGCAAGAATTGCCCATTATTGCTCCGTATTGTCTCGTTTCTATCTGAACTGTCTAGCACTGTCTAGTATCACCCAGTAGTATTTATGGGACGCGGTCTATCAACGGCAAAATCTTTTTACAATTACATATTGACTTTATGTTAACTTTTTATTAACTTTGTTGGTGTTGTTAAAAAGCAACTAAATCGACAAGGCTAGGTTAAGGACAACCCTAAGCTGAAAAGAATTTTACGTTAAGGATAATCCATGTCGTTATTCAGAAAAGAAGCTATAGAGTCACAACACCAGAAATTACACGGAGATGTATTTCTTACTCAGCCTATAAGTTTTTCTTGGGTAACAGCGTTATTAAGCTCAATATTTGTAGTTTTTATATTCTTTGTATTTGCTACTTCATACTCTAGAACAGAAAATGTTTCTGGTCACATCGTTCCCTCAAATGGCTTAATTAAAGTAAAAGCAACTTACTCCGGCATATTGAAAGATATTATTGTTGATGAAGGTCAGTCTGTTCAATCAGGTGAAACAATAGCTATAGTTTCACGCCATAATAATATGTTAGAAGGTGGAAAATTAGCTGAGCAGCTTGTAAGTGAACTAGATCGAAAAAGAAAATTGATAGAGCTTCAAAAACGTATTGATGAAAATCAAGAAACTTCAGAGTATAAACGGTTATCAGCTCAACAGATTGAATATGAAGATAAAACTTCTTCACTTGAAAAGCAGATTAGCATTCAAAAACAAATTGAAAGCTCTGAAAAAATTCAACTAGAAAATGTGAAATTATTGCTTTCTACAGACTCGATCAGCCAAGTTGACTTCGAGTCAAAACATCAAAGCTATTTAGCCAAAAAACAGCATATCAATTTTCTTGAAGAGAGATTAATAGAAATAGAATCTTATTTAGAGCAGACGAAGTTGAGGAAGTTAGAGCTGCCAGACCTTTACAAAAGTAAAATATTAAACTTAAACATTCAGTTAGCGGATATTAATTCACAACGTGCAGAGTTAGATTCGAGTTCAGCATACGTGTTAACTTCACCTGTTTCGGGGAAGGTAGCAGCAATTAATGTTAAAAATGGAATATCTGTTCAATCACAGTTATCAATCGCAACTATTATACCTAATAATAGTAAATTAGAAGTGGAGCTATTTATTCCTAGCAAAGCAATAGGTTTTGTTGAGAAAGGGCAAACAGTCCGTATTTTTTATGATGCATTTCCCTTTCAGAAATTTGGTTCATATACAGCAAAGATTATTAGCTTAACTGAGACAATATTAACGCCAGATGATCTTTCCTCACAATTTAATGTTCATGAGCCTGTATATAAAGCTAGAGCAGAGCTTGATCATGAATATATAAAAGTAGGACATAGACAGTTTGACTTAGATGTCGGAATGAGCTTGAGAGCGAACATTGTTTTAGAGAGGAACTCTTTAATTGACTGGATATTATCACCACTAAAAGCTTTATCAAACAGAGCTTAAATAGTTAGGAGTGATTTAGTGTTATTAAATATATCAGGAAAACTTAGACTTCCAATTATTCGACAAACTGAAGCGGCAGAGTGTGGTCTTGCTTCTTTAGCTATGGTCTCAAACTATTATGGCCATAAAGTAGATCTTGCTACGTTACGCAGAAAATATGCTACAAGCTTACAGGGAATGACATTAAGAGCTGTAATGGATGTTGCGGTGAAAATGGAATTTACTGTTAGGCCAATAAAAGCTCCGCTAGAATTAATATCTCAGATCAAATTACCAGCTATCCTTCATTGGGATATGAATCACTTTGTGGTATTAAAATCAGTAAATAGAAATTCAATAACTATTCATGATCCCGCTAATGGTATAAGAGAATTTACTAGAGAAGAATTTTCAAAGCATTATACAGGGGTTTCACTGGAACTTTCACCCTCTCAAAGATTTCAAAAAATATCGGAAATTTCTAGGTTAAGGTTGTCAGATCTTTGGGGACGCATATTTGGGTTAAAACAAAACTTAATTCAGATACTTCTTTTATCCTTTATTATTCAAGCATTTGCACTTGCAACTCCATTTTATCTTCAAATTGCAGTTGATGAAGTAATAGTTAAATACGATATTAACTTGCTTATCGTTTTGTCACTTGGCTTTGCGATATTCACCATAATCAATTTTATCAGCAAAACTATGCGTGGCCACGTAATCTTATACTTTGCTAGCATGCTTTCTTTTCAAATGGCCTCTAATCTTTTCAGACATGTTATGCGATTACCCGTTGACTTTTTTGAAAAGAGGCATACAGGAGATATTGTTACTAGGTTTGGTTCTTTGGAGCCTTTAACAAAAATGCTAACAGAAAGCCTCGTTGCAAGTGTTATCGATGGCATTATGGCTGTTACTACGATTATCTTTATGTATTTGTATAGCCCCAAGCTTGCCACAATCGCTGTAATCGCTCTCATTATATACATGATTATTCGCATAATTTTCTATATAAGATTTAGAATTGCTCAAGAAGATGCAATAGCTTCCCATGCAAAGGAAAATACCACTTTTATCGAGTCTATAAGGGGGATTACATGCATAAAGCTGTTTGGAGGGGAGGCAAAAAGGGAGTTTTTGTGGCAAAACCATTATGCAGACAAAGTTAACAGTAACGCTAAATATTCTAAAATGAAAATTTGGTTTGATTCAGCTAATACAGGGATTTTTGGTTTAGAGCATATTATTTTGGTATTTATAGCTGCAAATTTGGTGATGTCTGGTGACTTTACCGTAGGTATGATTTTTGCCTTTATGACCTATAAGCAAAACTTTACTGAAAAAGCTTCCTCGTTGGTTGAAACATTAATTGAATTCAGAATGCTTTCTCTGCATTTGGAAAGAATTGCAGATTTAGCTCATGCAGAACAGGAAAAATGTTTTGATACACCTTTAAGAGAAAAAATACCGTTGAAAGGGGCTGTATCATTAGAAGATGTATCATACAAATATAGTGATTCAACCCCTTGGGTTTTTAGAAATATTAATTTATTCATAGAAAGCGGTGATTCAGTTGCCGTAATAGGTCCATCGGGCGGTGGGAAAACTACTCTTTTTAAAGTTCTCACTGGATTATTTCAGCCTGATGCAGGAGAGGTATGTTTAGATGGTATACCTTTGAAGCAATATGGTCTTTCCTCGTACAGAAGTCAAGTCGGTGTAGTTATGCAGGATGATGAGCTATTTGCGGGATCAATTGCGGAGAATATATCTTTTTTCGATCAAGAGATTGATATGGAGTTAGTTGTTGAAGCTGCTAAATCAGCATTGATTTATGAAGAAATAATGCAAATGCCAATGAAATTTGAAAGTCTAGTTCGAGATATGGGGGCGGCTCTTTCAGGAGGACAAAAGCAAAGAGTAATTCTTGCAAGAGCATTATATAGAAAGCCAAAAATTTTGTTTATGGATGAAGGTACTGCACATCTAGATATAATGACAGAGAAACTGGTAAATCAATCAATTTCTAATATGGGGATTACTAGAATTTTTATCGCACATCGACCTAATACAATTCGCTCAGCTAATAAAGTTTATGAAATCAATAATGGAGATATACGTGAAGTTTCTACTGAAGAGAGAATTCTCCTAGGCATCTCCTCACCTAAGACTAAAGAAGAAAGTGCTCCTCAAGTTGCGACAGGTTTAACAAAAAAAAGTGTTAAAGAAGGGCTTGGGCATACTAAAGGTATTAATGCGCCATCATTTGTTTAAATGAATAAAGTGGATATTTACATCGAATGACATCTAAAAATAAGGAAACAAGCCAAAATATCGACTTGAAGGGCGATATTGAAAAGTTATTGGAACTTACAAAAGTAAATGTATTGGTTCAGCATATTTCAGAGGCTTATCTAGTAAAAGGAAAGAAGTCTATTGAAAGTCGTTCAATGGATGCTGACCCTAAAATACTCAACTCGACCTTAGCGAGGTTTGAAGATGAGTTCCGTAAGCATTTACCATCTTTACTGGAAGATGTCGTGAATTTGTATATGAATATTTTTACTGAAGAGCAAATTAACAAAGTCCTTTCTTTTTATGAGTCAAGCACAGGACTTACTTTTATGGATGGTAGTAACAGGCTTGAATCAGAACTTCAAGTAGTAACTCAAAACTGGGCGGAGAAAGCTGGTCAAATAGCTTTTTCTGAAGCGGTATCTCAGATTGATATAGAACATGAAAATGCTTAAAGAAAAAAATTTGTTGTTTTTATTGACAACAATCTACCCAGTTTTAATGGGTAGCTAATCTGGCGGACTGTTGATATTTACAATGGAATGCTTTAACAAAACTAAAAA
>JBELHO010000040.1:0-30415 GCA_042091375.1 Thalassotalea sp. | reverse complement strand
CAGCTGAGCTACGCGTCCGCGGTAAACCATTATTTTATATCTCGATTTAAAGATAACTGACAACTCAGCAGCATTAATTTTTGTTTAAAAACAAAGTTAATGGCGGAGAGGGAGGGATTCGAACCCTCGAACGGATTTAACACCGTTACTCCCTTAGCAGGGGAGCGCCTTCGGCCACTCGGCCACCTCTCCAGTGGGTGCGAATATTAATGGATAATAAAAATAAGTCAAACGATTTTTCAGCTTTTATTGCTGATTGTCGACAAATCAATCAACCCGCTTACAATTCATTCATCGATATAAACAAATAACTAGCACAAATAAATCAAACTGCTGATCACTCAGTTGCTTATCAATTGTATTTCCGACGATAAATAATAATTAATCAACACTAGATAGGGCTTTGGCAAACAGCGAAGCATCAGTTGATATGCTAATTTTTATTGCTCATTAAAAAGTCGACACATGTCGACTTTAAATTTCATCACTATTGAAGCATTTATAGTTTGTTACCGGTTGCTTCTCCATCATTTTTTTCTGATTGAATACGCATGTATATCTCTTCGCGATGAACAGAGATTTCTTTAGGTGCATTGACACCAATGCGAACTTGATTTCCTTTAACACCTAGCACAGTCACAGTGACGTCGTCTCCGATCATCAAGGTTTCTCCAACTCGACGGGTTAATATTAACATTCTACTTTCCTTTATAATTAAATACTCGATCCACTAAAAATATAACCTAGTAATAAATTTAGTATAATAATTGCAATTTAACATAAATAACTAACAACTATTTGCGATAAAAATAACAACTTAAGGTTGGTTAATACAAAATTTAGTTTGCAACTTTTCTATGTGCTTCAGCCAATTAAAATATATTTTCTATTTGCTAACTATTATTTTAGCAAGCTTCTTGCTGGTATGCAGTTAAAAAACTAAAAAATTACAATTTATTATGCGTTTATACAGTATTGCAAACAAAAAAAAACAGAGCATTAACAATTAGTTTGTAAATTCAATCTGCTAGCAATACAGCAAAAATGCAAAAGTATGAAAAATCTAATCGCCGCGCATTAATGAGTTTGAATAGGCAACTATATACTTGTCAAAACCGCTTTAACTCAATTTTTGCAATAACCAAGGTTCAACACTCGCTAGTGCGTCGGCCACATGCTCAGGTTGACTTCCACCAGCTTGTGCCATGTCAGGACGCCCTCCTCCCTTGCCACCGACTTGTTGGGCAACAAAGTTCACTAATTCACCTGCTTTTACTGTGCTAATAAGATCTTTAGTCACTCCAACAATAACCGCTACCTTGCCATTATTGACGGTTGCTAAAACAATAACTCCCGATGTCAACTTAACTTTTAGATCGTCAACCATACCCCGCAATGCCTTTGATTCTGTATCATCAAGTTTAGCAATTAGCGTCTTAACGCCTTGAATTTTTATCACTTGGTTGATCAGTGTAGAGCCTGCATGCATTGCTAGTTGCTGTTTCAGGGCATTGATTTCTCGTTCTAATTGCTTATTGCGCAATAACAGTTGTTCGACCTTATCAGTGACAATATCAACATCTGATTTGACCATGGTGGCAATATTCGACAACGATTGGCTTTGTTGCTCAACAAAAGCGATGGCAGCTTCAGCTGACACTGCTTCTATCCGTCTAACACCAGCGGCAATACCCGACTCTGAGATAATTTTAATTAAACCAATATCACCGGTGCGTTCAACGTGAACACCACCACACAGTTCAGTTGAAAAGTCCCCTAAGGTAACTACCCTAACTTCATCGTCATATTTTTCGCCAAACAATGCCATAGCACCCTGTTGTTTTGCTTGTTCAATCGGCATTAATTGTGTATCGCGGGCTATATTGTTGCGTATTTGTTGATTGATCATCCGCTCCACAGCCTGTAACTCTTGCTCTGTCACTGCCTCATAATGAGAGAAGTCAAAACGCAATTTCTCAGCATCACAAAGTGAACCTTTCTGTGTTACATGCTCACCTAACACTTTTCTCAATGCACTGTGCAGTAAATGTGTTGCGGTGTGATTTTTGACAATGGCAGCACGGCGTTGGCTATTTATTTTTGCGGTAACTTGGCTATCTACGGCAATAGTTCCCTGTGCAATGCCTTGGTGAGCAAAAGCATTGCCCATTTTAATGGTGTCGTGCACAACAAAATCGCCAGACGATAAACTCAACAGGCCAGTATCACCTACTTGTCCACCTGACTCTGCGTAAAAAGGGGTTTTGTCAAGAACCACCATGCCTTGCTGGCCATTGGTCAATTCATTAACCGCCCCATCGCGATCAAATATTTCAATAACACGGGCGTTGTTTTGCTCCACCTCGTAACCATCAAATTCAGTGAATTGTTCTGACTTTAGGGTGTCGTTGTAATCACCCGTGAATTGATTGGCTTGTTGCGCTCGTTGCCTCTGTTGTTGCATGGCTTGATCAAAACCACACTGATCAATTTTAATTTGCCGTTCACGAGCGATATCTGCGGTCAAATCAGCCGGAAATCCATAGGTGTCATAGAGTTTAAACACATCATCACCAGCAATAGTATCGCCATCAAGCTGGTTTAACATATCCTCTAATAACACCATACCTCGGTCTAATGTTCGGCCAAACTGCTCTTCTTCAATGCGCAATAACTTTTCAATTGTCCCCTGTTTGCTGACGAGTTCAGGGTAGGCTTTGCCCATTTGTTTGACTAATGAAGCGGTTAATTGATAGAAAAAATGCTGTTTAGCTTGCAGCTTGTGACCATGGCGCACAGCCCGTCTTATAATTCGGCGAAGTACATAACCACGCCCTTCATTTGAAGGCATAACGCCATCGACAATTAAGAAACTACAAGAGCGAATGTGATCAGCAATGACCCGTAACGATTTATGCTCAACATCACTGCATTTCAGTAATTGCCCAGCATCTTGGATAAGCCCCTGAAAAATGTCTATTTCATAATTACTGTGCACCCCTTGCATTATTGCCGCTATGCGCTCTAGTCCCATACCAGTATCAACTGAGGGTTTGGGAAGTGGCTCCATGGTGCCATCGGCATGGCGATTATATTGCATAAACACCAAGTTCCATATTTCTATAAAGCGATCGCCATCTTCATCTGGCGAGCCGGGAGGGCCGCCAAAGATATCTTCGCCGTGATCGTAAAAAATTTCAGAGCAAGGCCCACAAGGGCCAGTATCACCCATCGACCAAAAGTTGTCGGATTCATAACGCTTGTCAGGTGATTTATCACCTATGCGAATAATTTTATGTTTGGGCACACCAATATTGTTGGCCCAAAAATCATAGGCATCATTATCACTTTCATACACAGTCACTAACAACTTGTCTTCGGGTAATAACAATACCTCAGTTAAAAATTGCCATGCATAAGTAATAGCGTCTTCTTTGAAATAGTCACCAAAACTAAAATTACCCAACATTTCAAAAAACGTATGATGTCGTGCTGTGTAGCCAACATTTTCTAAATCATTGTGCTTACCTCCGGCACGCACACAACGTTGCGAAGAGGTTGCTCGGGTATAACTCCTTTGCTCTGCACCGAGAAATACATCTTTGAAGGGTACCATACCCGCGTTGGTAAATAATAAAGTTGCATCATTGCCGGGCACTAATGAGCTACTGGCAACAATTTGATGTTGTTTCGACGCATAAAAATCTAAAAATGCCTGACGCAATTCGTCACTAGTTTTGATCATGGGTTGTCCAATTTGTGTAATAACCATACTGTTTGATGGGTAATTATAAATTTCTGTAATTATTCAGTTGTACTATTTTGATTATTTAATACCGTCATTATTTCATCGGTAGAAAAACCTCTCGATTGCAAAAAGCGAATACGCTTTGCTTTTTCTTTTTGATCATCAATTTTTTTATTGCCGTACTTTTTGTGATAAGTATTTGCCGCTTGAACTGCCCAGTCAACCATCTGCTCGGTATGCACTGCATCAATCTGACCACTTGATATACCTTTTTGCCTTAATTCATTATCAATGTAATATTTTCCATAACCTTTGTTAAGGCGCAGGCGAAACATCGCCTCACTGTAACGTTGGTCACTTAAATAATTGTTTGCAATCAAATAATCAATAACAATGGATATCTCTTCGATGAGATGATCTCTTTGCAGCAATTTTTGTTGTAACTCTTGTACTGAATGTTCGCGCCTAGCCAGTAAATCTATGGCTTTGTGCAAGATAACTTTATTCAAACCAGCTTACCTATCCTAATATAGGCGTATTTTACCTATAAAATTGATCTAATAACTAGTGAAAACTTATCCCTTAGTAATTAATGTTAGCAAAGCCGATAAGTTTTACTTTATCTCGATAATCTCGCAGAATAGGCAATAACTAGTTTGTTTTGTGATCCCATAGCAAAATATTCTTGTCATATTTAACAGGGAGCAGTATGAAAAATATTGTCACAAACACCTACGGTGTCATTTTATTGTGTTTATTGACCAACCTACTTGTTGCCTGTGGCAGCGGCGGCAGCAGCAAACAATCCGTTAATTACTCTATTAACGCCAATACCAATACCATTGCATTCAGTAACGAGGTATTACAAGCAACACAACACAGTTTTCAGGTTGATGTGACCTTTCAAGGGGATGGTTTACTGGTGGGTTTCGCGCCTGATAGTGAAGTAGCTCCTTGGTTGAATTATCGCATTGAAAATCTCACTGCGACCTCGGCAACCGTGCACGTTGAAGTCATTAATGCCGATGTGATCCAATCCGATTTATATCAAACAACATTGCGTCTTTCCACTGGCAACATCGCCGATGTTAATTTGGTGCACCACGACATTGATGTGTCGCTGTTAATCTGGCAATTAACTGTAGATACCGATTTATTAAGTTTTAGAGCTACCTTTGGCGATAGCAACGTCAGTGAACAGTCACTTACCTTAACCAGCAGTGAAAATCAATGGACTGCGGCCACAGATGTGGATTGGTTAACTATAGATGTCAGTGAAGGAACCGGCGATCAAGTGATAGTGGTAGCAGCCAACATAAGCCAATTTACCAGCGCTGGTCTCTATCAAGGACATGTTATTTTTACCGAAGTTACCAGTGGTGACACTAAAAAAATTGCAGTGGAACTGGGGTTAGATAACCTGTATTTGTTCAGTGATCAGCCTGCCTTGTTACTGTCGAAAACAGCCAACAGCAAAGCTAACAGCGCGGCAATAATTATTAGCACCAATAGCCCTCTGCCTATTACATGGCAAGCCAGCAGTTCGGCTACGTGGTTAAACGTATCTCGACAACCCGATAGTAATATCTTGCAAATATCTGTCGATGAATCAATTCCTCTGTCAGAGCAATTAAACCTTACAACGATATCCATTAGCGCCACTGACAACGATGCAGTGATCGCAGCGACTATTCCGATCAGCTATTACCTGAGCAATGAACTCACTGAAAACTTGACCATTAATGATGTTGTTGTCAACGACAAGGCGCTGGTAAATTCACCTTACTTGCCTTATGTGTATGCCGGTATCAATAATCAATTGCGGGTTTACCATCAATACACAGGGGAATTAATTAAATCGCTAGAGGTTGCCCCTGAAAATAGTTTGCTGCAGCAACTAATAATGCATCCCAAAGGCCATACTCTGTTGGCAAAAGCCGAGATCACTACAGTCAATGAAGACCAGACCACATCGACAGTGACTAAACGCTATAAAATTGACTTAACTGACCACAGTTTTATTGAGCTCACTGACATAACAATAGAATACGAACCCTTGCAATATCTTAGCTTTTCCGGACGACATTTTATCATCAGTCAAACACTGGAATTTGCCGATGACAATTTACAGCGGTTATTTTGGCAACAAAGTGAAGCTTTTTTTGTCAATACCTTAGATCAAGCGGATAACACCGGCGCTTTGTACGTATTAGATGCAAATATTAATACTTTTAAACGCTACCTTGCCACCGTTAACGATTTCACTGATCAAACCATTGTTAGCCAGTTAAGCCAACAATATCGCCCTGAATTACTCGCTGAAGATCAATCAATTCAGGCTTTTATTGTTGATGATAACGAGTTGGGTATTTATGCCATTAGCCCTAGTAGTGAATGGATCAGCTTCGACGGCGACACATTTGTTGATACTGGCTTATTGCCTCAAGAAGAAGATAGTGTCGCAATTACCTTAGCGAAATCTCGCAACAACCGTGCACATTATTTGCGGTTTGATGCCAATAGCGGTTTTTTAGTTAACGTTTACAATCAACAGCAGCAAATCAACGCCACGGTTGCAACACAGGGTCAACAACCCAGAAGTATCGAACTCAGCGCTGATGACAAACGCTTGATCATCAATGCTGTTAATGCTCAACAAATCGAATTGATCACCATGGAGCAACTTGATCTTTCAACCTCGGAACTGAATTTTTCCAGTACCTTTGGCAACCAGGTTATTGCTGGCCAACAAATCACTGTTAATGGCCTCAGTGAGGGCTGGCTAATAGCCAGTAATGTTGACTGGCTTACACTGACAACCTCAACGGTTGATGGTCAAGTGCTTGTTGAGGTCGACATCAATATCGACAATATAACTACATGGGGCTTGTATTCTGGTGCCATCACTATCACAGATCCCCTAACAGGAACCAGTTCGGTGATCACAGTGAACTTAGCCATAGATGCTATCCATTTATCGGCAAATTACCCAGCGATAGCTTTTAATCAACTGGATACACAAAGTCAGTTAGTTCACCAACTAGATATTTTGACTAACAGTGCCACCCCCATTGATTGGCAAGCCACAACAACTGTTGATTGGTTAACACTGACAGCAGATAAGACCAACAACAAATTACTCATTACTGCCGATGCCAATGCGGTAGCTAACAATGGTCAACATCAGGCTGAAATAATCTTAAGCCCAACCGTCAATGGCACTGCATTGCCTGGCAAAATTAAGGTGAATTTAAACAAGGGTGATGTCGATGCTCAGGAAGTGATCATTAATGATATCTCTATCAATGACTCTGGCGCCGTGCTTGATCCCTTGCGTCCCTACTTTTATGTCGCGCAAGGCGATCAAATCCTAGTGTTTGATCTCATTGGTGGGTCACTGTTAACTGCTATAGACTCACTATTGCCAGAAGTAGACCTAACCAACCTAGTTATTCATCCTGACGGATCATTTTTACTGGCATCGAACCTCGAAACTTATATTGACGAGCAAGAACAGGAGCAAAGCAGAGTCAATCACTATCAGCTGACTTTAGCTGACTTCACGCTGACTGCCATAGACAGTGATAAGGTTTCTATCGATTATCGCCCACAAGCCATTGTCATGGTTTCTGGTCGTCCTGTGGTAGTAACGCAAACTCTAGAGCTTGCCAATACCGATCTAACTAGACAGTACTGGGATACTGACAATGTGTTCTTTACCCAAACTGTACACGACGTCAAATCCACTAATGCACTGCAAGTATTTAATGCCAACGAGTCAGCTGTTTATCAATATCAGTTAACGGTCAATGATTACGCTGAGCAGTTCACTGGCATTGTTGATAGCAAAATCTACCAGAATGAACTTTTTAGTCCCTCAATGACCAGTATTGCCAGTAACAGCAGTGGTTCAAACTTGTATACTGCCGATGAAAGTATTGAGTGGAGTACCTTTGACGGTGAAAGTTTTAGCGAGCAAGGTGTGTTACACAACGCGCCTATTTTAGCCACACTGGCAACAACCACAGATTCAAGTGACCACAGTTACTTTTATCGCTTTAATGCTATTTTTGGATATACCATTAGTAAATATGACCAAAACCAAGTGTTGTTATGGGAGGCAATTCACACTCAAGGAGCCAATGACATCTATATTTCCAGCGACTATCAACGCTTGATCAGTTACAACAGTTCTACATTGACCTTAGTATTTGATGCAACTCCTTGAGCAATTAATCCATTGTTGATTAATCGCCAATTACCCATAAAAAAAGCCAATCAACAGATTGGCTTTTTTATCGATGCTTTGCAGGTATTGAACTTACAGCACACCGCGTTCCATTTGATTTAATTCTATCGATTTAAATAAAGCGGTAAAGTTACCTTCACCAAAACCTTTATCGTCAACTCGTTGGATCATTTCAATGAAAATAGGACCAAAGATATTTTTGGTGAAAATTTGCAATAAATACGAGTTCTCTTGTTGGCTATCGACTAACACTTGATGGTCGCGAATACGCTGTTGATCTTCTTTAACCCAAGGAATGCGATCAAACACATCATCATAATATTCAGGCACTATATTGAGGGTATCAATAATATTTTTGTCTAGCTGATCTAACGATCCTAACAAGTCATCAGAGCGAAAGGCAATGTGCTGTACGCCCGGACCGTTATATTCATCTAAATATTCATCAATTTGGTTGTTCTTCTTACCTTTACCTTCGTTGATAGGAATACAGAAGGTGCCGCAAGGTGATTGTAACGCATAAGAGATTAGCGCAGATTTCTCGCCTTTAATGTCAAAGTAACGAATGTCGCTAAAGTTAAAGATATCTTTATAAAAATTAGCCCATTTTTCCATGGTACCTTGATAAACATTATTGGTTAAGTGATCAACAACGATAAAGCCTTTATCTTTGACTAACACTGGACTGTCAAGTGGCTCAAAATCGTCCAGATAAATAGAACCCTTGTCGCCAAACTTCTCAATAAAATAAATGAGACTATCACCAATGCCATAAATGGCGGGATAAGGTAGTTTATTTTCGGCATCAGCACCTGACTTTGCACCGCGTTTAATGGCTTCGGCAAAGGCAAATTCAGCATCGTCGACACGCCAGCCCATTGAAGAGATGGCTGGTCCGTGACTTTTTGCAAATTCGCGAGAAAAACCAGCTTGCTCGTTATTTAATAAAAAGTGAATATCGTTTTGGTTAAAATACTCAATATCACGTCCTTTAAATTTCTTGGTTTTTGAAAAACCAAAGCCATAAAAAGCTTTTTCCATAAAGTCGGAATCGGGTGAGGCATATTCGATAAATTCAATGCCACGTAAATTAAGTGGGTTGTTTGCTTCAGTCATAATTTTCTCTAATCAACTAACATGAGTTTATTATTACTCTGTTGTTGTCGAAGAGGAAATTTTGCCCCCATCAAAAGATTAACTCACCGTAAAAAATAATGTACAACGCAAATTAACGATATTTCGTCGACGCTAAGCTAAGCCTTACAGGTGCTATAGCTCAGGTGTATAAGAATAATTACAACCGCGTTGCAATGCATGCAAACAGTGTATCAGACAAGTATAAAAGTATCCGCAACCAGCAAAAGTTAGAATTAGAATGTGAGTAAATAGCATCAACGCGCTCGGTTGAGGAACCATCAACCCGAGTCGGTTATATGGTGATACGGTTATCATTTGATGTCGATACACAGTAACAGGTATAGGGTAGATAAGATGCATCAAATAACAATAAATAGATAAACATTGCACGGCTTTATTTAATGACTAACTGATTGCTATGGCTTTATCAAAAAAGGAAGACTTATGTCTTCCTTTTACAATTAAAGCACCGCCAATAATACTATATATGGCTTGCTCTGCCGGTTTTTGTCAACAGGCAAATTAGCAGTTAATTGGCATTGCGCTCGGCGCGTTTGCGTGCTCGCTGCTCTGTGGCTGGCGCAGATTGCGCATCAGACAATGAAATTTCTAAGGCTTGGCGACGCACCCGAACACGTTTCAATTGTTTGAATGACTTATCGGGCATGCCTTTTGGCAACTGCACAAAAGTATGGCGTTCATGCAAGTTTATTTGACCTATATAGCTGCTATCTAGTGATATTTCATTGGCAATAGCGCCAACAATATCACCGGGTTTTGCACCGTGCTCTTTACCTACTTCAAGGCGATATGTTTGCCAATCGACATCGTTGCGAGCCACTTTCGCTTTGCGCGGTCTATCATCTCTTTGTCCGCGATGGCCTCGTTCAGCACGACCGTCGCGACGACTGTCTTGACGACCTCGACTATTGCGTTCATTGCGCTCTCTTGGCTCACGCTTGGGCTTAGGATCAGCCTTGGGTTGCAACGGTTGTTTTAATTGTTTTTCGTATAATAAGGCCGCGGCTAAATCTAACATCGACAATTCAGACTCACTGGCCATGTTTTCAATAATTTCACGCATGCTAGCAAGATCTTTATCGGCGACAATTTCCGCCATTTCACTGCGGGTTTTGTCAATGCGTTTTTTGCCTATTTCTTCGATACTCGGCAATTCATAACTATTCACTACACCAGAAGTTAAACGTTCGTAATGGCGCAATGAATACATTTCACGAGGGCGAACAAACGAGATAGCCATACCTTCACGTCCAGCGCGACCGGTTCGGCCAATACGGTGAACATAGGCTTCGTTATCACCCGGCAAATCGTAGTTGATCACCAATGAGATCCGCGGGATATCAAGACCGCGAGCAACCACGTCAGTAGCGACAAGAATTGACGATTTACCTGACTTTAACTGGTCAACAGTGCGCTCTCGTTGTGCTTGGTTCATATCACCATTTAAGGCAACTGCAGGAAAACCGGCACGTTCTAATTGCTCAGCAACATCAACGGTATCATTTCTAGTGCGCACAAAGATGATCATCGCATCGTAATCAACGATTTCAGCAATGCGCTCTAAAGCAGTAATTTTGCGGATACCACTGACCTTCCAAGCAAATTGTTTAATATTAGCTTTCGATTTTTTAACCGCGGCAATCTTGATATGCTCAGGGTCTTTTAAGAAGCGATTAGCCACTTTGCGTATTTGTGCAGGCATAGTGGCTGAAAATAGTGCCATTTGAATGTCTTTTGGCAAATGCTCTAAAATCCACTCTATGTCCTCTAAAAAGCCCATGTTGAGCATTTCGTCGGCTTCATCCAACACACAGAAGCGCAAATCAGCGAGTTTTAAACTTTTGCGACGCAAATGATCCATCAATCGGCCTGGCGTGCCAACAACGACTTGCGCACCTCGCTCTAATTGTTGAAATTGCGGGCCGTAGGATTGTCCACCGTACAAGGTGGCTACGCGTAAACCTTTGATATTTTTTGCGAAAGATTCGATTGCTTCGGCAACCTGAATTGCCAATTCACGAGTCGGTGCCAGTACCATCAATTGTGGTTTTTTGATAGACACGTCGATTTTAGCCAGCGCTGGCAAACCAAATGCGGCAGTTTTTCCTGTTCCCGTTTGTGCTTCACCCAATACATCAGCTCCAGCCAAAAG
The DNA here is from genome assembly GCA_042091375.1 of Thalassotalea sp. GTDB lineage: Bacteria > Pseudomonadota > Gammaproteobacteria > Enterobacterales > Alteromonadaceae > JBELHO01. The sequence goes on along the minus strand of JBELHO010000040.1, from coordinate 19,108 downwards.
CGGCGGAATAGTTTGCGCCTGAATAGCAGTAGCAGATTCAAAACCAAGGGCAGTTAATGCCGAAAGTAAGTTTTCAGGCAAACCGAGGGCATCAAAGCCCAAAGGAGCATTGTCAATATTAATCATAAATTTTGTCTTCTCTAGGCAGGTACTGTTGTAAGCTAACAACTCTTCCTGCGATCATATACGAGGAAACCACCAGGAAGACTTAAGGCACATTCTATACGCTAGCCTTGAACACTAGCTGGGCAAGTCACTTGGGATAACCACACTCAAATAAATAAAAATACAAGAAAAATCCAACCCCTTGTATTGAGGCGCGCATTATACAGATTTTTATCGACTACACAAGGTAAAACTGATTTTTAAGCAACAAAAAACCAGTAACTGATTAATAATTCACCTCAGCCTGAAATATTTAAGATGGTTTAAGCCAACGCTTATCGATAGGTAATTCGAACAACAGTGGCGCTTGTTTTTTATAGGCGTCATAATTACTGCGACACTGAACATTATCTAAGTAATGTTTTTTCCAAGGATCATTAATTAACCATACCGAGTTATCGATAATACCAACGCCCTCTATGGAGGTATTATCCATCAGTTCAAATGGCGCACATTGCTGGTGCTTTTGTCTCACCGGCGCCATAAATTTCAACGGAATAACTTTTACCGGTTGTTGTTTGCCAATATCAATAAACCACAGTTGATCGTCATTTCTTGCTGCTGCCACTAAAAAACCAGGGTGATCTTTGACTGGGTAGTAATCAAGGCCATTGATGGGGTGATTGCCTTTGTCAAATTGAGGCAACACAAACCTAGGATCCTCGACTCTAAAGAAATCATCAATAGACCAAAAATCGGCATCAATATCTACAGAAAAGATTCTTGCCACACCTTTTAAGTCTTTCTCTAAGGCTAAATACAAGGTACGGTTTAAGCCAAAGGTCATCCCTTCAATACCATCATTGGCAAAATTGCCCACTTGAAATTGCTGATCAAATTGCAATGGCCTGACATGAGTCATTAACACCTGATTGTTAGGCTTTACTTCTAATCTGACTAATAAACTGGGAAATACTGTTGAGCCGGTATTGGCAAAACGTTGCTGACAACTGGCAGATAATTTATTGGCCTTACGGGCATCTTCGGTAACCACGTAAATAATATTGTCGTTATCGGGATCCACCACCATTGCTTCCAAGTCGGGTGAACTGTTTAAATAATTGGCAAAACAACTTTTTTTAAGGTTCTCAGCTAAAGTAATTGGCAAGCCATTGCCTGACAATTTCGCCGTTTGCGGGCTGATAATATGTAATTTTTTCTGTTGTGATTGATGGGCACTACCATCTGATAATGACAATAGTTTACCTCGCCACAATTTGAGTGCTGAGGTTTGTGGATCTAACATCACCTCGTCGGTGTTATTGGTGATCCACTTTCCTGTTAAGACAATGGGTAATAGTGGCTGATCATCATTCGCATCACACCATGGAGTGAATAGCATTAACAAGCAGACACTCAATAAAAATTTCATAGAAATTCCTTACAAGCCATACACACTGATATCTACACATTCAATCTCGGTAGTAGATCGCAAGTGTTTATAGGGATAATTCAACCGATATCGGACAGTGATCACTTAACGAACGACTTAATTGCTTTGAGTATTTGCCCTTGAAAACCAATTGTTGAAATGAATCAACCTGATAATTTTGCTTGGCTTTCGGATCAAAAACGATGTGATCAATATAATCTTTATAATAACCTCCCCAACAGCCTGAATCGAGAGCAATGGTTGGCGCCCATAAGTCTTCAGCCCCTTCATCGTCAATAGCTTGCCACAATCCTTGGTTTTCGCCATAGGCTTTGGCTATATCTCGGTTAAAGCGACGATTAAAATCACCGATCACCACAAAGGGTACTCCCTCTGTGGCTCTTTGGTCAATCCACGACTCTAGTGGCTCTATTTGCTTGGCAAGTTTCTGACAAGCGGCTTTGCTTCTTTGCTGATTTTTACTGGCATTAGCCATTTTAGCGACGCTGTCAGCATCTAGAGCCTTTTCAAAACAGCCTGATTTTAAATGTACCGCTAACAACCTAAATTTTTCGTTGTTTTTAGACAGGGTAATATCCATGCCGTAACGCACTCTACCGACATTTAATGGCCGATACTCTTGTGCTGTGACGGTAAAGCCCATCGACTTTTTCACCGCGACACCTACCCGCTGTACCCAGTCGTTGGTTGAAAAATAGTAATCATAATCATCACCAAAAACTTTACTCGCCAAAGCGCTGCCTTCGACTTCTTGCAGAGCAATCACATCGGCATCAAGTTGCTTGGCATAGGCAGCGAGCGCCTGATAATCTTGCTCTGTACGCTTGTTGTATTTGTGCTCAGCTAGCCAAGCAATATTCCACGATGCGAGTTTGAAGGTTTCTGCTGATAGCGCATTAGGCGATATAAACAAGGTTGCGGTAAGCAACAAAAAAAACGGGTATTTGATCATCTTAGTTGTCATCTGAAATTAAACACGCTCAGAGTAAACCATGATAATAAATAGTACAATAGTGCTATTTATAAAATTCCCTTAAAGCAATTAATAAGCTAATGATCTTTTTGACCAATAAGCTATAATTCGGTTATGCCTACCCGCCGAGTTAACACCATTAGTATTGATATTGCTCACAACCAAAATCAGCAACCTGCCGCTGACAAAAACACCGATCTACAACTTAAAATTACCACCTTTAATTTATTTAACTACTTGCAACCTCCCAACGCATATTATGATTTTGAGCGCATATACAGTGTTGAACAATGGCACAAAAAACAGCGTTGGATCACTGCCTACTTAGCTCAGTACCAACCAGATATTATTGGCTTTCAAGAGGTATTTAGCATTGCTGCATTAAAGCAGCTCGTTGAGTTATCGGGCTATGAATATTTTGCTGTAGTGGATCAACCTAAGGTCACTGATGACTTTATATACAGCCAGCCAGTGGTGGCAATTGCCAGCCGTTATCCGCTGATAGAGGTAGATGACATCAAAGTAAACAAAGCGCTTGCGCAAACATTGGGGTTGGCAGCTGACTTTGCTTATAGTCGTAAAATATTGCGTGCGACCATAGCGGTGCCTCACCTCGGTCAATGTGATTGTTATGTGGTGCATTTCAAATCGAAGCGTTCAATGATCGCCGTCAGTGATATTGATAGCAAGCAATCGCCAGAGCCATACGCTATTGACCAACTGACCGCAACAATTGCCGGTGGTTGGGCGTCGACCATTCAACGCGGCAGCGAAGCAACATTATTAATGATGGAAATCATCGCAAGAAGAGAGCAAACTGGCCAGCCAATGGTATTGATGGGCGACTTTAACAACAATCTATCCGATGGTGTATTAAGCCATTTATTGACGGCAAGCACAGCCTTCCATAACGAAGCTGGCGTTGAACGCCTGTTGGCTAAATACGCCTTGTATGACGCATGGGATTTATATCAACAAGCCAACTTAAATGAACAAGATGACATCAACGAGTTGCCACCCGCAGTGCGACCTGCTACTCATTACTACGCTGGTGGTGGTAGTGTATTAGATTACATTTTATTGTCGGCTGAATTTGATGCCAGCCAGCAAAGCAGTCTCTATCAAGTCAGTGCCTATGCCACCTGTGAACAACACTTAATTAACCCTATTTTCGACCGCGACGGTAGCAGCACTGATCACGGTGTGGTCATGGTGACTTTAACCTTACGTTCATGATCATCTTAGTGATTTTAAGCCATTGACTATTATCAGCGGACTAACAGGAATTTGTTAGTCAATAATCAAATGTGCTATTGAACAAAAATGACAAATCGACTAAAAAAGGGTTCAGGTCATTTGCAGACCTGAACCCTTGCTATGTTTAACACTGCACAATCGCGATGGTTAGTGTTTTTTACTCGGTTAGCTTACTCACTGTCACTGCAGCTGATTCAGGGTTTGGTCCTTGTACACTGAAGCGATAGGTTGCGGTTTCTTCGAGGCTGATAGACAAGTTGTCGTTTGAGCCTTGTGTAAGCACATAAGGTATATCTAAGCTAACATTATTATCGGCACTGGCACCTAAGTTAACCGTAGACCAATCAGCAGAAGCCACCTTAAATTCATAACTGCCAGCCTCGATAGCAATATCCACTGTGTATAGGCTGTCACCCTGATAATTCAAGGCATCAACTTCACCCCAACCGTTCATGGCACCGCGAATAAACACAGTTGTTGCGCCAAACATTTCGGCGCTATATACGGTTAACAGTGGTTCGTCTAGATTTGCCGCATCAAAGATAAAGGTATATTCGCCGGTACTGGTAAACGTCATCACTAAGTTGTCATTACTGCCTGCGACTAATAACTGCTCTTCGCCAACAAAAACTTCGTTGTCGTCAGCCGGAGCCCCCATATTAACCGTTGCCCAGTCTGCTGAGGCGACTTTGAATTCATAGCTACCTTCTTCTATGGCAATGGTGGTTGAATATTTACCCTCACCGATATAGTTCAACTGACTCTCTTCCCCCCAACCATTCATGCCTCCGCGGATGTACACCGGAGTGCCAACAAAAGGCTCTTCGTTGCGCACATGCAGAACAGGAGCACTGGTATCGGAAGCATCTAATGAGAAGATGTAAGTTGCTTCAGTGGCAATGGTAATAACTAAGTTATCGTTACTGCCAGGCACTAAGGTTTTATCTTCACCTTCAATCACCTCATTATCATCTGCAGGCGCACCGTTGTTAATAGTAGACCAATCAGCCGAGGCGACTTTAAATTCATAACTACCTGCAGCAATATCGATTGCTACTTGATACACCCCATCACCGACATAACTCATGGCATCGACTTCACCCCAGCCATTCATGCCGCCGCGAATATAAGCGACAGTATCGCCGTAAGGAACAACATCAGGAGCGCCAGCTGTGGCGAATGCAGACAAACCGATGCCCTGTTCATCGCCTTGTGGCTTGACAAAAACGGCAGTGGTCAATGGCGGTACAGTAAAGCTACCTTCATTATCACCTTGGGTAAAGCTTGCAGCTGAGACAATGGTATCGGCTGACATGGCTAGAGTCGGATGCAACGCAAACCCTTGTGCCGTGGCAATAGTATGAGTTAATTCCTGCTCAGAGCCATTAACCATCACGACGATAGCGTCGTGTTGCGGATCAATATCGGCGAGTTGGCTGCCGTCATCAATACTCATTACCACCAAACCTTGCGTTTGACGTTTACCAATGTTGTGAAAACCAACGCGTTCAACAATATCGGCTGAGGAAGTCAGCTTAAATAAACCACTGCCATGACGAATTGATAAAAATTCATTGAACACAGTGGAGGCAAATTCCATATCGGTTAAACCAACTGAGGTGTATTGGCTAGACGCCAGAGAAACCAGATCTTGCTCGTTGTTATCGCCTTTGTCTAGCGGTAAGCCGACATTCCAGTTGTTGGTGTTTTTACTGAAGTCAACCAAGTTATACCAATCACCGGCATCATATGTATTGCGATCTAATGATTTAGAGCGTAAAAAGTCACCGCCCATTTGTAAAAACGGGATCCCTTGTGACAAGAGTACAATCGACTGTGACACGTTTTGCGCGCGAACCCGCTGTTCGTTAGTCATCGCAAAGGGCAATTCAAATTGCAATTTATCCCATAGGGTTTCATTGTCGTGCTTTGACACATAGTTGATCACATCAGCCGGATCTTTGGCATACATAGCAGGTGAGAATGCGCTGCCTTTAGAATCAACACCGGTATAACTTTTCAACACATAATCAGCGAGTGAACCAGCCATGCCAAGTTTGATCAAATCTTGTTGAATAAAAGGCCCATCTTCAACTGCATTATTGCTGAAAAATTGTCCACCGCGCACTGCGTCGCGTAAACGATCGTTAAAGGTGCCTATTTCACTACCGGCTAAATTGAACTGATTGGCTTGTTCAAAACCGCGATCATCCCGATCCCATCCTTCACCATAGAAATGATTATCTTCATCAATGGTTTGGATCGCTTGGCGAGCAGCAAGCATTTGTGCTTTTGAACCGTGACTCATGATATCAAAGCGAAAACCATCAATTTTGTAATGCTCTGCCCATAATGCCAGTGAATCCACCATGAACTTATCCATCATCCGATGTTCAAGGGCAGTGTCGTTACAACAGGTCGATTGAACAACCGCCCCGGTGATCAAATCGCGACTGTGGTAATAACCCGGTACGACTTTATCGAATACTGAATTATCCCAAAGCCCGGCTGAACTGGTGTGGTTGTATACTACGTCCATCACCACCCGCAAACCGAGATCGTGTAGTGCTTTGATCATCGCTCGCTTTTCGGTGATGCGCGCCACACCATCGGCGTTTGAAGCATAACTGCCATCAGGCACATTGAAATGTTTGGGATCATAGCCCCAGTTAAAACTGTCATAGCTGCGCAGCGCATCGACTAAATTAGCCGCATCATCAGTAAAAGTCGAATAGCTTTCTAATACAGATTGAATGCTGGCATTGTCATCTTCAACCCCGCACACCGGTGCATCGTCTTTCACAGCACATAACTGAGCAACGGTATCCTGTAAGTTGACTAGCGCAGTGTTATCTTCATTAACAGAGGCAATATCATTGCTTGGCAACAAATGAAAATAACGCATGCCACTATCGGCTAACTGTTGCAGATGCATAACCGGCGCGCTATCCATTTCAGTGAAAGCTAAATACTTACCTCGATTAGCTGCCGAGGTAGTTTCATCGAGCACACTAAAATCGCGAATATGCCCCTCGTAAATGACCGCATCCTCGTAATTACCAGCAGCGGCTATAGTATGGGTTTGCCAGTCATCAGGCATTAAGTCCGGCTGAGATAAATCAACAAATTGCGAATATTCACCGTTAGTCGATAGACTCACAGAATAAGGATCGCTGACCAATAACGTCTCTATCGCTTTTGATTGGTAATGATAAACCTGAACTTCAAATTGATAAAAAGCCCGATCTAAACTGTTATCCCCTTGGTAACTCCAGATCCCCGTTGTCGCATCTTCGCTCATTGCATGTTCAGCCAGCTCAGTTTTGTCGGCTGCATAGACCTTTAAGTTAACTGATTGGGCTGTCGGCGCCCAAAGTGATACAGTTATTTGATCACCGTCGTATTGCACGCCTAATTGCGCTTCATCTGCATCTTGCTCTGCGTGGGTGTAAATCGCATCTAACACCTTGTCAGCTTGCACATAAGTCGCTGCTACCGCCTCATTATCGCTGTTATAACCGGCAACCACCAATTGAGTTTTGAGCACAGCTTTGGCATCTTCCACCGACCAATCACCGACAAAGGCTGGCCAATCAGCTACTTGCGGTGCACTGGCTCTTTGCTCATCGGTTAAGGTAGCAGAGGTGAGTTCAACCACAGTGCCATTGAGCTGATCATCTTCATTAGCGGCAATGCCAGCACTGTCAGCATAATGTAATTTAACCGTATTAATTTGCAGTGGGTCTATATCCCAAACAAAGGTATTAGCATCGATCCAGTGGGCGGCAATATCAGCAATTTTTAAGGGTTGTTTACCCAAGCTTTCAATGGGATATTCAAATACTGACGGCTCGGCGTGAAAGGTAAAATTCATCCGTTGATAGGTTTCGTCGTCTTGTTGCAGCGGCATTTTAAAATCGCCATTACCCATAGCTTTACCGGCATCATCGGTACCGACGTGAATAATAAAATTACCACAGTCAGTGTAGCCTTCTTTTAAATTTAAGATCCAGTAAGCACCATACGCTGGGTCAATACCTGCAAATTCATGGCCATTTGACCAGTCAGTATTGTCATGAGGGGGGGCATAGGCATCACAACTGGCGTTGTTCCAAGTATGCAGTCGATAACCGTCATAGGACGGATCGTCATCACTATTGGTGGCACCAAATGCGGCTCGATTGTAATACAATACCGCTTGATCCGCCGCGGGAAAAAATACCGGTACCGGTGCATTAGGATCGACACCTACAACACACTTTTCATTTAAGGCATCGGGTACTGTCGGTGCTGCACAGGCAATCGGTGGCGGAGCAACACAGCTAGTGCCTGTTGCATCGGGGATCATTGGTACATCACAGGTCAGTAAAATCTCACCTTTACTAACATCCGAACCACCGCCACAAGCACTCAATAGTATTGACACCAACGCGACGAACAACATTTTGCTTAAATTTGTTGTCGAAAAAATCATTATTATTCTCCTAATTATTCAGTTACTAGTTGGTCTCATTACTAGAATGAGTAAGTTGCACCTAAGAAATACTGACGACCAAAAAATTGGGTAGTGCCAGAAAATTCAGGTGTGCCAAAGTAACTTTGCGTGGGTTCATCAGTTAGGTTATTCACTTGGAATAACACATTAAACGCTTCGGTTAGTTGATAGGATGCTTGTAAATCCATCACTAATTCATCGTCAAAATTAACCACTTGTTCATTTACACCCCATTGCTCAGAAACAAATTCATCGCGATAGCGAGCATTTAATCGACTCTCAAATCCTTGGTATTGCCAAAATAGCGTCGCTTGCAATACATTCTCAGACAGTCCTGGTAGGGATTGAATACGCTCACTGCCAGAGAGATCAGTAGCAAACTCAACTTCACTTTGGGTGTATGAATAACTCATACTGAGCCCTAAGCCTGACCACAAGTCGGGAAGGAACGAAAATATTTGCGTGTAAGCCAGTTCGACACCGCGAATATAACCGCCCTCTTGGTTGTTTACTGCGGTGGTAAATTCACCAACGGGATCGACTTGATAAGGTACACCGCTATCAGGATCGATCAGTTGCTCCGGCACATAATAGCCATTAGCAGCGAAATCAAAATCATAGATAGTCACGTTTTGAATAAATGAACCGATGTTTTTGTAAAACAAAGCGGCAACTAATGCGCCTTCAGTTTCTTTGAAGTAACGCTCATATGACACATCGTACTGATCGGCATAAAACGGGCGCAAATACGGGTTATTGGTGGCAGAGCCGGTTAACACTTGACGATCAAAATCAAAGTTGGTGCTCACATCACCGGCAAGTCTATTAATATCGGGTCTAGACATCACTTTAGCGGCGGCAAAACGAATTTGTTCATTGTCATTAATGGCAAAATTCAAGTTAAGTGAAGGTAAGTAATCGGTGTACTTAGGCCCTAACACTTTCGGCGCGTAACGGCTATTAGCAACACCGGATCCATCAACCACATATTGCGCACCAGCAGCCACTTGATGATCAACATTTTCCAGCGTAGTGGCTTGTTGCTCAGTCTCAACCATGCGCACCCCGACATTACCTGTCACCGGAATATCAAAGATTTCAGCATCAATATTCAACATGAAATAAGCAGAAAAAATGTCTTCGTATACGTCACCACTTTGGGTCATGGTCCACGAGTAGTTTTCATTGATCTGATCAGGCGCTAAACCTTGATTATCTGTGCCCCAGATCTGCATGGGTTGCGGCACACCGTTAGTAAACCACGCGGCTAATGCCGCATCTAAATCAATGGCCAAGTAACTGGGGAAGTTGGCGAATGCACCTTGCCAATTCACCACATCAACCATATCTTCGGTTAATCTAAGTGGCGGTTCATCATTTGAGAAGTTACTGTCATCACCATATTCAAACACTGAACGGTCGTTTGAGTATTCGCGCTGCGAATAACGCATGCCAAACTCTATTGATCTCAACCATTCATTATCATTTAATTCATAGGCAAGATCTAAGCGCACCGCTTTCATTTCATCGCTGTTTTGAAACGGATAAATACCGTATTTACTGACCATGACGCGATTCAAATCGGTAAAAGCAGCCGCTTGGTTAAAACCTATATCGGGTAAATTTGCTCCATTGAGCAAATATGAAATAGATACATTTTGATCAAACACTGGGATTTCGGCATTGGCATCTTCAGCAACCAATGACCATAGTAAACCATTGCGAAAATCACTTTCGGCTTTAGAATATGAAAAATCTAAATTAGCCGTTAACTGTTCAGTCAACTGCCAATCGAGATTAAGCCCGTAATTTTCAACTTTATCAAAATCTTGGTTATCATCATTGACAATTTCTACTCTTGCCCAGCCATCAGAGGTGCGGTTAATGGTTCCGCCAACCACATTATTATCAATTAATACCGGATTGCCGTAAGCAGACGTATCACCGCCAAATTTAACCCGATACCCGCGAGCAAAAGCTTTACTGTCAAAGGTTGACACAAAAGCATCAGCCCTTAACTTAAACTTTTCATTGGGCAACCATTCAATCGCAGCGACATAGCCATCTCGAGTTTCTTCACCGCCACGATGCTGTAATTCCATACCCTCGGATATATATTCTTTATTGATGTCGCGGTTGGCAATGTTAGGATCTTGGTCATCATAGACAGGACCATCGGTATCATTTTCAACAAAATCTACATCTTTTTTAGCGTTATAAGCTAAGCCGATAAACTGAGTAGCCACACTGGGTTGAAACAAGCGGGCATAGCCCAACGCCATACCTAAAGTGTCTTGCAGAAATTTACCTTGATACGACAAGCTAAGACGATGGCCAAACTGCTCAGCATCTTGCACTTCCGTTGCTCGGTCGTTGAACATGCCACGGACATTGATATTAAAACTGTGTTGCTCTTCGTTAGCCAACGGGCTGGCTGTAGTCAGCTCAACTGTCCCAGCAACCCCTCCCTCGATTAACGAGGCTTTTGGAGATTTGTATACGGCTGCTTGAGAAATTAATTCTGTTGGATATTGATCAAATTCAATGGCACGCGAGCCGCTCGTAGACACTTGTTCACGGCCATTTAAAGTTGAAGCCACATAACCGCCATCCATACCGCGGATATTAATTTCCGCTGCTTGTCCACCGGTTCGCACCGCAGCAACCCCAGGTAAGCGGGTTAATGCATCAGCGATAGATACATCGGGGAGCGATCCTAAATCATCGGCACTTAACTGCTCAGATACGGTATCGGCAAAACGTTTTTGATTAATTGAATCAATCAGTGAACGGCGAAAGCCTCTGACTTCAATCACTTCTACGGCCTCTTTTGCTTCATTGAGATCAGCCTCATCGGCCTTCGGATCATCATTAGCCCATACTGCAGAGCTAACACCAACCGCAAGCAATGCTAAAGTAATTTGGCTGAGCGCAAAGTTCTTCATCTTGTTTCCCCTTATATTTTCACTAGGTATGATTGTTCATTACCCGTTGAAATTTTTTTATTGTAATTAGCTCAAACGAAAAGCAACGACTCACTATAGGGAAATGCTCGACACTTGCACATAGCATGCATACGTATTCAAAAGTTTTTCTGAGCGCAATAAAATCAGTGGTTACAAACGGCGAGTGCAAAAAGTGGCGGATCTGATCTGCCAAAAAATAGCCCATTCAACAACCTGTGAACATTTATATTTTGCTGAACTGCAAAAGTAAATAACTCGTTTAAATACAACCGGTATGTATACCTGAACCTTGGCGCAAAACTCGACAACGATGGCATTTACTTGTATGTTAGCAGCCATAAAATTGATATAAATCAGGACAAAAGATGAAGAGTTTAGTTTTTATATGGGTTAGTGCTTTATTTCTTTTCGCCACAGATGCATTGGCAATTGCAGATAAAAAAACCGATGAACGCGCAGCATACATTCGCGACAACTACAGCAAATTTGAGTATGAAATTCCGATGCGAGACGGTGTGACCTTATTCACAGCTGTCTACATTCCCTTAGATAACAGCAAAAAATATCCCTTCTTAATTAAACGCACGCCTTATGCTGTCGGACCTTATGGCGCTGACAAATACCCTAAGCGTTTATCTCCTGATCAGGCTTTTGAGAAAGCCGGATATATTTTCGTGCAACAAGATGTTCGCGGTCAATTTCGTTCAGAAGGACAATATGTCAACATGCGGCCACAAGACGCTTACCAACGAGGTAAGCAAGCCGTTGACGATGCTACGGATACCTACGATACCATCGAATGGTTAGTCAATAATATTACCAACAACAATGGCAAAGCCGGTATGTGGGGAGTATCTTACCCGGGTTATTACACCTCGGTTGCATCCATTAATAGTCATCCAGCGCTAAAGGCTATTTCACCACAAGCCCCCATTGCTGACTGGTTTTTTGATGACTTTCATCGCAATGGCGCGTTTGTGTTATCGATGGCTTTTGCTTTTATGGATGTGTTTGATAACTTTCCCGAAGGCAAGCACAACTATTGGCCTGAGGGCACTAAAATGCCATTGTTTGACGGCTATCAATTTTATGCTGATATGGGGCCACTCAGCCAAGCCAATGAAAAATACTTCGAAGGAAAACGCCCGTTTTGGAACGATTTAGTAGCCCATCCCAATTACGATGAGTTTTGGCAAAAGCGCGATATACTTCAACATTTAACTAACACCAAACCTGCGACATTGGTAGTAGGTGGCTGGTACGATACCGAAGATTTATACGGCCCATTGCAAACTTATCAAACCATGTCTGCTAACAATGACAAAGCCCACGTCAAATTAGTTATGGGCCCTTGGTATCACGGCCAATGGAACAGTGGTAAAGGCAGCACAATGGGCGAAGCTGAGTTCGGTTTCAACACCAGTGCATGGTTTCAAAAACAGGTATTACTGCCCTTCTTTGACAAGCACCTCAAAGGCGGTGAAGCCAATATTGCCACCGCAACAGTATTTGAAACTGGCGCTAATCGCTGGCGTAGATTTGCACAATGGCCGCCCAAAGACACTGAAGCTACTACCTTGTACTTTGCCGCTAACCAAAAATTGAGCCAACAACAACCGACTGAACAAAAAGTCAATGAGCAAGGTGCTTTCTCGGAGTTTATTAGCGATCCAAACAAACCTGTACCCCATTCAAAGAAAATAGGTCGCGGTTGGGATCGCGATTACATGGCGGAAGATCAGCGATTTACCGCAAGGCGCCCAGATGTGCTGACTTTTGAGTCTGAAGTACTGACTGAAGATCTTACTATCGCTGGTGATTTACAACTGGCTTTACAGTTCTCTACTTCGCAAACCGCAGCAGATATTATCGTCAAGCTAGTCGATGTATTCCCCAAGAAAGACCTCAACAAAGACAGTTTTGACACTAAACGTGGCAATCGCCATGAATTAGTGCGCTGGGGATCGATTCGCGGTCGTTTTCGCCAATCTATGTCGGAGCCAAAGCCGTTTATCGCAAATCAAGCTACCCCAGTTAATTTTGAGTTATACGATGTGTTACACACCTTTAAACGCGGCCATAAAATTCAGTTTCAGGTGCAAAGCTCAATGTTTCCTTTCTTAGACAGAAACCCTCAAAAATACCTAGATAACATATTTGAGGCAAAAGTAAGTGACTTTGTTAAAGCCGACCACCGCATTTATCACAATGATAAACAGCAAAGTAAAGTGACTTTTAAGGTGTTAAAAAACTAAACCAGTTAACCGCACCGACACATGCAAAATGACCTATACAAAACACAGGATAAGCAGATTATCCTGTGTTTTTTTATCGACTGACAAGCACTGTATTGATTAGCGCACACTAATCATTGCCAATAATTCAATAGTTATTTTGAGCTGTATTGTCAACGCGACAATCGACAAACTTAGCTAGCCTAAAAGCCAATCTGCTAGATGCTACCGCTTAGGGTAATGAGTGGTATTTACCTGTATTTATAATTGACTCAGCTAGGCTGCGGCTATTTTTGCTGTTAAACACAAAAAAGCAACACACTTTCTTGATAATGATTATCATTTACCTACAAGGCGTTATGTTATAACATAACATTTTTAATGTAGAGTTGAGATGTGTAAGTGAAACAAACGAGTGTGGTTATCGTTGGAGCAGGCCCTGCTGGACTGGGCTGTGCGGTGTTACTCAAACAAATGGGTATCAAAGCCGAAGATATGCTGATTGTTGATGCTAAAACCATTGGCAGTACCTTTCAATCCTGGCCAAAAGAAATGCGGATGATCACCCCATCCTTTCCCAGTAACGGCTATCATCAAACTGATCTCAATGCCATTACCCCTGATACCTCGCCGGCGTTTAGCACAGGTAAAGAGCACCTTAGTGGCGCAGAATATGCGCAATATCTCAGAAGTGTGGCGAAACATTACGACGTCTCAGTGCAAGAAAATACCAAAATTGTCAATGTAGAGCCCCACAGTCAAGAGAGTTTCATTCTCAGGACTGATGCCGGAGAAACTATTCATAGCCAGTACCTGATTTGGGCTGGTGGAGAATTTTCCGCACCTAGGTTCAACAGTTTTACAGGCAGTGAACTGTGCTTACACAACAGTCAAATTGATTCATGGGATAACTGCAAAGAACAACATTACGCAGTGATTGGCTGCTATGAGAGTGGTGTCGATGCCGCTTATAACCTCGCCACTCGCGGCAAGCGGGTCACCTTAATCGATTCTGGAAAAGATCAGCCAGACAGTTATGATCCAAGTCGCGTACTAAGCCCTTATACCGCAGAGCGACTAGCTTCCATGGCCAATATGGACTTAGTTGAACTGGTGCAAGACTTTAAAGTATTAGAAGTAAATATCAATGGCAGCGAGCAAGAATATCAGCTGATATCAACTACTGGTGATACCTTGGTCAGTGAGGGTAAACCCATTAATTGCACCGGCTTCGATACTCACCTTGGCCCAGTTAACGAGCTATTTGCGCGTGCCGAAGATGGCTATCCCATAGTCAATAAATTTGATGAATCGACTCGCTATCGCAATCTGTTTTTATCGGGGCCTAGATTAGTGCACGGCAGTATTTTACTGTGTTTTATTTATAAATTCCGCGGCCGATTTACTACCCCCTGTAGCATTATCGCTGCCGAGTTGGAATTGGACACATCGATTTTAAGTCATTATCAACAGGCGGGCATGTTACTCAGTGATTTTACCTGCTGTGAAGCACAGCAGTGTTTCTGTTAGTCACTGTATATGTGAGAAATATTTATGATTAATAAGTACTTATCTAAAACAATCAGTTTGTTTAGTCATTCGACCAGCTTATTGCTGTTAGCTATTATATGCGGTTCATTATTAGGTATACATTCGCCTACTGCTGGGCAAACTGCCAGTATGTTTATTGATCCGACGATTTTGCTACTGGTTTTTTTACTGCTGTTTGAAGTCCCCCTCAAAGGGGTATTCAAAGGGGTAACCAATGTGCGCTTTATTGGTTTAGCTTGGCTATTAAACTTTTTGATCATACCTGTGATTGGCTTTTGTATCGCCTCATTGTTTTTAGCCGATCAAGCACTTTTTTATACCGGTTTAGTTATTTACTTTATGGCACCTTGCACCGATTGGTATCTGGGGTTTACCCGCTTAGCTAAAGGCAATGTTGAATTAGGGGCTGCCTTGTTACCTATCAATATGGTCACCCAACTGGTGCTATTTCCCATCTATCTTTTAGTTTTTGACACTGTGATCGCATACAGAATTGATTTGTATGTATTACTGGAGTGGTTTTTACAACCGCTATTAGCCGCGTTAATATTGCGCTTTGTGCTACAGCGATTTATTACCCCGTTACTGCAGATCTGCAAAGTGCTGATCCCAGCGGCGTTAATGCTATTAGTCGGACAAATATTTGCAGCTAATATCAATTATTTAGTCGCTCATTTAGCGGTTGTACCATGGTTATTACTGGCCATTTTTGTATTCTTTATGATCACTTATGCGTTAGCAGAAGGTGCGGCAAAACTAGCAAAACTGGAATATCCCGAGCAGTGTTTATTGACCTTTACCACGGGTGCCAGAAATGCCCCGTTAATGTTGGGTTTAGCTATGGTGGTATTACCTAATCAACCGTTGATTTATGTCACCATTACCATTGGCATGCTGATTGAATTTCCTCATTTGATCGCTTTAAAAGTGATTTTATTGAAGCGCTTCAAAACCAAGACAGCTAATAAGTCTGCTGGTTCACCTATGATCAGCATATTGAATAAATAACCCGTTTGGACATTGTTTTTTTGTTAAACAGACAATTTTTATGGCTCAGTAATTCCCTGAGCCTAATTCAAGTCAACTAGGTGTTACAAAGCAATACTGGCGGCAACCCAATTGACTCAATCTCAGTCATTTATAACTTAGCCATTTATAACACAGCCACAGATACCCCAGCAATAGATACCTTGGCCATAGATAGCTTGATCATTTTTGACTTAGGGCTTTGGGTAAATAATTTTAAAAACGTGTTGTTTATCCACTTGCGCATTGTCCAAAGCGATCTCAATATATTCACCCTCAGCCCAAATTTTTTGTAAGTCATCATAGTGTACAGAATTAAAATGACCCACCTGTCCTGACGAAATACTATAACGCGACGCACCCTGATCAGCCATATCATGGATCACTCGTAAACTTGCGGCGTGATTAACGCCTTGAATGCGCGGCAGCGCTCTTGCATTCCAATAAGTCACATCGGGTGAAGAAGGCCCGCCGGCTTTACTGACATCACGTGATAATATATCGCCAATAATAGGAAAACTGCCAAGGCCAAGATGGGTATGACGAATGATCAACATCTCTCGCCACTGCCAATTTTCAATATCGTCACCATATTCTTCGCTTAATCCGTCCATCGCAGTGGCCAAGCTAGGTAGCAACCAATCGCTGCAATTTTCAACCACCTCAGTGCGTTTGTCGTCACACCAATCTGCAACTTCACCGGCAAACGCATCGCGAATAAGTTGATGCCGTCTGCCGCGATACACAGTAAACAACTCACCTAACTCATCTTCGTATATGCGATCGGCAAGCGCCATAGTCCAAGCCGCATAAATTGCTGGCTGAGGTGCATTTTCACTGTATACACCGTCCCAAGCATTGATCAATGCCATAGCGCGTTTATCAATTGCACGACTGGGTTGTGTCTGTCGTAAAATGGCTAACAATGAAGGAGTTTTCGCCGATCCTAAGTCAAGTTGCATTTGCTTAAAACTAGCTAGGTCGTGTTTTGCAACCTGCGCCATTTGATCTTCGATGCGTTGGGCTCTGCCCGGATCTGGCCAATTTGAGGTAATAGTATGCCGGTAATCATCTGGGGTGATCTTACCGTTGGCAGTGATAATTTGCCCATCGACAGGGTTGCGTACTCTAGGCCGCTGTTCGAAAGGCACTAAGCCTAACCAATCGTTATCCATAACCGAGCCATCAACTGGAAAAGCGCCGTTGGATTGATGGTTTTGGTGGCGTATTGGGATGTCACCCACCATAAAATAGCCAATGCCACCGTCGCTTTCTGCGGCCACTAAATTATGTGGCGGAAAAGACCAAAAGGCCGCAGCGGCTTGCACATCATTTAGGTTTTTGGCGCTATTGATGCGTTGTGCAAAAGTAAATGAGCGGTCTGTTTTTTGATGGAAAGTAGAGCTAATAGCCAACACAGTGCCATCTTGAACAGCACCATCGGGCAGTAAGTCTGATGACAGCACAGGTCCATGTCTTGAAGATTTTATGATACGAGTCACATCATCAGCAAACCTGACTTTGAACACCTCTTCTCGACTCTGAAAAGATTGCCAACCGTCTGGAGTAAGATACTGCTCAGGGTTGTCTTTGTTTAGGGTTTCAATATAAACATCTTCGTGATCAGCTGCCATGGTAGTAAATCCCCAACTGACATGGTTGTTGCGACCAATGGTCACAGCGGGAAGTCCAGGAATAGTTACCCCTCTGATGGTTTGATCAGCATAACTCAATCGCGCCAAATACCAGATCCCTGGGGTAGTTAAGCCCAAATGTGGATCATTAGCCAACATGGCGGCACCTGATTGGGTTTTATCGCCGGCAACCACCCAATTGTTGGAATGGCCTTTACCAGGTGACAACGAAGGCACAACTTTATTGCTTGCTGTTAATGGCTGTTTAAATACCTCAGTGCCCAACTCGGCGAGTAAGTCTTGACGTGTTAACGCCACATGACCACCGTCGGGGAAAGGTCTAGCTAAGGTATTGGCAACTGCTTCGCCCAAGGTGTTTTTTAACCGCCCGTAACTGATCTCCGCATTAGCATTACTCGCCAGAGTTGGCCATAGTGAATACATCACATAAAAACTGTGTTTCACCTGCCAAGGTTCAGGTTCAGTAAATGTTAAGGTAAATTCAGGCGGCAAGGCAAAATCTGCGGAGTTGAGATAGGCATTCACCCCATGCACATATGACTGTAATAGCTGTTTTTCATTGCTATTTAATGCCGCATAATCAGCGTCAAATTGCTGTGCATATGCCATGGTACGCATGCGGATATCGCTGTTAAGTGCCAATTCACCATATATTTCTGCCAATCTGCCGGCAACTTGCATACGCGCCAAATGCATTTGCCACAACCTGTCTTGGGCATGCGCAACACCAAGGGCAAAATAGGCATCCTGTTGATTATCAGCTTCAATGTGCACCACACCGTGTTGATCGCGGATCAGTTCGAGATCTGCCGACACATGAGAAGTCTGCAGTTGCCCGTCGTGATCAGGCAGTGCAGTTGATGCTTGCAGCCAAGTAAAGCCGATAGCGAGGCCGATCAGCAAAATACTGCTAATGATCACAACAGCGAAAATCTTAAAAAATTTCATGATGATACCTTCATAGCCAACATACCTTATTCAGGTGAATAAAGTGACAAAAAATCACTCTTTGATCCTCACTAAAAACTCCTGTAGCTGTGCCAACCACCTTTGTTTTTCAGTTGTGTCACTGAGTAATGTCGCAGTTGAGTCTGCACGTTTTTTGTATTATTTTCAATACTATTAAAACCATATCAAACTGTGACAAGTCAATTATTATTCATATCAATCAGAGCCATTTGGCGAAAATAAACCAACTAGGAGAAACTAGCCCATCAGCACTTTACGGTACAAACCAAGCTGCCAGTAAAAATTACCAATAATTTCACTTTATTTAAGTAGACGATCTTTGGCTCATGATCAACAGCTTTGCGGCTGCATCAGCGTCGTCTAGTGCTCTTTGGTGGTGTTTTAAATCAATATCAAAATGTTTGCTTAGTGCCCCCAATGAATA
>JBELHO010000039.1:20188-31885 GCA_042091375.1 Thalassotalea sp. | reverse complement strand
CCTTGTTCGTAGGTATCGGCGCGGATCCCACGCTGTAAAATTTTCTGCCGTTGACTTTCGTCAATGCCACAACCGTCGTCCTCTACTTGCACAATCAGCAAAGACGATTGTCGATAAGCAGATAATTTCACTTTTAGCTTTGCCGCCTTACAGGCATTATCGAGTAAATTACCCAGTAATTCTAAAAAATCACTTTCGTCACCTTTGAAAATCAACTTTTCTTCGAGGGAAACAGTGATATCAAGGTTTTTATGGCGATAAATTTTTGCTAAACCGTCAGTCAGTTTCTTTACACTCGGAGCAATGGCAATCCCCAAATGCCAAGAGAACTGCCCTGCACTTTGTGCACGCTTGAGTTGATGTTCAACCATTGCATTGATGCTGTTTAGTTGTTGTTGTGATGCTGCGGTTAAATCCCCTTGCGACTGAATAACCGCCAACGGGGTTTTTAAACTGTGGGCTAGATCAGCTAATGCATTGCGATAGCGTTTACGTTGACTTTGCTCAGTTTTCAATAAGGTGTTTAATTGCCTGGTCACTAACTCTAATTCTTTAGGGTAAACCGCTGATAAAGCCTCAGTTCTCCCTTGTTCAATATCTATCAATTCTGTTTTTAAGGTGGTTAATGGCGTTAAGCTCCACTTTAACCACACTAGCTGTAAAACGATGAATACCAACATCAGTATAAATAAACTTAGCCATAACTTGGTTTTAAATTCAGCCATTAACAATTGAAATGGATCATTGGTTTTAATAATGTGTAAAGTGGTATCAAAAGGCTGGTTATTGGAAGTAAAACTCACTGAGATGCTGTACACAAAGTAGCTCGATTGATTGTCTTCAATCTGTGAAAAATAAGAACCACCCAGTGCTGGGTTTTGTTGATATAGCGCCATATCAACAGTCAACAACGAGGTAGATTGCCATAACAGTTTTTGATTATTTTGTTGTGGTGTGAAAGCGGCATATAAACCAGATTGATCAACATTAAACTGGTTTTCCAATAAAAAATCTGGCATTTGCAATTGTTGATCCGCAACTTCGGCAACCGCTAAAATCGAATATGAGTAAGCAATCAACTCATTTTTGATACTGCCGATCATATGCTTTTGGTAGGCATTAGTTATGGTGAAGCCAAGTAAGGGTAAAAGCACTAATACCATAAAAATGGCACTGACAACCATGCGGGCAGAGAGAGAATTTAAAAGGCCAAGTCTAAATTTACGCAAGTTGTTGCAGTTCCCTATGCTGACAGATTATTTTCGTTAAATTTTCGCAATTTATAACCTTGACCACGCAAGGTTTCAATAAATTGATAGTTGCCTTGCGGATCTAATTTTTTCCGCAGTCGCCTAATAAAAACTTCAATGACATTAGAGTCCAAATCAAAATCTTGGTCATAAATATGTTCAGTTAATACTGTTTTAGATTTAACTTCGCCAACATGCAGCATTAAGTATTCAAACAAGCGGTACTCATAGCTACTTAAATTGACTACTTGCTGCGCTACTGTTACCTGCATACTTAGGGTATCAATTGCAAATGGGCCATTTTCTATCATTGGGCTGGCTTGACCAACGCTGCGGCGTATCAAAGCATTTAATCGAGCTAATAGCTCTTCGTTTTGAAAAGGTTTAGTCAAATAATCATCAGCTCCAGCATCTAAACCCTCTACTTTATCTTGCCAACGATCGCGTGCGGTGAGGATCAATATCGGAAATGCTATGCCTTGTTGGCGCAGTGATTTAACCACAGTTCGCCCGTCAATTTTGGGTAAGCCTATATCAATAATGGCGGCATCATAAGGGTTTTCTTGCCCTTGAAACAAACCTATTTCACCATCGTCAGCCACATCAACACGATAATTTGCCTTTTCTAAACAGGCGGTCAAATGAGACTGTAAGTGAATATCGTCTTCAACTAATAAGATACGCATGGTTTATTTTCCTTTTAATCTACCTGAAGTCGCATCAACCACAACGGTTATAATTTGACCGTTATCTTTTAATAATTTGACTTTATAACCCGGACCACCGTTGACACCTTGCTTGCTCACTTTGAGCACTTTGCCACCGTATCTGCCCATCACTTTACTCGCCGCCTGCTGGGCACTGTTGATCTTTAGATTTTTGTTGCTGGCAAATACCCGTTGCTGATCAGCAAAAGCCTCAGTATTAGTATTAGTGACTAATTTCGCCTGTGCGTGAAAATTAGCGAGTAATAAACAACAAAACAAAACAAGGGTTGATCTATTCATAATTCCTACTTTAACCGAAGGTGATGCTATCACCTTAAGTGTAAAAGAATGTCATGGTTATACCAAGCCTTAATCAAGTGAAAATAACAATAGCGAACCGTGATTTTTATCGGCAGTTTACTTTAACAAACTGAACCTTAGCTGAACATCTAGCTAAATGTGATGATGATTAAATAAATCACTTGCTTGCCGATTTGTTCAGCATAGGTTCAGAGTAATTGGGTTTTAATGGCAGCACACTATTTATTATCTGTTTTAACAAGGAGCTATTATGCCCAAAGACAACAAACAAAAGATGACCAGCACATTATTGTGTATTTCACTCTCTTTGATCACATTAACTTTATCAGCGCAACAAGTGGATGATCGCGTTGTCGATGATCACGTTGTCGATGATAGTCATCAATCGAGCAAAACAATCACCAATGCACAACAGTCTGCATTGACTACATCATTTGGTACATTAAAAAGTCAAAGTATTCAACTTGCTCCGTTGAATACACTTAGGGACCTAGTTGCTCAGCAAGCGATAGAACAAGCGTTTACCGATGGTAAAGAAATACCTCTATTGTATCAAACGCGAACGCAGCGCATTAACAACCGAGTAAAATTTGATAAAAGCAATAAAGCGCTTTCGGCAAATACCTTTTCACATGACAGTTTTGTTATTTATGATGCTTATACGCAACTGTTTGAAGACTTTGACGGTGATGGATTTTATCAGACTTTCAGTGTGACTTTTGACGCAGATGTTTACACTGATCACTTTGAAAATAACGCACTGGTTTACGCGGATTTATACTTAAGTGAAAACGGTGGTCCTTGGGTACATTATTTCACCACAGATAGCTTTTTTATTTACGGTGAAAGTAGCGATGACAAGTACGAAGTGTATACCACCTTAAACAATGGCTATATTCCAGATCATTATGATGTATTAATCGATTTGTATGAAGAGGGATACAATGACATAGTCGCAACATTTAGCGCCAATGACTCAAATAACCTTTATGCTTTGCCACTAGAAAGCAGTAATTATGACCCTGATCATCACCAGGAAAGCACTAGTCATGATCACGGAGGTAGCAGTTCATTGCTGTCACTATTGGTTATTATGATCACTTTAGCCACCAGAAAAACAAGACAAATTACAAAGTGTAATCTTGGCTTTGGTTCTAAGGCGCATGTTCAAAAATCAACGGCTTGTTGAAAACGCTGGTAAATCCCTCTGCATTGGGGCAAAATTTTCCTTAAATTTTTTGCCCTAATAAGGGTTTACTGCGAGAGTGCTAACCTAATGAAAAAAACCACAGTGGTCTTATTTCTTTTATTAAATTATGTAATGAATTCTTTTTGTCATGCTCAAGCAGAGGTTAACACTGATCAAGAGTTAGCCTCAACGAGCAACCGCGATAGTTTTTTTGCAAATATCAGTGCTCATTGTGGCAAAGCCTATGCAGGTAAAGTGACTATAGATACTTCAAATAACCCAAATTTTGCCAATAAACCACTGATCATGCACATTAGAAAATGTTCAACAACGCAATTGCAGATCCCATTCCATGTTGGCGATGACTCTTCTCGCACTTGGTTGATCAGTAAAGTGCAAGGCGGATTGAGCCTAAAACACGATCATCGTCACAAGGACGGTAGTGAAGATAAACTTACCATGTATGGTGGTCATAGCAATGATCAAGGTTCAGAAAATAGACAGTCATTTCCCGCTGATCAATACTCTAAGCAATTGTTTATTGATAATAATATTCCTCAGTCGACAGGTAATACTTGGCAAGTTTTTATTTATGCTGATAAATATAGTTACCGTTTAGTGCGAAAAGGCATGGAGTTTCAAGTTGATTTTGATTTAACTCAACCGGTTGAACTACCGAGCCCACCTTGGGGAGCAGATCAATAATATTTGTTGAACAATCGCGTGGAAATGCCAATTTTATCCAGATATTAGTCATTACTATTGATGTACTTCAGCAATAAACAATATGCTGTTCATTGCTGAATACCTCGTTTTTATCCCCTTATTAACCTGAATCCAGATTAACTATGTTGTTGTCATTTTTATATTTTTATGGGTTAACTCACCTGTATTTTTAGGTTTTAAGGTGAGGATTAGCTTTTGATTTATGCACTTTTGATTTATGCACGTTTGGTTTAGCTACTCTTGGCTTAGGCGTGGCCCTGGGCATTGTTTTTGGTTTAGTTACTTTTGGTTTAGTTACTTTTGGTTTAGTTACCCTAGGCATTGTCTTGGGCATTGTCTTGGGCATTGTCTTAGGTACTACTTTTGGCTGAGTCACTTTAGGCATTGTCTTAGGCAAAGTCTTGGGCATTGTCTTAGGCATAGTCTTAGGTACTACTTTTGGCTGAGTCACTTTAGGCAAAGTCTTGGGCATTGTCTTGGGTACTACTTTTGGCTGAGTCAGTTTAGGCTTAGTCACTTTAGGCAACTTAACTGTTGGAGTAGATTTCACTAGGTTGTTGGGATAACGCTTAGTGTAGATTTTAGAGCCAACAATTCTAGTTTCTGGTTTTGTATAGGTCTTTTTGTAAAGCCCGCGATTGATATTTTTGACGTATGCAGTTGAACGTCTGTGATAGGTTTTTTGGTAAGTCTGCCGCGCAATCGGATTGCGGTAAAAAGTTGGCCGGTGATAATGGCTGTAATAATGGTGATGCCAATGATAATGGTAACCGTAATATTGATGCCAATACCAAGGTCTCCAAGGGTTCCAGTAACTAGGGTAGTAATTCCAATACCACGGTGAACGCCAAACCACGTAACTAGGTGAGTATATAAACCTTACCACTCCCCAGTTTGCCGTTTGTTTAGGGGTATAATTATTGATAATAGTGGTATTGCCTTCGGCATCTACCTTAGTAGTTGAAGATTTTTTTACATACCCAGGGTTAGGCGTTTCTGCTGGCGGAAGAGGCTCCTCATAATTGGGCTCAACAATGTAATCCTTTCCGTACAACGCTTCATCACCGATCAACTGCACCGTCACATCGTCTTGGTTTTTACTATCAACAATAAATACCGCAACATCCTGTTGTTCTTGTTTATTGATATCAACTTTTAAGACAATATTGTGAAGTTGCCCCTCAACGATATCTTCGACTCTAATATAATCAATTTTATCATCATCATTTAGGTCTAAATTATTTATCTTGCTCTCTTCTGCGTTCAAGCTTCGCTCAAAACTCTCAAGTGTTTTCGACTCCTGAAATAATTTGAGTACCGCATACAGGTTTAAATTATCACCAGGTAAACCCAAAGACTCTGGTGAAGCAGGCTCTTCAGCCACAGTGTCGAATATTACTAATAGAGTGAATAAAACAATAAATAACCGCAAATAGTTCATGATAATATTTCTTTCGTAATAATTTACCTATAACCAGCATAATCGCCACTGAGTACTAAGTCAAAATCACAGACAGTTCAGGCCTAAATTACTGACTAATGAACCAACCACTTATTGTATATCTGGCTGAGGGAGCAAAGGGACTGATAGTCGTTACTGCATGAATATGCTGAGTATCAAACAAATGTAAACAACCAAATTCAGGTGCCCAAGCATCTCTGGGTTGTCCAGTTTGTTGGTAAAATTGCAAAAGTCCTCCCCAATCAGGATGCCAGTTAGGTGAAAAATGAAAGACGAAAGCAATTTTTCTTGTTCCTTGAGCACCTTCATCTCTGTGTCTGGTCAAAAAGTCTCCGGGTAAGTACCTAGTATATTGCACTACGACATCGCAGATCTGTAGTTGCCCAGTAACTTGTTTAATAAAATCTAAAACGGCTTTGCTCTTTAACCAATGATTAAAATCAACTAACAGAGATTTAGACATTTCAGAATCTGGAGCCCGGCCATACCAAAAACCAATTCCCTTTGCTGCATTGTCATAAACTTTGCCTACTAAGGAGTCAAATTCAGCACGAGTTAACCGATTTATACTAGTTTGAGGTAGTAAAGATGGCTGATTATCCAAAATTAAAGCTTGATCATACCGCAGCTGATCAAACATGAACTGATGAATGACATTGCATTGCTCGAGGGGTAAAACATTAGCAATTTTTATTCTAGTATCGAGTAAAAATTCTTTACGCAGTTTTTCAGTATTTAAATGAGGTGATAGACAGAGCATGAACCGACAACCTATTTAGGTATTAAAAATATCAGTATTAATACCTGTATGAATTCAATTTATTAATATTGTATCAGAACTATAGCAGTGTTCACCTCTAAATAGTTTGTCTAGAATTCTCAGTGAATTGTGCTATTTTGAAATTCTCTGCTACAGTTTGTAGGTGTGGATCGTTAATAAAATCGGAAAAAATTCAGTTATATAGTTATATCTAGCTGAATATACGTAAATTAAATAAAAAAGATGAGTTAGTCAGACATACCTCATTTTAGATGGAAACAGAAAATACTAATATTTTCTATAAAAATGGCCTATGAAAATGTCAATTAGCCAATATAAGCTCCTTAAACATGACTAAACTCTCTTTCGGTTTAAAGGACTCATTATACCATCCACTTGCTTTTACTGTTTTTTTGGGTGCTTTAGGTGCATTAATCAATAGTTATCCCATAGAACTGGCATACAATATTTCTCTAATTCTAGGTAACTTAGTCTTCATTATTGCGGCTGCCTATTTGCGACCTCAATACACCCTGTTATGTGCGTCAATTTGTATTTTTCCTCTTTGGTCAGTTTGGGGGCAGCCGTGGTTTTTAATCACTTTTGGCTTAGAAGCTTTGTTTGTTTCATACATGCGTGGCAGAGGCTGGTACTTGCCAACCGCTGACTTTTTGTTCTGGCTAATAATAGGTATGCCACTAACCGCTTTGATTATTTTCATTAGTAAATCGGCAGTAGATGGTTATCTGTTATTTTTGTTATTTAAGCAAGCAATAAATGCGGTGTTGTACACTGCAATCGCCAGTATTGTGGTGTTTGTTTTTGATAGAAAGATCACACAACGGCTTAAGTCGCAACAACCAGGATCAGTTAAAAGCTTAAAACAATACCTTCATTATATATTGTGGATCATGTCGGCATTTTGTGTGATTGCAGTCTGCTTATTTTTGAGTCGCAGTGTTAATAATATCCAACATCAGCAAATTAAAGATAAACTCGATATCAGTAGTTTGTATTTGAGTCGTATTGTGGAAAGTTATGTTGAAGCTCATAAAAATGCGGTAGTGCAAACCGCACATAAGCTTTCGGTAATTGACCCCAGTGAATACAGCACAGAATTAGCCAAGGA
This sequence comes from Thalassotalea sp., assembly GCA_042091375.1. Classification (GTDB taxonomy): domain Bacteria; phylum Pseudomonadota; class Gammaproteobacteria; order Enterobacterales; family Alteromonadaceae; genus JBELHO01. The sequence goes on along the minus strand of JBELHO010000039.1, from coordinate 24,341 downwards.
GCATGCGCTTTTCCCCGGTTTTTTGACCATGTTAATAGCTGATAAACAGGCTGATTTAGTCACAACCTCGCCAACATCCTTGATGGACAACATTACCGATGGACATACCAATGTAGCTGATAGAGCATACTTTTCCGAAGCATTTTACCATGAAAGGTTCTATGTCTCACCGGTATTTCTTGGGAGAGCATTTGGCTCAGATCCCATAGTGGCAATTAGCGCACCGATATATCAGAATGATAGCGATAAGCCTTCAGGGATTATTGAGGGCTCATTAAATGTTAATATGTTCAACAAGATAAACAGTGATAAATTAACAAATAATATCAACGTATTGTTAACCGATAAGAACAATCACATTATTTATGCTGATCAGGAATTAAACTTAGCTGTGATGTCTAAATTTATATTTACTCATAACCAAGCTACCCCTGAGTACAAATTAATAACCATTGATATAGAAAATCAAAAACAGGGACAATACCTTTATAGACAAAATGAACTTAATAACGGCTGGAAAATTTTCGTGTTACTTGATCACAGCCAGTTACTCGACATTGTTGAAAAACAGTATTTAACCATATTTATGTCTTTATTTTTAATATTTATCTTTGTGATCTTTTTAGCTAATCAATTTGCCACTGCATTAAATAACCCGTTAGCATTTGCCCTTTATGAGCTCGCTCATGGAGATGGACGAGAAGGTTATAAACCTATACCTTACGAGGCTCCTGTTGAATTCTTAAATTTATATAGTCAATTACAACAAGCCAAAATGCGTTTATTAAAAAATCAATTTTCACTGAAAGAAACCGTAGAACAAAGAACACTTGAACTCAATAAAGCCAATCAAGCATTAAAAGAACTCGCTAATAAAGACAGTTTAACTGGGCTTTATAACCGTCGCCATTTAGAAAAAAAATTTGGTGAATTGCAAGCTTTACTCTCTCGCAACGAGGCTACCATGGTACTCGCTATGATAGATTTAGATCACTTTAAGCAACTTAACGATAATTATGGTCATTTGATTGGTGATAACTGTCTTACACATATTGGTCAATTAATGAAAAGTAAGTTTGATCGCCGAAGCGATATAGTAGCGCGTTTTGGCGGTGAAGAATTTATTGTAGTTGCTCAACACGATAAAAATTATGGCGTATTACAAAAGCTAGAAGAATTGAGAAAGGAAATAGCCGAACATCATTTTTTATCAAATGACGGTGAGTCATTTCAAATTACGGTATCAATTGGTGTAGCCATAGCTAAAGCATCCTACTCTTGCCGAATTGAACCTTGGATTAATATCGCCGACCAACAACTTTATTGGGTCAAAGATCACGGACGAAATAATATCTCAGAAGCTGATTTAGAAATCACATAATTAGATCTCGCTTCAATAGGTTTTATTAGCCTTATTTACTAATTTATAGGTAACTAACCGCAACCTCTCAACAGAGTGTTAGATGGCCTGATGATGACTGTATAACCATTGGCTTAATTGTGGAAAATGATCATTTACGGCACAACGATGAGTTAGAATATTGATGTGATCATAATCAACTTTTGCACCATCAGCCTTAGATAACACAGTAAATTTTGCGTCTGTATTGTTTGTCTCTGCAATAAACGCTTTAATGTCGTTGGGGTTGCCTAGTATGTCGTCTTTTACCCCAGTTAAATGCCAAGTAGCCGGCCAATTGATCGCTTTAGCGTGTTGGTAATACATAAAATTATCGAGTGGATCTTGCCATTTGCCGTGGTTTAACCAAGACATGCTTTCCTTGATAAAGCGGTGTGTTTCACTGTCAGAGCCAAAGCTGAATTTTTTTGCGTTAATATAGCCTTTATAGCTGGCGATTTTTGTGGCGAGCAATGTCCATAAAAAGTCGATGATAAAACGTTTTTTTATGCTACTGATCAGGATACGACGTTTAGTACCAAAGCATACGTTACTTATTATCTGCTCTCGTAAAGATGAAAATTTAACCAAGCTACTAGCGAGTAACACACCTCCCCATGAATGACAGATAACATGCATTTTTTGCTGAGTTTTTTTACCTATAGCATTGATTAAAAGTGGAATATCTCGATTGATCAACTCATGCTGTCCATGTCTTTGATTGTCTTTGATCAATGGTCTACTTTTGCCCTTTCCACGAAAGTCAGCAACATAAACATCAAACCCTTGTTGTGCTAAATAGCAAGCCAAGCCTTTGCCTGATTCAGTATAAAATATTTTACCGTTTTCAATTGAGCCGTGAAGCATTAATACTGGTATACCCCGATCTTGCTGCCATATGTGTCGCACATGTAATTGATGGTTTTTGTCAGTATCGTGTATGTAAATTGATTCTTGCTGCATGGTTACTAGTAAAAATGACTATGTCTGAGTAACATATACAAAAACAGGTCTGACCACAAGCAACTATAAGTGTTATTGCAATAAATAGTCAATTGCGCTTATTGATACCAGCTTTAGTTGACTTAAGAAACATAAACACCCCTACAAAAGCTAAGATCATTACCAAGCCTAAACCTATTACACCTAATATTTGATCGATTTGCTGATGTCCAGTCCAACGCAGATAATGAATGTCATACATGGAATTAATAAAGTCAGTGTCCTTGCCTTGTTGATATAGCGTTAACTTTGCCCAGTTCAATGATATGCGCACATCAGTTGTAGTTATTACTGATAAGCCATCAACTGACTTTATTTGTCCATAGCGTTGTACATCTTTGCTAATTGCATCGTTAACTAAATTTACAACTTGTTTAGTACTAGGTTTAGACCAAGGCTGTAAAGACTCGGGTTGAAGTTGTTGCCAGCCCTGCTGGTTTTTGACCAATAGATGCAAACCCAACACAGTGCGAACTTGACGAAGTTCAAGCCAGTGTGAGTCTGCAGGTAGCGGCCCTTTAAATTGCTGTTGTGCTGTTAAAGGGTAAGTCAAAATCGGTAGACTGGCATAGGCTTTTTGATAGCCTGGCTTAATAAAAAAGAATAGTCCGGTTATAGCCCAAGCAATAAAGGGCAACAACATCAACAGACCTAAATATTGGTGTAATTTTCTCAAATTTAGACGATTTAAATAAATCACTTAAAACCTATTGGTGGTCTTGCAACGAATAAATGAGGCAAAACCATATATCGGCTATGCTCAGATTAAAAAAATCAATAGCACAAAAATAACTAAAAACAGCAATAAAATACCATGCTAAATCAACGTTTAAACTTATTAGTAGACTAGCCCATTGAGTAAAAAGTAATGGCTTAATGGCGTCGTTTCGTTATTCAACCTAGTGACAACATAGTATTACTGTTGATTAATTAAATATATTTTTTAAATGATCTGCAAAAGCAACAAACTTTTCTTTTACGGTGCGTTTGACTTTAATATCGATGCCACCAAAAATAACCACGCCTTCAATCACTATAGTCGGCGTATTATTACTGGCAATCGAAGGGGCAATATTGTCGACACCACCAAAAATACAAAACACTTTTGATACCAAATTAATACCCTCGGGAATATAGATATTATCGCCACCGAATAAACAAAAAGCTTTCACCGTGACCACAGGGTGACAAAAGTTTGCATCACTAAAATCAATAGTAGAACCACCGAAAACACTAATAGTGCGAATTTGTTTCGCAGTTGACCATTGGCCACTGCGATTGCTTCCAGCGAATATGTTGACCAAATAATCCGTTTGATGTTCGTCACTTTGACTGAAGTCTACAGAATATTTTGCTGCGAAGTCTTGCTTTTTATTATCGACAAAGGCTTTGTCAACCTCTAGTTCTAAGTCTTCAGCTAGGGTTTTAATCTCAACATTGCTCTGACTGGACATGGCTTTATCCAAACGCCTTTCAAAGGCCTCATAAGATAATTTACCATGACTGTAATTCATAATAAGTTGATCAATAACTTCATCTCGCACACTTTCAATAGGTCTATCTTCGATCACAACAGCCATTATTTATCCTTAAATTCTTCATTATTAGTTAATCTTTACTATCATTGGATCAGAATGAGTCAGGGTTATTGTTTTTAAAGTAAAAAGTCACAGTAAGTGTTATTTACTCAGCAAACGCAGTTAATGCTGGCACTAATCCAAGTTATATTCTCAGCCAAGTTATATTCTCAGC
>JBELHO010000039.1:18135-20088 GCA_042091375.1 Thalassotalea sp. | reverse complement strand
CCAAGTTATATTCTCAGCCAAGTTATATTCTCAGCAAATTTCATACCATTGAAAAGCATCATTGCAACGAACATTAATATCATATATATCAATAAGTAAGAAAATTAGCACGGCATCAAAAAAAAACACTTCATGATAAATTAGTCAATTTTGCCAATTAATAAGATTTCCACTCATTATTAATAGACAAGATTCATTAGCCATTGTGTTTATCTCGATAAAAAAGTAACCCTATTGATACTATCTATCCTCTGATTTTTTCTGAAGGTTTCACTGAAAACGTCTCATTATCTTCACTATCTTGTTGCTCTGCTAACATCTCCGCGCGTTTGGCTTTGGAAATATATTTAGGTTTGTTAGTTTTGTGCAATTTAGCATTCTTCTGTTTTAGTTTTTTTTTCAATGCTTGATTAATTTTCTTTTTGCGGTTCATGTCGAGCACCTATCAAATATTCATACCATTTAGATTAACAGAAACTGTCAAAATAAGCTTTTCAGTCAATCTATTTATTGCTCTTGTATACATTACAAATATTTACAATTTTATCCTAGGTATAATCACACAAACACTTTTATTTAATAAATTTCCTGTGATCCTTTGATAGTGTTGCTAAATATTTGTCTATACTATCGATTAAAACCTTGTCTTTACTGTCAATTAAAACAATGTTATCAATTAACAATAGATATTTAATCGTTGTAATTTTATAAGGAAATTCATGTTCAATAAAAATAATTTATGCCTTTGTATCTTTTTAGTCTGTTGTATTAGCCATAACTCAGCTGCCAATGAGTTAACCTTTACTAGTTCTGATAGTTCAATTAATAGTTCAGTTGAAAAGTCAATTGATGGTTCAGTTGAAAAGTCAATTGATGGTTCAGTTGAAAAGTCAGTTGACAAGTCAGTTGATAGTTCAGCTGAGAACACTGATGAGGGAGCAGTTAAGAGCAAAGTTAATAGCTTAGATAAATTAAAATCGGTATTAAACGGTCTTAGCGGTACTACCCCGATTACCGCCGAATTTGAATCTTCTTATAGCGCCAGCAGCGGTAAAAAAAAGCGCCAAAAAACCACAACAGGCTTTGCCAAAATAAAATTGATTGACAGTGATAGCGGTCTACAACTGTTGTACAGTAACCAAACCTTATTGCAAAGTGAAGATGAAGCCAATCAAAAAGAAAACGACGAAGAAATAAATACCCCTACCCTAAATGTCATCAACGGCATTCGTGCACCAGAAATGCGCTCCATGCTTTCTGCGTCATCAAATATTTTGAGAACATTAAACAAAGCAAAATTACTTAATGAAGCGAGTGTAGAATATCAAGGGAAAGCTGCCCGCCAGTTATTTTTTCAATTACCATTAGAAGCGATCATAGACAATCAAGATATTCGAGATTACGTCGATAATTTTAATAGTGAATTCAGTATCACCATTGACGAACAGGGTATCCCCCTGCAGAGTAAGCTAACTTTTGAGGGCAATGGCACTGCATTTATTATTTTCAGTTTAAAAGCATCGCAAACTAGTGTTTCTACTTACCGTATTTTTGGTGATCGTTTAGTCAATATTAAGCAAGAATATACCCGCAAACAAAAGTCTACTTGGGGGATCAATAATTCCAGTGGTACTAAGTTGCTCACCATCACAACAGATCCAGACAGTATTGCTAGCATAGCCAAGCCATTTTAATTTCCCCTAGTATTGATAAAAAAGCTAACTATTGAACATAATAGAAATAGTTAGCTTAATCGAGGTATTAGCTACTACAATTTAGCGATAGCAATGGATATTCTTTAACTATTTAATTTTGAGTTTTACTTGCCCTGATCTGATTGACCAGTTCTAAACCACTGTATTGGCAAAGAACAAGTTCAGCATCCGTTTGACTTAATTTTGAGTTTTACTTTCCCTGATCTGATTGACCAGTTCTAAACCGCTGTATTGGCAA
>JBELHO010000039.1:3026-18035 GCA_042091375.1 Thalassotalea sp. | reverse complement strand
TTGAGTTTTACTTTCCCTGATCTGATTGACCAGTTCTAAACCGCTGTATTGGCAAAGAACAAGTTCAGCAACCGTTTGACTTAGTTTTGAGTTTTACTTTCCCTGATCTGATTGACCAGTTCTAAACCGCTGTATTGGCAAGGAACAAGTTCGGCATCCGTTTGACTAATTGCTGTGTTTCTTGCACCCATTTTAATTAAATGAGCACTCCAGGTTAAGCCACCGCCGAAAGCAGGAATTAATACCATACTGTTGGCTTTCACTTTATCCTGCTCAATCGCCTCTACAAAAGCAACTAAGGCTGTTGCTGCTGACATATTTCCATATTTTTCAATATTAATGAACACTTTATCCTGTGGTAAAGATAACTTTTTTGCCAGTGCTTCTATTATTCTCAGGTTTGCTTGATGAGGCACAACTTGCTGAATATCGGCGGCGTTTAGCTGACATTTATCTAAGGTTTTTTGGCAGCCCTGTGCCATTCCAGCAACCGCTTTTTTAAAAATTTCTTGACCGACAAACGCCCATGTTGATTGCCCTAATAGACGATTTTTATTAGCGTATTTCATGCCCCAGCCTTGCACAGCTAATATGTCTCTTGATTCACCAAAACACCCCAGCGATTCGGCTAAAACGCCACAAGGCTGCTCACTAGACTGCAAATAAAGCGCAGCAGCACCATCACCGAATAACACCGCAACATCGCGGTTATTCCAATCCATGATAGGTGAAATCACTTCGGCGCCAATGATCAAAGCAGATTTTACCACACCCGATTTAATCATTGCCGTTGCGGTTGTTAGTGCGTACATACCACTAGTACAAGCAGTATTTACATCCATACAAGCAGCATTGCTAGCACCTAATAACTTTTGTACATTAGATGCGGCATTAGGGCATAATTCGTCAAACGTGGTGCTTCCAAACACAATTAAATCAACATCAGCAGCAGATTTACCCGCTGACGCTAAGGCTCGTTGACAAGCAACAAAGGCTAATTCACTCACATTCACATGAGAAATACGACGCTCTTTCATACCGGTACGTGAGGTTATCCATTCATCACTCGTTGGTAAAATAGTCGCGAGATCACTATTTGATAAAATAGCCGGTGGTAAGCATTTACCCCAGCCGAGAATTGAAGCATAGCTCATAAAATATTCCTTTAGCTTTCAACCCTATCAATAAGGCTTGATGCTTTGTTTGATAACACTGTTATATTCAGGTTTTAATGCAGAATAATAGCTGTGTTCCATTTTGTCTAGCGATCAGCCAATATCCATCAAAAGAAGTTTATCTACTGTTTCTTTAAAACTCTACTGTTCTGTTATTTTTCTACTATATTCTATTGAGAAACAAATAATTTAATAGGAAATATTATGTCTGATCATCACACCTACAAAAAGCTAGAAATGGTTGGTTCTTCAAAACACAGTATTGAAGAAGCCATACAAAATGCCTTAACCGAATGTCATAAATCGGTACGAAACATGGATTGGTTTGAAGTGACAGAAACTCGTGGCCATATTGTCAATGGTAAGGTGGGACATTTTCAAGTCACATTAAAAATAGGTTTTAGGATCGAAAACAGTTAACACAGAAAAAAACCATACGTGATCAGCGTTGACCTAGCTTTTTGGTTGCTCTGTTCAATTGTTGTATTTTGCATGAGTTACTGAATTCAATAAAATATCGCTATATGCCGATTTTTAGGCACAGTGATATTTATTGATCAAACATTATGGCGCAGTTTATTCGATACTCGGCAAAAATTGTTGATTGATATTATGGAAAATATGCAATCATTATTTAGCATTAATCGTAATAGCAATCTAACGCGTGTAACTCTTTTTTTAAGCGCCGTTGCTCTTTAACCATTTCAATTTCTCGCCATTTCCTTTTTTTTCCCTTAAATTTAGACTTGTGCTCATTATCTTCTTGGTATTGTTCATCTATAAAATCAAATTTTCTCTCTGGTCTATTGCTCATGATAGTTACTCATCTCGGGTTGTGTTAGGCAAAAGTTAATATGCTAATGCTTCATTTACGTGACAGGGATTTGACAAAATGATGAAATTATTTGGGCGCTCTCTTTACATAAACACAGAAAGATGTATAACATTAAAATATACGAGTATTTGATATCTACTTATACATTAATCTTTATGTATATAGATTATTTAGGAAGAAAATGAGTAAATTAAAGATCATATCTTACTTCATTTTTTTAAGTTTCATCCTCTTTGACTCGTTTGCTGAAGATAAAATAACCGTTATCACTGAAAACTACCCCCCCTTGAATTATGTTCATCAGGGTAAATTATCTGGGGCCGCTGTAGAGATAGTTGATGCCATTCAACAACAAATGCCAGAGCAGCTAACTATTGAGATACTTCCTTGGAAACGAGCTTACCTAACCACGCTAAACACACCCAATACCATACTGTTTTCTATGAGTAAATCGGTGGAGAGAAAAAATAAATTTAAATGGCTTGGCCCTATAGCTAAAAAAAAATACGCTTTTTATGCTTTGGCTGACTCACCAATAAAATTATTGTCGTTAAATGACGCAGCACATTATTTAATTGGCGTTATCAACGGCAGTATCAATGAAGAGTTTTTATTAGCAAAAGGTCTGAATACCCTAAACTCGGTGAATTCTCCTCTGCAAAATCTCAGTAAGCTCATGAAAGGTCGAATTGATTTGTGGTACACCAGCACAGAAACTATGGTCTCGACACTAAAAGCGATGAATATTGATGCAGATCAACTAAGCGAATTGTTTATGGTTCAAGATCAATACTTGTATATTGGCTTTAACATCAAGACACCTGATCACGTACTACATCAATGGCAAGATATCTATAAAAAATTACACAAATCTGGTGTTATAAAAAACATATACAAAAATAGAAATGAACTACATATGTACCCAGAGACAATGCCCAACTAGACGATAATACTTAAACGTCGTTGTCCGCAATGCATAATACAATTTATCATCAATATTTGCTGAGCAGGAAACTAGTTAAGATCAACCATCTAATCTGGCTAGTAATGTTTGATAGACGGCGGACTCATGGTGATTATTATCTTCAGCCCATTGTAAAATATTACTTTTTCTAAGTGAAGACACAGGTATTTTTTTTACCATAAAAATGCCAACATTCTCTGCTTTTCGATGGATTGCAAATTGTAACAAAGACATATTGTTGCAACTCATTTCCTTAAATAGGTTTCTTATTTTCAGATGAGTGCTTTTGAGGGTCTTTCTTAAACGCTTTTTATTATCTTCTGCAATATATAAACACAGTGAATCCAAATCAGCATAAGCATCTGACTTAAAGGTCACAAAATAAGAAAAAACACTGAAAGCTACGAAAAATATAAGTATTGATTTCACAATAAACCCCACTTTTTATCTAAGCCTACTGACAAGAGTCAACGATTTACATCGCCTAAAAAAGCAACACATATGAGTATATGCAGAGAAATAAACTAACACAAATCTAATTGAGTGGTCTGTAAGCACCCACCTCAAGGGGAAAATTGCATCTAACCGCTGATGTTAAATACATATTTTTAACTCAAGTAGAGTACTTTAGTTTTAAGATAGAGGTAATTAACAAGCTTATACAGTGTTTATCGCAGAGTTGATAACTGTATTATTAATTTGAGTACCAGTATTCAACACAGATAAAAAAACTATCGATAACTTTTTATAGTCTGATTTGTGCAAGTATCAAATCCAGTCCCATTTATTGCAAAAATAAATGGGACAAATTCCGCCACATACTTATTGTTCAAAGCCTAAATAAAAAAGTTAACCAGCGGCTCAGTAAACAATCTTTTTTACTCAACAGCAAACAGTAACTAATATCTCTATTTAAAAACGATAAGCCAACCAGAACTAGTCGGAAACAGATACAATGCCTTTGACATAAAGATTGCATTGAGTTTGTGTTATATTTATCAAATGATAGTTAAACACTATAGACATAGCCTCTAACGGACTACATATTTTACCTTCACAGGTGATGGTTTTATCATTGTGCTTTTGAATGTAACGCATTGCTCTTGGTGTTGAAAATTCCATTTTCATTATTCCATATTATCAAAATCCATTTAATAGAAAGTTAATCATAGAGTATTTAGGCAAGATTACAAGACCTAGTTTAAAAAAACATTATTGTGTCAGGACGTGGTAAGTACAATTAACCTTCTCTGTAAAAACACACTAAATTTCTCGCTATATTATTCAACGGATGCAAATAAAAATATTTACCCAGTTAATAATCAGTTTTACTTCTCATTGATTTAACTTGGCTGCGTTTACTCTTATTGTCCAAACGACGTTTTTGCGAAGATCGACTGGGTTTTGTGGCCTTACGGGCTTTTGGAACGACTACAACGGTTTTTATAAAACTTATTAAGCGGTTTAAGGCATCTTCTCTATTTTGCTCTTGACTACGAAAACGTTGCGCTTTGATGATCAAAATACCATCTTTAGAGATCCTGCTATCTTTACTGGCTAATATTCTCTGCTTATATACCTCAGGTAAAGATGAATGATTAATATCAAAGCGAAGATGCATAGCTGAAGACACTTTATTTACATTTTGTCCACCAGCTCCTTGTGCGCGAATTGCAGAAAAGTCAATCTCATCTTCGTTTAGTGATACGCTATTGGAAAGTGTTAAATCAACCATTTTATTTCACCACAAATTAATATATCCCTGATATCAAACAGGGATATATATTGATTGTGAGGAATTTAGTCTACCTCACTATTTTGTGAATAATTACCCTAAATTCAACTCTTGTACTTTCTCATATGCTATATCTGGCGATGTGGTATTTGGCTTATCATGAAAATTGGCTTTGAGTTGTCCCTTGCGATGTTTTAACGCAGCATCAAGCTTTTTAGCCGCATGAGCAATAGCGGGATACATTACCGGATCTTTGTTTGAAGCCGATACTTTAGCGCCTTCATAACTAGTGCTTAATTCAACGCGATGCTTACCGTGCTCTTTTGAAATAATTACGTCTAATGAAATAAGTGTTGGAAAATGATTGGCTATTTTTGAAAACTTTTCTTCAATATGCACTCGAATTGCCTCAGTGATATCTACATGATGACCAGAAAGATTTATTTTCATAGTATTTCCTTTTTATAATTGCTCTCATAATAAGACTTGGGGGTAATCGTCAAAAACGCAAGTAAAAATGACAGATAATTGTCAGATATATGACACACTATCAATAAGCGATTGTTTTGTGTGCAATTAGACTGTTTTTTAGTAAGTTTACACAATACGCTATACAGTGATTACCAATGAAAAAATACTAAGCTTTCCTTCGAGGCTTAAAGTAGTATATATTTTCATTAAAAAATAGAGATGTTTTACTTGTCAATTTTTCATCCGTTTTGTACTATTTTACGATACACTATCAAAAGTTTACCACCCGCTGCATGATCAGTCCCAAATAATTGTTTAACTAGAAAGTGCTGAACACACTAGCTAAACTTTAATTTCGGTATTCTGTCTGTTATCTATTTAGTAAAGAGATTAATGCATGTTTGATGATATTCGACCTTATCACGACGATGAGGTTAATACAGTTTTGCAACAACTTAACAGTGAAAAAGACCTACATACATCAGTAGCCAGTTTATCTTCACCTTTGTTACTTAAAATTGCACCATGGTTGGCAAGGCTCATAGTTAAATGGTCATTAAAATCACGCATTAAGAATTTTCATCAAATTAAAGATATTCAAACTGAGATAGCTAAATACCTCCACAAACTGATCAAAAATAGTACCAAGGGTTTCTCTTTCGACGGTATTGATAATATTGACCCAGCAAAACCTTGCCTATTTATTAGTAATCATCGCGATATTGTTTTAGACGTCGCCCTAGTCAACTATGCATTGCATCAACACAATATTGATACGGTAGAGGCTGCAGTTGGCGATAATTTACTGCACAAATCATGGGTTGCCGATTTAATGCGAGTCAATAAAAGCTTTATCGTTAAACGCAATGAAAAATCAAAGCGCGCCATGTTAAATGCTTCTAAACAGTTATCAGCTTATATCCACTACGCTTTAAATGATAAGAAACAAAATATTTGGATCGCTCAACGCGAAGGGCGAGCCAAAGATGGTATAGACAAAACCAATGCAGCTCTCATTTCTATGTTGTTACTCAATAAAGATAAAAGTTTGTCTATTGCTGACTATTTGAGCCAGTTAAACATTATCCCAGTAGCTATATCTTATGAATTTGATCCCTGCGATCAAGACAAAGCAAAAGAGCTTGCCGAGAGACAAACAACAGGTGCTTATCAAAAGCGAGAAGGCGAAGATTTAAAAAGTATTACTCAAGGTATGTTAGGGCAAAAAGGTAAAGTACATTTGAGCTTTTGTCAGCCAATAAACGGTGATTATGAAGACAGTAAAGCAATAGCCAAGGCAATAGACCAACAAATTATAGCCAAGTATAAGCTTCATCCAAGTAACCTTTCAGCTTACCGTGCTTTGCATCAACAAAACAGTGAAAATAACCATGCTTGTTTAAAACAACGTATGACTCACCTAAGCGAAAAAGAACAGCACTGGTTATTAACTATGTATGCCAATCCTGTCTGCGCAAAAAACGCACTACAGAGCCAATTATAATAATTATACCAACATAATTTAGTGCTTTAATAATATCGCTTAAAAGGTGCTATCTCTCCTCCTTGACCTCAAGTTCATGTCGGCTTGTGGTTACCGTAAAGCATTAGAATTAACGACTGCATCTCGATGATTATGTAAATAACTCTCTTTCTTGGCTGAACATATTGTACCTGCTGATATTGCTTGAAGTAACTTATATTCCAACGTTTGAAATTGTCATAGCTGCGGTTGTATGTTAATCAGTAGCCTGCGCTGCCATTGTCAACGACATCATTTATCAGGGTGTTTTTGTTATTTGGATACTTGGATATTTTCTACTTTTTTACAACTTTTAGTATCCCGTTTATTTTTATAATTTTTTTGGCCTACTTTGGCGGATATTCATATTATTTACATAGATAAGGTGTTTTTGCGGGAGAGTTCAACAACGATAATACTCCTTTTCACTACAGCAGAATAGTTATTGTCATTGTCTTTGGCGCGATAGTATATTTTATGACTTCCCGCCGACAATATGCCAAGGTTCTGCCGGTAAGGAAAGCTGTTATCAACTTGCCAAGGGTTATTATTTAATTTGAATTCAATCTGTTTAATACTGCCGTCAATGTCGCTAGCATTGGCAGAGGCAATGACGCTTTGTGTACTAAAATAATTAGTTTTATTGGCAGGGCTAGCGATAATAATTGAAGGGTTAACCTTGCCTTGCTTAACAAGGTTCAACAGTTTTTGATTTGGATAAGTGGCGCAGCTTGAACAGTTTAAAACGCTAACCTCTTCATGATAAATCTGTTCATAATAAATCTCTTCATAATAAACCTCGTTAATCTCGTTAATCTCATTAATCTCGTTAATCTCATTAATCTCATTAATCTCGTTATTCTCGTTATTCTCGTTAATCTCGTCAGCATTGCCATTAAAGTTATCAATTAACATAGCTACAGCTTTGCCGCGATACCTTAGTTCACTGACTTTATTCAACAATTCATATTGTTCAAATGTTGAAATTTCACCGCAACATACATTATGAGTTGGTATATTATTATTTCTACTAGATACCTTCAGTATAGACAAATCAGGTATTATTTTTTCAGGTATGGTATTTTCAAGTGTGGCTTTGCCTACACGTACCCCTTTTTTTTCTGAATACAAGCTACAACCACTACTGTTACAGGCTTTGACTTGGTAATAATAAATGCCACTGATTTGGTTATTGCGAAATAGCGTTCGTGCACTTCCAGAATAAAGCAGGCCACTATCTTCCCCTACCAATTTATAATGTGAAGCCGCTGGCACACTAGTCCAAGACACTTTATATACACCATCACTATCTTTAGCAGGAACACTCAATTTAGGTACTTGGGGTATTTCCGCCCAAACACTAATACTGATAACTAGCAAAAATAACAAAGCAATTTGGTTAAATACTATTTGAACAAAATGAACCATCATTCTCTCCGTGTTCCATCAAAAAGAATGAGCCAATTGAGTTAATAGCGAACAACATTAATAACTCATTTGGCATCAGTATATCCCTGTATCGGTATATCTATATACTGCCACTTAACCAAAGTTAAAGAGAGTAATTAAGTGTCGTAACCATCATTGGTTAATATGTTTATGTACATTTTCAAACTAAATTTATTAACTTACAGAAATTCTTTTTTGATTGGCATTTAATTAATATTAACCAAATAATAACACCAAAAAACTCAAAGTAAATTTAAATTTACAAATAATACACATTAAATTTACATTAAGGCATTTAATCGACATTCATTAAAGAATTATAATTATTGGGTAACTATGTAATGCTCGCAAAAATAATGTGCGTTGAATAAAGCCCGCAGAATAGTTTTCGTAAAATAGTGTATGCAGAATAAAACCAACAGCATAATGCCCGCTGATCATTGAACATACTGCATGATTAAATGCTGTAAAGGGCAAAACAACAATGGTGTTTGTTAGCAATTTGCAGAATGCGCTAAGTTATAGTGTTTATTGTTATTAAATACTTAACCGCATAGCGATGAAAATGACCACACTGACTAAAATAGTTAAATAAATACTCCTAGTTTTAGCAGAAATAATAATCGCAGCTAAGGCGGCGATTAAGTATGGATTAGTGACAGTAATATTTAGGTTATCACCTTGAATAAAAATAATCGGTACCCAAATTGCGGTTAATACTGCAGGCGCACTAAAACTGAGGAATTGACGTAACTTGCCGCCTAAGCGGATAGGCATTTTAGGGTGAATAAATAAATATCTACTACTAAAAGTGATCACAGCTAATAAAAAAATGGTCAACAAGGTCATTTACTGCCTTCCTTGCTATGTAAGTTGTTTTCACCGCAGTCATTATGATCACCTCGATGTATTTTATTAACCATACGCGCCGCAATGTAGCCAGCCAACATACCTAACAACGAAGCAAGAACAAGACCTAATTGCCAGCCAAGTAGAGAAAAAACAACAGAAAACACCGCTGAGACAAGCACTGTAATACCTATTGGCAGCGAGGTAATGCTAGGTACTACAAGGGCAATAAATGTTACCGCAATAGCAAAATCTAATCCTAAAGTAGTTAAATCCGGTAAATAACTGCCCGCAAAAATGCCTATGATATTCCACAATAACCAGCAAAAATAGAAGCTAGCGCCAGCGCACAGACCATATAGTAAACGCAAAGGGCCTAACAATGATTTTTGACTGCCCGACAGTGCAAATAACTCATCGGTTAGTAAAAAACCCAAACTTAAACGCCATCTGGGAGTTAAAACCGACAATTTTTCTCTTAACGCTAAACCATAAAGAAAATGACGAGAGCTAATAATAAAAGCAGTAAATAAAATCGTTGCTAAAGAAGCATTGCTAGCAATAAGCTCGATAGCAACAAGTTGCACTGAACCAGCAAAAACAACTAGAGGCATCAACAGTGCCTCAATTACTGAAAAACCCCGTTGTATGGCCAAAGAACCACATAATATTCCCCACGGAATTACCGCTAAATTAAGAGGCATCATGTCGAATACCCCCTTTAACATGGCTTTCTTATATAGCGTATATTTCATATTGCGATCTTTGCTTTACAGTGAAGTCATTAATATATCTAAGGATAAAAACTCCAGAAATATTAATAGAAGGATAAATTGGACGTTTAACATTGTGCCACAATTTAAAGTTGAACTGCTTGGATATTTTAGTTTTTTTTACTTTTAGGTTGTAATAAGACAGGTAGAAAATAAAAATGCAATACCTTAACAATATAGCAAGGAATATATTGTCGAATGTAAATGTTGAGAGATTATTTCTCTAAATTCAAAAAGTCGACTCAGTTATTTCTATCAGTTGCCCCTTTAGACTATAAACAGATCCTCAATACCAATATAGTGAAGAAATACATAATAATGTACTTAAATGCATGATAATAAATCGGTATCTGTGCTATAAATATCTTATAGTAGAAAGCATTAATTCACTGATATAAGCGGAATAACATAATGAAAAAACAAATTTTAATACTAATAATTACCTGCTTGTCGTTACCTGTTATGGCTGAAGATTCATGGTTTGACAAATTAAAGAGTTTTGTTGGCTTAGGTGAAAGTAAAGAGAAAGTAGTACAACAATCAACTTCCAGCGGACTCAATACCACAGATATGGTCGCTTTACTTTCAGATTCTCTATCAGTTGACACCTCTCAAGCATCAGGAGGTTTAGGCTCACTTTTCAACTTAGTTAAAAATAATGTCTCGTCAGAGCAGTTTAGTCAACTCAGTCAGGCGCTGCCCGGTGTTGATTCACTCATTGATCAAATGCCTGATATCAGCAAATTAACGTCTTCTGGTGGGGTATCTAGTTTACTCGACAAAGCATCGCAATATAGTGACTCACTTAAAGCAGTCAATGATGTAAAAAAACAGTTTGAAGCGCTCGGGTTAAGTCCAGATATGATCAGTAATTTTATTAGCACGACCCAACAATACTTGAATACCGAACAAGGCAAAGAGGCGAGAAGTATCTTCAGTCAAGGTATTAATAAACTGATCGGTTAGTTGTCTAACTATACAACACAATGAATTTAAATTTATTATTTTTTATGTCTAAGAGAAAGATTGAACAATGCCTCTAGGCCATAGTTAAAGTGTTAGGGCATATGCCCTAGCCTTTTCTAAGTCAGCTCTGGTATCAACACCTTCAACTGGCAATTGTGAATTAGCCACGGCAACGTGAATCTTTTCCCCCTGCCATAACACTCTAAGTTGCTCTAACGACTCAATTTGCTCCAATTGACTTGTTGGCCATTGAACATAATCTTTGATAAAACCAGCGCGATAAGCATAAATACCAATATGGCGTAAATAGAAATCACCTATTTGTTCAATAGAGTCTTCATTCAAAAAGCGTTGACGGTCGTAGGGAATTGTCGCCCGACTAAAATAAAGAGCATAACCGTCCTTATCTATTAGTACCTTAACTGCATTGGGATTTAGCGCTTCGTTAACATCGCCAATAGGCACAGCTAAGGTTGCCATTCTTGCAGGTTGGTCAATATTTGCATTTTGGTTAGCTAAGTTTCTAGCGACTTGCGCAATATTTTCAGCGGGAATAAAAGGTTCGTCTCCTTGAACATTAACAATCACTTGATTGTCATCAAACTGCTGAAGCTGCATAACTTCGGCTAAACGCTCAGTTCCTGATTGATGATCGGAACGGGTTTTACAAACCGACACATCAAATCCACTGACTACTTTAGCCACCTCATCACTATCAGTGGCAACAATCACTTGACTAGCACCACTGCTTTGCGCCTTTTCTACCACCCATTGGATCATGGGTTTACCATTGATATCGGCGAGTACTTTGCCCGGTAAACGAGAAGATTGAAAACGAGCAGGAATTACCACAATAAATGACATAACATAATACCTTAAATACACAGGTGAAATTTTTGATCTTGATTTCGGCGAAAAACAAGCGTTATTTTCGCTTTAGTCCTCATCGACTATGCGACGCGCCTCACCTTCTAGTAAAACCGGAATGTCATTAACGATAGCAAATGCTAAGCGGTCAAAATGACAAATCAATTCTTGCTGCTGTTTATTGAAGTCGAGTTTGCCCTTGCAAACAGGACAAGCCAAAATGTCTAATAATTTAGGATCAAATGCCATAGTATTCTCACAAGTTTTTTTTCAATAACACCCGATAGCCATTCAATTTGCTTTGTTAGCTGAGCTCATCTCAACTTGAGTAACTCACTCATTTAGCAGCTTGTTCAGGGGTATGGTGCAGTTTATCTGTTCAATGTTTTCATTATATCAGTAACTAAACTGTTTTTTTCATTTTCTATAAATTCAGCATCGACCGGTAAATACCACCAATTTTTTTCGGCAAAGTCATGGCATTTTACTGCGTCTTTTTCGGTCATCAGCAGAGGTATCTCTTTACTAAAACTTGATAGCTGTTGAGTATTGTAGGCTTGATGGTCATCAAAACCTTGTTGTTGTTTAAGGGAAAAGCCCAAAGACTGTAAATAATCAAAAAATCGACAGGGATCGCCAATACCAGCCATAGCATTAACCACATGCTGACGCTTCACAAAGTCGGTTAATCTAAGATACTCTCCCGTTAACAGGTTACACACTTGGCTACCTCGCAACGACATGGTCTGATGAACCGTTTTTAAATCAAGGCGTTTTAACAAGCTACCATCTTCAATTATACCGTTAAAAACAACATGATCTACCGTATTCAAACGCCATTTGCCTTCCCGTAAAGGACCACTTGGCAATAACAGTCCATTGCCAAAAAATCGCTTACTATCGATAACGCAAATTTCATAATCTCTAGCTAAGGTATAATGCTGTAAGCCATCATCGCTAATGATCAGCTCACAGCCTAGTTCAATCAAACAACCCGCTGCAGCCACGCGATCAGGGCCAACCGCCACAGGTACATTACAGCGCCGGTAAATCAGTAAAGGTTCATCACCAGAAAGCCCAGCAGTACTAGTTTCAGTTAACAGATAAGGATAAGTCTGAGCACGACCACCATAACCTCGACTGATCACCCCAACCTTAAGGCCTTGCGCTTTAAATTGTTCAACCAGGTGAATAACAACTGGGGTTTTTCCATTGCCACCAACACCTATATTGCCAACCACAACCACAGGGCAGCTGAGCTGTTGTCTACTCTTAATATTTAAGTCATAGAGTCGTTTTCGCACTGTTGATAACAGCCAAAACAGTACTGTAAATGGCAACAATAACGGCAGCAAATAATACTTGGCTGAATGTTGTTGAAACCACACTTTTTCAATAGTGCGCATGTGAGTTATTGACCAAATTGAAAACGGTGTAATTGCGCATAAACACCTTGTTGCTGAATGAGGGTTTGATGATTGCCTTGCTCGATGATTTCACCCTGCTCCATTACTAAAATTTTATCGGCATTTTCTATGGTCGATAAACGATGGGCAATGACGATGCAAGTTCTATTTTGCTGCAACACTTTTAGAGCGTCTTGAATATGCCTTTCAGACTCGGTGTCGAGTGCACTCGTTGCTTCATCCAAAATAAGAAAAGGCGCATCACATAACAAAGCCCGGGCAATGGCAACGCGTTGTCGTTGACCACCAGAGAGCAAAGCGCCATTTTCACCAATATGGGTGTCTATGCCGTCTGGCATATTTTTTGTGAACTCTACAACATGAGCACTTTTGGCGGCAGCGAGTATATCTTGCCTAGAAGCCTCTGGCATACCGTAAGCAATATTATTAGCAATAGTGTCATTAAATAACACAACTTGTTGAGATACATAAGCAAATTGCTTGCGTAGATCGGTTAATTTATAGCCGGTTATATCCTGGTGGTCGATCATCAATTGGCCGCTACTGGCATCATAAAACCTTAGCAGTAAAGCACTAGTGGTCGATTTACCACTGCCTGAACGCCCTACCAAAGCAATAGTTTCACCTGGGTTAGCAACAAAACTGATATCTTTTAAAGCCGCTTGTTGTTGCTCTGGATAATAAAAATCAAGGTGGTTAAAGCGGATGTGCCCTTGCGCACGCGCTAATGAGTGTTGTCCAGTGTCTTTTTCTTTTTCCTGATCTAATACCGCAAAAATACTCACACAAGCGGCCATGCCATTTTGAAAATCACTATTGACTGTGGTTAATAACTTTAATGGCCTTAGCAGCATAGTCATACAAGTAATAACGGTAATAAATATTCCCGGTGTAATATGTTCTTGCATGCTATCAAGGTTGGCAACATATAAAACAAAAGCTAGCGCAAACGAAGCAATAATTTGAATTAATGGCACACTGGCTGATTTAGTTGCCACCATTTTCATCCGCTGTTGACGATTGTGTTTATTTATTTTTGCAAATCGGCTGTTTTCACGAGCTTGCCCATCAAAGGTCACAATAACTTTGTGGGCATTGAAACTTTGCTCAGCCGCTGAAGTGACTTCTCCCATAGCACTTTGAATATTTTTACTCACTTGTCTAAAACGCTTAGAAACAAAAGTCACAATGATGGCAATGACAGGAGTGATCAGAAGAAAAATAGACGACAATTGCCAGCTGTAATAAAACATTACAGCCAAAAACCCGATCACCATGGCGCCTTGTTGCACTAAGGTAAGTAAAGCCTTACTGGTGGCTTGTAATACTTGTTCAGTATCATAAGTTAATTTGGAAATAAGTGTGCCAGTCGAGTGTTTATCGTGAAAAGCCACAGGTAAACTCATTATATGCTGAAAAACACTTTGTCTTAAGTCAGCAACAACGTGGTTGCCAACCCAAGCTAAGCAATAATTGCCAATAAAGTGAAAAATACCTCTCAACATAAAACAACAAACCACAAACACAGGAGCCCATTTCATAATATTGGAGTTATCTTTAGTTAAACCATCGTCAATCAACGGCTTGAGTTGCGAAAAAAATAAGGTGTCAATTGCTGAGTAACCTATCATACCAATGATGGCGACAATAAAAGCGGCTTTATAACATTTCGCATAGCTCATTAAACGCATAAAGGTTTGCCATGTGCTAACATTTTCTTGCTTGGGTGAATCATTTTTGACTGACATTTATTTCTCAATAATTCCTGACTAGTTCATCGTCTTTGTCGCCAAAAGCAATTAAATGGTAACAACACGGCAAATCTACACATCGCCATAGGTGTGGTTCAACTGATAGCTTAAATCTGATTTTGACATCAAAACTAGACACAGGTGACGTGGCCATGGTAACGGCAATACAACAACAATTTAAACTAAGTTAAGTGTAAACTAGGTTAAGTGTAAACTAGGTTAAGT
>JBELHO010000039.1:0-2926 GCA_042091375.1 Thalassotalea sp. | reverse complement strand
GTTAAGTGTAAACTAGGTTAAGTGTAAACTAGGTTAAGTATAAACTGTCATTATAAATTAACAACTTAGCTATTTTACAATAGTCGCAACTTAGTTAGCAAACCAAAACGGCCAAACACTTTGTCGATATTTGACAATATGCGCACCTTGCTGAGAAAATTCAACAGTAACCATGCCATCTGTTGCAGTATTATAGGTTTTTACCTGATAGTTGTTATAGCGTTTTACTACCGATGGCACAGGCATTTGCCAACGATTTAAAAATCCAGCACTAAATACAACTGCATCCGGCTGTACAGCATCAATAAAGGTAGCCGAAGAAGAGCTTTTCGAACCGTGATGTGGAGCAATTAATACCCTTGCCTGTAACTTATTTTCTGAGCTTTGGTGATATTTAGCCACTAACTTTTTTTCAATGCTTGCTGAAATATCTCCAGTCAGTAACACACTGTTATTTCCATCGGATATTTTAACGACACATGAATCATCATTGTGTTGCGCCTTAACTTGTTGTGGCCAAAGTTGCTCTATAGTTAAGAAATGCCAGTGAATAGTTTGCCCTTGTAGACAAGGTTCAGTGGACAATAACGGCTGGCTATTAGCATCATTGTAAATGATCCGTGCTATGGGAATTTGTTCTGCCAAAATACCTAAACCACCGGCGTGATCATTATCATCGTGGCTGATAATGAGTCCATCGAGTTGTTTGTAGCCTTTGTATCGCAAGTATGGCAGTAAAACACTTTCAGCCATATTAAAGCCACTAGGGTAACTAGCACCAGTATCATACAAGACTATTTCACCATTAACTTCGATAAATACTGCCAAACCCTGACCAACATCCATCACCCTCACTTGCCACTGTTCAGGGGCAAATTGTTTAGTTGACCACATAAAAAAATAACCACAGCAGCCTACTAGACCGACCAGCAAAACAAGCCCATAAAGTAAGGTACTATATGGTTTTGACAAACCAACAAAGACCACAACCCACAACATCAACACCGCAAAAATAATCGCCGCTAATTGTAATTGTGATAGTGTCAACATCAGGTTATCTAAGGTACTTAAGTAACTTAACCATTGCCACAATAGCGATAGACTGGCGTGGGCAAGCTCAAGTATTAATTGGCTGATTTCAGCGTTAATTGGCAGAAATAACACCGCCAATAAGCTCAGTGGAATAGCAGTCACACTCATAAATGGCACGGCAATTATATTTGCCAACATAGCTGATAATGACAGACTGTAATTTAAAAATACTGTGATAGGTAACATCAACACCGTAAGTGATAATTGAATGATAAACAGACTTTTACAGCGTGAAAGAAAAACCAGCAGCCGAGATGAACTCGGACTGACTAATATTGGCTTAAAACGCCAATAGACAATAAGAATGATACTTACCGCGTAGAATGACAACCAAAAACTACTAGAAAACACACTGAATGGACTCACCATAATAATACTGAAAACCACTAATAAGATTAACCGCACTAGACTGAGTTTTACGGTCAGTAATTTTGCGCCCCAAATGAACGATAGCATCAATAATGCTCTGATGGTCGGAACAGAAAAACCAGCATAATACGCGTAAATCCAAGTCACTATGAAGCTAAATATTATCGCCAAAATTCGGTTGTTGCTTGTCAATATAGGATATATATTGGCGGTTGTTAGGCTGGTGAAAGGCAATATTTTTAATACAAAAATGGCAAAAAAATAACTGCCACCAGCAATCAGCCCCAAATGCAATCCAGATATTGCCATCAGATGCTGAGTTGCTGTTGCTTGTAATACACGCCAATGTTGATCTGTTAACAGACTCTTTTCACCAAAGGTGAGTGCCGTCACCAGTGGTGCGAGTGAGTTAGCTTCGATGCTAGCTAAGGTGGCTTGTAAATGATCATATTGTCGTTGTCGAAAACTGCTGCTTGCATTAAGCAGCGCATTGTTTGACGAGTTTTTGACATAGCCTGTTGCGTGAATGTGATTTTTACGCAACCATGTTTGATAGCTAAACGACCCAGTGTTTGCCAATCCATGAGCAGGCTTCATTTTAATGTTCAATAACCACAATTGCCCTTGCTTAGGCTGGTGTTCTAAAGTTTTCCACGTTAAGCGAACGCCAATATGATGGGGTAATGGCTGACCATTAATATGCGAGACTGAAAAATTAAAACGCTGCGCATTGTTTTGGTCATTGGGTATGTTAGCGATCTCGCCGCGCACTTGCACTGTGCGATTAATGACATTGTTGAGGTTGAGATCATTGTTGTGCCAAATATGTTGATATTGCGCTCCGTGAAATAATAACCAAGCCGCTCCTAGCAATAACCCAACAACTTTACGACTATCACTATGAGTAAACAGGATCACTGTTATAATAATTATCATCAACACGTAAAAAAACGCTGGTACTATTGGTAAAAATAGTGACAAAATAGCGCCAAGAAAAAATGTCAGCAACCACCAATCCATAGTGATTTGTTCCTGTAGTTAAGAGAGTATGCCTAAAAAATTTATCAAGCGAATAATGCCTGAACATCACACCATTAAGAGCAATAAACACTTGCAAATTTTTGGCAAACTTTTACACAATGGCAATTTGTGGCATTTAAATCGTCGTTCGGTAGCCAAAGCATTTGCTGTTGGGTTATTTTCTGCTTTTATTCCTATTCCTTTTCAAATGATCTTAGCCGCAGGTATGGCAATTATTGTCCATGCTAACTTGCCTCTATCTGTCTGTTTAGTTTGGATCTCTAATCCATTAACCATGCCGGCAATATTTTATTTTTGTTATCTCGTTGGCACCTGGATCATTGGTGCACCGCAACAAGCATTTGCATTTGAATTGAGCTGGCAATGGTTAGTCAATAGTTTGTCCACCATTGGCCCCTCTTTTATTGTTGGCTGTGGGGTATTA
>JBELHO010000038.1:7950-31938 GCA_042091375.1 Thalassotalea sp. | reverse complement strand
CATTAGTTCTGGTGAGCAAAAGTGGGGACGTTTATGTGGTCTTACTATGTTGTTACCACATGGTTATGAGGGCCAAGGGCCAGAGCATTCATCAGCTCGTTTGGAACGTTTTCTACAACTGTGTGCCGATCACAATATGCAAGTCTGTGTGCCTTCGACACCGGCACAAGTTTTTAATATGTTACGCCGTCAAGTGATCAGACCTATGCGTCGTCCGCTGGTGGTGATGTCACCGAAATCATTGTTGCGCCATCCGTTAGCTGTTTCGTCTTTGCAAGAGCTTGCCGATGGTGTATTCCACAATGTGATTGGTGAAGTAGATGAGTTAGACAACGACAAGGTTGAACGTGTGGTGTTTTGTAGTGGTAAAGTGTACTACGAATTACTAGAACAACGTCGCAAAAACGAACAAACTAACGTGGCTATTATTCGCATTGAGCAATTGTACC
Source organism: Thalassotalea sp. (assembly GCA_042091375.1). Lineage (GTDB taxonomy): Bacteria > Pseudomonadota > Gammaproteobacteria > Enterobacterales > Alteromonadaceae > JBELHO01. The sequence continues at coordinate 31,489 of JBELHO010000038.1, read as the reverse complement.
CATTTCCTGAAGCAGAATTGAGAAAACAACTCAATCAATATCAGCACGTTAAACAGTTTGTTTGGTGTCAAGAAGAACCACAAAATCAAGGTGCTTGGTATTGCTCTCAGCATCACTTTAGGGCCGCTATTCCAAGTAATGGTGCCTATTTGACTTATGCCGGTCGCAAGGCTTCAGCAGCACCTGCCGTAGGTTATATGTCAGTCCACGTTAAAGAGCAACAAGCATTAGTCAATGATGCGTTGAATGTTAAATAGCCCCTCTTTTTTATAAAGAGATTAATTAAGAGTGTGTAAGGAATAAAGTAAATGACAACCGAGATAAAGGTTCCTGTATTACCAGAATCTGTTGCAGATGCAACCATAGCTACTTGGCATGTTCAAGTAGGTGACAAAGTGGCTCGTGATCAAGTATTGGTCGATATTGAAACGGATAAAGTGGTATTAGAAGTACCAGCGACTGACGATGGGGTGATCACAGAAATATCACAAGCAGAGGGAGCCACGGTATTAGGTGAACAATTGATCGCAATTCTGTCGCCAGCTAATAACAGTGATGTTGCAGCAGAGCCTAAAGTTACTGCCAACCCTGTTAGCAGCGGCAAAGTCATTGATATCGTTGTTCCGGTATTACCTGAATCTGTTGCCGATGCGACTGTCGCAACTTGGCATGTAGCGGAAGGTGATACGGTTGCTGTCGATCAAAATTTAGTTGATATAGAAACTGACAAAGTTGTTTTAGAAGTCGTTGCTCAAGACAATGGAGTCATTGGCAAGATCATTCACGCAGAAGGCGATACGGTTTTAGGCGAACAAGTTATTGGTCAACTCAACGCCGGAGCTAGTGCACCTGCTGCACCAGCTGCCGTTGAAGAAACCAGTGGAGCAGATGATTTAGCAAGTCCATCAGTTCGTCGATTGTTAACTGAAAAAGGTCTTAGTGCCAGCGATGTAACCGGTACAGGTAAAGGCGGTAGAATATCAAAACAGGACGTAGAAGCTGCCTCTGCTACTAAGTCTGCACCTGTGGCTAAACCAGCAGCATCGACTGTCGCCGTGCAAGATCTTGGCGAGCGCAGTCAAAAGCGGGTACCTATGACTCGCTTGCGTAAAACTATTGCCACACGTTTGTTAGAGGCAAAAAATTCTACGGCGATGTTGACTACGTTTAATGAAGTTAACATGAAGCCAATTATGGATTTGCGTAAACAATATAAAGATTTATTTGAGAAAACCCATGATACTCGTTTAGGTTTTATGTCTTTTTACGTCAAAGCGGTAACTGAAGCCTTAAAGCGTTATCCAGCGGTGAACGCCTCTATTGATGGCGATGATATTGTTTATCACAATTTCTTTGATATTTCGATTGCTGTTTCGACACCTCGAGGTTTGGTGACACCAGTACTTCGCGATGCTGATCAATTAGGTATGGCCGGTATTGAAAATGGCATTCGCGATTTAGCTATTAAGGGACGTGATGGCAAACTGTCAATGGCTGAAATGCAAGGTGGTAATTTTACCATTACCAATGGTGGTGTTTTTGGTTCACTTATTTCTACACCTATTCTGAATTTGCCACAAGCGGGTATTTTGGGAATGCATAAAATTCAAGATCGACCCATGGCGGTTGACGGTAAAGTTGAAATTTTACCCATGATGTATCTCGCTCTTTCATATGATCACAGATTGATTGACGGTAAAGAATCGGTTGGCTTCTTAGTGACTATTAAAGAGCTTTTAGAAGATCCAACGCGATTGTTGTTAGATATTTAACCGTATCTTTGCCAATGGCTTGTCAAAAACCGTGTGATATATCACACGGTTTTTTTATTGAATTTGCAAAACATATTTTGTGAATACATATCCATGATCTAAATCAATATATAGAAGTTAATTTTCCCCACTGATATCGCAAAAAATAAAAGACAACAAAGCAAAGAAAATAAATCAATCTTTACTATAGTATTAATGCTAAAGGGGCTTTGTTATGTAGAGCTTTTGTACTATAATCGGTCAACTTTTTTCGACGGTGATGGTTTGTTGTGAATTGTCACTAATTTCATCTACAGATAAATGGATAAAACACCATGAATTTGCATGAGTATCAAGCGAAACAACTATTCGCTGAATATGGTTTACCAGTTTCTGAAGGGTTCGCTTGCGATACCCCACAAGAAGCTGCCGAAGCTGCCTCTAAAATAGGCGGCGATATGTGGGTTGTAAAAACTCAGGTTCACGCAGGCGGTCGCGGTAAAGCTGGCGGTGTCAAACTGGTAAAAACTAAAGAAGAAATTAAGCAGTTTGCACAAAACTGGTTAGGTAAAAACTTAGTGACTTATCAAACAGATGAGAACGGACAACCGGTTTCTAAAATTTTAGTAGAAAGCTGTACCGATATCGCTAATGAATTATACCTAGGCGCCGTCGTTGATCGCGGAACTCGTAAAGTGGTATTCATGGCCTCTACTGAAGGTGGTGTTGAAATTGAAACGGTTGCAGAGCAAACACCTGAGTTAATCCACAAAGCTGAAATTGATCCTTTGGTAGGCCCACAAGCTTATCAAGCTCGCGAATTGGGTTTTAAATTAGGTTTAAACCCTACGCAAATGAAACAGTTTGTTAAGATCTTCATGGGTCTAGCTAAGATGTTTAATGACTTTGATTTTGCCTTATTAGAAATCAATCCGTTAGTAATAACTGATGAAGGTAACCTTCACTGTTTAGATGGTAAAATTGGTATTGATGGCAATGCTTTATACCGTCAACCAAAAATTCGCGAAATGCATGATCCATCACAAGAAGATGAACGTGAAGCACATGCAGCGCAATGGGAATTAAACTATGTTGCATTGGATGGCAACGTCGGTTGTATGGTTAACGGTGCTGGTTTAGCAATGGGCACTATGGATATCGTTAATTTACACGGCGGAAAACCAGCAAACTTTCTAGATGTTGGCGGCGGAGCAACCAAAGAACGCGTTGCTGAAGCGTTTAAAATTATCCTTTCTGATGAAAATGTAAAAGCGGTATTAGTTAACATTTTTGGTGGTATTGTACGCTGTGACATGATTGCTGAAGGGATCATTGCTGCAGTTAAAGAAGTCGGTGTTGAAGTTCCAGTAGTGGTTCGTTTGGAAGGCACTAATGCCGAAGCTGGCCGCACTGTATTGGCGACTTCGGACGTTAATGTGATTGCCGCTGAATCATTGACTGATGCAGCACAAAAAGTTGTTGCCGCAGCGGAGGGCAAATAATGTCAGTATTAATTAACAAACAAACTAAGGTTATCTGTCAAGGTTTTACTGGTGGTCAAGGTACTTTTCACTCAGAGCAAGCTCTTGAATACGGTACACAAATGGTTGGTGGCGTTAGCCCAGGTAAAGGTGGTCAAACGCATTTAGGTTTACCGGTATTCAATACCGTTCGCGAAGCAGTTGAAGCTACTGGCGCCACTGCTACGGTTATTTACGTACCTGCGCCATTTTGTAAAGATGCCATTTTAGAAGCTATCGACGCTGGTATTGAACTGATTGTTACTATTACTGAAGGTATTCCAACCTTAGACATGGTTGATGTCAAAGTGAAACTTGAGCAAACAGGTACGCGAATGATAGGGCCAAATTGTCCGGGAGTTATTACTCCTGGAGAAACTAAAATTGGTATTATGCCAGGCCATATTCACATGGCAGGTAAAGTAGGTATTGTTTCTCGCTCAGGTACGTTAACGTATGAAGCGGTAAAACAAACCACTGATGCTGGTTTTGGACAATCAACTTGTGTCGGTATTGGTGGCGATCCTATACCGGGTACCAACTTCATTGATGTACTGGAAATGTTTGAAAACGATCCTCAAACTGAAGCAATCGTAATGATTGGTGAAATAGGTGGTACTGCTGAAGAAGAAGCCGCTGATTACATCAAAGCCCATGTTACTAAACCTGTTGTTTCTTATATTGCTGGCGTGACTGCACCAGCAGGGAAACGAATGGGCCATGCTGGTGCAATTATCGCTGGTGGTAAAGGTACCGCCGATGAGAAATTTGCTGCTTTAGAAGCCGCTGGTGTTAAAACAGTTCGTTCTTTAGCTGACATTGGTGTCGCTCTTAAAGAAAAAACAGGTTGGTAAAATAACCAAGGGTAGGGTTGTAAATTAATCGTCCACTGCGGCGGGATCACAACGGACTCATTAAATAAAAAACCCTATCTATATGATAGGGTTTTTTTATAGCTAGGGCATGTTATGAGGGGGATATTATCACCTTAAAGGAGTTGCTGTTGCCGCTACAAAATGTTCGGGCTTATCAGCTAATATAAATACTTATCAATGTATTACAGCATATTAATAGTCAATGATACAGTCATCTCAACAGGTGTAAGTGGATGTGAAATATTTCATTGCATATTACAAATACTGTTAAGCAAAATGAAAATAAATCCGATGTAAAAGTTGAATTGCGGTAACCAAGCTCTGTCGGTATTTAGTATTGGCAAAGAATAATTATTGCGATTTAAAAAGTGAGTTATACGCCTTTATAAGCCAATAACCGCTCTTTTAGCGCAGATCTTAATCTAGAAATTTTACTATTTTATGGCAGTGTTTCACATTTTAGAAAAAGGGAAAATTATTAGGCACTGTTTATGCATGATCAGCTTGTCAATACTATTTCTATGCAGAGGTAATTATGCTTAATGATCATCACACATTGAATCGCCGCTTAATATATTCCGCTCAACAGCTCAATACTATTGAAAGTATCAATGCGACTAAACAGATAAATCATCAAAACACAACTAAAGATGAAAACAACGACAATGCCCTTGAGCGTGAAGATAATCACGTATTTATACTAGGCTATAATTAATCGTTATCAATGGGTATCTGCATTAGCATTAATGGGCTATTTTTTCTGATGTTAAATACACTAATTTTGATGTTTAAGACACTAATAGAGAGGGCTTCAATTCACTGCTTTTGGTCGTAAACGATTGTAAAAGTACATACCTAAAAGCAGCGCTTAAAAAAGCCGTTCATAAATGCTGAGTACACAAATGCTGAGTATATAAATACTCAAACTGTGATTGAGCCTCTATTTTTTTATCTGTGTATAGCTTTTCAATTGCGCACTAGCCGTTTAACTTTAGCATTTATTCATTTGGCTGCTTTGTTTATAGACAAAGAGCTTAATAGACAAATAGCTATTGTGAACAAAGGTGGTTGTGCCTCTTAGCCCATTAATACTTGATAATTGAACAATGGATTTCACTAGTCAGTAGATGTGTATATAAGACATAGACGCTCTTTTTTTAGATATACGCTCTTTTGATAGATAGGCATTCTTTTGATATATAGCACTCTCGTAATTAGTGCTCAGTGCTTTGCCATAATTTAAATATTTTAATAACCAAATATCCAAATGTCTTGCGTAGGCTATATAGTCTAAGTAACACAACATTATTACTGCAATTATCAGCAGGTACACAGTCGATAACTGTTAACACAAAAAGTATAGAGTGATAACCAAAAGTTATATCTTTATCATCACTTTTTTTTGTCCTCTCCTAGGTAAATTTATATCACGGCAATTCCAAATACTTATTGTAAATCTAAATAAGAATGATTATTATTTGATTATAAATATGACTTATCGGGTAAATTAAATGAAAAAATTAGCTATATCACTGTTATTGCTCCTACCTTGCTTAGTTGCTGCAAAACAGCACCAAGTTAAATTGTTAACCGCTGATGCCAGCGGACAAACTATGATAATGGAGCCTGAATACCTAAAAATAGCGGTCGGTGACAGTGTTGAATTTGTCCCTTCTGATGTGACTCATAACGCACAATCTATGCTTAGTCCAAAAGGTGCTGAACCATTTAATACTGCAATGGGGCAAACAGCTGTGGTTAAATTTAGTCAAGAAGGCGCATATTTGTATAAATGTACACCGCATTTTGCCTTGGGAATGATAGGTATCATACAAGTAGGCAAGGCAACTAATAAAGTAGAGATCACTGAACAGTGGGATTCGTTGAAAGCTGGTGTGGTCATGAATAAAGAGCGGGTGGCAAAAACCTTGGCTAAAATGACTAAGTAAGGGATATAAATCAATGAATTGGCAAGATTTATTGAGGAAAGGCAATAGCCACTACGACGAGCAGCAATGGACTAAAGCTGAACTTTATTACAAATCAGCTTTCAGCCAATTAGAAGGCATGTGGAGTAGAGGTGAGCAACATGAGTCATTATTAATGGCTTGGATATGCACTTGTCACAACCTAGGGACATTATTTGAATCAACTGGTGAATATGAACGTTCGATTGGCTACTTTGTGCAAGCATATCAGCAAGCCCGCAGCACCAGTCAAAACCCATTAGAAAGTCTATCGCTGAGAAACCTAGCTTTTGGCGCATTGAGTATGACCCTAAATCCAATTTTAACTTTTGCTCAGAAATACCCCACTTGTGAGCATTGTATTGTTGAATTAAAGCAACTAAAACAAACACTTGATTATGACACTGCAGTCATTCACTAAAGGAAATAACATGAATAAAATAGCAGCAAAATTGATGATTTTTTTAATTACCTTTTCATCGCTTATTGGCCCGCAAGTCATGGCGCATGATGGTCATGACCACAGTCACCCCTATGCCTGGATTGCTCATTTAGTATGGTTTATCTCTATTGTGGCGATTGGCTACATAGGTGTATTGTTTGCTCGGTCTCGTGTTGAGACTAAATCACGTAAAACGGAGTCCTAAAATGTTATATAATATTATTGCCCAACTTGATAAGGTTTTCGATTTCGAGCAAGCTTCTGCTCATTGTGATATTCCTTGTAAAATATATGATCCTATGACTATTCAGTTAGCTGTGCTGTCAATGATCCGCATGGTTGAATTAATCGATGAACTCGCAAGTAAAAGTGAGCTTAACGTTGAACAAACTGCAACCTTGGCTCGCTTAAGTGCTGAGAAAGAACAGCAGGGCGGGATAGTCAAGGATGAAGTACGGGTTATTTGGGGGGATTATTTTAAACAACCACAATTCGATAAATTCCCCGAAATTCATCAACTAACTCATGATATTATGTTGAAAACATCGGCGGCAAAACAGAAAGTCAATATGGCTGTCACGCTTGAATTATTGGTATTAGTCAACCGTTTTGCTGAGATATTTTGGCAGTCGAAAGACATAGAGACATTTAATGCGCAATGTCCCTATCCGCCATTTCAGACAGTGAGCTATCCTAAGCTGGGTTGATCAATGTTAGGCTTTTCAATTTTTAAAGTGAATGGTGAGAGTATGTCGCCATTCATTCCAAACCAAAGTTATGTTCTTACTCAACGTTGGTTAACAAAATTTTTTATTGGCGAAGGTAAAAAGCTACTAATAGCTCATAAAAGTTATGGGCTTATTGTCAAAAAAGTTGCCTTAGTTGATCACCATGGTTTTATTTGGTTAAAGGGCGAAAATAATAAAAGTGTCTCTGTTGAACAAATAGGGCCAGTTGATCAGGAACAAGTCATAGGTATAGTGATTGCTGTGTTTACCAAACACAAGCGTTAATATTGTTTATAGACTTATTATTTCCTCTACTTTTACTAATCTAACAGTGCAATTGTTTGCATACCCACAACAGCTTTCTCTCCTTTAATTGATATTTAATACTGGGCAAATAATACCATGCAAAACTGGATCCTTGTGTATTGTTAATTGTTACCCAATGGAACAGGTTAGGGCAGTTAACTGACTATATGCCTTTGTTTCAGTTTACTATTTTTTTGAGATGAGTAGCACTCGCCTTATTTAAGGCAATCTATTAGCATTACTGATAAGTTCGGAAACACATGATGAATATTGGCCCAGCATAGCGACATTTACCGACTTGGACATTGATTTTGATTATTTATAAAATATCTTTTTATTAACCTTTATTTGATTCTTTATTTACTTTTTTGTTTTGTTTTGACTTTTTCATGTTATTATCAACTAATACTATGTCAAATTGTTGTTGATAAGTGATATATTACTATTAAGAAAAAACGGAGTTTTAATTTCGTTATCTGCTTATATGCTGATCAACTATAATTGTTATCACAGGGGTTGGATTTATGAAACCACATGGTTTTGTTGAACTTGAGTGGCGAGGAAAGGTTTTGTTTACGAAAACTTTTGGGCCTTTTAATATTGAAGGGATCTTAGTTGCTTCTGCCGAAATTAACACTCAAATCGCCCAACAAAATTTTGCTAAGTGGTTGCGTCTAGACAGCTTAGATGATGACACTCTGGGCAGTCCAGAAGTGATGAAAGTTATTGCTGGATCCTATCTATGGTCCCTTGAACACGGTTGTGATGAAATAGTCATCGCGTGTTTTAATCAAGTACAAATGACATTACTTAACCAATTCATTGAGCGTACAGGATTAAAAATAAAAGCATTTAATTGCATTGAGCAAGCCTGGCAATACATTCACGACAAATAGCCTATTAGTATTTAGTAATCAGTATTGACTCTTTTAAATTTCCACAAAATATCAGTGATATATTTTTTTATGATCAGTTTCAAATTACCTTCTTACATTAATCATATTAACTGCAATCAAAATATATCAACTTAACAACAATCTATTACCATTGGTTAAATTTCAGCTGGTGCTGTGACATTAAATAAGGACAATAATGGATACTGAGATAGCCAAGCCCACCATCCAAAATCAACGACTCGTTAACCTTGACATCATTCGAGGCGTTGCTGTGCTGGGTATTCTGTTAATGAATATTCAGGCGTTTGCCATGATCTTTTCTGCGTATAGTAACCCTACTAGCTATGGTGATTTAACCGGGATAAATTATTGGGTTTATTATCTTTGTCACCTTTTTGCCGATCAAAAATTTATGGCTATCTTTTCTGTGTTATTTGGCGTTGGCTTAGCGTTAATGGCCGATAATATAGCCAGTACACAAGGTAAATCCAATGCCATTCATTACAAGCGAATGTGTTTTTTGGGTTTATTTGGTTTGTTACACGCCTATTTTTTGTGGTTTGGCGACATATTATTTGCCTATGCAGTATCAGGAACCCTAGTATTTGCTGCGCGAAATAAATCGATAAAGTACCTCTTGGTACTTGCTTTTTTTCTGCTTATCGCTTGTTCATTAATCATGTTGTTGATTGGTATGAAAATACCCCATTGGCAAGTGGAAGATTTAAATGAAGTCAAAGCTATTTGGTCGCCAACAGCCGAGTTGATCGCTAAAGAGCAAACAGCTAATTTAGGCTCGTGGCTTGAACAAGCCAGCCAACGCTATCGTATGGCCATAGAAATGCAACAGAGTATTGTTTTTTACATGCCGCGAATAATGGGGTTAATGTTGATCGGTATGGCGTTGTTCAAACTTGATTTTTTTAGTGCAAAATACACCAGTAAAACCCTGATCTTACACGGTGTTTTTGCTGTGCTCGCGGCTGTGTTTATCATTGTTTTAGGTATCGATTACAACTTTGCGGTAAATTGGGGTCTTGAAGCTATGTTTATTGGTATACATTACAATTATTGGGGCAGCCTTTTAATGGCTTACGGTTACTTGTGCTTGCTTATTGTCTTTTCACGAGCTAATTCGGCAAAGTGGCTAAATAGCGCTTTTGCCAATGTTGGTCGCATGGCGTTAACTAATTATTTAATGCAAAGTATACTCTGTGGTTTTATTTTTTATGGCTGGGGACTTGGTTTATTTGGCTCGACAGATCGTTGGCTACAATTTATTATTGTTCTTGCTATTTGGTTTTGGCAACTGCTCTTTTCGACTTGGTGGATGGATCGTTTTCAGTTTGGTCCGTTTGAATGGTTATGGCGCAGTATGACCTATGCAAAGATACAGCCTTTTATTAAACAACAAAACTCTCATTGAGCAACTGGGCGTATTGATTTGTTTTAGTTAAATAGCTTATCAAGTTTGCATTGTTTATTTGCGGCATTGATAAGAGTTTATCGATTTGTTGGCTTCATTAAACTAAGTCAAAAAGGATGTGACCAACAGTAAAGTGGAAAAAACACATACTAATCAATTAATGTAGGCGTAAAATCACTATGGCTTATCCATGGGGCTAGATATCAATAAAAATAACATTATAAACGATCAGAGTGAAACCCATTGTGGTCAAAATAACCCTACACGGCAGATAGCTCAATCAATGATACCAAGATGTGACCTGCTTTATGTCATCTTGATATGCCTGATCACCATGCTATCGTTCTCGGCAGTGGCACACACTGTCGATCAAGATACCAAGCAGTTTTTAATCAATGTGACAGGCATACATCTGGTTGCCTTTTTATATATTGGCGCTGATCATATGCTTACTGGTTATGATCATTTATTATTTTTGTTCGGTGTTATCTTTTTGTTGCGCAAGACCCGCGACATTCTATTGTATGTCAGCTTGTTTACCTTAGGCCATAGCATTACCTTGTTACTGGGGGTGTTAAGCCAAATTCAAGTTAATGCCTATGTGATAGATGCGATCATAGGTTTATCGGTGGTTTATAAAGGTTTTGATAATTTATCGGGTTTTAAATACTGTTTAGGTTTTACTCCCGAACCTAAAATAGCGGTGTTTGTATTTGGTTTATTTCACGGTCTAGGGCTAGCCACTAAATTACAAGAATTTCAATTAAATGCCGACGGCTTACTAGCCAATTTACTCGCCTTTAATCTCGGCGTTGAGATAGGTCAGTTTTTGGCCTTAGGTTTATTGTTATTGCTCATTAATATACTCAGACAATATCGCGGCTTTGATAAATTTAGCCTTGCTTTGAATACGTTGTTAATGAGCTGTGGTTTTATGTTGATAGGGTTTCAGCTAACCGGATCAGTGATCAATTAACTTGTGTATTTCTGTGTGACTACTTTATTAGTCAGTGTTGAATTTTGTTATTATAGAGACAGTTAATGAATAGTTTAAATGATAAGCGAGTTGTGACGACTCGAAGTAGCCTGCTCAAGTGCACTTTTTTAGCAATTATTATTGCTGTGATCACACTGGTGTTGTTTATTTTGCCTGCAGAATACAATATCGATATAACTGGCTTAGGCGAAAAAATAGGCCTCACCGTATTAGCACAACCGCAAGTTCCCACATCGCCAGCGATCGAGTCAAGTGAAGATAAGGTCAATCTTATCGTACCTGCACAAAGTGGTATTGAATATAAGTTTTATTTAGCTAAACATCAAAAAATGACTTATCAATGGCACACTAACGGCGCTTTATTATACGTTGATTTACACGGTGAGCCAGCAGGAGATAACACTGGATATTACGAGAGTTATACCATAGCTAATGTACAACAGGTCAATGGGCAATTTACCACGCCATTTGCAGGTGTTCACGGTTGGTATTGGAAAAACAGCACTGATAATGATATTGAAGTCACTTTGACAACCCAAGGTAACTATCGTCTGCTTGGCTTAAAGCAATAGTGCTAGGTTAGGTTCAGTCCCACATTCGATCAGCCTTTTTACTGGTTTGTTGTGTTTGTGTCGGCGATAGAATCAACACACAGGTCTACCTTGAAACAGGGACTCCCTTGCATAAACAACTGATAACTTTCTGTTGCCAGAACTTGCAATAATGATCTGCAATAATAACCTGCAAAAATACCCCCTAAATAGTGGGTAATTATATCTTACATATAGCAAGCCCCATCAATATAATTACTTGCTGTAAAATAATCCACAACGTCGCTATTCCCTCATCGCAACACTTGTTATAATAATCGCAATAATGTTAAAACCTCAGGGTTTTACAATACATATCATTTTACTTTTTAGGGGTTTCTTGGATGTCGGAAGTTGTTAACCGTCCTACAAATTTTATTCGTCAAATTATTGATACCGATCTTGCAAATGGTAAGCACTCAAGTGTGCAGACTCGCTTTCCACCAGAGCCAAACGGTTTCTTACACATTGGCCACGCTAAATCTATCTGCTTGAATTTTGGTATAGCGCAGGACTATCAGGGCCTGTGTAATTTGCGTTTTGATGACACTAATCCAGAAAAAGAAGACATTGATTACGTTAACTCCATTCAAGAAGATGTTAAATGGTTGGGGTTTAACTGGGCGGGTGATATTCACTACTCTTCTGACTATTTCGATAGATTGCATGGTTTTGCCGTTGAATTAATTGAAAAGGGGCTTGCTTATGTTTGTTTTCTCGATGGTGAGCAAACCAGAGAATATCGCGGCACTCTAAAACAGCCGGGTAAAAACAGTCCTTATCGCGATACTTCGGTTGCAGAAAACTTATCCTTGTTTGCAAAAATGAAGGCCGGAGAATTCAAAGAAGGTGAGTGCTCATTACGCGCGAAGATAGATATGTCATCGAGTTTTATGTGTATGCGCGATCCTATTATCTATCGAGTGAAATTTGCTCATCATCACCAAACAGGTGATGCTTGGTGCATATACCCTATGTATGATTTTACCCATTGTTTATCTGATGCGATTGAAGGTATTACCCATTCGTTGTGTACTTTAGAGTTTCAAGACAATCGTCGCTTGTATGATTGGGTGCTAGCTAATGTTTCTATTAGCGCAGTACCTCATCAATATGAATTTTCTCGTCTCAACCTTGAATATACGGTAATGAGTAAGCGCAAGTTACACACCTTAGTTGAAGAAAACTTGGTTACTGGTTGGGATGATCCGCGCATGCCCACCATTGCTGCTTTTAGACGACGCGGCTACACGCCGGCATCGATCCGTGAGTTTGCTAAGCGTATTGGTGTTACAAAAATGGATAATACCGTTGAAATGAGTGTGCTTGAAGCGTGCATCAGAGAAGATTTAAATGACAATGCGCCGCGTGCAATGGCAGTGCTCAAACCATTGAAGTTGATCATAGAGAATTATCCTGAAAATCAAGTTGAACAACTCGATATTAAAAACCACCCGAGCGATGAATCATATGGTGCTCGCAAAGTGCCTTTTTCAGCAGAGCTGTATATTGAGGCTGAGGACTTTAGAGAGGAAGCCAATAAGAAATACAAGCGTTTAGTCTTAGACAAAGCGGTTCGCTTGCGCGGCGCTTATGTGATCACGGCTACCCGGTGTGACAAAGATGCCGAAGGTAATATTACTGCGGTTTATTGTCGTTACCTCGAGGATACTTTAGGTAAAAATCCCAGCGATGGTACTAAGCCGAAAGGCGTTATTCACTGGGTCAGTGCTGAACAAGCGTTAGACGCAGAAGTGAGGTTATATGATCGCTTGTTTACCGTTGCCAATCCAGCGGCATCGGCAGACTTTCACAGTGTAATAAATCCTGACTCGTTGATAACCATAGATGACGCTAAAGTAGAGCCTTCTTTGGCAGCCGCCAAACCAGAGCAAGCTTTTCAGTTTGAGCGACAAGGCTATTTTTGTTTAGACAACCAGATCCCAGTTGAACAGGCTACACAGGGCAAATTAATTTTTAATCGCACCGTTGGTTTGCGCGACACATGGGCTAAAATAGCTCAGTAGCCCAATAGCTAGTTTTCAGAAAATACAACGCCTCACTGCTTGCAGCTGAGGCGTTTTCAGTTTTGGTTAGCAGTGGCGTGTCGCCGCTTTCATGGTTTGCACAAAATCCCTAAGTTGAACTAACATCGCTGAGTGATCCTGCAAGTTATTTTCAATAATTTTAACTACTGCCGAACCACTAATAGCTCCAGCAGAGCCAGCGGCTAAAGCCTCTTTTACTTGTTGTGGGCTAGCAATGCCAAAGCCGATCACTGCCGGTGCAGCGTGATATGTCGCCAGTTTGTCAAGTAGTAGTTTTGCCGAGTTCTGTTCGTTATTCATTGTTTGGCTGGCAGTATCTACTCCGGTTACCCCAGCTCGACTTAACACATAGGTGTAGCCTTTACTATAAGAGGCTACCTGCTTTAAATTGTCATCGCTGGCATTAGGCGGAGCAATAAAAATCGGGGCAATGCCGTGTTTTAATGCCGCAGCCCTAAATGGCGCACTTTCGCGGATAGGTAAATCGGCGATCAGCACAGAGTCGACACCTGCTTGACTCATGTCGCGATAAAAGTTATCTATGCCGCGAGCAAATACCAAGTTGCCGTAAAGTAATAAGCCAATGGGAATATCTGCGGCATATGCGCGAACCTTAGTTAAAATATCAATACAGGTTTGGGTATTAACTTTTGCTTCTAAGGCGCGCAACACCGCTTTTTGGATAGTGACACCATCAGCGCTTGGATCGGAAAAAGGTATACCGAGTTCCAGTGCATCAGCACCGCTATCAATTAAGGCCTTAATGATCGCCAATGATTGTTCGGCATCGGGATCGCCTATGGTGACAAAAGGAATAAAAGCGCCTTCATTTTTCTCAGCGAGGTCACTAAAACACCGGTTATATCTGTGTCCTGTCTGCAATGAGGTCTCACTAGTGGAGTTGACATGCAACTGTTTGTCTGTCGATTGTATATTCATCAATGTTGATCCCCATCAGTATCGTTTGTCGGTGGGTGCATAACGCTGTGTACATGGGCTAAATCTTTATCGCCTCGACCTGACAAATTAAGTAAAAATATAGTTTCTTCCGTGACTTGTTCAGCCATTTTTAATACATGAGCTAATGCATGCGATGGTTCTAGGGCGGGAATTATACCTTCACATTTCGCTAAGGTTTGAAAAGCCTGCAGTGCTTCATCGTCGTTAATGGCGACATATTGGGCGCGCCCCGTGTCTTTTAAATAGGCGTGTTGTGGACCTACGGCAGGGTAATCTAAGCCAGCCGATACTGAATATGATTCTTCAATTTGGCCATCGCTATTTTGCATAATATAGGTGTAATTACCGTGCAGCATCCCTTTGCTACCTGCGACTAAGGTTGCGCCGTGTTGACAAGTATCGACACCTTTACCTCCTGCTTCTACACCGATTAATTGCACATCTGGCTCGGCAATGAAATCATGAAACATACCAATAGCATTAGAGCCACCACCTACACAAGCGACAACATAATCGGGTAATTTACCTTCTTGTTTGAGGATCTGTTGTTTGGCTTCCTCGCCGATCATTTTTTGAAAATCTCTAACAATAGTAGGAAAAGGGTGTGGGCCAGCGGCAGTACCCAATAAATAATGGGCGTTGTCATAATTAGCAGACCAATCGCGCAAAGCCTCGTTAACTGCATCTTTTAAGGTGCCACTGCCAGCGGTTACCGGAATGACTTTAGCACCCATTAAGGTCATCCGAAAAACATTAGGTTGTTGGCGTTCACAATCAACGGCACCCATGTATATACGACATTTTAAACCCAGTAATGAACAGGCTATTGCGGTAGCAACTCCGTGTTGTCCAGCGCCGGTTTCGGCAATGATTTCAGTTTTGCCCATGCGTTTAGCCAATAATGCCTGTCCTAACACTTGGTTGGTTTTATGAGCTCCGCCATGTAATAAATCTTCGCGTTTTAAATAAATTTTTGCCAACGGATTAGTCGATAAATTTCGAGTCAAAGTCAACGGTGTGGGGCGGCCAGCATAATGGGTCAATAATTGTTCAAACTCAGTTAAAAATGATTGATCCTGTTTAGAAGCAATAAATGCTTGCTCTAATTGTTCTAGCGCCGGCACGAGTAACTCACCGACAAACATACCGCCGAATTCGCCAAAGTAGGCGGGTAGACTGGATTTTACTTTACTAGTTATTTCGGGTTCATTTTCTATGGTTGATTGGGTCATATTAATAATTCCGTATTTGTGCAAAGAGTTGCTGAAGTTTTAAATGATTTTTTATACCGGGACTCGACTCCACACCTGAATTAATGTCTAGCCCTACTAAGTTGTGAGCCATAACACAGTCTATTGCTTGCGCAATATTTTCAAGGTTTAATCCACCGGCAAGGTAGCATGTTGACAAGTCTTGCTGGCTTTGTGCAATTATCTGCCAAGCAAAAGCTTGACCACTGCCGGCATGTTTACCATCTAAAACCACATTGTTGGTTGCCGATGGTAAATCAGGGATAGCATGGTCGACAGCTAGAGCTCGCCAAATAAGGCAATCACTCGCTGCTGAGTTGGCCAAACGAGCCTGTAGCGTATTGAGGTACTCTTGATCTTCTTTGCCGTGCAGTTGAATAGCATAGAGTGATAACTTCTCTGCTAATTCAACCACAGTATCAATGTCGTGATTGACAAAAACACCGACAAAATTCAGTCCGGAGTCGGCCTGACAGATCAGCTCAGCCTGGTGTTGATCAATGCATCTAGGTGAGGTTTTTGCAAAAATCAGCCCACCAAATTCAGCGCCAACACTACTAGCGGCAATTGCATCTTCTGGGCGAGTTAATCCACAGACTTTATTGTGGCCAAACAGCAGTTGACGACAAGCGAGATCCATGTCTGCTTGCGCCATGATCGAACTCCCCACTAAAAAACCATCGACAGCTGGCGCCAGTTCTCTCACTTCATGGTGATGATAGATCCCTGACTCGGCAATAACAATCCGGTCATCGGGTATGGTGGGTGCCAGTTGTAGGGTGCGAGAAATATCGGTTGATAAATCGCGTAAATTGCGGTTGTTAATGCCAATTAATTTAGCATCAAGGGCAATGGCTCTGTCGCGTTCTTGTTGATTTGAAACTTCTGTTAAAATAGCTAAATTGTAGCGTTTTGCCACTTCAGCAAGAGCCATATATTGCACGTCGGTTAATACACTGAGCATTAATAATATTGCGTCAGCACCGTAAAAACGGGCGAGATACACTTGGTAAGTATCAATGAAAAAGTCTTTGTTTAACACTGGACAGGCAACGGTTTCAGTAACGACTTTTAAATAATCATAATGTCCTTGGAAATAGGTTTCATCAGTGAGTACCGAAATAGCCGCGGCATATTTTTCATAGGTTTGGGCAATTGCTTTGATATCAAAGTCAGCGCGGATCAGGCCTTTTGATGGCGATGCTTTTTTACATTCAAAAATAAATCCGGCGTTGCCACTGCCTTGATTTCTATCTAATGCCGCATACATGTCTTTGTTGCTGGGCACGAGTTGATCAATAAAGCTTGCTAAGGGCTTTTGTTGTTTGAGGCGCACTAATTCTTCTCGTTTAGTGGCAATAATTTGTTCAAGTACATTCATAGTATTATTTACGGCTGATCTGCCATTGTCCCTGCATTGCATTGTCGATTTGAAATATCTGCCATTGTCTCTAGTGTCTGCAGCCCTTTACCGGAAGCTAATACCTCTTGAGCAATCGTTGCCGCAGTCTTTAAATCACTGGCTTTATTGTGTAAATACAACAAAGCAGCACAATTAATAACGACGGCGGCATTGTGGGCTGGGTTCCCTTGTCCAGATAAGATGCGCTGAATAATATCGGCGTTTTCTTCGGGGGTGCCGCCTTTTATGGCATCAAGTGGATAACGCTGTAAACCGAAATCTTCCGGGCATATGATTTTCTGTTGCAGTGAATCGTCAATAATTTCGGTGACTTGGGTTGGCCCATGTAATGCTATTTCATCTAAACCTGAGCCGTGCACTACCCAACCGCGTTTGACCCCAGTCAGACGTAAACTCTCGGCCATCATCTCGATCAATTCAGGTGTATAAACCCCCAGTAACATTACCGTTGGCGAAGCTGGATTGACTAAAGGGCCTAATATATTAAATAAAGTGCGCACCCCCATGGCCTTTCTCACCGGTCCGGCATGTTTAAATCCGGGGTGATAAGCTGGGGCATATAAAAAACAGAGATTGGTTGCTGCTAAACAAGCTTGCGCGGCTCTTGGCGACATAGAAATATTCACCCCTAATGCCGTTAATAAATCTGCTGAGCCTGACATACTCGATACACTGCGATTACCGTGTTTAGCCATAACAAGACCACAAGCCGCAGCGAGAATCGCTGCCGTAGTCGAAATATTAATGGTATTGGCACCATCACCGCCAGTACCAACACAATCGGCAACCGTCTCTGGGTGTTGTCCAAATGGAGTGGCATAACGCCTTACCGCAATAGCCGCCCCTGCTATTTCATGGGGAGTTTCGCCTTTTATTTTCAAGGCAGTCAATACTGAAGCCAATAATTCGGGGCTAATATCGCCGAGCATGACTTGACTAAAAAAAGTCTCGGCCTGTGCTTGGCTAAGTGAATTACCGTCAATTAATTGTTGTAAAATACTACTCATCAGTTGCTCCTTGGCTAAGGCCGTTAACATGCGCTGCGGTCAAATAATCAATACTTTGTGTCAATAAACGGCTGCCAAAAGTGGTTAATATTGATTCTGGATGAAATTGAAAACCTATCACTCTGTGTTGTTTATGCTCAATTGCCATGGCTAATTGTCGGCTGTTATCGGTTTGCGCAACACAGTGGGCAATGGTGTCTAAACAGTCGGGCACTTGCTCGGCGATAAGTGAATGGTAGCGAGCTACCGGAAGTGGGTTAGCCGTATTGGCGAAAATGCCTGTGCCACTGTGATGCAGTGCCGAGGATTTACCGTGAATAATTTCAGGAGCCCTAGTAATAATGCCACCGTAATGTTGGATCAGCGCTTGATGCCCAAGACATATTCCCAACATAGGGTATTTCCCTGCACATTTGGCAATGAGTGCCATTAAACAACCGGCTTGATCAGGTTGCCCAGGTCCGGGTGAAAGCACTAATAGTACTTGTTTTTGGCATGCTTCAATTTGTTGAAAAATAAAATCCGCAGACAGGGTATGACGGTAAATAATGGGCTCAAACCCCAGACATTGAAATTCATCCACTAAGTTATAGGTAAATGAATCAAGGTTATCAAGCATAAATATTTGCGTATTGGCTGTTGTGTTCTGCTCCATATTAGCCCACCTCACTGTGCGTGTTTTGATAACAATCTGCGGTTTTAATGGCGTTAATCACCGCTTGTGCTTTTTGTCTGGTTTCATTTGCTTCTGCTTGTGGATCCGAATCAAATACCACACCCGCTCCAGCTTGAATGTGAGCCATGCCATTTTTGACAAAGGCCGAGCGGATAACAATACAGGTGTCCATATCGCCGTCTCCGGTGAGATAACCGACGGCACCGCCATAACTACCGCGTCTTTTACCTTCATATTTTCTGATCAATTCGGTCGCTTTTAGTTTTGGCGCTCCAGACAGTGTGCCCATGTTCATGCAGGCTTGATAAGCGTGTAGCGCATCTAAATCGGTTGCCAGAGTGCCACATACTCGAGACACTAAATGCATCACATGTGAGTAGCGATCAACTTTCAATAACTCAGCAACATGCCTTGTGCCCGCTTGACTAACCCGAGCCACGTCGTTGCGGGCTAAGTCAACGAGCATGATGTGTTCGGCCAATTCTTTTTTGTCTTGTCGCAGTTCTAGCTCAATTCGGCAATCGAGATCTAAGGAAAAATTCCCGTCTTCAGTAAAACCGCGAGGTCGAGTGCCAGCGATGGGATAAATTTCAACTTGGCGATTGTGTTGTTGATATTTAATCGCCGATTCGGGAGATGCACCAAAAATACAAAACTCATCATCTTGTAAATAAAACATATAAGGGCTTGGGTTGCTTTTCCTCAACGCTAGATAGGCGTTAAAAGTATCTTTGCATGGCAAGCTGAAAGTACGCGAAGGCACCACTTGAAAGATATCTCCAGCATTAATGTGTTGTTTTAATTGTTCTACTGTTTGACAAAAGCGTTGATCATCAATATCACAGTTTACTTCTAGTGGTTGCGATGCTTGATTGATAGTGACTTTGGCAGGAGAAATATCACTGTCAACTAAGGTTTTGATATCCGATAAACGGCGAGACATTTCAAAATAGCATTTTTGTTGTTCCGGACCTGAAAAGACATTGGCAATGATCTCACTTGAGCGTTTTTGGTGATCGATAACCACTAAGGTTTCAGCCAAGTAATAAACAAAGTCAGGGCAGGTATTTTCACTGTTATCTACCTTTGGCAGGTCTTCGGTGACTGTTATCATTTCAAAAGCAAAAGCGCCAGCTAAAAATATTGCCAAGGGGTGATGATCAATACTGATTAACTGCTCAAATAAGCGCAGACAGTGAAATGGGTTTGTCGCTAACAAACGCGATTTTTCATCGGTATTTAAGTTTATGTCAGCAAAGGTTGCAATAAACCCTTGGTCATTTATTTGCAGTTCGGCATGTGCTGCTAATTGTTGTTGAGCAAAAGCAATTGCTGACTGTCCGTTTAGGGTCAGTGCGGTAAAGGTGACCTGCTTGCCGCAACAAACAATCTTTACCGCAGCATCGACTAACAACAAACTTTTCAACTGATGTTTTTTGTCAATCTCTGCCGATTCCAACAACAAATTATTGCGGGTATTACCACACAGTTTTTTAAACAAGGTTAATGGATCGGCTTGATATCGAGTCTTACTTGACAAGGTGTTGACTGAGCCTATGGTTTTGTTGGCATCAGGGCCGGCAGTGAATCTCATAAGGTTTTACCTGCGGCAGAAATAAAAGGTTTAATATCAGCCATCAGAGTGGCAAACTCTTCAGCATTTAACGCTTGATGACCATCGGATAACGCTTGTTTTGGATCGAGGTGAGTTTCGACAATAATGCCATCTGCGCCAACCGCTACTGCCGCCCGTGATAAAGGATTGATCAGTGACTTAACCCCAGTGCCATGAGAGGGGTCGACAAAAACTGGCAAATGCGATTTTTCTTTTAAATAAGCGACAGCGTTTAAATCTAGTGTATTTCTTGTGGCGGTTTCGAAGGTTCTGATCCCGCGTTCACATAAAATGACTTGGCTGTTACCGGCATTGATTATGTATTCAGCGGCAAGTAATAATTCCTCAATGGTGGCACTCATCCCGCGTTTTAATAACACTGGCTTGTCTTGTTTGCCGACAGATTCGAGTAAACGGAAATTTTGCATATTACGCGCACCAATTTGATAGCAGTCAATGTGATCGTACATCAACTCGGTATCAGCTGGATCAATGATTTCTGATACTGTTGGCAGGCTATAATTTTGTTTTACTGCGTTGAGTAACTTAAGTCCTGCTTCGCCTAATCCCTGAAAACTATAAGGGCTGGTTCTGGGTTTAAAGGCACCGCCACGCAGTAAACGAACACCTTGGTGTTTGATCATTTCTGCCACACCGAACAATTGATTTTCACTCTCTACCGAGCAAGGGCCAGCGATAACAGTAAAGTTTCCGGCACCGACTTTCACATTGCCAATGGTTACGGTGGAATCATGGGCTTGCAATTCACGACTCACTAATTTGTATGGGCTTAATACCGGTTTGATTTGATCTACCATAGGGTAGCTGTCGAGATTGAGTTGATTGAGTAGCCGTTCGTCGCCTAATGCACCTAATACGGTACGCTCTATACCTGGCATGTACAGTGGTTTTAAACCTAAGTTGGCTATTTTGTCGAGTATTTCATTGGCATCTTGTTGAGATGCCTGCGGTTTTAATATGATGATCATTACATGTATCCTTAAATATTGCGTTAATAGGGTCAGCCTGCATAAATTGGCAAAAGCCACCATATGAACCAACTTTTCACTCGTATTGCTAACATTTTATTACCTAGTTTGTTGTTTTTAAATAAAAAAACCCGCTGAATAAAAGCGGGTTTTCGAAAATTCTTGCTAATAACGCAATTTACACAACCCAATTATGTCGAGTTATGCCACCACCAGTTCATAGAAATAGTTTGTTTTGCGTGTATCATTAATTTGTTTTCCACAGTAAACTTAGCGCTGTTTACATGTTTAGGATTTAAGTTGTTGTATAGAAGAACTCATAATGAAGCAAATGTCAACAACTGATCGTTGCGATTTTTCCAATCTTCGCGTCGACTTGCACAGCCACACTAAATGTTCTGATGGCGCGCTAACCCCAGTTGAATTGATCAATCGCGCAGTAAACTTTCAAATTGATGTGCTAGCAATAACCGATCACGATACCGTTGCGGCATTAGATATTGCCAATCAATATATTAAAAACCAAAACCTGCCATTACAACTAATCAATGGCATTGAAATATCTACCGCTTGGCAAGGCTTTGATATACATATTGTCGGTTTAAATATAGATAAAGATCACCCAGCGCTGACTGAACTGATTAATCAACAGCAAAGGGCTCGACGCCAACGGGCCTTGCGGATCAGTGAGAAATTACACAAGTGCGGTATTGAAGGTGTGTTAGCACAAGCAGAGCAACTGGCTGGTGATGGCTCTATTACTCGCGCTCATTTTGCCGAAGTTATGCTGCAACGCGGGGTGGTGACGAGCAAACAAAAAGCATTTGATAAATATTTGGGAAAGGGCAATAAAGCCTTTGTCAAACCTGAGTGGTGTTCGATTGAACAAGCAGTTGATATTATACATAAAGCTGGCGGCACTGCGGTGATGGCACACCCTATTCGTTATGACTTGTCGGCAAAATGGCTGAGAAGACTTATTGTCGCCTTTAAAAATGCTCAAGGTGATGCATTAGAAACCGTATTGCCACAGATGAATAATGAACAACGTCAACGTATGCTAAACTATTGTGTAGAGTATGACTTATACTCATCGTTAGGATCAGATTTTCACTACCCTAGCAAATGGAGTGATTTAGGGCGTAAATTAACGCTTCCAGACAAGAGCAAGCCCGTTTGGCAGCTGTGGCAAGGTTAACTCTTTAGATGATGTTTGGATAAATATTATGAGTCAGTTTTTTTATGTGCACCCAGATAATCCCCAAGGCCGTTTGATCAAACAAGCGGTGGCGATGATCCAAAATGGCGCGGTTATTGTCTACCCAACCGAATCAGGCTATGCATTGGGTTGCCACATTGGCGATAAAAAAGCCCTAGATCGTATCTGTCGGATCAGAGCAATTGAAAAAAATCACAATTTTACCCTAGTATGCAGTGACTTATCTGAGTTATCTGAATATGCACGGGTAGACAACAGCGCTTTTCGATTAATGAAAAATAACACCCCTGGACCTTATACTTTTATTTTTAAAGGCACTAAAGAGGTACCTAAACGCTTGTTGAATTTGAAAAAGAAAACTATCGGTATTCGCATCCCTGAAAACACGATTGCGCAGGCCTTGTTGCGAGAATTACAAGAACCCATTATGTCCACCACCTTGATCATGCCTGGTGAAGATACCGCTGAATTCGATCCAGAGCACATCCGCGATATTTTAGAGCATCAAGTAGATTTAATTATTAATGGTGGCTATCTTGGTGAAAAACCCACTACAGTCATTGATTTTTCTGATGATAACGTTGACATTATTCGCCTAGGTCAAGGTGATCCGACACCATTTGAATAACAATTTATATCGATAGATAAATAAATGGCAGGGGGTAGCAAAGTTAGAGGCCAAATAAATGCCGTTGACGATAAATAAACAGCACAGCAAAATTTGCCCCTCGCCTCAGTTCGAGGCGAAGTGTTAACAGCGCAGCCCAAGATATGTTTATAGATAAGATCATCTAAGCGGTGAAATAATGGTAATAGTTGCTGGCGATGATCGCTGATCAACACATAGTACAATT
>JBELHO010000038.1:0-7850 GCA_042091375.1 Thalassotalea sp. | reverse complement strand
TGAAATAATGGTAATAGTTGCTGGCGATGATCGCTGATCAACACATAGTACAATTCAATGGTGTTTAAATTCAGCTATTGCAGAGCAATGACAATATTTATAGAGTCGAGTTAGAAAGTTAACTTGTATAGGCCTGACTTGGGTTATCATAGGCAGGTATTAATTAATGAGAACGTATGACCTATGTCTGAAAAATTACAGAAAGTATTAGCGCGAGCGGGTAAAGGTTCCCGAAGAGAAATGGAAACCTACATTAGTGCCGGCAGGGTCAGTGTCGATGGCAAAACTGCCTATTTAGGCGATAGAGTAGAAGGCAATGAACAAATCCGTGTTGATGGTCACCCTGTTAGTTTAAAAGCGCAACAAGACGAAATTTGTCGAGTACTCATGTACAACAAACCCGAAGGAGAAATGTGTACCCGCAAAGATCCTGATGGCCGTCCCACGGTGTTTGACCGCCTACCTAAATTAGAGTCAGAGCGCTGGGTAGCGGTAGGGCGCTTAGATATTAATACTTCGGGCATGTTATTATTCACTACCGATGGTGAACTAGCCAACCGATTGATGCATCCATCAAGAAAAGTTGAGCGTGAATACGCGGTGCGCATTTTTGGTGAAGTCACTGAAGCTATGTTGCAAACTCTGCGCAGTGGGGTAAAACTTGAAGATGGCCCAGCGCGTTTTCAAAAAATTACTTATCGCGGCGGTGAAGGTCGCAACCATTGGTTTCACGTGGTGCTATCAGAAGGTCGCAATCGCGAAGTACGTCGTTTGTGGGAAAGTCAGGAAGTACAAGTGAGCCGTTTGATCAGAGTGCGCTACGGTGACATGGAAATGAAACGGCAATTACCCTCTGGCGGTTGGATTGAACTCTCACTCAAAGAAGTCAATTATTACCGACAACTAGTCGATTTGCCTTTAGAAACCAAAAGTAAAGTCAAGGTTGATGAAAAATCAATGGATAATGCCAAAAGTAGACGCATTCGCCGATCAGTAAAAAAACATCAGCACCGTCAACAGCAGGCGACCCGCAGAAGACGTAGCTAGGCTGGCTATTATTGACTGGTAATATTACAACATCATCACTTTAAATGGCCTTGTTAGCCCGGGAAATTGTGTGCAGAAAATATATATACAACAACAAGAAATACTAGATACTGTGTGTAAAAGTTTAGCTGAGGCTGAGGTTTTAGCTATAGACACTGAATTTGTTCGCACCCGCACCCTATATCCAAAACTCGGTTTGTTGCAAGTTTGTGACGGCAAACAGATAGTGTTAATTGACCCCTTGGCGGTTGATGACTTATCTGCCTTTTGGCAATTATTAACTAACCCAAATATCGTTAAAGTCATTCATGCTTGTTCAGAAGATTTGGAGGTGTTTTTGACTTCGGCTAACTGCCGTCCGGTCAATTTAATCGATAGCCAAATCGTCATGTCGTTTTTAGGACAGGGTTTATCGCTGGGTTACGCCGCTATGGTTAAGTATTATCTGGACATAGAACTGGATAAATCTGAATCGAGAACTGACTGGACTGCGCGACCATTATCGACTAAACAATTGCTTTACGCCCAAGCTGATGTTGAGTATTTATTTCAATTGTATCCCAGAATGACAAAGCAGTTAACCGACAAAGGTTGGCTTGCAGCGGCACAACAGGATACTGAATTGTTAATTGAGCGCAAGTTTTCGCCCGTAGATCAAACTCAGCTTTATCGCGCAATAAAGATGAGTTGGCGTTTAAATCCAGCGCAATTATACCGATTACAAAAACTGGCTATATGGCGTTTCCGACAAGCCCAAAAGAGGGATTTACCGATTGGGTTTATTGCCAAAGATCACACCTTGATCGCGATTGCGCAAATAGCCCCAAAAACCATTAACGCAATGACAAAACTAGCTGGTGTCGAGTTGCTTGACGTGCGACACAACGGCAAGGCGATGTTGGCCGTTCTCAATGAGATTGAACAAGATCACAGCGATAATTTCCCCAGTAAAATTCAACGGTTAGACGAGTATCCAGGCTACAAACAAATTTTTCAGCAAGTTAAGCAATACATTGCCAACGCTGCCGAAAATAATCAGTTATTGCCAGAAAATTTAGCGTCGAGAAAACAAATAAACCAATACTTATCTTGGTACTTGCAATTGAATCAAGGCGCTATTGCTAAATCGTCGGTTGATATTTTATTGGGCTGGCGTTTTGCCTTGTTTGGTGAAAAGCTTACTGAGTTTACCCGCCAACAATTGGCGAGTTAAGCGCAACTGAATCTTATATGGTTGTTGACTGATGACAATAAACGACAAATTTTAACTGAAATTAACCTCTATTTATGATTTGATTAAGGCTATAATAAGCCCAGTTACCCTGAGTTCAGTTAATTTCATCTTTTCAACTTTTATTTAGGTATAAACAATGTTGTGTGCTATTTATCGAAGTAACAAAAAAGATCAGACCTATTTGTTTGTCAGCAAACGAGATGATTTCTCGGAGGTACCAGAGGCGCTGATGTCGGTATTTGGCACCCCAACACTTGTGACCTTAATTAACCTAGATACTAAGAAAAAACTTGCTTTGGCTGATTTAGATACAGTAAAACAAAGCATCAAAACCCAAGGGTATTATTTACAGTTGCCGCCACCCAAAGAAGATTTATTGGCGCAACACAAAGCACAATCAGTAACATCGATATCGTAGCGACGCATCTTCATACTTTGATCATAAAAATAGGTAGCCTGTGACTTTATTCAAATACATCTTTATCACCCCGTTGTTGATCACTCTTTCTAGCTCAGCTTTTATTTCATCAGCGAATGAGCAAGACAACAAGCCTAGCTTTGAGGAATATATCATTGAGATCAAAGCCGAGGCTGCAACTCGGGGATTTTCTGACGCACTGATAGACGAGAGCTTTGCAAACGTCAAGTTTCATCAAAGAGCGGTGAAAGCCGATCGCAACCAACCGGAAAAAATCGAAACCCTCGATACCTACTTACCTAAACGACTACCTGATTGGAAAGTCAATCGCGCCCGCGCTTTGTACAAAAAGCATCAACAGTTACTGCAAAAGGTAGCTAAACAATACCAAGTTCAGCCCAGATTTATTGTCGCCTTATGGGGTTTGGAAACAAATTTTGGCAAAATAATGGGCAACTACAATGTTATTTCTGCGTTATCAACACTGGCCTATGAAGGTCGACGGGAAGCGTTTTTTAAAAAGCAACTCTGGGCGGCTTTAACGATCTTACAACAAGGTCATATTAAAGTGGCTGACATGAAGGGATCTTGGGCTGGTGCCATGGGCCAGAATCAATTTATGCCAACTTCATTTATCAGTTATGCCGTTGATGGCGACGGCGATGGCAAAAAAGATATTTGGACTAATCAAGCCGACGTATTTGCATCAATGGCCAACTATTTAAAAACCGAAGGCTGGAATGCCGATCTCACTTGGGGAAGGCAAATTACCTTACCCAGCGATTTTGATTTGAGTTTAGCCATACCAAAAAACACTGGCGGTAGAAAGAATTGGCTAAAAGCCTTTAAACGAACTGAAAAAAACCTCTCAGAGTGGCAAGCCTTAGGGGTTAGACGTGCTGATGGCTCAGATCTGCCCAATGTTGATATCAGCGCCGCAATCGTATTTCCTGATGATGCCAATGGTCGGGTATATTTAGCTTACGATAATTACAAAAGTTTAATGCATTGGAACTTGTCTTATTACTTCGTCAGTTCAGTTGGGCATTTATCTGATCGCATTAAATATCCGGCCATTCAGTAAGTATACCAATGCACAACGAAAAACCTTTTTGGCAACAAAAATCATTGCAACAAATGTCCCGAGTAGAATGGGAATCTCTTTGTGATGGTTGTGCTAAATGTTGTTTACACAAGTTTATTGATGATCAAAGTGACGAACAGCAAAACCAAGGGAATACAACGCAACAAACTAACCAAGATGAAACCGTATACTATTCTAATATTGCTTGTAGTTTGCTCAACGATAAATCTTGTCGGTGCACAAAATATCCACAAAGAACTCAATTGGTGGCTGAGTGTATCGTTTTAACAACCGATAATTTAGAGTACATTTCCTCTATGCCACCGAGCTGTGCCTATCGACGCATACACGAAGGACGCGATCTGCCCAGTTGGCATCCGCTCCTTAATCGAGGTAAAACTTCAGCCATGCATAAAGCAGGCATGTCGGTGCGCGGTAAAATAGTCAAAGAGCAAACTGTGGATTTTGATCACTTTGAGGATCACATAGTGAGTTGGCCAATTAACGACTGTGATTAACGTCACTGCATAACCACTAAGTTGCTATATCTACAAAATTAGCAAAAAAATTAACAAAAATAATAACACTATAAACTCATCTCCATTGGGTTTTTTCTTCGCATAATTCACTCAATTTACCGATTATAGCCACCATTTTTCGCAACTATTCAACCACTGAATAGTGAACATGGCAATAACCACAATTTTTAATTGTATTAAATTTACTCGAATGATGGTAAAACATTAAGCGTTTATAAAATAACGTAAATTACTGCGATGTTATTTCTATTCCAGTAAGTGATTGGTTAAGAATACATGGAAATAAATGTACAAAACAAAGCACTTGAGTAACTAATAGCTGCTTATTGCAACCTAAAGCAAAACAGTTATTGGCATTTTTAGCCCATGTAGATTGATCACATCTTTTATTGGTATTTGCATAAAATGATATCGTTTGTGTTGTCATTTAGTTAACTAAAGGTGGCTTATGATCATTGGAATACCCAAGGAGTCATTGTCAGGAGAGAATCGCGTAGCGGCTTCGCCAACTTCTGTCAGTGCTTTACTCAAATTAGGTTTTACTGTGCAAGTACAAAAGGGCGCAGGCAATAAGGCAAGTTTTACCGATCAAGAGTTTCTCGACTGTGGAGCGACTGTTGTAACCAAAAAAAATTGTTGGCAAGCCGACATTATTTTCAAAGTGAATGCGCCTACCGCAGATGAAGTGGCCTTAATGAATGACAACGCGCATTTGATCAGCTTTATTGCGCCGGCGCAAAACCCTGATTTACTCTCCGCATTACAGGCTAAATCGATTTCTACTTTTGCCATGGAAATGGTGCCGCGCATGACCCGCTCGCAATCGATGGACGCCTTGAGTTCAATGGCCAACATAGCTGGCTACCGAGCGGTGATTGAAGCTACCCATCAGTTTGGTCGTTTTTTGACGGGACAGATCACTGCTGCTGGCCAAGTACCGCCAGCCAAAGTGATGATCATTGGCGCTGGCGTAGCTGGCTTAGCTGCACTGGGCACGGCTGGGAGCTTAGGCGCCATAGTACGTGCCTTTGATACGCGTCCGGAAGTCAAAGAACAAATTGAAAGTATGGGGGCTGAATTTCTTGAACTAGACTACGAAGAGCCAGAGCAAAGTGGCTCAGGCGACGGTTACGCCAAAGAGATGAGTAAAGCCTTTATCGAGGCAGAAATGGCCTTGTTTGCGGAACAAGCCAAAGAAGTCGATATAATTATCACTACCGCAATGATCCCCGGTAAACCGGCACCTAAACTGATCACCGCCGATATGGTGCACTCCATGAAACCCGGCTCGGTTATTGTTGATTTAGCCGCAGCGGGTGGCGGCAATTGTGAATTAACCGTCGCTGGTAAAGTGGCCAACGAACAGGGCGTAAAAATTATTGGTTACACCGATTTAGTTTCTCGACTACCCAATCAGGCATCGCAGCTTTACGCCAATAACCTAGTCAATTTAATCAAGTTAGTGTGTCCTGAAAAAGACGGTACCATTGAAATCAACTTTGATGATCAAGTAGTTCGCAACATGACAGTGGTTAAAGGCGATGAAATCACCTTTCCACCACCGCCGATACAAGTCAGTGCCGCACCTCCTCCGAAAGCAGCAGCGACTTCTGTCGCTAGCACTGAAAAAACCGATAAAGCTGCTGAACAGCCCACTGGGCAAGGCAAAAAGCACATCGCCATGGCCGCTGGTGCGGCGCTATTTGCTTGGGTTGCCAGTGTTGCCCCAGCAGACTTCTTAGCACATGTCACCGTGTTTGTTTTGGCCTGTGTTATCGGCTATTACGTAGTCTGGAATGTTAGCCATTCTTTGCATACACCACTGATGAGTGTCACCAATGCCATTTCTGGGATCATCATTGTTGGCGCCCTGTTGCAAATAGGTAATGAGGCAGTCATTATTCAAATACTGTCTTTTATTGCCGTATTAATCGCCACCATTAATATTGTCGGTGGTTTTGTAGTCACCAAACGCATGTTAAAAATGTTTAGACGCAAGGAGTAACAGATGGCATCAACAGAAATACTTTCCAATGGGGTAGTGAGCGCTGCCTATATTATTGCCGCCTTACTGTTTGTCTTTAGTTTGTCGGGTTTGAGTAAGCAAGAAAGCGCAGAAACCGGTAATTGGTATGGCATTATTGGTATGACTATCGCCTTACTGGCCACCATAGCCGATCAACGAGTATCTAATGTGACCCTGATAGTCCTCGCCATGGTCATTGGTGCGGTTATTGGTTTGCGCTTAGCGAAAAAAGTTGAAATGACTCAAATGCCCGAACTGGTGGCTATTTTACATAGCTTTGTTGGTTTAGCAGCAGTGCTGGTTGGTTTTAATAGCTACTTTGAAATGAGTCAAGGCATGTCATTAACTATTACTGAACAGGCTAGGGTAGAAAACAATATCCACCTTGCAGAAATTTTTCTCGGTGTATTTATTGGTGCGGTAACTTTTACCGGCTCTGTGGTCGCTTTTGGTAAATTGCGCGGAGTGCTTAACTCTTCGGCATTAATGTTACCCCATCGTCACAAGCTTAACCTAGCGGCAGGGATTGTTTCATTGATCTTAATGATCAACTTTGTTCAAAACAATGGCTCCGACACTGCCCTGTATTTAATGACTTTTATTGCCCTAGCTTTTGGTTGGCACTTAGTCGCCTCAATTGGCGGTGCCGACATGCCAGTGGTTGTCTCTATGCTCAACTCATATTCGGGGTGGGCTGCGGCGGCAGCAGGCTTTATGCTCAGTAATGATTTATTAATTGTCACCGGTGCTTTAGTTGGTTCATCTGGGGCGATTTTATCCTATATTATGTGTAAGGCGATGAACCGCTCATTTATTAGTGTCATTGCCGGTGGTTTTGGTACCGATGTAACCGTCGATACCGACGTTGACTACGGTGAGCATGTGGAAGTCAATATTGAAGCTGTGGCTGAAATGCTAGTTAACGCCAAATCGGTAGTGATCACCCCTGGTTATGGCATGGCTGTAGCACAGGCGCAATACCCTGTTTATGAAATGACTCAAGCCCTAAAAGCCAAAGGAGTCAATGTGCGCTTTGCTATTCATCCCGTGGCTGGACGTTTACCCGGACACATGAATGTTTTACTGGCAGAAGCAAAAGTGCCTTATGACCTAGTACTGGGAATGGATGACATTAATGACGATTTTGCTGACACCGACGTAGTGTTAGTGATCGGTGCTAATGACACCGTCAACCCAGCAGCCGCTGAAGATCCCAGTAGCCCAATTGCCGGTATGCCAGTGCTTGAAGTGTGGCAAGCCAAAAATGTGGTTGTGTTTAAACGCTCGATGAGTACAGGTTATGCTGGGGTACAAAACCCACTGTTTTTCAAAGATAATACACAAATGTTATTTGGCGATGCCAAAGACAGTGTTGAAAAAATATTCAGGGCTTTATAGATGTTTTAATTGTTATTGCCGCGAGTCAGATGCGCAAACAACCAAACTGATCCAACTTCGCAATCTAAGACCCACTCAGTGAGAGTGGGTCTTTTTATTTACCT
>JBELHO010000037.1:26704-32089 GCA_042091375.1 Thalassotalea sp. | reverse complement strand
AGTTGGCCAATGGCCGCCAGTCTTGAAGTTTGATTAACCATTTTTTCCATCGACTTGATTTCGGTGACATCGCGAAAAAACCAAACACGGCCTTTGATATTTCCATCACAAATATAAGGTGTCGAATAGCGTTCAACTACTCTGTCATCATTGAAAAGTAAGGTATCTTGACTCTCTTCAAGCGGATTTTGATATAGCTTTTCAACGATCTCTACAAAGAGTTTAGGAGAAACTAATTGCTCTAATACATGCTCAATCAATTTACTGTCGTCATGGGTATCAATTAGGGCTTGTGGTATTTGCCACATTTGTAAAAACCTAGCATTGTAGGATTGAATTTTTCTCGATTGGTGATCAACCAATAAGATCCCTTCGCTGGTTGAATTGAAGATCCCCTCATTAATGGCTAACTGATTTTTAAGGTTGTCCCTGAGCTGTTTTTGCTCTGAGGTATCTTTGACTGTCGCTTGCAGGTATTGTCTTTTGCCCTCGACAATGCGGTTTAAAAATACACTGCTGGGAAACTGTTTTCCATCTATGGTTTGGTGGGTCCATTGAAAAGAATAGCTGCCTTCTTTGAGGGCTTTCATTACAACTTCTTTGGCTTTGTGTTCAGAGCGACTGCCATCTGGTTGCAATTCAGGTGATACCGCCCAAGGCCCAAGTTGAGTAAATTCCTGTTCCGTTTTAACTTTAAATAAATCCAAGGCAGCCGGATTGCCCGAAGAAAAACACCAATTGGGTGGTTCTAAAGTCATCAGTGGTTCTTTGGCTTGTTCAAACAGTTGAACTAGTTTTTTATCTCGTTCAGAAAGCTGCTCTAAATACCTTTTTTTGGAAAATGTGGCTTCAATCAGATCCGAGAAAAGCGCGGCAATTTTTTTAAAAGCAGATTTTTGCACTGAGGTTAGCCCTTGATTTTGCTTTTTATAAACACAAAGGGTGCCCAGTTTTTCGCCAGTTGAGGTAATTAGAGAAAGCCCGAAATAGTAGTTGAGGTTCGGGTTTTGCCGTAAAAAGTTGGATTGTTTGAAACGACTATCGGCTGTTAGATCAAAAATTTCCAAAGGTTGTTGTTGGCTGAGGGTCAATTGGCAGGGGCAAGCTGTTGCACTGGCCAATTCCTCGAGATAATGCAACAGGGCAAAATCTGTTTCACAAAGGGTTTGCGCAAGTGATATCAAGTGTGCAGATTGTTTTATATCGAGTCTTTTTCCTATCATTTTTTACACTCCTGTCAACTACTTGGCCAGTATAAACAGCATATGGTTGCGATGCAATACAGGCTGTAAATGATCCATTTGAACAGCTGCACAGCGCCAAAGGTGATCAGCTAAAGACTTGCATTAGATGACTACAGATTGCCGATTGTCAGCTTTGCCACGCAAAAGCAGTGGGTAACTTATCTGGTCACTTTTGGCGACACTGATGCTTTGCTGTTTTGCACTGGTTATTTATTACTGGCAATACTAGCAACAGTTGTCTAGTTGAAAGGGCAGTTTACAGCTGAAGTTGATGATTTCTTTGCTGTCTGGATGCCTTAAGGTCAATGTTTGCGCGTGCAAGTATAGTCGCGCAGCACTTTGCCCGTAGAGGTCATCGCCAATGATCGGGCTGTTTAACCCCTGAAAATGTGCACAGTGTACCCGCAATTGATGGGTACGACCTGTTTTAGGCAATAGTGATACTTGAGTGCAAGGTGAACCATTGATTTTGCCCTGAGCAATCACCTGCCATTCGGTTTCGGCTGGTTTGCCTTGCAAAGCACAGACTTTTTGCCGAGGCCGATCGTAGTGATCGCCACACAAAGCTAAATTAACGACTCCTGCAGCATCTGTTAGGTGACCGCTGATCAGCGCTACATAGCGTTTGTTGACGGTGCGCTTTATAAACTGTTGTTGTAACACTTTATGAGCTTTTTTATTCAGGGCTATCACCATTAAACCTGAGGTAGACATATCCAAGCGATGAACAATTAACGGCCCGCTGGCCAGCGGAAATTGTTGCTTAATCCGCGAATACACCGAATCTGTAATGTGTTTGCCGGGCACAGATAATAGCTCAGCTGGTTTGTTAATGATCACTAGTGACTGGTCTTGATGAATGATCGATAACTCGGTCTTTTCTCCAGTGTTTTGCAATAAAGGGTTAGCTTCTAAAGTCATACCAGCAAGCATGTGCTTTAAAATTGGTTGGCATTTGCCTATACAGGCTGGGTAATAGGTCAAGTGTTTTCTGATCGCTGATACGGGCGGCGCTCCCCACCAAAATTCGGCTAGGGCGACGGGTTGTAAGTGGTGTTGAAAAGCGTAGTGTAGCAACTTGGGCGCAGCACATTCGCCAGCCCCTGCAGGAGGTTGTTTTTGTGGAGTATGTCGAAACAATTCGGTTAACGACTTGACTTCGTCATCGCAATTTAAAACTTTGAATCGATCGAATATTTTCTGTTGGAGTGCTGATGACAGGGTTTTTCTTTGCTGTTGCAGTTGCTGTATTTCTTGCTGTAATTTGGCTAACTTTTGCACTAATGGCTGGATCGCCAAGCGCTGTTGTTGCACTAAGTTTTTCAGTTGATTTTTGTCATTAACACTTTGTTTGGCCAATTGTTTTAGCAAGGTGTTATGGCTAGTACTGTCGGCTTTGATAGCGGCATCCTGGCGCAGCAGCTTGCGGTGTTTTCTGGCGGCGATCATATATTGACGATGTTGGTCTATGGATTGCTGATATTGGTGGGTTATGCGCTTAATTTCGTCGCTGTATTCTGCCAATAAAGGACTGTTTTGGCGCAATCCGATAGTTGCGGATAGTTGCTGTATTTCGGCTTGTGGCTCTGTATAAAAGCTGCGATCAGCAAATATATCTAGGATGGCAGGAACGAAGCCAGGTATCGACATGTTGTTATTAATAGTGCCTGAAAATGCTGACAAAAAGCCTAACTTGCCATCGGTATTTTTTACCACTAATACGCCAAACATTTTGCCGGTTGTGTATTCTCCGTGGGGTGTGCTACCGAAGTAATTAACCCAGTAGTTATTGCTAGACAAGTGTTGCTGCAATTGTTCGGCCGCTAACAGAGCTATGGGCTGTGGTTGATAATAAAAAGGAAAAGTAAATTTTTCAGGTAAAGTTTGATCCGATACTGGTGGCAGAAACGCAGTAAAATTCAAGTCACTCTCTAACATAATGTAATAGGGTACGTGGTGATCACAACAATACCACTATTTTACCCTGCTCAGGCAAAGATACCAAGATCACCGTTTGTCGCTAATGCTATTAACAGATCAAGGGCTATACAAAAGGTCGCCCTCACACCGACTGATTTGCTCTGCAATACCTTGGGCGGCGATTTGTGGCGCTGGTTTAGATACGACTATCAAGGTGTCTTTAGCCTTGCTTTTTGCTGCCATTAACAGCCGAGTAAAGTTTGGCACTGTGGTGTTTTTTTATTTTTTTACTTAATTAAGTTATTGAATTTGAATGCTTTTATTTGTTATTTAAATATTTACTAGGACAGTGCAATAATTTTTGTCCGCGCTGCCTTTACATCGTTTTAATGACATCTATACTTTAGTTAAGATTGATTTTTTTAATCACTATAAATTGGCTGCTAAACACTATAAAAAAATAATAATTGAGCAGCAAAGCAATTGTTCTCGGGGAATAAAACTTGCTAAAAGTCCGTTGATTTGATCTTGTCTGATCAAGTTGAGTTTTGATTGGTATGAACTTTTCAAGGAATTATTATGAGGTTAATTGCTCTGATCAGTATTAATTCACTATTGCTTTTATTGCTGTTGTTCAGCTGTACGGCATCGTCTTTAACTAACAGTGCTACCGGTAGTAAAAGTGATGGCACAGCAGATAGCGCGAAACAATCAATTAGCCGTGTCAATCAATTTGCAGAAAAATATTTGTTAAATATTGAAGTCTTAGAGTCAGAAGAGGGAGCTTACAGCGAGCGTGTTTCGCAAGAGCTGTTGTCGCTTGGCACCCTTTACCAACAGCATGGTAAACACCCGCAAGCTATTGCTGCCTTTAAGCGTTCACTGCATTTAAAACGCATTAATGAAGGACTTTATAACTTGGGACAAGTACCTGTCGTTGAACGCTTAATTGATAGTTTTTTAGCGCAAAAAAACTGGCGTGCAGCAGATGACAGATATAACTATCTCAACTGGCTCTATCAAAGAAATTACAACTACGATGATATAGAGCTTTATCCTTTTACCATGCAAATGGCGCATTGGCATTTAAAGTCATTTTCATTGAATCGATTAAAAGAGCCGGCGCTAGATTTGCTAAAAAGTTATTTTGGATACATGCAAGCTATTGATATTATTACTAAAGCTTACGGCCCTAATGATTTGCGCTTACTCACTTCAATACGCGGTAGTTTGTTAGTCAACTACCTGATTGCAACAGCTAACTTGCGCTACAATGATCTCGAAGTCAGTGACACTGGGCAAATAAGCGGTGGAGTCAATGGCATCATTACCAAAATGGGACATTTGAGAAACAGAAGCCTCAAGCAAGGGGTGCTGTTAATCAATCAAGAAATTGAGATTTATCAAGCACAAACTGAGGTGAACTACAATTTGGTCACCGCCAGTAAACTTAAATTGGCCGATTGGTACTTGATTTTTGGTCGCCGCGAGACCGCAATGAAACACTATCAAATGGCCTATAAGTACTTCACCGATCACATCAAAGACGGACAAGAAATTGAGCAAACTTTCGCGAAAACTGTGGTGTTGCCAAACTTTGAGAATATGAGGATAGGTGCCAGTGTAGTTTCATCTGAAACTAAACCTAGTAGCGATGCTGACTATATCCACGCTTCCCTTGATGTGACTCGTTTTGGCACCGCAAAAAACGTCAAGATTATTGATTCAAATTTGACCAGTAACGCTATACGTTCAAGGGTTTTACGCACTATTCGCAAAGCTAAATACAGACCTATTATCGCCGATGGTGAAATTACAGCTTCTGCGCAAGTTCAACTGCATATTGTCCCGTAAAACCTTGGAGAGACATCAATGAAAATATCTAGATCTATTGTTGTTATGCTCAGCCTTGTGCTAATTGTTAGCGGCTGTAAAACCACTGAGCAGTCACCGCCTACTCCTCCTACACCACCGACTTCATCACCGGCGTCATCATCACCGTCGAGTGCAAGTATGCCGTCGCCGACAAGTCGAAGTGCGCAAACACCTCCTAGTCGAGGGGCTATGCCAAGTCAATCACCCAGTCGGCCAACGCAACGGCGCAATAAGTCATCGCAACAGTCTGAGCAGCAAAGCCAGTCATCACAACAGTCTGAGCAGCAAAGTCAGTCATCACAACAGTCTGAGCAGCAAAGCCAGTCATCACAGCAAAGTCAGGCAT
>JBELHO010000037.1:8681-26604 GCA_042091375.1 Thalassotalea sp. | reverse complement strand
CAGTCATCACAACAGTCTGAGCAGCAAAGCCAGTCATCACAGCAAAGTCAGGCATCACAGCAAAGTCAGGCATCGCAAGCCGATGGCCAAAATACAGCTGAAAATGACAGTGCTGCTAGCGAAGATAGTGCCATGAGTGAGCAAATGGATGATGGTATTGATGGCAGTGCTGACAGCGCAACTAAAGAGATTGATTTTTCTGAGGAAGATACATCGTCATCTAGTCAAGCAGACAGTGCGTCGGCAGAGCAGTCATCAGCAGCTAACTCACCACAACAACAAAATCAGCAGTCAGCGCAAGGCAGTGCCGCATCTGCTGAAAACGATGCAAGTCAACAGCAGGCTCGCAGTCAATCATCTGATAAATCAGCAGCAGGGGAGTCTTCTGCCACTAATTCAACCACCATGACGCCAACTAATAGCACATCTGCGAGTAACTCTGCGGCCGAACAAACCGCCACTGGCCAAGCCTCGGCGCAAAGTGGCGAATTACAGCAGTCGGTGCTGGGTAGTGCGACAAGGCAAAATGCCGCTGATCAGGCGGCAAATGCATCCGCTTCAGCGGCGGCAATTGAAGCCATAAATGCCGCGATGAATAATGGCGGCGGTGCCAGCACCCGCAGTGAGCAAGTCGCTGAACTGGATCAAAAACTCGATCGCTCGATGGGCGATTTTGATGGGATGATTTTATCAGAGCGCGAATATATTCAAACTCGAGGTGCTCGTGCCGGTAGTGAACGAGAAGTTGAAGCTGCTGCTACAGGGCCTTTATTCGACGATGTGTTAAATGGCCAGCGCGATAGTTCATTGCCAAGCCCACAAACTGCTGAGGCATCCTCAAGTGGCACCGCCAGTATGCCTGTGGTCAATAGTAAGCAAAGACAGGGTGATTACGCCAAGGCCAATGCGGTATTTACCCCTCCGGCGGATATTCCCAGTGGCAATGATGACGATGTGGTGGCTAGACAGATCAGAGAAGCAGCGATGCAAGAGCCAGATCCAGCATTGCGCGAAAAACTCTGGCAAGAGTACCGCAAGTACAAGAATAAAGGAAAATAGTCACTATGAAAACACTTGTTAACAACCAGACCGCTCTGTTGTTTTTGTTCCTGTGCACAATACCTTTGGTGGGCTGCAGTTCAGTTGATGTAAAGCACACTGCTGTGGTTGCCGTGACCCAAGAGGATGTTGATATACCCGAGCAAGAGCTTTTAGACGTCGGTATTCTTATTTTTACTCCCGGCTTGGAAAATATTGATCAATTGGATGATGATGAACTGGTTTTTCCTGAAATCAGATTGGCAGAAGCCAATTTCTTCCCTTATCTGTTAATGGAGTCAGTGCAATCGAGTTCAGCATGGGGAGCCGTTCGGGTAGTACCTGCAGGGCATAATTCAGTTGAGGTGCTGGTCGCTGGTCACATTATCAAGTCTGACGGCGAGTTAATGGTGTTGAAAATAGATGTGGTTGATGCCACAGGTAGAGCTTGGTTTAGCAAAGAGTACAGCCAAAAAGCCAGTAAATATTCTTACGATAAAAACATGTCAAGACGGAACGACCCTTTTCAAAATATTTATAATCGCATTGCCAATGATCTTAACAACTATCGCAATAGTTTAAGCTCAGCACAAAAAGTAGCCATAAGACAAGTGTCTGAAATGAAATTTGCACAACTATTTGCGCCGAAGGTGTTTGCTGATCACGTCAGTCAAGCGGCTGATGGCCGCCTAGCGGTTAATCGCTTGCCTGCCGATAACGATCCTATGATGTTGCGTATCAGGCAAGTGAGAGAGCGTGACCACATTTTTATCGATACCTTGCAAGAATATTACGATGGTTACGCTAAAGAGATGAAAGATCCCTACATTCAATGGCGTCGGGAAAGTTATAACGAAGTGATGTCGCTGCGCAGTATGAAGTCAAAAGCAAGTAAGCAAAAGTTAATGGGAGCGGCGGCAATACTGGCCGGTATTTTAGGTGCTGGCAATGGCGATTCGGTGGTTCGTGCGGCATCGGCTATCGGTGTTGCTGGTGGTGCCTATGTTTTGAAAGCTGGTTATGAAAGCGATGCTGACGCACAAATTCACATAGATGCACTACAGGAGTTAGGTGACTCATTGGAGGCCAGTATTGAGTCGCATATTATTGAGCTAGAGGACCGCACAGTTACCCTAACGGGGACTGTTGAAAATCAATACCAACAGTGGCGAGAAATACTGCGGGAAATATATCAACTCGATGTCGGTCAACAGCAGTCAATGATTGATTAGTTGATTAATTTAATTGATTAGGACAGCGACGGGTAAGTATTTTTAATCATCGCAATGACTATTGTATCGGTTTAAACAAGGCACATCTATGAAGCAAGCGTATCAAGTAGACAAGCAAGCAGACAAGCAAGCTGTATCATTGAATTTTAAACAAAGTGACTCCTTAAAAAATCGCCTATTGTCGTTTTTTACGCCGCGCAATAGCCGGATCATAGCCGCGTTATTAACTTTAGTTTTTGCCTTGTATTGCGTTGTTTTTTGGTTGCCTGCATCGGTGCAACCACCCGCGCGAGTGACCGACACAAAAGCCATTATGGCGGCACAACCACTGGCAGCGATTGACGAATCACCATGGCGAGAAAGTCAGCTGGCCAAATACCGTAAATCTGCGCAAGAAATATTGTCTGAGGTGTTGTTAAAGCAAGAAAATTTAGAAAATAAACGGGTACTTTTGTGGGCTAAAGATAGCTTTGAAAAAGCCTTAGATACTGCTGAAAGTGGTGACTTGTCTTATCGCAATCAGGAGTTTGCGCAAGCCATGGCAGAGTACAGCCAAGCCCTTGAGCAGTTGACTGCCCTCGAACAAAGTATTGAACAGCGATTTCAACAGGTGCTCGCAGAGGGGCTTGCCGCCTTGGCTGCAAGCAATGCCCCTTTGGCAACTGAACGATTGACCTTGGCAATGTATTTGCGACCGGAAAATAGCCAAGCCAGTAGTGCATTTGATCGCGCCATTGTATTAGAGCGGGTTATCGAGTTGGTCAAGGCTGGGGTAGTGGAAGTCGATGAACAAAAATACCAAGCTGCTAAAGCGACATTTAATCGCGCCTTGGAATTGGACAATGAGTCGCAATTAGTGATTGAGCAACTTGCACAAGTGAACGCTTTAATTACCGAACAAAATTTTTCAAAAGCCATGTCCCTTGGATACAGTGCCTTAAACCAACGCAACTATCAAACTGCTGAGCAATACTTTCAACAGGCAAAACAAATTAAACCGGCAGCAAAAACCCCGCAACAAGCGATTCTACAGAGCCAGAATCAAGCCCTTGAAGCAAAAGTTGCAGCTTTACTCGACAAAGCTACAGAGGCAACCAACCGCGAAAGTTGGTCGCAAGCTGAGCAATATTATCAACAAATTTTGACCTTGGACAAATCATTGATCGCCGCACAAATAGGGGGGATCACTGCCAAAGCGCGTGCCGCTTTAGACGCTCAGTTAAGTCAGTTGATCAACCGACCAGACCGACTGGCTAGTCAACAGGTGTTAGAGCAGGCTTTGGCAGTGCAAGTTGAAGCTGAAAAAATACCTCAACCCGGACGGGTGTTACAACAGCAAATTGCTACCCTTAAACAGCTCATAGTGCAAATGTCTATTCCTGTGGTAGTGACTATTGAATCAGATAACAAGACCCAAGTGAGTCTGTATCGCAATGGCGTGTTGGGCAGGTTTACAGCCAAACAACTCAGTTTAATGCCCGGTGAGTATACCTTGGTTGGTACTCGCGACGGTTTTCGCGATGTCAGACAAGAATTTGTATTATCTCCCGACAACAATACCGCCAAAATAGTGATCGAATGCAAAGAAAAGGTAACGAGAGGATGAAAAATCAAACCCCCTCTGATGCAGAGCAATTAACAGCGGCTAACTCAGCTAT
Organism: Thalassotalea sp.; assembly: GCA_042091375.1. GTDB lineage: Bacteria > Pseudomonadota > Gammaproteobacteria > Enterobacterales > Alteromonadaceae > JBELHO01. The sequence goes on along the minus strand of JBELHO010000037.1, from coordinate 22,676 downwards.
AGCTGCCCATACTTTTACTCCGGCAAAGCAGCGCGATACTAAACCTAAGCGTCGGTATCAACCGCTGTACTATGTTTTGGCGAGTTTGTTAATTATCGCCTTGAGTGCCTTGTGGTTTATTTTTACTGCGAAAAGCTTGGTGGTAACAACGCTGCCGGTGACTGAGCATATTGACATTGAAGGTGGTTTATATGTGCGCTGGGGGGATGGCCTATTAGTCAGCCCCGGTGACTATAAGATCAGTGCAACACAGCCGGGTTATTATCCCCTTGAACAATCTTTCGTCGTTGATCAACAACAAAATCAACTCAAACATTTTGTGTTTGAGCCGTTGCCAGGCAAGCTTTCACTGACAATTGCCCCGGATGTTGACACTCGAGTGTTTATCGATGGTGAAAAAACTGAGCTAGCGCAGGGCAGTATTGAATCGATTGCTGCTGGACAACGCAAGTTGTTAGTGGAAGCCGATAACTATTTTCCCTTTCAAGCGGATGTCAACATTACTGGTAAACGGCAAAGGCAAACCCTGGTGGTAAAACTGATACCCGCTTGGGGTAATGTTATGCTAAATAGCCAGCCGTTGGGGGCACAAGTATATCAAGATCAACTATTGTTGGGCACTACCCCGCTAAATGTCGAATTGCTGCAAGGCAACCATCAATTGCGTTTTACAAAAAAAGGCTACCGTTCCAGTGTGCGCGAAATTGATATTGTTGCTGGCCAGTTAGCGACGTTAAAGCCAGTCACATTATTTAAAACCATGGGACAGTTAGCCATCACCACCAACCCCAGCGGCGTTAACATTTCTTATGGCGAGCAATTTCTCGGTACTAGTCCATTAAAAGTCGAGGTGGATCCCAACGAGCAACACACCTTGTTGTTGTTCAAGGAGGGCTACCGCAGTCAAAGTCACTCACTTAAAGTGATGTCTGGACAAACCGTCAACAAACATTTCAACTTGGCTGATGATTTAGGCGAAATAGCGTTTAATGTGTCGCCAAAAGACGCGTTGTTATATGTTGATGGCCGTTTGATGGGCCGGGCGCAAAGGCAATTACAGCTGCCTATCAAACAACACAGTATTCGCATTGAAAGTCCGGGTTTTGTCAGTTACCAAGCAACTGTGTTACCGAAAAGTACGATGCAACAGCGCCTTGATATTTCCCTAAAAACCGAAGAACAGGCGAAATGGGATAATATGAAGCCGGTGATCACCGCGCAGGTTGGCAGCAAATTAAAATTATTCAAACCCAATGATACTCTAGTCATGGGCGCTTCTCGTCGCGAGCAAGGGCGACGAGCCAATGAAGTGAGAAGAAAAATACAAGTGTCTAAAGCTTTTTATCTCGGCGTCACTGAAATTACCAATAAGCAGTTTCGCCAATTTCAACGGCAGCATTCTTCTGGCCATGTCAAAGGCAACAGCTTAAATGGCACTCACCAACCGGCGGTAAAATTGACTTGGCAGCAGGCGGCATTGTTTTGTAATTGGCTGTCAGAAAAAGACAACTTAAATAAAGTCTATCTTGTCGAAGAAGGCAAAGTGATTGATTTTGACCACAGTGCCAATGGCTATCGATTACCCACTGAAGCTGAGTGGGTTTGGGCCGCGCGTTTACAACAAGGTGAGATGCTTAAATACCCTTGGGGCTCGACTTTACCACCACCCCAAGGTGCCGGAAATTTTGCCGATATTGCCGGTGCGCCAATCTTGGGTAAAGTCCTGACTAATTACAATGATAAGTATGTTACCTCCGCTCCTGTCGGCTCTTTTAAAGAGAACACCCACGGTATTTACGATCTCGCTGGCAATGTCTCCGAGTGGTTGCATGACTATTATCAAATTCAAACCGGTTTATCGAATAAAACTGAGCGCGATCCTATGGGGCCAAAAACCGGTGATTATCACGTTATTCGCGGTGCCAGTTGGGCTCATGGTGGGCGCACTGAATTGCGCTTGTCATATCGCGATTACGGCGTCGATGAACGCACTGATCTAGGCTTTCGCATTGCTAGAAATGCGCTGTAATTTGCCTAGTTTACAATTGCACAAGGAGCTTCAATAAGATGAATCGTTACCAACCAGCAAAATCATTACTTTTATCCGCCTTTCTGATAGTAAGCAGCAGTACAGTGTTGGCTGCTGAAACTGTACTGCCAGATCCCGTTAACAAGCAAGACACTGCCAGCACAGCTAAGAAAAAACCCGTTAAAGAAAACAATATAGAGAGTAAAACCGCGCCTAAGACAGCTGCCAACAAAAAACAGCAACAGGGCAAGAAATCAGTTAAAAAAAACAATAAAGACAATTTTATACCGACAGAGGCTATATCCGAAGATTTAGCCGTTTCCTTTCCTACTGATATTTGATGTTTTGGAGCTGCTCAATGAAACAAAGTGCTAATACTGAATTTATTTATCAATTATTTGCCCTATTAATTGCGGTGATCATTGTTCATGCCACTTATGTGAGTGTGATCAGACCAAACGCCGAGGCCATATTACAACAACAGGCGGCTCAGCAATTGGCGGGTGGCAATGTCACTGATCAGCGTTCAATATATGTGGTGCTCAAAGATTATGAACAGGAAACCTGTTTTATTTTAATGTTATGGGCCTTGATGATCATGGGGTATAAGGCAAGGTTATCACTGCAAGAGAAAAAGATGTTGGCGCACGCCATGCTCGATGTTCATCAGGGAGCCAGTATCCTACCGGAAGATGCGCGAAATTTATGTCGACCTTTACAGGAATTACCTCAGCGCGATCAGCAAATGCTGGCACCTAGAACTTTATTAATGGCGCTAAAACGCTTTGCCGCCACTGCCAGTGTGTCCGCAGTCGCCTCAGCGATCAAAGATGTTTGTCAATCAGAAGCCGATCGCTTAGACAGTGAACTGGCGATGATACGCTACATTACATGGGCTATCCCTTCGATTGGTTTTATCGGCACAGTAAGGGGAATAGGGCAGGCACTTGGGCAAGCGCATCAAGCGGTGGAAGGCAATATTATTGGCGTCACTAACAGTTTGGGGGTGGCCTTTAATTCGACTTTTATTGCCTTAGTGATCAGTATTTTTATTATGTTTTTCACTCATCAATTACAGTTGTTACAAGAGCGATCAGTGCAAAATACTCAAGACTACTGCGATAACAACTTGTTAAACCACCTTAAAGCTGGACACAATGAGGTCAATTAAATGCCATTAACCTTTATTGAAATAAGTGATTATTATCTGACCATTAGCCAAGGTGAGCAGCATTACCGGCAATTGGGTTGTTGCCTTGTTGAAGCCGATCAGGTGGTATTTGGCGAGTCAGCTTGGCAGCAAAAATTTCTCAATCCACAACAGAGTTATAGCCAGTATTGGCAGCATTTGAGTTATGAAAAAATTCACTGTGCTAACCCAGACGTTGAACACTTTGCCGATTTGGCCTACGCGCAATTAACTGAAGCCTTGCAGCAGTTTGTGCAAATCGACAAAGTGGTGTTAATGGTATCCGCGCATTACAGCAATGAGCAATTGGCATTGTTGCTGGGTATTGTTAAAGCCTGTGGCTTAACTGAGGTTAGGGTGATCGATCAGGCTGTAGCAAAAGTTGGCTGTTATTATTCGGCACCCGAGAATACAGCTGATTTGACTGCCGATATATTGGTGATGGATATCGGTTTACAACAATTGACTGTCAGTGAAATAGCCGTTGAAAATGAGCTGTCATTAAGACAATTTCAATCATATCCAAATAAGGGCTTGGTTGATTTGTACAAACAATTGGCGGTCTGGATCAATGAACTTTATATTGTGCAATACCGCTACGATATATTTGATAGTGCCAATACCGAGCAAGATTTACACAATCAAATTAGCGCTGTGTTGTCTAGCCCTCACCAGCAGTACCAAATACGTATTCACAGTAGCGATAACTCCGCTGATACTGCGGCATTTCACCAACAACAGCAAAGTTCGGCTGAGTCTCTTATCACAGACTCTACTGGGCAATTAGGTGAGAAAATAGTGGTGATCAGTCAACAGCAATTACAACAGCAATTGCAGTTGTTTTTTGCTGATGTTTTTGCTGAATTTGTCAATGACAAACGCTTGTTTTTAAGCGCTGAGTTGGCAAGTTTTATCGCCAACACCGGCAACTCAGGCAATTGGTCATTACCCCCTTGCACATTGTTACCGCAGGCCATGCTCGGATCCAGTGTTACTGACTACTTATTAGAGCAGGTAGGCGCAGAGGTCGAGTTAATCACTGCTATGCCGCTTGCTCGTTTGGGTATTGTGCCATCGCTTGATGCCGATAATCATGGGCAGCAGGCAGCAAGTCATTTGCTCCACCAAGACCGCATTTTGCCATTAAAACACGCGATGAAGTTGCGGGCTGATAACCATGCCAAGCCTTTTGCGCAGCTGCTAAAAGTCGAACACCATTGGCTGGTTCAACCCCTTGCTCAGGCCGTTGTTTATGTCAATAACAAACCTGTGGTTGACCGGCAAAAACTGCTGTTAGGCGATGCTATTGTCAGCTCGGGATCTGCACCGGAATATCGCTTGGTTGGCACAGTAGGGGGTGAGGATTTTTATGAGGTCTAAACGCAAGTTTTCAACTTTTAGTCTAGCATTTCTCGACATCATGTCGTGTGGATTTGGCGCGGTGGTTTTGGTGTTTTTGATCATTAAGCACGAGGTCAATACTCAAGTTGAGGTTCAGCAGGTTGATTTACAGGCGGAAGTAAACTTATTGGAAGAAGAAATAACTGAAGGACAACTGCACTTAGTCAGTATTAAAAATGCCTTGGCAACAGTCAGTCAAAATTTAGTTGAAACCGATGGCTTAGCGAGAAAAGTCAATGATGAAATCGATGCGGTTAACAATAAAATTGTGCAGTTAGATCGAGAAAGTGATGATCAGCAACTTATCAATATGAAAACAGAGTTAACCACCTTGTTGAGAGAAAAACAAAAGCTTGAAGAGGAAATTGACAAAGGCAATAACGCCCGCCGGTTTGCCGGTCAAGGCGACAGGCAATACTTAACCGGGTTAAAGCTCAACGGCGAAAGAATACTGATCTTACTCGACACCTCGGCCAGTATGTTAGACAGTAAAATTGTCAATATCATCCGCAGACGCAATATGTCTGACGACACCAAAAAACTCTCAGATAAATGGCAGCGGGCAGTGAGAGCGGTTGATTGGTTAGTGGCTAAGTTTCCGTTAGAAAGTCATTTTCAACTCTATACTTTTAATACTCAAGTGCATGCTTCTCTACCAGAAACTACCGGTGATTGGATAGCTATTGCCGATCAACAACAGCTCAATAAAAGTCTTCTGACCTTGCGCGATGCAGTGCCGCAAGGGGGTACTAATTTAGCCAATGCGTTTCAAAGTGTGGCTAGTCTTGATCCGCTGCCCGATAATATTATTTTGATCACCGATGGCCTGCCTACTCAAGGTGCACAGGGCAGCGGCTCTGGGACAATTACCGGAGAGCAGCGCCAAGATCTTTTCCAAAGCGCGTTGACCAGTTTACCTAGCGGTATTCCGGTGAATATATTGCTTTGGCCGATGGAAGGCGATCCCATGGCCGCCTCGGCTTTTTGGCGGTTGGCGCAACTCACCGCTGGCTCATTTATGAGCCCTTCCAAAGACTGGCCTTAGGGGATGATATGAAGAAGCAACGGCGTGGCTCTGAAGAATTTTCAATCGCATTTTTAGATGTGATTTGCTGTGGTTTTGGGGCGATAATTCTGTTGTTAATGATCACTAAAACCATGGCACCTGTGGTTCTGGAAACGTCGACTACTTCTGTTGAAGCACAGATAAAAGATTTGCAAAAAACGCTGTTTACTATCCGCGGTGAAACCACTATCTACAATCGACAATTAACCGCCAAAATTGAACAAATTGATATCAATAAACAGCGTTTGGCGATATTGCGTACTCGCTTGGCAACTATTGAAGCGCAATTTGCTCAGGTATCGCAATCGGCTTCGAACAGTCAACAAGAGCAAGGTAAAATCGCTATTGCCTTACAACAATTGACCGATGAAATGGAGCGTCTGTTAGGGAAAAACTATCAAAGTAAAAATGATCTGATCGGTGGTATTCCGGTTGATAGTGAGTACCTGATTTTCATTATTGACACCTCAGGCAGTATGTTTAACTACGGTTGGCAACGGATGTTAGACGAATTGATTGCTACCTTGAATATTTATCCGGAAGTGAAGGGCATCCAAATCATGAATGACATGGGGCAATACATGTTCACTAACTATCGCCGCAAGTGGATCCCCGATACTAAAGCCAGAAGAGCTGCGATTATCAAGCGACTGCGCAGTTGGAACCCGTTCAGTAACTCCAGTCCTGTAGAGGGAATACAAACGGCTATTCGCACTTTTTTCAGCCAAGATAAAAAAATTAGCTTATTTGTGATGGGCGATGAGTTTTCTGGACGGTCTATTCAAAAAGTGGTTGGGACTATCGCCAGAATAAATCAAATTAACGAAAATAATCAACGACTTGTTCGTATTCATGCGGTCGGTTTTCCAGTGCAATTTAGCCGACCAGAGCATTTACAAACAACGGGGATCCGCTTTGCTACTTTGATGCGAGAATTAACTTTTCAAAATGGCGGTACCTTTGTTGGACTTAACGATTTTCAGCCCTAGGGGAGGGATAAATTGATGAAATACAATAATAACAAATGGCTCAGTTCGACCGGTGTTTTTGCGTTGCTGATGTGTATTAGCTTGAGCAGTTGTAAGAGTACTTTAGATGTTCGCGGTGATTTTCCCTCTCCAGTCATTAATAAAATGCCACTGTCAATCGGCTTGGTATTAATGCCGGATTTTACTGAATATCAATACATAGAAACTGGCAAAGATCGCGATGAATGGGAAATATCACTGGGCGATGCGCAAGTGAAATTATTTAATGTGGTTTTTAATGCCATGTTTGATGACGTTATTCAGGCTGAAAACCTGGAACTGATCAGCCGTTCCAATAACCCGTTAGATTTGTTTTTGCAGCCGAGCTTAGACAGTTTTCAATACAATGTTCCCAATGAAACCAAAGGCAAGATGTTTGAAGTTTGGCTTAAGTACAATGTGAAGATATTTGATAACCGACAAGCCTTAATCGCCGATTGGATCCTCACCGCTTACGGCAAGACCCCAACCGCATTTTTACAATCTAAAGAGCAAGCATTAAACCAAGCCATGGTGATCGCTCTGAGAGATCTTGGCGCTAGTCTGAGTTTGCGCTTTGCTCAGGTACCTGAAATTAACCAATGGTTACAGACTCAGCAACGCAGTTTACAGGCTGCTCACCACAGTCAGATCAGCAATCAAGTGTCATTGTATTTGCGCTAGACAAATACTGAGAGAGGATGTTATGTCAATTTATTATCAAAAGAGCAGACTATCTGTTTCATCTTATGTGCTGCGTCTAATTGCGCTTGCTCTGTGCTCGACTTTGTTTGCTTGTACATCAGTGACTATTGATCAAGTCACTCACCAGAAAGCTGAGTTAAACCACGGTGATGCCATTGTGGTCATAGGGCGTCGGTCGGGCAGTGATTATGAAACAGAGCCAGAGTTGGTGTCGTGTATAGGTGAGGTATTAGACAAGTCGAATAGCAAACTCAATGTTATTCCCGAAGAGGACTTTGTCGATCGCCTCTACCCTTGGTTTGAACCTAGAACTGCGCCAACCCGAGTGCGCGATCTGGGGCGTTTGTTGTCCTATAAAAAAATTGCCGCATTAATTGATGATTATCAGGTGCAATACATTGTTTGGGTCGATGGCAATACTGAAAAAACTCGTTCAGCGGGCAGCATTAGTTGCGGCTTATCGGCGACCGGTGCCGCTTGTTTTGGCTTTGGTACTTGGGACACTAAGGCTGAATACGAGGCGACTATTTGGAATTATAACACTCGTCAGTTGGCGGGGAAAATTAGCAGCAGTGCCGATGGCACTTCATATATGCCGGCAGTGGTGGTACCTATTCCTATTATAGCGCCAGTGCAGTCAGATGCTTGTAAAGCCATGGCAGCACAGTTAGGCCAGTTTTTTGGTTCGCAACTTCAACAGGGGCAACCGTGATCAAATATCAGCAAATTTATTTTAACTGTTTTTAAAGAGAGACGTGAGGTAGGGTATGAATGTTCAGCAAATACTTTTAGGGCTGTGTTTTACGACTGTGATACTTTGCATCAATTCTTGTGCTGTCAACCCAGCAACCGGAACTCCTGACTTGGTGTTTATGTCGGAAAGTGATGAAATTGCTATGGGCAAAGAAATGCATGAGAAACTGCTCAAGTCAGTGCCTATATATCAAGATGATAAATTGTCGGCCTATGTCGATGCCATTGGGCAAAAAATCGTAAAAAATAGTCATCGAACCGACATCAAATATCATTTTACCATTATCGATTCACCAGATATTAATGCCTTTGCACTACCCGGTGGCTACATCTATATCAATCGTGGCTTACTGGCGTTTTTGGATTCTGAAGCGCAACTGGCCGCAGTACTTGCCCATGAAGTGGGGCACATTACTGCTCGCCATGTGGTTAAACAAGATGCGGCGCGAACCGGTGCTTCTACCCTGTCGGTGTTATCGGTGTTGACCACAGGTAGTGCTGTGCTAGGTGATGTGACTAATTTAATGAGTACCGCTGCAGTTAAGGGCTATGGTCGAGAAATGGAACTGGAAGCCGACGGGTTAGCAGCAGAGTATTTATTTAATAGTGGCTACGATCCACAAGCCATGGTTGAAGCCATTGGGGTGCTAAAAGACCAAGAGAAATTTTCGCGTTATCGCGCTAAAACTGAGGGCAGAAAAACCAAAAGTTACCACGGCGTTTTTGCGACTCATCCGCGCAATGATATTCGCCTTAAAGAAGTGATCGCCAAAGCTGGCGAATTCTCCGGGACAGGGCAAAGTAGTGCTAATAAAAGTGTCTATCGAGAAAACTTACAGGGCATGGTTTACGGGGTGAATTATGAGGCAATTAACAAAAATAAGCCTGTCGAAAAAGGTCGATATATCCATCGTAAACTAGGTTTTTCGATACTATTTCCCGAGGATTGGCAGGTGGTTAATACCCGTAAAGCGATTGTTGGTGAAGCGCAAAATAAAACCGCAACTCTGAATTTATCGATTGCCTTAAACAGTCAAAAACTGCCCCCTGGCAAGTATTTACGTGCGGTGACTAAGGCCAATATGCTGCATCGCTCAGAGGACTTTTCACAATATGGCATGGTAGGCCACACCGGTATTATTAAAAGTGACAACGGTGGCTACGATCAACGAGTCGCAGTTATTTTTCAAGGAAATAGAGCTTACCTATTACAAGGCAGTGTCAGTCAACCACAAGCGGATGTTGCATACGATGCATTATTTATGAAGAGTATTAAAAGTTTTCGTCCGGAGAAAAGGTTAAGGGCAACGCAAAAATCGAAAACATTACACTATGTAAAAGCTAACCAAAGAACGCGTATTGATTTATTGGCCAAACAAATTAACTTAGGTGTCTATTCTGCTGAGCAATTGCGTTTGATCAATGGCTTGTATCCAAGGGGAGAGCCTAAGGCAGGGGAGTGGATCAAGATTGTCAAATAAAACCCAGTGACCGGCTGGCTATTGGTAGCCGGTCATTTCTAAGAAACCACGGCCTTGGTGACTGCCGGTGAAAGTCACCATGCCCTCGAAATATTCTATGCCAAAACGCATAATTTGCTTGGGATTGGTGACTGATACCCTAATATCAATCGCTTTTTTAGGGATGGCTATATGAAAAGATTGTGGATAGCCGTTGTTGCTTAAAGGATCTGCATCCTCTATAGGGGTGATGGCTATGTCTTCTGCTCCTAGCGTTTCAGTATCACCTTGCAATGTCATCAGACTGGCGTAGAGATGATCATCAAGATCAGAGCGAATGCGATACACCATTAATGCAGTTTCTTGGTCTAGGCGCAGTGAAAACCAATCCCAGCCTTGTTGATCAGCAGCTAACATCTGTGAGCTCCACTCGCGATCAAACCATGCTTGACCCGTTACTTTTTGCCATGAGCCTTGCCAATAGACATCTCCGCTGACTTCGATAAAGGGTTGTGAGTAATAATGGCTGGCAATATCTAAAAAGGCATGTTTTTTATTGAAGCCCTGTTGCCCTTGCAGAAAAAAATCCGATTGACTATCTAGCTGTAACTTAACTTGCCAGTCTTGCAGGTTGGTGGCATCGATAAGGTTGCTTTGCTGGGAATTAATCACAGTTGAGCCATAGTGCAAACTCGCTGGGAAAAAGCCCTCAGTCGAGCGCCATTGCCAGTCGTCTATGCGGGCACTAAACGGCTGTTGGGCAATAATAACATTGCCTAATTCCTCTCTGCCGCTGCGAAAAGCCGAGTGGTGGAACTGCAGATCAGCAAGGGCTGAATGGGCAAAATACCAATGTTTATGATCGATAGCAACGCGAAATAAGGTCCACTGGGTGCCTAAAGTTTGGCCGGTTTCCGTGCGTAAATTGGCGGTAAGATACCACCACTCTATGCGGTATGCTTTTTTGGGTTGATGTGCATCTGGAAACTCAATCGGCGTATCGACTGTCGGTTTAGCATAACTCGATAAGTCATCAGCTGAACTTTGCAATAGATCCATTGCCGAATTTTTTTGTTGCTCACAGTTAAACAAACAAATGAGCAGCATAACCATGCACAGCCGAGGTGAGAGAAGTGGGTTCACGATAGTGATGCCTTTGAGTTTATGCGGTATAGCGGTATAGCTAAGGCTGGTAACAACACCAGCAAACCGATAATACTACTTACCGCAAAAGGTGTGATATTGATAAATAGTGGCATTGACCAACCAAATGAAGCCGGTAAAATTTTATTCACCAAGGCGTTTGCCAACACAACAGCAATCGGCCAACTGAGTAAAATACAGCCCGTCACCAGAAGTAACCACTGGTATAGCATATGGATAAAAATTTCAACAGGCTGATAGCCAATAGTGAATAATAGATGCAGATCTGCCTTGCGTGCCAGCTCTAAGGCATGAGCCGACATAAACAAACCAAAGCAAGCAATTGTTAATAACACTAAGGCAATGGCTTGGGTCAGTACGAAGGTTTGCTTAAAAACTTTTAATGCCAGTGCTTTCACCTGTGCTGGTTGATACACCTGACTGCTATCCAGTGCTAACTGGTCAATGAACACTTCAGTACTGATCGATTGATGCTCCTTAAAAAACACCCCAAAGCCGCTTTCCTGCCAAGCGGTAAAGTCATTTATTGCCGCTTGATTGGCGACTTTTACGGCAAAATGTTGATTGCCGTAATCATAGTATATGCCGATCACTCGACAATTGAATTGCGCTGCTGTTTGTCTAATATTGAGCTGTTGATTTAGGGCTATGTTGCGTTTATAAGCTAGGGGTTCATTGATATAACAACTGTTTTCATTAGTGTTTAGCGGATCAACCGTTTTGCTTTTAAGCAATAAAGCCGCTTGTTGTCTCGCTGAAGTGATACTGTATAGATCAAGGTTGTCATCAGCTATTTTGGCTTGAGTTTTTCTGAAAAACACTATTTCTTCTATTTCTGGCTGCTCACTCAGCCAGTGGTAGATATGAGTTTTTTGTTCAGTACTATAGCTAATAAATACATCGGAATTGAGTAGGCGGTTGAGGTAATTGATAAAAGAGGACTCAAAGCTATTGATCATTAGGGCGGCGGCAATACTTGTGGTCAACGCCAGATAAAAAGCGGCAAGGGGTAAAAAGCGACGATCTATTTGTTTTATGGCATCTTTAACCACAAACTGCCATCGAAAAGACTCAGTCAATAAAGTCATTAATCTCAGCAAGCCATTGAGTAAACTGGGTAATATGGCGACACTGGCCAGCAACAACAAACCGTATTTGAGCTTGAGTTGCAACCAGGTTTGCTCGGGGCAAAAATAACTGGCCAAGATAAACAGTAAAGCCACTGATAACAGCCAATGCTCTATAAATTTTGCTTTGATTGCTCTAGCTGTTGAAGCTGTGCCTGTTAAAGCTTTGTTTGTTATATTTGTGCCTGTTGGAATTGGGTATGCAGAGGACAACAAGGCAAACTGTTTCGCTAAAGCGATTAACACCGCCGCACTGGCAATGCCAAATGCCCAACTGGTGTATTGCCATCGCCACTGAAAATCACCACTCATTTGCAATTGGTAAAGTTGTGTTAAGGTCAAGCCCAACAGAGGCAATAGCAGATTGACTAATAGGATGGCAATGACGGTGCCCATCAAAGTTGACAATATGGCCAATAGCAAAGCTTCCCATAGCATTACCGCTTTTAATGTTGATAAATTGACCCCAAACAATTTCAGTTGGCTAGCCAATTCTGCCCGTTTTGACCAAGCTTGATTGGCCGCTTGGAAAGCGATAAATAGGCTGACGACAAAAGCCAATACCCCTAACGCGGTTAAGTTGACATGTAAGGCATCGGCAAAGCCTGCGCGTTGTTCAACAGACCAAGTGCGGATCAGCGATAAGTGATCAGGCAAGTAGTGTTCAAGACGGGCTATTTGCGCAGTAGACATTTCACTGGCGATTAATTTGTTGAAGCCGGTTATTTCAGGAAAATTTTGCCAAGCTAGCGGCAGATCGATTAAGGCGATATCACCGATGTCATTGCGTTGGTTTATTTTGGTTGTCAGCACAGTGCCATCTTTTAAAGTGATAGATTGTGCACCACTGAGACTGAGACCGAGCCTATTGGCATATTGTGATGATAAATTTATTTGTTGACTGTTAAAGCTCTTTGGGTTGGTCAATGCCAATGGCAAGATATCGACCGCTCTAAAAGTGATTGTTTTGTTGTTTTTTAGGCGCTTTTCAAATTCGTGTATTGGAGTTAATTGATGAAACCCCAATTTTTTTAATTGCCTGTAGTCATTTGTGGAAATGTTTTTTTCGCTATTGCTGACAATTGATAATACCACCGCAGGAACCAAACCCTTAGCGGCTTTGTAATAGGCTTGTTTACTGGCGTGATTTAACACCAGTATTGATAATAAAGTACTGGTTGCGATAGCTAAACTCACTATAAAACCGATATTGAGTAACGGTTTTTGACGGTATTCAGCCCAGTGACATTTAGCCACCAGAAGCAAATCTCTACTCATTATCTTTAGCGTCGCAATGGCTATCGGTATGGCTTGATAAAAGACTTAACTTGCCATCGCTCAACAGGTAAGTTTTATCCATATACTGAGCCATTTGAAGATGGTGAGTGACCATTAGTAGGGAAGTGTTATACACCTTAGCCATCTCTATTAACTGTTTAACTACCAATGTACTATTTTTGTCATCTAGATTGCCGGTGGGCTCATCTGCCAATAAAATGCTAGGCTGGGCATTGAGAGCTCTAGCGATGGCGACTCGCTGCATTTCACCACCTGATAGTGTTGCTGGGTACTTGTTGAGCAAGTGGTCTATCCCCAGTTTTTCGGCTAATACCAAGCCCCGCTGTGGTGCAAATTTGCCTGCTAATTTTGCACTAAATTCAATATTTTCACTTACCGATAAACTGCTTAGTAAATTGAACTGCTGGAAAATAATGCCGATGTGAGTTTTTCGCAATTGCGCTAATTGTTTGTTGTTTGCTGTTGCTAATGCCAGATCATCAATACGTATATCACCTTGTTGGATAGGTGCTAAACCGGCAATAAGGTTTAATAGGGTGGTTTTACCGCTGCCGCTATTACCCATTAAAGCAATACATTCCCCCTGCGCTATTGATAGGGATAAGTCGCTAAACAATTGCCGATTTTGTTGACCATCACATACCTGATGGCTCAATGATTGAATAACTAACGACAAAACGCCTCCATGGATTGATTTTAGTTTTGACTGTTTTAACGTCAAAATCGACTGTTAATAATATCTCCTAGTTTAGTGCTGAATTTTGCTGTCGTCACTGGCATTTTTAAATTAGTTTA
>JBELHO010000037.1:2804-8581 GCA_042091375.1 Thalassotalea sp. | reverse complement strand
ATCATTGTTTAGTGATCATTTTTTAGAGATCATTGTTTAGCAATCATTACTTACCATTAAGTTCCCCTCAAAACGGGATATATTTATTTTATTTTGTGCATAAACAACTACACTTAAAACTCATTATATTAAACAGGTACGTTATCTAATGAATGCACATCAATTTGCTATACAAGCCAATGGATCATTTGCTCTACCCGACGCGTGTTTCAGAGTAAAATCATTGATGGAACAGGAAACCTCAACCATTGAACAATTTGCCAACGTGATCAGCATTGATCCATCAATGACATCGCGGTTATTACAAATTGCCAACAGCCCTATTTACAGTTTTTCAGGTGAAATTAGTACTATTTCACGGGCTATTACCCTTATTGGTACGAAAGCCATTTACAACATGATGTTGATTGACGTTACGGCCTCAGCTTTTGCCCATTTTGGCAATGACTCTATCGATTTAAAACGCTTTTGGCGGATGAGTGTTTTTTGTGGTTTAGCCACAAAAAACTTGGCAATCAACGCCGGAATAAGAGATATAGAGCGACTGTTTGTTGCTGGTTTATTACAAAACTTTGGTGAATTAATTATCGCTAAAGTCAGCCCAGAGCTGGCCAATGATTGTCAGGCTTTTTGGTCAGAGCAATTGCCTTGGGAAAAACAAAAACAGGTCTTGGGATTTAGCTATTCAGAAATTTCCACAGCCTTGTTGACTATTTGGCAGCTACCAGAAAAAATAATTATGCCCATCCGTCATTGTTATGATACTGAGGTCTATGCTACCAATAAAGACGTTAGTGTGTTGTATTTATCGTTTTTTTTGGCGCTTGCCGACAGTTTTCCCGGCATAGATTTTGGCGTTGAAAAAGCGGTATTTGCACACTGTGAGTTTTTGGATTTTGACCAAGAGGATCTAGCCACAGCCAAAGCATTTGCTAACAAAGAAGCCGAAAATATTACCAAGATCATTAATGCTGAATTCTATAGCTGAACGGCAATTTTGATCTGAGTATAGCCAGTTGATTAAATTTTATACGGATCTAATTAGATTTACCTTTCATTGCGCTGTAACACAAGACATTTCAAAAAAACCTTGATAGCATCGGTCAGCAAAAAAGTAACTGAATGTTAATTTCGAGCAATTAGCTCATCTGCTATGAGGTTTTAGCGTTAATGTTACTCTTAACATTACTGTTACAGCTATTGCTAATTGACGCATGTGCTGACTGTTTAATTTCAACAAGCAAGGTTGATTGCTGGTTTACTAAGCAATGCCAATCGCGATAATAATAAAGGAAAGGTATGACTGCTCCAAGAGAACATTTTAGCTCCCGTATTGGATTTATTTTAGCTGCTGCTGGCTCTGCGGTAGGCATTGGTAATTTGGTGGGGTTTCCCGTCAATGCCGCTAAAAATGGCGGCGGGGCGTTTTTATTAATGTATGCGCTGTTTGTTTTCTTTATTTGTTTACCGGTGATGATTGCTGAAATGGCGGTTGGCCGAAAAACCCAAAAAGAACCAGTAGGCGCTTATAAAGATCTCAGTGGAGGTAGCCGATGGTGGGGAGCCGCTGGTTTTCTTGGAGTGATAACTCCCTTTATGATCGCAGTATTTTATATGGTGTTGACTGTGTGGCTATTTGGCTACATTGTTTTAACCCTAATGGGGCAATTGGATTATCTCGCCAGCGGTGATGGTTTTTCACAATTTATCAACAGCCCTTATTTATTTGTTGCCATGGCGGTTGTTGCCGGCATTGTCAATTTCATTTTAGTGGCCGGCGTTAAAGACGGCATAGAAAAAGCAGCTAAGTTACTGATGCCAACCTTATTCTGCATGTTGATCCTCATGGTTGTGTTTGTGCTGACTTTAGATAATGCCTTTGCGGGTGTTAAATTTTTTATTATTCCCGACTTTAGTAAACTCAGTCCTTCGGTGATCAATGGTGCGTTATCACAAGCCTTTTTCTCGCTTTCTTTGGGGATGGGCATATTAATTACCTACGGCTCTTATATTAATAATAAAACCAACATTGCTCAATCGGCCAAATTTGTAGCCATTACAGATACGGGTGTGGCATTTACTGCTGGTTTAATGATATTGCCGGCGGTGTTTTCGTTTAACCCCAATGTCAATACAGCGGAGTTAAGTGACAGCTCAGTGTCGTTGATTTTTACTTTTCTACCTAAAATATTTCTTGCCCTGCAAACCTCTATTGGCTACATAGGTGCCAGTGCAGTTGCTTTGTTTTTCTTTCTTTTAGTATTCTTTGCCGCCATTACTTCACTTGTGTCTATTCTAGAAGTTCCGGTCTCTTATTTGATGACTGAAAAATCGCATAGCCGTAAAAAAGCCTTAACTGTGTTGCTGATGACTGCAGGTATTTTAACTGTTTTTGCCACAGTATCATTTGGTATGGTGACATTTTTCACTGAGTTTATTGACTATGCGGGCGGAACACGATCATTTTTTGACGTGGTATACGATATTTTTTACGACACTATTTTACCTTTGAATGGATTTTTGTTGTGTATTTTTGTTAGCTATCGCTGGAAGAAAAAGCAACTGAGCGAAGAATTATCCATCGGCAGCGCCGGTTATAAAGGTTCATGGGTAGAAAAATATGTTAACTTTTCGCTGGGTACTTTTATTCCGGTAATTGTGCTGTTTATTTTTATTAACACCGTTGCTAATAAATTCTTTGCAGTCAGTCTATTTGGTTTTTAACCTTGATTTTGTTAACACTTTTTTAAGCCTGTCAAACTCATCTTGCCGCATAATTGACCGTTGTGCGGCTTTTTTTATAAGACAATTGTATTGATGACTGATTTGATCGCAGAGCACATTATTAGCAGTGAGGACCAACAATGCCGACGCTTGTTTCACGGCCGAGGCCATGCTTTTGCCGGTTTAGCACATGTCAATGTTGACTGGTTTTCTCCGGTTATTTTAATCACCTTGTATCGTTCGGTATCGCCTCAATGGTTGACTCGTCAACTAGACGCACTGCGAGCTAAGTTCAGCCAATGTCGTTCTATTCAAGTGCAACATCGCTATCTTAGTCGACCGGTTATTGAGTGTTTGTGGGGAGAAAATATTAGCCAACTGCATGCGCAAGAGCAGGGGTTGCGTTACGGCATTAATCTCGGTCAAGCACAGAATATTGGTTTGTTTTTGGATATGGCTAACGGCCGAGATTGGGTTAAACAACACAGCGAAGGCAAAAATGTACTTAACTTATTTGCGTATACCTGTGCTTTTTCTGTGGCCGCATTAGCTGGCGGTGCGCGACAAGTAGTCAATATTGATATGGCTAAAGGCGCATTGGCAAAAGGGCGTGTTAATCATCAGATTAATCAACAAGACCTCAATAAGGTCAAGTTCGAAGCGGTTGATATTTTTAAGTCTTATGGGCGTTTAAAAAAATACGGACCTTACGATTTAATGATCTGTGATCCGCCTTCATTTCAAAAAGGCAGTGTTGATATTGCTCGTGATTATAAAAAAATTATTAAACGCATACCGCAATTAATGGCCAATAATGCCTCGCTGTTATTGTGTTTAAACTCGCCAGATTTAGATGAAGAGTTTTTAAAAGCTGAAGTGGCGAGAGAGTGCCCAGATTGTATTTTCCAACAAAAAATAGCCAATCCACAGGTGTTTATCGAGGCGGAGCAGGGCAAAGGGCTAAAAGTACTACACTTTATTTTTCAGGAAAACCGCAGTAATTTACATCGCCAAGCAGGGCGATTGGCCGCTAATTAAATACGACACGGGCGGCCAGTAAAATTAAAAAACAGCCGGTAATTTTATCTATAACATGACTGTTGCGTTTTAATTTATCTAAAACAGGCCCGCGTGAGAACATAAAAGCGACGATAACGTACCACAAGGTATCAATACCTCCTACTGTGGTAACCATGATCAGCTTCTGAGCTGTGCTGGCGTTTACATCGACAAACTGACTGAATAAAGCTAAGAAAAATATCGCTAATTTAGGGTTTAAAAAAGCGATCAAAAAACCATCTCGCCAACCGTTTATTTTTTGTATATCACTTTGCGTTTGATTTGCCGATGCTGGTAAATCCAGTTCAGGCTTTTTACTGAGCAATGCATTGATGCCAAGGTATACTAGAAAAGCCGCACCGGCATATTGAATAATACTAAAAAGCATGGGCGATTGGACAATAACCACGCCTAAACCCAAGGCAGTGATCGCCGCATATAAAGCAACACCGGTACCGTGACTGATCGCTGTTGCATAACCTTGTTTAGCACCGCCAAACAAGGTGTTTTTTACGACAACAGCAAGGCTTGGTCCAGGCGATAAGGCGCCCATTACACAGATCATTGCTAACGATAGCCATAAATGAAATTCCATTGCTGCTCTCTTCAATTGACAAATAACCCACAGATCTTGGCATACCTCAATAACATTTACCAACAGTATTCACCGCGGTGATTGCTGCTTTGCGCATCTCAACAAATAACAGTTCAGTGATATAGTAAAGTTTGACCAATTATTGCGGGTGTTGCTTAAATAAACACTTTTATAGCACAGAGTGTTTTTATAAGTACTTGAATATATTGTTTAAATTTTTTGGTTTGAATTTTGCTTAACATAGTTAAATTAAATTTTACTAAACAGTGGTAATGGCATGTTAGCAAAATCAAAAAAATTGATGATAATTATTTTCGGCTTTTGTTTTTTATTACTTGGCTTGATCTTTATGGTATTGCCCGGGCCAGCAATCATTTTTCTTCCACTTGGCTTAGCTTTGTTAAGCACCGAATACCAATGGGCTAAAGTGTGGCTAAAACGCTGCCAAAAATGGATGAAAAAAACTGCATTGGCGATGGATAATCTACTGAGAAAACGACGCTTTAAGTAGCAGGCAACAGTTCACATTAGCAACCGCTAACAGGCAGTTGCCAAGTAATTGGATTTTTTATCGTTGTACAAGGAGATAATTTGATCTATTTTTTCTTGCTCATAAGGCCTTAGGCCACTGAGGATCATGTGTTTTTTGCCGTGACCTATGGTTTTTCCGCCAGCTTTTAAGGAAAACGAAAGATCAGCGCTGCCGCGTTTGCCCTCAATAGACATAGTGGTGTTTTCCAACACTAAGTCGACTTGACTAAAGCACAAGGTGTCTAACTGAATAGACATGCTTTCGTACATAACCATAGGACGAGCCGGGTTGATCATCACCTCATTTTCAGCCATCAAATCCACTAACAGTCGAGGGAAAGTGTGCCCTGAAAAAGCCACATAGGCTTGAGTTAAGGCATTAATTGCCTGACTATCTGTGGTTTTGTCGCCATCGGTAACAATAGAAACATATTGTTTATTTTTATCGTCAATAATGGCCTTGTTGCGCTGGCATTGATCGTGAAAAGTTAACTCAATACCATCAGTAACCATGCCAGAGAAAGTAAAAGTCATTTGTTGTGATAGCCCTGATTTGGCTAAGGTAAGAGAAAACAGTAAATCTCCGGGCACACAAAACCTTTTCGCATCTTCATCGTGCAGAGGGTTGAAATCATCAGCTATTTGTTTAGCAAAACTACTTGCCTGCTGGCGGGTGAAGCTGATCTTACCGTTTGACGTGGTGCAGAATTTATCGAGAAACATTTACCAATATAACCTTTACTATTAACAAAACCGACATATTCTAGCAATGTTTTCAGCTAAAATCGAAGAGTTAATCAATAAAACAAACAAAGCAGACCAGTAAAAATGCGCTGTTCAGCGTAAAAGGCATGTGCTGTTCAGCGTA
>JBELHO010000037.1:0-2704 GCA_042091375.1 Thalassotalea sp. | reverse complement strand
GATGTCGCAATTAAGTTTTCTTTTTGTTGCTTGCTTAACTGCTTTAATTGGTATTCTCTTTGGCTAGCTTTGCTTCGGTTAGGCATGGCTTCAAAGTATACTAGGCTGACTGGTCGTCTTACACGTGTGTACTTAGCACCAGTTTTATTATTGTGGTTATGCTCATCGGTTCTTCGCTGTAGATCGGTAGTGATCCCCGCGTAAAGACTATTGTCATTGCAACGCAATAAATAGACAAACCATTGAGCTTGCTGTTTATCATTAATTTTATCTTTCTCTTTGTCAGCAACTTGACTAGGCAAAACAGCCTCTCACCGAAAACAAAAAGACCACAAGATGAATAAGTTGAGCAACCATGAACATTAATTCTAGAGAGATGAGTGATTTTTTCGTATTATGTCGTTATAAACTGATAAATGAAATAACTAGATGACAGAATTTGCAGTTGGCGCCCTAAAGAAAATGACCGCACAGCTCGATCAACATGGTGCTGTAAATTATCAACTACCCATAGGACAGCAACTTATTGCTGTTAATCAATTAATCGGTAAGTCACTGACGCTTAATTACCACGGGGCGATCCATTGTCTTCATTGTGGCAAAAAAACCAATAAAAGTTATTCTCAAGGCTATTGTTTTGTGTGTATGCGCAAATTACCTCAGTGTGATCTGTGCATTATGAAGCCTGAAACTTGTCACTTCGAGCAAGGTACCTGTCGCGATCCACAATGGGCACAAAATCATTGCATGACAGGTCATTATGTTTATTTGGCTAATACTTCAGGTTTGAAAGTGGGGATCACTCGGCACACACAAATACCGACGCGTTGGATCGATCAGGGGGCCACTCAAGCCTTGCCTATTTTTAAGGTCAATACTCGCTTGCAGTCAGGCCTAGTCGAAGTGGCATTAGCAGAATTTATTGACGATAAAACCAATTGGCGAACCATGTTAAAAGGCAATGCCGAACCTATTGATCTGATTGCTAGAGCAGAGCAATTGATCGATAAGATCGAAGATAAACTTGCTGTTATCACTGCTAAGTACGGGGCACAGTCAATACAAAGATTATCAGAAAAGATAGTCAATTTAGACTTTCCTGTGATTGAATTTCCCAGTAAAATTACCTCACTTAACTTTGATAAAACACCTGAGGTGAGTGGTACTTTACTGGGAATAAAAGGCCAATATTTATTGTTTGATATCGGCGTCATCAATATCAGAAAATTTACCTCGTACCAAGTTTCAGCAAAGATTAATTAATGTCAACAGGAGTGCTAAATCCTGTCTATAATAAATATGATTGTTATTTTATTTCACAATGTTCCACAGGATGAGGTTTAAGCGTTGTAATGAATTAGCGGTAGATATTAACAACTACTTTTTGAACATTTAATGGTAGGAAATTGTTATGAATGCTATTGATTATGCGGAAAAAGCCGGTGAAGTTTTTGTTTTATCGGATTCTTTTGTCAGAATAAAAGAATTGATTGATGATGAAGCGTCGACCATTGACGACATTGCCGATGTCATACTACTGGATCCTGCGCTAGCAGGCACTATATTAAAGCTGGCTAACAGTTCATTTTTTAATTACCCCGGAAAAATTGATACCATTTCAAAAGCGGTATTGGTGTTAGGGATCACTGAAGTTTACAATTTAGTGATCGCTTACTTGACCACACAAGCGGTTAGACCGTCGGCTTGTGACGAGGATTTTCTCACTAATTTTTGGGAAAACAGTGTTGATTGTGCCCTGAACATCAAGTTTTTAGGCTATCAACTCAGAGTGCAAAATTCTGAGCGCTTGTTTATCTTAGGGTTATTACACAATCTTGGCGAGCTTGTGGTTCACCAGTTTTCACCTGAAAAAGTAATACAATGTCAATTGATCGCAGAAGGTGGCTCACCATGGCAACAGCAAAAAGACATTTTGGGTTTTACTTTTGCCGATTGCGCGGGGGAATTATTAAAGCTGTGGCAACTACCCTACAGTTTAATTGAGCCTATTCGCGAACAAGACCAAGATGATTTTCAACACAGTTCTACAGAAACTCAGCTGTTGTTCGTCGCCAAGCGGATGATGATGATTAATCGCCATCAGTTGCTATTTGCACAAACCGAACTCACGGAAGAAAAATTATCTGCTTTGCATATACGCAAAGAATTAGTCAATGCGGCGAGTAATTTCTGCGATATGGAGCGCTTAAGCATATTAGCTTTGTTAAAACCCAGCGCAGCTATGGTCTATTAGTGTGTATTAGTTTGTATTAGTGCCCATTAGTGATCGATAGTTTGTATTAAATAATGTTGTTAATTATTCCATTCACTGGCAGAAAACTAATACATAGCAGCTAGCCGTTAATAACCTGCTGCCTAGAGTCACACCTTATACCTTTCAGATTGAATTGATCTAGTTTGCATTAGTGTGTATTAGTTTGTATTAGTGCCCATTAGTGATCGATAGTTTGTATTAAATAATGTTGTTAATTATTCCATTCACTGGCAGAAAACTAATACATAGCAGCTAGCCGTTAATACCTGACACCTAATATCTAATCACTAATACCCTATAACTAATATCTTATTGCTAATGCACAGCAGCTAGCCGTTAATAGCCTGCTGCTAAGTGTCACACCTTATACCTTTCAGTTTGAATTGCTCTCAAAACCTTGTGCCATAGTGACTAACTATACCTTACAGA
>JBELHO010000036.1:12975-32934 GCA_042091375.1 Thalassotalea sp. | reverse complement strand
ACTATTTAGACACCTAACAACAGAGCACCATAAAAGCCTTTGTAAAAAAATTACTATATATAAAACAGATACTTTGATTTAAATTAATGACATTCTACTAACTTATAATGATTTTTTTAAACAATTGTTTACATTTAATCTCTGTTTTAAAATAGAGCCTGCATCATTCAATCAGTCAGTAGTGTGTTGATGAGTTTTTAAATAAACTCAGTGAATAATCCGTATGTTTGTTAATTACTCCCTGACCTATTCATAAGAAAATAATAGATAAATACTAGCTGGGAAAATTAGCAACTAAGTCCTCATATTGACTCTAACTTTTCTGACACTTTCGAGGTAAAATGCTAAAATCTTATTTGATTCTAAAACAAGAAATTGGGACAGATCATATTAATTGATGCAAATTATCTATACGGGAATATCTCAATGATACAAAGTACATTTTTAGCTTGGATTTTAAGAATGCCGTTAATCAAACGATGGGCAGTAATGCATTCAGTTAAGCAAGAAAACATAGCCGAGCACTCGCAACAGGTGGCCGTTATAGCGCACCTTTTGGTCGTCATTAAAAATAAGTACTTTGACGGGCAATTAAGTCCAGAAAAAGCCGCAACGATAGCGCTTTATCACGAGATATCGGAAACTAAACTACAAGACATAAACCACGTCACCAAATACCACACGCCAGCGCTAACTGAGGAGTTTAAAAAACTCGAGGAGCTAGCCGAAATAGAATGTCTAAATAGCTTACCTGTCGATCTACGAGAGGAATTTAGACCTTTGATTGTACAGTCACAAGTAGACAGTCAATATAAAACCTTAGTCAAGGCAGCTGACATAGTTTCCGCTTATTTGAAAGCCTGTGATGAAGTATCATTTGGCAATAGGGAATTTGAACACGTCAAAGTCAATCTCGATAAAATGTTAACCGCTTACAAAGAATCTATGCCTGAATTGGTATACTTTCTTAACACTTTTGAAAAAAATTGTTTTGTCAGTGTCGATAAATTATCCAGTCAAGACAAGTAGTTACGGGCATTTAAAACCAGCCTAGCCCGCTTGACTGGGTTCTGCTTAGCTGGGCTCTGCTTGGCTTAGCACTGTTGTTGATTAAAATAGGGGAACTAGCTCTGCTTTGAAAATTAGCTCTGCTTTGCAAACTAGGGCTTCTGTGAAAACTAGTTCATCGGTAAAATAGCTTGTGTACAACACAGCGGTTAGTGAAATACACAAGCACATAGTCAAACTAAAGGCTGCTCAATTATTTTTTCGCTGATGCGATAATAACCATTGATAGAGATCATCACTTGCATAGACGCGAGTCCAGGTATCATGGCCTTTCTCTTCGTGCACGGTAAAGCGAACATTGTCATGGCCTAATTTCTCCAATTGATTGATACCCGCATAAAAATATTGAATGTTTATTGAGCTGTCTCTGCCACCGGCAAACTGCCATACAGGCAATTTATTCTCGGCAATGGGAGCCATTAAACTCGGGTGTCCCCAGCCGACTACTGGCACTATGGCGGCAAATCGTTCAGGGTGTTTACTGGCCATATACCAAGTGCCAAAACCGCCATAACTCAGTCCAGATAAATACACTTTATTGGGATCTACTCTGTATTTATTTGCCGTTTGATCTAGCATAAAAATTAAATCTTGCTCGACTTGTTCCCATCCTTGAGGCAATAAAGGCGCTACAGTACTCATATCAGTTAATGACTGAGTTCTTTCTATATCACTTGTTGTTTGAAATGCCTTAGGTCGTTCAGGCACACCTTCGAGTATGCGTTGCGGAATATTAGCTTTACTTCGATTATCAATATAGCCAATGCCTTTTTTATCCCAACCAAACATCGGCAACTGCGGTGAAATAATAATAAAAGGCAACGGTTTCTTTTGTATCCACGCTTCGTATAAAGGACCATGCGCCAATACAAAATCAAGCTCATCAACGCCGTTACCGCGTTCACCGTTGCCGTGTAAAAACAACATAACAGGCCATTTTTTATCTGGGTTTGTTTGATATCCAGCAGGTAAATATACAAAGTATTGACGCTGACTTTGATCGATATGACTTTGATAAGTCTGTCGCAATAATTGTTCGCTGTTATTAACTGAGGGTGGGTTAATTTTGTTCATCACAGCTTCAGCCTTATTGGCATAAAACATTGCCATTAATAGCAATGTCACAATAATAAATACAATGTTTTTCATAACACTCCAAATCTAAAATAGTTATCCACTATATAGCGCGGTGTTCAGCTCAATTACCCTTGCACTAAGGTTTTAGCTTGCCTGTGTTTTCGGGGATCAGCCATGCGTTATTGACCACGTCCACCCTGCCCTGCATTTGTTCCACCACTACCTGATCTATAATGTTTATGGCTCTGTCGGCCATCATATCAAAAGTATCTTCACCTTGCTGATCAGGAGTAAGATCAGGAAAATTTCGTCGCGTTCTATGGATCCAATAGCTTTGTGACAGGTTATCTTGGCCAAA
Organism: Thalassotalea sp.; assembly: GCA_042091375.1. Classification (GTDB taxonomy): domain Bacteria; phylum Pseudomonadota; class Gammaproteobacteria; order Enterobacterales; family Alteromonadaceae; genus JBELHO01. The sequence continues at coordinate 30,431 of JBELHO010000036.1, read as the reverse complement.
AGCTTGGGCAACGCCCTCTTTGCCTAACATAAAACCCAATAGCCCTCCCCAAGTCGCGGTTGGGTTATCGGCATCCCAACCAGTCAATGTACCAATTTTTATGGTGCGTACAATATCTCCCTGACCGTAAAACAAACTGACTAAACTGGCTGCAAAGTTGATCCCTGCCTCAAACGGATCGCGATAAGAATAACCATCGGCATTGTTGAGTTGATAACGTTGATAAATCGCATCACGCGTTTGTTCCCAATCATTTTTATCTGGGTTTTGTTGATAGGCAGCGAAAATAAAATCATACATTTTTGCTGCTGTTGACGGTTCGGGTAAGACAGCTCTAGCTTGTGCAGCTAACCATAGTGTCTGCTGTTGTAAGCTAAGGGATTGATCTACTTTCGACGCTAAAGAATGCATACTCACATAAAACTGTGCGATCCATTGCGCCTCGAATTTCGCTGAGGTTCTGATCGGTAATTGAGAAATCTTCAGGGCAACATCAGTTCTAACTGGTGCCAACAAACCAAATAATTCGGTGGTGAGTTGAGCGTCGATCATCATGTATTTACTGTTATTTTCAGGCTCACTGGTTGCCGGAGGCAACAAACCCTGTTCCATCAGTATGCGCGCTTGCTGATTTGACTCCCATAAGAAGTTCTCGGGTATTGGTTGTGCATCGGCAAACTTTTTAAAAGCAGGAGCGTCTTGTTCAGAATAAATATGTGTTAGCCAACCGTCGCGAATTTGCTCTGCTGTTAACTGACTGGTTTGATAAACTTGGTGCAAATATTGGTACATGTATTCAATGTCAGTATCATCATCGGCTCCCCAAGGTTGACCGACATTAACAAAATAAAAGTCAATGATATCGCTATGCGGAACACCTTCGCCCCAAATGGCTGGTAAATCTTTGCTTCCCCAATCTTGGTCGGTGTAAAAAGGCATGGTGGCTGGTGTGCCAACCTTATCCATTTCAGTGATTAATCCAGTCCAATTGGCAATACTCTGCCCCAACCAAAAGCCGTGTAATTTCGCTTTATATTCAGCCCTTGCGACGCTATGTACCTTAAGGCTATGTGCATCAACGCTAGGTAAGTCACGGCTAGGTAAGTCAAGACTAGGTAAATCAAGGCTAGTTATACCTTTGTCATTGCTCTCACTGTTTACACTTTTTACAAGATCTTGCTCAACAGTACTTTTACTGCAAGCTGAGGTTAACAATAGCAGCAAAAATATCAGTTTATTTACGTGTATAGTTATCTTTCTATCCATGATCATAGTGTTTGATTTCTTTATAGTGGCTTTTTATTAGCTTTTATTAGCTTTTTATTGGCTTTAAATATCGCTTGCTCAAAACAATAGTAACCAGCCAAGTATACAAAATAGTGTCAATATATTTTGGGTTAATAGACTTTGCATTAATATAGTTAGCGTCAAACACCAACGTTATAACAAATAACACAATAGTTAAAACTTTTTATTGACAGCATTGCGCTTTGCGATTAAAACTAGACACATATAAATTTTAAACTTGAATGTTAAGTAAAATAAAATGCAATTTACGTTTTTACTCAAAGTCGTCCTCTTTGTCGTGGTGGTTACCAAACCAAAACGCGGGCGGTGTTGCGTGTAAGAACAACAGCAATGATTATCGATAAACCCCCGCTCTGAACAAGACCGGGGGTTTTTTTATACCTATTCACAAAAACTGATATGTGCAGGTATTCATTTTGACAATATCAACAAAGGATCTTTTATGACTACACAATTATTTAACGGTGCCGAAATGGTGGTTAAGGCATTAGCTGCCTTAGACGTTAAATATGTATTTGGCTACCCCGGCGGATCGGTACTTGATATCTATGACGCTATTTTTCAACAACAGGCCTTTGAACATATTTTAGTTCGCCACGAACAAGCAGCAACCCATATGGCTGATGGTTACGCTCGCGCAACCGGCGAGATTGGTGTGGTATTGGCAACATCAGGACCGGGAGCAACCAACTGCATTACAGGTATTGCCACCGCTTATATGGATTCAATACCTATGGTGGTGTTAGCCGGACAAGTAGCTACTAGCCTGATCGGTGACGACGCTTTCCAAGAAACCGATATTGTCGGCTGTACTAGACCTATCGTTAAGCACAGCTACAACTGTCGTCGGGTTGAAGATATACCTCAAGTTATTGCTAAGGCGTTTTATTTGGCCAATTCAGGTCGTCCTGGCCCGGTAGTCATTGAGTTACCCAAAGATCTGCTGATCCCTGAAGCCAAGGGCGAATTTCACATCGATCCACAAGTGACTATGCGCTCGTATAATCCAACGGTTAAAGGCCATGTAAAACAAATACGCAAAGCGGTAAAAGCCATCAGCTCAGCCGAGCGACTGGTGATCTATTCTGGCGGTGGTATTGTATTATCCGATGCTTCGCAATTGTTGACCACTTTAGTAGAAACACTCAATGCACCTTGTACCAATACCTTGATGGGCTTAGGTGGATTGTCAGGCACCCATAAAAACTTTATTGGTATGTTGGGTATGCACGGCAGTTTAGAGGCTAATAAAGCCATGTCTAATGCCGATGTGATCTTAGCATTAGGCGCTCGTTTTGATGACAGAGTCACTAATAATGTTAACAAGTTTTGCCCCAATGCCACCATAGTACATGTGGATATTGATCCCACCTCAATTTCAAAAACCATCAATGCCCACATTCCTGTGGTTGGTTTAGTAACTACGGTTATTCAACAATTATTAGATGAATTAACCGCTATAAATTTTACTCCAAACAACACCGCACTTGCCGCGTGGTGGCAGCAAATTGAGCAATGGCGCAATAAAAAGAGTTTTAGCTATCAACAAAATGGCAACATCATCAAACCGCAAAGGGTAATTGAATCTATGTATAAAATTACCGCTGGTGAGGCTTATGTTTGCTCTGATGTTGGTCAGCACCAAATGTTTGCTGCCCAGTATTATCCGTTTGCCAAACCTAGACAGTGGATAAACTCTGGTGGCTTGGGCACTATGGGCTTTGGTTTACCGGCGGCCATGGGGGTTAAACTGGCTTTTCCAGACAGTCATGTGATTTGCATTACCGGCGATGGTTCTATTCAAATGAATATTCAAGAACTGTCGACGTGCTTACAATACAATCTTGCAGTCGTTATTGTCACTCTTAACAATCGTTCATTGGGTATGGTGCGTCAATGGCAAGATATGATTTATGGCGGCCGCCATTCTTCCTCATATATGGAGTCTATTCCAGATTTTGTCAAAGTCGCTGAAGCTTATGGGCATGTAGGTATTCAAATTGATACTTTAGATGAATTAGACAGTAAACTCGCACAAGCCTTTGCCATCAAAAATCGCTTAGTGTTTGTCGATGTCTGCGTAGATGAAAAAGAGCACGTCTACCCGATGCAAATCAAGCATGGCAGTGTTGATGATATGTGGTTAAGAGAAGGAGTAAAAGCATAATGCGTAGAATATTAGCCATTTTATTGGAAAACGAGCCTGGATCGTTATCGCGCATAGTCGGTTTATTTTCGCAACGGGCTTTTAATATTGAAAGTTTGACTGTTGCCCCAACCGAAGATAACAGCTTGTCGCGTATTACCATTGCCACCAGTGGCGACGACCGAGTACTTGAGCAAATTGTAAAACAAGTCAATAAATTAGTTGATGTGATTAAAATCACCGATCTGACTGAACGCAGTCATGTAGAGCGCGAGATCATCCTAATTAAAGTATTGGCAATGAATGACAAATCTCGCACTGAAGTAAAGCGCATTACTGATATATTTAGAGGCGCGATTATTGATATGGGTAAACAAGTCTATACTGTTGAACTCACCGGTGATGCCGATAAAATTAATGCTTTTATCAACACCTTAGCCCATGAAACAGAAATTATTGAATCAGTGCGTTCAGGGTGTGTAGGAATAGCCCGTGGCGATAAAGCCATGCGCATATAATTTTTCGACAATATTAAAATAGCCTATAGCAATATTCATTGGATCATTAGTTAGATCATCGACCCTTTGAGGATCTACTATGTATAAATAATTATTGCTATAGTCATCGATAATCTGTGCTGATATCTTGCTGTAAATTCACAATGTACCGATAGGCTTTAGGTGTAATAGTTTGCAACAACCTTATATTTGTCAACTCGGTTTAAAAGCCGATAAAAAAAAGCTATTGCGCTTCTATAAAAATCAGCATTACAGCGCTGGCTTTATTGGCGGTGATCACTGGTACTATATTAGTAAAAACACCCAAATTGTTGCCGCAGTGATCGTCTCGCAAGTAGAGCACCACGAGAGCCAATATTTTTTACATGGATTAGTGACAGCAAAAGCTCAGCAAAATTTGGGTTTGGCAACAGCATTATTGGCTTATGCACAATCCCAACACAGCCCTTTAGTTTGCTTTGCGGCAAATGCTATGTCGGCATTTTATCTGGCTAAGCAATTTAAAAAAGTACCGCAAAAGCAGATAAACACCTATCTTAATGAGCAATTGTCACTGCGTTTTCATCGATATCTGACAAGAAAAGCTGACTTGCGGGTATTTATTTACGACACGCCTGTTAAATATGACAGCAACCATAAGTTGGGCTAACCTGCTGACTTATAATAGCTATAGCTATACCTCACTGCAATAACAGAGTATGGTGTGTTTGAATTTGTGCTTAAACAAATATAAAACAGCAATCACACATACAATTATTGCTATTTATAGCAACAAATATAACAATAAAAATATCAACAAAAATAACAGCTAAAACAAAAACTAAAACAACAACAATAAGAAAGTTAACCATGGATTATCAAGCAACGGTACTCGCCACTTTAGTCATTTATAAAATCACCTTAATTGCTATTGGTCTTTGGTGTCACAAACGCAATGTCAGCACCGAAGATTATTTTATTGCTGGGCGCAAATTGGGCCCATGGGTCGCCGCCATCAGTGCCGCCGCAAGCGCTTCTTCAGCTTGGTCTTTATTGGGTATGAGTGGTGCAGCCTATGTCTTGGGCTTATCGGCAATTTGGATTGTACCTTCTGTCATTCTTGGCTACAGCTTTAATTGGTTATGGCTGGCTCCGCGTATTGCTAAACAAGCAAGACTTCATCAAAGCGTTACTTTAAGCGATTTCATTGCCCAAGACAGTACATCATATCGCACTGTAATTTTATGGGTTTGTTCGCTGTGTATTATTGTCTCATTTGCTTTTTATATTGCCGCACAATTTCAAGCGGCAGGCGGTATGTTCAGTGAAACCTTTGATCTCAATGCCAACATCAGCATTGTCATAGGTACGGCAATTATTTTAATTTATACCCTGTTAGGCGGTTTTTGGGCGGTTAGTATTACCGACACCTTGCAAGGTATATTAATGGTGGCAACAGCTATTATGTTGCCAATCGCAGCGCTATTTGTGCTTGGAGGCCCAGTGGCTCTATGGCAAAAAATGCAATTGGTATACAACACTACTCAGCTATCTTGGTTTGGTGAATATCAAGGCATTTATGTGCTATTTTTTCTATTGGGTACCCTTGGTATTGGTTTAGGTAACCCCGGTCAGCCCCATGTGGTTAACCGCCTTATGGCATTAAAAGACGATAAAGCGGTAAAACAAGGAAAATATATCGGTATCGGTTGGTCAGCTATTATTTTTGTTTCTATGCTAATTGTCGGCTGGAGCGCCAAAGTGTTACTGGCCACGCCCGTCGATGGTGAAAGTGCCTTGGTTAACTTATCACAACAAGTTTTTCCACCTGTGTTAGCAGGTATTGTGGTCGCAGCAACCCTGTCAGCAATAATGTCCACCGCTGATAGCCAACTATTGGTTGCCGCTAGTGCAGTTTGCTATGACCTGCGCTCGACTAAAACCAAACCGAGTTTAACCCTATCGAGGTATACCGTGGTTGTGATGTGTATTATCGCCATGTCGCTGGCAATATATGCACCACAAGATATTTTTTCTCGGGTATTGTTTGCCTGGAATGCTTTAGGAGCCGCTTTTGGGCCTGTGGTGATCATTAAATTAATGTCTCGTTGTATTGACGGAAAAATGATTATCGCCTCGATCTCAGCCGGTTTTATTTTGACTGTGATTTTCAGTCTATTCCCAGCACCTCCCGGTGATGTGTTGGAAAGAGTGCTGCCTTTTATTATTGCTTTTTGTATTGCTTGGTTTGGCTCCAAAAAAATCAGTAAGCATGTCTTATAAACCCAATACAATAGGTTTGATGTTACCAGCATATGACCTGAAGTGTTTATAATAGACTGTATTCACTAGCTTTGTTTTTTGCTCTGATATGGCACATTTAATTTTCAGCTCAGTGCAAGGAAAATATTATTGACATACGCTGCTGTCAAGATCTTTTCTTTTACCTTGGCTATTTTTGATTTATAGTTAGTAAAAATTCATCGTCGTATTAAGTTAAGGCGCATAAATTAAGAGTATTCATGTCGCAATCAAATTCGCCAAAGCAGTTGTTGTTACTCAATACTAATCAAGAAAGACGCGAGGCCATTGAAAACTTACTTTCACAAGGCACAAAGTTTTCGCTATTAATTGCCTCAAATGTTCGCGATGCGCTAACGATTTTAAAAACAGAATCGGTAGACTTTATTGTTAGTAATATTAATTTAGATAACTTTGACGGCTGGCGTTTAGCTCGTATGGTGCGCTCTGGCGTGTTAAATTGCAGTGCTCAGACGCCCTTTGTCGTCGTGGCAAATACTTGGTGTGAACACCTTGCCAGTGCTACCGCTCGTGAGTTTGGTATCAATCGGTTAATTGCTTTTTCAGAACATCATTTGTTATTAGATATTATTAACAACGAACAATTAGAAAAAATTGAGGACATGGAAAAAGCAAGGTTGTTAGTGATCGAAGACAACCCAGACACTTTACATTTAGTTACCCGGATTTTAGCTAATCGCTTCGTTATTGACACCGCTAACAATGGCGAACAAGGCCTGAAACTTTTTCAAGACAATGATTATGCATTAGTTTTACTCGATGTGATGTTACCTGGTATGTCAGGTAATCAAGTGCTTGACGCGATCAGGTCAAACAAGAGCAATCAGTCTGTTGTGATCATGACCGCAAACCACACCATGGCTCTAGCGGAAGAGTTAATGCTCAACGGTGCCGCAGATTTTATTACCAAGCCATTTAGATCTGAACAACTGCGTCGAGTTTGTGAAACAGCGACTCGACGTGAAGACTTTATGATCAGCAACCGACAATTTGCTGATAAAGTTAAATCACTGAATGCCAGCCGCATTGAATACCGAAAAATATCAGAGCAACATCAACAATTACTCGATCAATTAGGCAGTATTATTATCGAGCTAGATGAGCAAGGTCGTATTGTGTTTATCAACAAAGCTTGGCATACCTATACCGGCTTTTCAATTGCTGAAACTCAGCATAAATCTTTATTGGCATTCATAAAAACCTCTGCAAACAGCGAATGTAATGTCAGTCAAAAATTCAGCGGTTTGCTATCGGGAAAAGCTAATACCCTGAGTGTAGAATTTCAACTCAAAAACAAGTTCCACGAAGAAATATGGGTAGAAGCTAGGTTTGTTCTCGCCAGCGATGACGAAAATAAAAGCAAGCGCATATCAGGCACCATAGATAACATTACCTCGCGCAAAAAAGCACAACAAGACCTAGAGTATTTAGCCATGCACGACGGCTTAACTGGCCTTTATAATCGTCATTTTTTTGAAAATAAGTTGGACGAATTTTCGGATTCTGCTTTAGCTGGTCACGGTTCACATGCCCTGCTTTATTTAGATCTAGATCACTTTAAAATAATCAATGACACTGTTGGTCACCATCAAGGTGACATTGTGTTACGCAACTTAGCTTCCCTTATTAACGCGCAAAGTCGTCAAGCTGATTTTTTAGCGCGTATCGGTGGCGATGAATTTGCAATATTAATGCCGTCAACACCAATTCACTTAGCTTTGGATCTTGCCCAAGCTATTTGTAAGCTGGTCGATAAAACACCCTGTAAAATTGATGGTCAACTGTTTAATGTTAGCTGTTCTATTGGTATTGCTGAAATCTCTGGCAGCTTTACCGCCGACGAATATATGCGCCAAGCAGATATCGCTTTGTATTCGGCAAAAAAACAAGGCCGAAACATGGCTAATATCTACAGTGGCGATGATTTACAAAGTAAACAATTACAAGCCAGTTTACGTTGGATGCGCACTATTCGGCAAACCATAGTCGATGATAATTTGCAGTTATATTTTCAACCTATCATTGAAATTGCAACCAATAAAATAGCTTACTATGAAGCATTAGTTCGACTAAAAATTGATGATAAAATTATTTTACCTGAAGAGTTTATTCCGCCACTTGAGCGCGAAGGAGATATGATCCTCTTAGATCGTCAAGTAGTCACCAAGGCCATTGGTTATTTATCTGAGCACCCTAAACTACATCGCATCTCTATTAATTTATCGGCTCAAGGCTTCAGTGATGAGCGGCTGCTTCCACTGATAAAGAGTACAATTAAACAATATGATGTCGATCCCAAAAGGATCATTTTTGAATTAACGGAAAGCGCCAGTTTACACAATATTGCTATCACTCAAAAGATTGTTTATGGTTTAGCTGACATAGGTTGTGCTTTTTCCATTGATGATTTTGGTACTGGCTTTAGTACTTTTCACTATTTAAAAACACTACCTGCCGAATCGGTGAAAATTGACGGTTCCTTTATTGTTGATCTCGATAAAAACCCCACCGATTATGCGCTAGTCAAAGCTATTTACGATGTTGCCACCGCCTTGGGTAAAAAAACAGTGGCTGAATTTGTTGAGAATAAAGAAGTGTTAGCTATCTTAGCAGAGCTTGGTGTGAATTATGCTCAGGGCTATCACCTAGGCAAACCTGAACCCATTGAAGTATTGATCGGCAATTGTGAAGTAAACCTGTAAATTTAAGAGGTCACATGAATATACCCGAGGCAGCAAAACAAAACTTACAAAAACAAGTTGAAGTCAATATCGACTGGGATAATGCAGATTTAATTGTTGAATACCTTAGGTTACTTGAGGTTGAGTTTGTGTTTGGCGTTCCGGGTGGCGCTATAGAACCTTTTTTTAATGCGTTAGCCAGAAGTCAAAAAAATGGTGGACCGAAAGTTGTAGTAGCAAGACATGAAGCAGGCGCTGCTTTTATGGCAGAAGGATATGCCAGAGAAACAGGCAAACTTGGTGTGTGTTGCGCGACAACAGGTCCTGGGGCGACTAACCTTTTAACTGGGATCGCTTCAGCGTATGCTGATAATGTAGCAGTGCTAGTGATCACCGCGCAAACTCCTTTACCCAAATTTGGTCGTAATGCCTTGCAAGATTCGTCTTGTACGGCGGTTGATACAGTAACTATTTTTAAACAATGTACTAGATACAGCACATTAATTTCTCATACAGAACAAATCAACACTAAATTAATAGCAGCTATTATGGCTGCCAATAGAACCCCAAATGGCCCGGCTCACATCAGTATTCCATCGGACATACTTCGTCAAAAACCAACTTCGGGATCTGATGTACAAGTAGCGCGTTTAGTGCAACAGATCACCTTAACCGATAATAGTGCTGTAGATAAATTGACTGAAATGCTCTCAAATTCATGGCGTGTGGCTTTGTTTTTAGGTAAGGGCTGTGGCGCGGCGATCGAAGAAATAATGATTTTTTCGGATTTAACTCATGCGCCCATCGTAGCCGGACCTGCAGGCAAAAGATGGATCAATGGCTATCACCGTCGCTTTCGCGGCGTGTATGGCTTTGCAGGGCATCAGAGCGCTATACAAACCATGCAAGATAATGACATTGATTTGTTCATAGCCGTTGGTACCCCGATCACTGAAATAGACACCGCAGGCTGGCACTCTCAGCTTCTCAATAACCGTTTAGTGCACATTGATTCAACAATAGAACACTTTTCGCGAACACCGATGGCCAAACACCATGTCTGTGGTGATCTCAATCTCATTTTTCAACAGTTAAATGAAAATATTAAACAAGGCCTCAAATGGGGCCGTTCATGGGGTTCAGTTGATCCCATTCAACAAAAGTTTGAAAAAACACAACTAGATTCCGCTATTCACGGTTATCAAATTACCTTAGATGATCCGCAATCCTGTGTTTCCGATGCGATACCATTAAAACCACAACGGGTTGTTACTGAATTTGCTCGGCATATCCCCCTTAATTACCGGCTGCATTTAGACGCAGGTAATACTTGGGCGTGGTTCACTCATTATCACCATAGAAAATGTGACAAAGGTTATTATCATATAGCCATGGGCTTTGGCTCTATGGGCTGGGCGATTGGCGCAGCCATTGGCAGTTCTCTCGGTAGTCAACAGCCATCAGTTTGCATTACCGGAGACGGCAGTTACCTGATGTCTGGGCAAGAAATAACCGTGGCATTACAGCGTAAAATTGCGGTTATCTATGTGATTTTAAATGATAGTGAATTGGGTATGGTTAAGCACGGCCAGCAACTCGGCGGTGCTGAAGAGGTCGGCTTTGAATTGCCGATCATAGACTATGCTAAAATAGCGCAAGCGATGAATATCGAAGGCATTACTGTAAATACACCTGCAGAGTTAGTGGCTATCGATTGGCAACGTTTAGGACAAAAAGACGGGCCAACCTTGATCGATGTTCGCATTGATGCCAATGAAGTTCCGCCCATGGGACAGCGAGTGAAAGGTCTATCTGATGATAACCCTTCAGCTACACCTGGCGGCGGTTAAAGGATAAAACCTGTTTACAATGCTCTAGGTGCAACCCCTAAGTAAGCAATATCGTCACATGCTAAGGGTAAAAATGAATTTTCAGGCTGTTGCAGTTGATCACTATAGCAAGCCGTTACCCCACTAGCGACCCGTAAACTATTAATTTGGTAGACTTGCTCGGCGGTAAATTGCTGATCCAGTAAAAAAGCCGCGCTTAAACCGTCAATATTCATCCCCATGGTATAGTGTTTCATCATGTGATCCGATATTTGCTCTGCTAGTAAACTGTACTTTCCTTTACTAAAGCCAAGGCGCACCGCCATTTTTTGATGGGGTATGATCCTTTCGTCGTCTTTGGCAACTGGTCGAACAAAACCAGGCACAGCTGGCATGCCCTGCTTTATTGGCAGTTTATTAATAATATCAGCTATGGTTGCGCCTTGTTCAACATCAATAACAGCTTGAGCAATAAATTTCATGGTTATACAGGTTGATTGACTACCGCCATAGATCCTTGAATCGGCACAAAGTGCTCCTGCTGCGGTGGCGGCAGAGGGTGAAACTTTCAGTGTTCCAGCTAATGCACCAACCTGATTACACCAAATACGGGCATCGGGATAACTCATTACCATAAAGTTATTTTCTAACCAGCGCGATAAATTCTTCGAAATCAACCGGCCCGTGACGTTTAACACCAGAACCTGAAAATAGTTGGCTTGATCAAACAGTTGCTCAAACAGAGAATAGCCGCGAATAGTCACATCAACACCGCCCTGCCACTTGCCGATAGACGTAGTTATTTTCTGCTGTCTGGTCTGCCAATAATCGGTATTCACACCGGTATTATTTGGTAAGCTCATAATCATCATCCTTCAACATGGGTATTGCCGAGACAGGCTTGTGAGATTGCTCTAAACCATAAGCCATTAGACCTGGCGCAGTGATCAATTGATATAGAGCTATACTTTCCCTAGCTCCAAATGACAATTCGTGTAACACAGCAGCAACCACACCCACATCGAGTATGCCGATCTGATGTGTAGATAACTCAGCAAGTAAATCGCTGATCCACTGCAAAGATTTAGCTGCGGGTTTGATCGACAGTAATTGTTTGAAAAACTGCCCTGACAAGGGGTCTATACCACCATAGCTTTGCCCAAAACCAGGCGCTAAATGCTGCTTTTTATCGCCGCAATCAGCGCTGAGTTTGGCAACTAAAGGCGCCACAGGCGAGCCACAATGTTGTTCAATAAAATCCCAGCAATGTTTGACTTCAACAGCTCCAGATTGCTCACCGCCGATAGCCATCATAGCAATGGGTAATATGTGTTCAGTATTGGTCTTACTTATGCCAGCATTCATTGCCGCTCTGGCTGCTGGGTGTCTTGGACTAGGTAAAGCATACAAAACCATCAGTGCCTCAAGTAAGGTTTTATTTTCTTCACTCGATGGCAGTTCACCACTAAAAAGTAAAAAAATAATATCGGCCATTGAACATTGTTTAGCCAGTTCGGCTAGATCATAGCCTGACAGATGCATTTTTTCAGTTTGAAATGGATTGCCGCTACTAGGTGTTTCCAAACAAATTTTTGTTGTTATCTTGTTCAACACGCTTTCCTATCTACAAATTTTGCAATTGATTATTTATAAAGTGTAATTGACACTCAACCAAGCTGCCCTTTTTTCCATGGGATAATCGCCAGCGATTTGCCCATCACTTGGTTCAAAATACTTTTTATCAAAGAGATTTCTGACGGTAAGATCTATGCTCAACTGCTCAGAAAGGCGATAAGAAGAAGTGATATTAGTAGTATTGTAATTGTCTATTGGCTGTCTGAGATCGACCGCTAAACGCGCTCTGTCTATGATCCAACGCGAATCAAGATGTAACTTCAGTGACTCAGAAAGCTTCCATTGAATACGAGTATCGAACATTTTTGCTGGAGCATCAGCAACCACCTGATCCGATGCCACATCCGCAGAATCTTGCCAAGCATAGCCAAGTTTAATATCGACAGCATCAGATAGCTGCCAGCGTGACTCAAGTTCAAATCCCTTGCCCTTCTGACTAGTGGCATTTTGTGCGGTATTGGTACCGTCGCCATTTGACAACCAACTGATCATTTTCTCAGAGCGGTAGGAGAATACATTGAGTTGTAGTTTCCAATCAAAAGTGGGCCGGTAGTCAAAAGAAATTTCGTAAGTTTTGATCTGCTCTGGCGATAGATCGCTGTTACCGAGAACGACAGGGTTATTGACTGCGTATAATTCTTGAAAGGAAGGCGCTCTGAACGCCGCACCATATAAAAACTTGGTGGTTAAATTGTATTTAGTTTGCCAAACAAGCGCTAATCTCGGGTTAAAGGTACTGCCGAAATCAGAATAATCATCATAGCGAGCACCAATAGTGAATTGCCAATCTGGGGCAATGTTCCATTCATCTTGCACAGACAGGAAAGTCAATTTGCGATGCTGATCAAACATATAAATATAAGGGGTACCTCGGACATTAACTAGACTGGCATCTTTAAAGGCTTCACTGCCGTCTAATACCCCTGGGCCAAAATTTTTAAATTCATCTTGCTCAGCTGAGGTTGAGCGGTAACCCAATTCAAAGCGCAACTGGTGTTGGGCAAACCCCAAGTAATTCGATACAAAATTGACCCCTTTGTATGTTTCTTTAGCGATAGGCTGACCGATCACCCCGTCAGTAAATACGGTAAAATCAGTAGGAACTCCTTGCGCATCAAAGGCTCTCGGCAATGCCATTCCCGGTGGAAATATCATAAAATAAGTATCGTCATCATAGCGTTGAAAGTAAGCAGACAAGTCCATGCTCCATTCATCGTTTTGTTGCCATTGATAGCCGGTAGTAAAAGTAAGTCCCTGAGTTTTTTCGATATCTTTATTTGACAATGCTTGCGCCGCTCCGGCACCAGTGCCGCCATCATTTTTTAAATACCAGCCTTTGGCATAGAAGCCCTTATAGCCAATTTGTGCATGAATATCGATAGTCTCTAGTCGTGTATCCACCGCTGCAGGGGCAAGAGACAAGAAGTCTAAGCCGAGGTTGTGCATCGCGTCAGTATCGACAATGCGACTGCTATCACCACGGGTATCTTGCCATTGGGCATTAAAGCTATATTTAAGTTCTTCACTTGACTGCACGTAATTAATCCACGTACTTTTGGTATTAAAAGAGCCAAAGGTAGCTCCCACATCATGACCTGATACCGAATTAATACCTTTAGTGATGATGTTGACTACACCTGAGTATGCATCAGCGCCATACACTGCCGAGCCTGGGCCTCTAATGACCTCGATGCGCTCAACTGTGTTGATACCAATATTAAATTGCTCCCAACGCGAGCCAGTATATTCATAATTGGCTCGTTTGCCGTTAATTAGTACCAGAGTTTGTGGGTTTTCGGCGGTGTGTATACCTCGAATTGAAAAGTTAGCTTTCATCCGATCTAAATTTGATGGATAGATATGAATACCTGTTACCGACTCCAATGCTTGATAGATAGTATTAGCACCCATCATTTTTATATCACTAGCGGTGATCACTGTGGCTACGGAAGGTGCCAAATGTATTGCTTTTTTGGTACCTGTAGCAATACTGATAAACTCCTCATCGCCATAAAAATCTGCCAGTGAATCATCAAATTCATCGCTATCGTCTAAGAATTCATCAACTGCCTGTTGCTCTGAAGGTGGGGAAAAACCACTGCTACTATTGGCTTGCCCTATTGATGGATATAAAAACATAGCCATTGCCAGAGACACTTGAACTAAACGCAAAACACATAACATTTAAAACCCCTTGTGATAATTTTTATTATATTGGTTTTTATTTACACCCGTTGTGCCGTTATTCATAATCCCTTAAACGATTTATCATCCTGTAATATTAATTTTACACATTTTCGTCGAAATAATTGTCTGGTTTTCACAAACAAAACAAATTCCATTGTTAGTCAGCAAGTTTTATTGGTAACTTAACCGTAAACAACGAGCCTTTTGCTAACTCACTTTCAACAGTTAATTCTGCGTCCATCAACTGACAGAAGTTTTGGGTGATTGCCATGCCTAACCCAGTACCCTCAAACTTGCGTGTTTGGCTGCCATCTACTTGCGTAAACTGTTCAAAAATATACGTTAGCTTGCTTTTTTCAATACCTACGCCGTTATCTTGTACCGAAAAATAAAGAAACCTTTGATCATTGTGCACAGTAAAAGTAATTAACCCGTTTTGAGTAAATTTACTCGCATTACTCAATAAATTCAAAAATATTTGCATCATTTTCTGACGATCAAGTAACAAGGTTGATGATAATTTTCCCAATTCAACATTGAGTTGATTGCCATTAGCTTTTGCCATCGGCATCACGGTTTCGACTGCTTCCTTAACTAACTGCTTGGTATTTACTGGCTTTAAATAGAGATCCATGCGGCCAGCTTCAATTTTCGATAAATTGAGAATATTGTTGATCAAGGCCAACAAATTTTGCGCACTTCGGGTAATTTTATGCAAATCATCCACTTGTTCATTCATAGAGACAAGTTCTAACTCTTCTCTGACTAGATCGGTGTAACCGATAATCGCTTGTAAAGGGGTGCGCAATTCATGGCTTATATTAGCCAAAAATTCAGACTTGTGACGACTCGCTGTTAACGCACCATCTCTGGCAACTACTAACTCTTGGGTTCTTATTTCCACTTCTGATTCCAAGGTGTCTTTACTGTGCGCCAGTGCGGTGTTTTGACGTTCGAGAGTTGACATCATGCGGTTAAAAGATCGGGCAATATATTTCATCTCTAACGCCCCTAACTCTTTTGCTTTAGGGTAGTTTCCTGACATATTGGCTTGTTCCATAATGTCTTTTAAGGCCAGTAAGGGCTGAGTTAAGTGTTTTAGCAACACTCTGATCGCCAAAGATAAAATTAGCGCCACAACAGCGCCTATGACTAGGTTACTGACAAAAATAGAGCGTTGAATTGCCCGCAACGCCTTTTTGTCGTATTTAACAGTCACGTAACCTAAGGTCTGCCGCTGTATACTTTCATCGGCGGGATCAACCATAGAGCTATCAAAAGACTCTGTGGTAAAAATAACTGGTGCACTAAACAACCATGCTTGATTGTATTCTATTAACTGTTTGTCTATTAACAATTCTGTCAGATTTTTTACACTTTGAGTGGTTGCCACGGCAGCTGAACTCAACAACAGATTTCCTTGTACATTATAAACTGAAACTTCGACAACAGATTCAAAGCCCAACGCACTATCTACGGCATCTAAACCATTTTCTTGACTTGCCGTTAATAAAGCTAAAGTGATCTGTTTGGCAAAATTTTGCGTCACTTGCTGGCCGGTATCTATAGTATTTAATTTTAATTGCTGACTGGTTTGCCATGCCGTCAATAAAGAAGTTAACAAGGTCAAACAAATAACACTGATAATGAACAACTTTAGTAGCTGACTTTCAAAACTCACCGGTTTCTTTTTTGTATTTAACAGCACTTTCATCCTCAGTATTCCGGAAACGTTAACTTAAATTGCTTCTGCTGTTTGTTGCTATATTTAAATCCCAAGTGCGCTGCAGTTCGCAAATTTACCGCTAATAAAGTCGACTTCAAAGGCGAAAACAATATTTGTTCAGGGTTTTTAGCTAAAGATTGTGTCATCGAAAACAAGTCTTTACCCAATGAAAAATTATCCGGATAGGTTGAAAATAAAACCCCGCGTTTGGCATGAGAAGGTTTACTCGAAAACACCGCCACTTCTTTTGCCCAGGCATTTTCTAAAACGATTGGTAAAATGACTTTATCGTGAGATGTTATTTTGTCTAGAGGCAACCAAAGTGCATCTTGCTGAGCGACTCCGGATGCAAATAAGCGTTGATAATATTCAATAGCTTGTTTAGTTGTTTGTACTTTTTTGGCAAAAAAATTGAGCCCTTGAGTGTTTGCTTCAACTTGAGCTAAATCAATTAACCACTGATTTTTTTCACTGTAAGCGACATGAATATTTTTTACTTTTGGTGCCACCTGCAGCAAATACCGAAATAAGTCACTTGGATCAGTGATCAAGCTGATCCCGGAGATGCCATTTGGGGTAATAGGCAAAGCGCCAGAAATGATATTGTATTTTTTTTGCGTCGAAATATCGCCATTAGGCTTTGTTATATCAATTGTTTTGTTCGCTAATTGTTTAGCTAACCGCCAACCTAACCGTCCTAGTACTATGATGTTTACAATGTTTTGATCATCTAAAGCGCTATTGATTTGTTCACTGTTGCTGGTTTTATCCAACAAGAATGCTTCGACCGAGACATTGCTAGCAGACGCTTCCGCAGCACTGCGAACACCGCTGATAACTTGCTGATAAATAGACTTATAAGGCTCTTGCGCCACAGGCAGAAAAACAGCAATTTTTTCACTATCAGCAATAGCAGCACGATTGACAAATAATAAAAAAATCGCTGCGCATATTCGCCAACGCCACTTTTTAAGTATCTGAGAGTCCAATCCACACAATCCGTGTAACCTAAATTAATGACTAGTATACAGATATTTTTAAAAAGCCCAAACCCAAGTCAGACCAGTAAGAGAAAATGGCAACTACCAGCAAGTTGCAATAAATACAGGTTATTTGATCAGCAGC
>JBELHO010000036.1:0-12875 GCA_042091375.1 Thalassotalea sp. | reverse complement strand
GAGTTAAGCTTTCAACCAATTGCTAGCCTCGGCTAAATTATCAAAATACTTAACCTCGCCAGAAATAAACCAGTTGCCAACTTTAGCTGCGATTTGTTGCCAATTCTTATTGCCATAAATTGCTATTTTATTAAATTGGTTATTGTGTTTTAAACCCAGTTTCATGTCATCCCAAGCAGCGCGCAATTCCCAACCTTGTAATTCTGTGCCGTCAATTAATACATCAACACTGGGTTGCTTTACTGCGTCTAGAGCCGAATCAATTAACGGGGTTATGATCTCATAGTCTTGATGTGTTAAGGTACCAACCGCCTTCAACGACAAAAAAAAGTGCGTGTCAATTCTTTCAATACCAATAGATATTCCATGCTTAATCGTATTCATCATTTACTCCAAATCGTATTAATACGCTCAAAAAAACTAATGTTAAAAACATTAATGTTAAACAAATTAAAATGCGGCAATACAACGGCTATTTCACGGCGAAAAAAGCCTGATATCAGGGCTTAATCGCAAGCCATGTATTGTGTTTTATACACTATAGTACACAGTGTAATTCAACAACAGCTGACTGGCGAATTTACTAATCCATACAGATTGATAAAGATTAACATCAGCTTATTTACTTTCTCTATACACATATATTTTTTGACTTGTGGTCTATTACACTTGCTATTTACTGAATGAATTATACTGATCTCAATGATCATCTATCGCGTACCTATACTCTGAAATTAACCAACACTTATGTTAACTCGAAGGAAAATACCATGTTAAAGAAATTGTTTACCGCATTAACTCTCACCGTAAGTTTCGCATTTTTGTCAATAGCTCATGCCGGTCACCACGGTATGAAAAAAGACATAGTTGACGTAGCTGCTGCCAACGGTTCGTTTAATACCCTTGTCGCCGCAGTCAAAGCTGCCGACCTAGTTACAACCCTGAAAGGTGATGGTCCTTTTACTGTATTTGCGCCAACAGATGAAGCATTTGCTAAGTTGCCAAAAGGTACTGTTGAAATGCTGTTAAAACCTGAAAATAAAGACAAATTAGCGGCTGTGTTAACCTATCACGTGGTTGCTGGCAAAGTAATGGCGGCAGACGTTGTTAAGGTTGATAGTGCAGCAACCGTGCAAGGACAAAAAGTTATGGTGAAAGTCGAAGGCGGAAATGTGATGATCAACAAAGCCAAGGTGGTCATGGCCGATGTTAAAGCAAGCAATGGCGTTATTCACGTTATTGACACTGTGCTATTACCAAGCAAGTAACATTCATTACTGATCAAAGCTAACATACTTTTATAGTAATACATTACTTATTAGACCTAGTAAATGTTAGCGACGTAACCGTATAATTTCCTGCCGTTGTCAATGTATAAATTGACGACGGCATCTATATTTAACTACTAGCTTCAAAATCGCGTAAGTTTCACATTATTGATAACCTACCTAAAGTATCACAAATACTTACCAACACTTTTGATAACTAATAAAAACCTGCTTTTGTCGTTAAGTTTTGCTAAAATCTCTCCCTAATTTTGATTATTTTCCACTAAAGGCTGATCAATGGAGTTGTGTGTTTAGGTATGTATTTCGTGTTACCTAAAAGCAATAACTGCATTAACAACAAAATCATATGCTTGCAGCAAGACAACAACAATTATTCGACTATCCAAAGTATTGGGCTGAGTGCTATGGCACCGCACCATTCTTGCCTATGTCACGCCAGGAAATGGATGACTTAGGTTGGGATAGTTGCGATATTATCCTTGTTACCGGTGATGCTTATGTTGATCACCCGAGTTTCGGTATGGCGGTTATCGGGCGCATGCTTGAAGCACAGGGGTTTCGCGTTGGTATTATTGCGCAACCGAACTGGCATTCAGTTGATGCTTTTCAAGCCTTAGGTAAACCCAACCTATTCTTCGGTGTGACCGCTGGCAATATGGATTCGATGATTAATCGTTATACTGCTGAGCGAAGACTTCGCCACGATGATGCCTATACACCTAATAATGAAGGTGGTAAACGCCCAGACAGAGCGGTAGCTGCCTATACACAACGCTGTAAACAAGCATACAAAGGGATACCGGTTATCATTGGCGGTATAGAAGCAAGTCTACGCAGAATTGCCCATTATGATTACTGGTCTGATAAAGTGCGTCAGTCAGTACTGTTTGACGCCAAAGCCGATTTGTTAGTGTACGGTAATGCTGAACGGCCAATTGTCGAAATAGCTCACCGCCTTGCCAACGGCGAAAACATAAAACATATCACTAATGTTCGCGGTAGTGCCTTTATCACCAAACAAGCTATGCCCGGTTGGCAAGGTATTGACTCGCGCAATATTGATAAACCGGGTAAAATTGACGCCATCATCAGCCCTTATCAAGAAATACCCTCTAACTGCGCTGAGCAAAATAGCGATGTTAATATCATTGATGCCAGTACTGCCTCAAAAGTGCAAAGTGACATAACAAAAACAGCACAACCAATCCAGTTAAGTGAATACCGAGCGACTACTCATCAAAACAAATCATGGGCAGACAAAAAAAAGCCTTGGTTAACTACCTATATCAACCTGCCAACCTTTGAACAAGTAAGGGATAATAAAATTCTTTATGCCCATGCTTCGCGGATATTTCATCAAGAGGTCAACCCCACTTCGGCTATGCCTCTTGCTCAGCGGCACGGCGATCGATTGATATGGCTAAATCCACCTGCTCAGCCTTTATCAGAACAAGAAATGGATGGAGTGTTTGGCTTAGCATACCAGCGCGTTCCTCACCCTGTGTATGGCAAAGCCAAAATACCGGCCTATGAGATGATAAAAACTTCAATCAATATTATGCGTGGGTGCTTTGGCGGCTGTACTTTCTGCTCTATTACTGAGCATGAAGGACGGATCATTCAAAGCCGCAGTGAAGACTCAATTATTGAGGAAATTGAAGATATTAAACGCAAAGTACCGGGGTTCACCGGAGTTATTTCAGATCTAGGTGGACCAACCGCCAATATGTATAAATTGCGTTGTAAAAGTAAAAAAGCAGAAGCGACCTGTCGCAAGCCATCTTGCGTTTGGCCAACTATTTGTGGTCACTTAGATACCGATCACACTCCAACCATTAACCTCTATCGACGCGCAAGAAAAGTAAAGGGCATTAAAAAGGTTTTAATTGCCTCAGGCGTTAGATACGATCTGGCCATTGCCGATCCGAATTATGTTAAAGAACTCGCTTCCCATCATGTTGGCGGTTACCTGAAAATTGCTCCCGAGCATACCGAACAAGGCCCATTGAGCAAAATGATGAAACCGGGCATGGGTAGTTATGACAAATTTAAAGAAATGTTCGATCACTATTCGACGTTAGCAGGCAAAAAACAATACCTGATCCCCTATTTTATCTCTGCTCATCCAGGCACTACCGATAGAGATATGATCAATTTAGCCGTGTGGCTAAAAGCGCGTGATTTTAAATTAGATCAAGTGCAAAATTTTTATCCCTCGCCATTAGCTAACGCCACTACACTTTATCATACCGAAATAGACTCATTGAAAAATGTAAAAAAAGACAGCGCCTCGGTGTCTGTGCCTAAAGGCACTATTCAACGTCGATTACACAAGGCAATATTGCGCTACCACGATCCTGCCAACTGGCCTATTATTCGCGAAGCACTGACTAAAATGGGCTTAGCAAGAAAGCTGATCGGCTCTAGCCCTGAGTGCTTAGTGCCTGCTGAAACTCGAAATGAGCAAAATAAACAGCACTACAAACACAAAGGCAAAGGTAAAGGTAAAAACAATGCCAGTGGCCATAAAACTTCACCAGGCCAACAGGTAAAGCAGCGCCGTAACAAAAAACAAGTTGATCGCAATTTTTCAAAATCGAAACAAGGTTTAACCCGTTTCAGTGATAATCAATTCAATAATAAATAACCCATAACAATCGAGGTTAAGTCAATATCACTGACAACTAAGCGGATTAAAATGCATTATTGTTTTGCAAACAAATCCAAAGCACTGGCCGTCATTGCTCTAACCCCGGTTTTAATGGTCAACGGGTAGTCAGGCGCAAATTGACTTGAGTGTAAAGATGGCAGTGTTTTTTTTAGCTCAATACTTTGCTGATATTGATCTGGAGCAACGCCACCAAGCCAAAACATGGTAATAGGTAAGTTGTCTGAGGTTAAACCATAGCGACCAAAATCTTCTCCCGCCATCACAGGTTGACTAACCAGCACACTATCTGCCCCTAACTCATTAACCATACTCTGCTTGACCTGTTTAGCTAATTGCGGATCATTGTATGTTGAAGGGGTATTTTCGTCCCGTATATACATAGTTGGGTAGAGAGATTCAGGTAAACCAGCACTCATAGCGATGCCTTTAGTTAGCCGTTCAATAGCAGCAATTTGTTGATTTCTCACTTTTTTGTCGTAGGAGCGCAGAGTCAGTTGCAAGGTGACTTGATCAGAAATAATATTGTGTTTGGCCCCACCGTGAATTGAGCCAACAGTGATCACCGAAGGCTCTAATGGACTGATCTCACGGCTAGCAATGGTTTGCAGAGCGAGCACAATACGCGCGGCGATCACCACGGGATCTATCGTGGTATGCGGGTAAGCGCCGTGTCCGCCTTTGCCCTTGACTGTAATATCAACAGAGTCGACATTAGCTAAGGCATAACCTGGAGCGATGGCAACTTTACCAGCAGGTAGTGCTGCACTGACGTGTAAGCCCAAGATGTGATCAGGTTTGGCAAATCGTTCGAATAAACCTGCTTTTAACATCGCTTTGGCACCCGCACCTATTTCCTCTGCAGGTTGGGCAACCATCATTAAAGTCCCCTGCCATTGATGTTTATTGTTGACTAATTGCTCTGCCGTACCAATAAAGCTGGTCATATGGATATCATGACCGCAACCGTGCATGACGCCCACTGTGTTGTTGTTTTTATCTGTGGTGGTCACTGTCGATGCATAGCTTTTACCGGTTTGTTCAACTATTGGCAAGCCATCCGTGTCAGTACGGATCATCACAGTCGGACCTGTACCATTTCGATATAAACCCACTACACCGTAACCACCAATGTTTTCTGTGGTGTCAAAACCCAATACTTTTAGCCGCTTAGCAATAAGTCGACTGGTGTGTTTTTCTTGTAAAGACAATTCAGGTGCACCGTGAAGTTTTATGTATAATGCCGATAATTCTGGCATGGCTCGATCAACACTGTCCGCAAGTTGCCCTACTTGTGTTGATGAATAGGCGATCGCCAAGTGACTGTACAAGGCCGTAACAGTAATAACAATAATGATGGAAGGAAGATGTTTCATAGCTAAGCAACCCCATGAAGGTTATTAACAACAAGTTATAAATAAAACTAGCACATTGTTTTTACCGTGCAAGCTATTTCTAATGAGGCAAAAATTAGGGCCAAAATTACAGTAAAAACCCTAGGATTAAAATTGTCATCGATATTGTGTTGTGCAAACCATATGTTTAGCATTAGCTAGATGCAATTATCAGACTTAGCATGTATAATCCCGCGCAATTATTACCCTCACTTAATCAGGTCGACTGTCACAAATGCTAGCTGCAAACAACATTACACAACAATTTGGTGCAAAACCATTATTTGAAAACATTTCTCAAAAGTTTGGCGGTGGCAACCGATATGGTCTCATTGGCGCCAACGGCTGTGGTAAATCAACCTTAATGAAAATACTCGGTGGTGATTTGGAGCAAACCAGTGGTAATATCAGTCTCGATCCCAATGAGCGTATAGGTAAATTACGCCAAGATCAATTTGCCTTTGAGCAGCACTCAGTAGTTGATACAGTGATCATGGGGCATACAGAATTATGGGCGATAAAAGAAGAACGTGATCGCATTTATGCCTTACCAGAAATGAGTGAAGAAGATGGTATGAAAGTCGGTGATTTAGAATCTGAATACGCCGAAATGGATGGTTATAGTGCAGAAAGTCGAGCCGGTGAATTGTTAATGGGTGTTGGTATTCCTGTTGAGCAGCACTACGGGCTAATGAGTGAAGTAGCGCCTGGTTGGAAGCTTAGAGTATTGCTGGCACAAGCTCTATTTTCTGATCCCGATATATTATTACTGGATGAGCCTACCAACAACTTAGACATTCACACCATACAATGGTTAGAAGAAATATTAAATGAACGTGATTCGACCATGATCATTATTTCTCATGATCGTCATTTCTTGAATAGTGTCTGTACCCATATGGCAGATTTAGACTATGGTGAATTACGGGTTTTTCCCGGTAACTATGATGAATATATGCTAGCGTCAACCCAAGCACGTGCGCAATTACTCGCTGACAATGCCAAGAAAAAAGCACAAATAGGCGAACTACAAGCCTTTGTTGCACGTTTCTCTGCTAACGCTTCAAAAGCCAAGCAAGCAACCTCAAGGGCTAAACAAATTGATAAAATTCAGTTATCTGAAGTGAAAGCATCGAGTCGTGTAAATCCCTTTATTCGCTTTGAACAAGACAAGAAACTGTTTAGGAATGCGTTAGTATTAGATAAAATTAACAAAAATTTTGTCGATGATGATGGCACGACGAACCAAGTATTGACGAATATGAACCTAATGGTTGAAGTGGGTGAACGCATTGCGATTATTGGTGAAAACGGTATTGGTAAAACTACTTTTTTACGGATGTTAATGAACGAGGTAGGCTATCAACCCAGTTCTGGCACATTTAATTGGTCGGAAAATATTAACATTGGTTACTATGCTCAAGATCATGCCCATGAATTTGCCACCGATATGACCCTGTTTGAATGGATGAGCCAATGGCGTCAACCTAGCGATGATGAACAAGCCGTTCGTGGATATTTAGGTCGATTGTTATTTTCCGCTGATGATATCAATAAATCGGTAAAAGTGCTGTCAGGTGGAGAACAAGGTCGGATGTTATTTGGTAAAATAATGATGCAAAAACCAAATATTTTGATCATGGATGAGCCCACTAACCACATGGATATGGAATCTATTGAATCACTGAACATGGCCATGGAAACATTTGCCGGTACTATTCTATTTGTTTCTCACGACCGCGAGTTTGTGTCTAGTTTAGCGACTAGGGTGATAGAATTGAAGGCCAATGGCTATGAAGATTTTGCCGGCAACTACGATGCGTATTTGGCATCGCAAACTAACCTTTAAACTTAGTTAAATGACCATTTTTGCCAGTATAAATCTTAGTGTTTATATTGCGCTGATGTCAATGTTAAATGAGATCATAAAATGCTGAGCTATCGCCATGCTTTTCATGCTGGAAATTTTGCTGATGTGTTAAAACACAGTGTATTGAGCTTAATAGTCGAGTACATGACTAACAAGGATAAAGGCTACACCTATATTGATAGCCATTCTGGTGCTGGCCTATATTCACTGGCCGATCAATACGCACAAAAAACCGGTGAGTACTTGCAAGGTATAGCTAAATTGCTTAATAAGCCTGATCTTCCTAAGCTGCTTTTACCTTACATGGCAATTATCAGGTATGTTAATAATGACGATGAGATCAACTGCTATCCCGGCTCACCTTGCATCGCGAAACATTTTAGTCGGCGTCAAGACAATGCCCATCTGTTTGAATTACACCCAACAGATATTCAACATTTACGAGAGTTTTGCCAGCCTTGGCCTAAGTCTTTTGTCAAGCAAGCAGATGGTTATCAAGGCCTATTAGGGTTATTACCACCGCCTAGCCGTCGCGGTGTGATATTAATTGATCCGCCATATGAGCTAAAAGAAGATTACACTAAAGCGGTATTAACAGTGATCAATGCTTATAAAAAATTTGCTACTGGTACCTATATATTGTGGTACCCAGTAGTGAAGCGCCCATTAATCGATGGGATGGTCGAAAATTTTAAACAAAGTGCTATCAAAGATTTGTTGCGTGTGGAGTTTTGTCAACGAGCCGATTCTGATGCCTACGGAATGACAGGATCAGGCTTGTTTATTGTCAATCCTCCTTGGAAATTAGCGGCACAACTCACAGAGATTTTACCCTATTTACAAGCTCATATTGGCCAAGCAGGCAGCCAATATGTCATTGAGCAATTAATCGATCAGTAACTCAATCAGTAAATAAACTCAGATATCATTAGTATACTTACCACCAAAAACAGCAATGACGCCTTAAAAAGCGCCATTGATGCAATTACTTACTGTTAGTTTGAGTTATCTAATAACTGTGTTATCTAATACCAGTGTGTTATCCAAGACTGCGTTGTTGCACTGTAAAATTCTCATCATTATTGGCTAACGTGTCTACAATATCGTCGACATTAACGGCAACAGCCATGCCGTCAACTGTCCACTTTTGTTTTAGTTTGTTATATATCACTTTGCCAATCAAGGATTTAATAGAGTGATCTGAATAACTAACAATCATGTTGCAAAGATAATTATCAGTTTGTTGGTAATCGGGAATGTTGACTTGAATAGGATAAATATTTTGTTTATGTGCAACCCGTTGCTCAACACAATCACAGGCAATAATATGAAAAACTTTTGACATGTTAACCATCCTTAGTTAATTTTTATTGTTAATTTTTGCAAAAAATGTTTGAAAAAATTTCCTTGCAAGGAATGATGTTTTTGTAGCACTCCATGCCTTTATTTGATCATAAATTAATATAGCAAAGATTTTTTTAAACAGCTAATTTTTTAAACAGCTAATTTTTTAAACAGCTAATTTTTTAAACCCCTAACGTTTAAACACATAATAAATACAATTAAAAATGTGCTGCTGTTAAGTCAATTATTAAGTCAAAAATTTACCTTAAATTTCTTCATCGTTTTTGTCGATGTCAGCCGCTTGAAGAGCCCGTTTGCGGCGTATAATTGGTCTATCTCCAGCCTCTTCCGTCAAGTGAAAACTATTTTTGACGATTTTACGCGGTATTTTCTGTGGTTGCTTATTTTGTTTTTTATGCCCTGTCTTTTTACTGACATTTGGTTTGACTTTAGCTGGTTTCAGCCCTTTGAATTTGCCTCGTAAACCTTCAATGATATCAAAGCAAACGCTTTGTTGTAAAAAAGCTTCTATACTTTTAAAACTGTGCCAATCTTTTGGACCAACTAATGAAATAGCGTCACCTCGGTTACCTGCCCTACCTGTTCTTCCTATGCGATGTACAAATTCTTCACTGTGCTTGGGCATATCAAAATTAATCACGTGCGAGACATTCACTAAGTCTAAGCCACGTGATGCGAGATCTGTGGTGACTAATATTTTGTGTTGGCCTTTACTGAAACTTTCCATTATTTGATTGCGTTGACTTTGACTTAGTTCACCACTTAAAGCAATAGTACTTAATCCTTGTTCGGTTAAATCAGCGGCCAATCGCTCGGTGTCATTTCGCGTCGCAGTAAAAATAATAAGCTGTTGATATGCTTCATTATTTAAAAAGTGCGATAGCAACTTGTGTTTGTGGGTTAAATTATCAGCCAAATAAAAGCGCTTGCTAATATCAGTGTGTTCAGTGTGCGCACTACCTATAGCAATGCGTTTCGGTTTATTGAGTAATGCTAGCGCAAAATCGTTAACTTGTGCGTGCTCTAGGGTAGCTGAAAACAATAAGGTTTGTCTTTTTCGATGATCTGCTGCCTGATTAATTTGCTTTAATTGCGCTGAAAAACCTAAATCCAACATGCGGTCGGCTTCATCGATAATTAACAGCTCTAAACCGTGTAAATAGAAATGTCCTTTACTCAAATGATCGGCCAAGCGTCCTGGTGTAGCGACTATAAATTGTGGATCTTTTTCTAGCGCCTTGACTTGATCATTAAAATTCTCGCCACCTAAAATTAAGGTTGCTTTAAATTGTGTTCCGGCAATAAATAAACGCAGTTGGCCAAATACTTGTTTAGCTAATTCTCTAGTCGGAGCAAGGATAACCACTCTGGGATCGCGTTTAGCTAACGGACGATTTTTCATTAAACGCTGCATAGCAGGCAGTATAAATGCTAAGGTTTTACCTGAGCCAGTTTTGGAAGAGGCGATCAAATCATGACCTAACATGGCAACAGGAATGGCTTGATGCTGAATTTCTGTCGGTTGTTCAAACCCCAAATGCTCAACTGTTGACATTAAACGGGGATCAAGGCCAAAATCACTAAACTGCAAAGTACGCTCCAAATAGTCGTGTTATATTTCTTCAAATAATCAATAGTTCAAACAATATTATACCTGTGATGTCATGTTTGCGCTATGATCCTGTTAACATAACTATTTTTCATCAATAAAGTGAAAAGTGCATATACCACTTGCACAAGGATCAATCAGGAGTACTAACGTTGGTGCTATTTTTGCTGTTTTTAGCCACTAACCATAAAAAACAAGCGGCAGAAAGTATCGCTGATGCAAACACCATACACATCACCATAATTTGATAGCGCACCGCAATAAGAGGAGAAACACCGGATAAAATTTGCCCTGTCATCATCCCTGGTAGTGCCACAAGACCAACAGCAAAGAGCGAGTTTAACACTGGAATAGTTGCGGCTTTGAGTGCATTGTTGCGACACTCAACAGGAGGTTTTGAATTGTCTAGCTCTGAATAATAGCGTTCACTACACAAGCTAACACTATTCATGCAATTGGCAAATATCATCCCTGCTAAGGGAATAACCACCTGTGGTTGATACCAAGGAGTTAAGTTTAATACTCCTTGGGTAATCACCACTAAAGTAAAACTGCCAGATAAGCTAACAGCAATTAATAGCTGTTTAAACAAATATAGCGATCTGTGTTGGCTATTGCTCAATGCGATCCAACTGGAGATAATGATCATAAAAATGATAACAGCTAAGATGATCAAAGCAGACTGAGCGGTAAAAAGATAATTGAGGAAATAACCAATGAGTAATAGCTGGGCGAGCATTCTCAGTATTCCATGAGCTGCTCTGTTCACATTTACCTGCCAACGATATAAAACCGCCAGCGCCATCAACACAGGAATAAAAGCTATGCTGAGCTGTGCTAATGAAATATCTGCTAGCCCCTGATCCATCGCAAATGCCTTCTCATCAAAAATAGAATTACCAACACATTGCTTCCATGCAGGTTTTTATCATTTATCCGATCACTGGGCTTAGCTATTTGCGATTCTATTTTCAACCACGACTAAAGCTTGATCAATTCGCTCTAACACCTTGTCTTTATCAAGTAAGGCTAAGGTCAGATCTAATGATGGCGAGTTGCCTCCCCCCGTCGCCGCAACCCGCAATGGCATACCCACTTTGCCCATACCAACCTCAAGTTCTGTCGCAGTATCGTTGATCGCCTTATGAATACTCTCAGGCGTCCATTGTGTTAACGCGGCAAGTTTATCTTTAACTAAAATAAGCGGTTGCTTAACCACAGGTCTAAGGTGTTTTTTTACTGCAGTAGCATCCAGCTCGGTAAAGTCTTGATAGAAGTAGTGAGAAATTTGCGCCATTTCTTTTAACGTTTTGACGCGATCAGCTTGAATTTTAACGATATCAGCTAAATCAGGGCCCTTTTCAACATTGATGCCTTGATCTTGCATATGCCACGCTAAATGTTCAGCGACATAACTAGGATCGAGGTTTTTCATGTAATGCTGATTAACCCAAATTAATTTGTCGGTGTTAAAACCTGATGCCGCTCGGTTGCAATCTTTTAAATCAAACAACTCGATCATTTCTGCGCGAGAAAATATCTCTTGATCGCCATGTGACCAACCTAAACGCACTAAATAATTTAACAATGCCTCCGGCAAATAACCGTCATCGCGGTATTGCATAACACCAACAGCACCGTGGCGTTTCGATAAACGCTTACCATCATCCCCCAAGATCATCGGAATATGCGCAAATTCAGGTATTGAAGCGCCTAATGCCAACAAAATATTAATTTGTTTTGGGGTGTTACTGATATGATCATCACCTCTAACCACATGTGTTACCTTCATATCCCAGTCATCGACAACCACAGTCAGATTATAGGTAGGAGTACCATCACTGCGGGCAATAACTAGATCATCAAGTTCTTCATTGGCAATAGTAATTTCCCCCTTGACCATGTCATTAATAACGACATTGCCCTCTAGGGGGTTTTTAAAACGGATCACATAGGGTTGATCTTCTGGGTGATCAGTGCGGTCTCGCCAAAGACCGTTGTATTTTTCTTTTTCACCGGCAAGACGAGCTTGCTCGCGCATTTGCTCTACTTCTGCTGCCGTACTGTAACAGCGATAGGCATGTCCGCTGGCGAGTAATTGTGCGATGACTTCTTTATAACGATCAAAGCGCTGTGTTTGAAAATAAGGCCCATGACTCCACTCAAGGTTTAACCAGTTCATACCATCCATTATGGCGTCAACCGATTGTTGAGTTGAACGTTCAATATCAGTGTCTTCAATACGCAGAATAAAGTCACCGCCATTTTTTTGAGCATAGAGCCAGCTATATAGTGCAGTTCGTGCACCACCTACGTGTAAATAACCGGTTGGGCTTGGTGCAAATCGAGTGGTTAAGCTCATAAATATCTCGCTGTTAATAATTCGAACTTAGCTTTTACTAATATCGATAAGGGTTGAGGTAAAATAATACATAACAATAGCGATATTTTATCAGGCAAACGTTAGGAAAACATCATTTGCACAGTAGAATATTTAAAAAGTTTATAAACTAATCAGGTGGTTGAATTTTTGTACGGTTACATTTTAATTGCAAAAAAAGCGTAAAAAAGCCAGAGTTTTTGTTGACAGTATTGCCGATCTGCCTATAATACGCCCCCACAGAGATGGACGATTAGCTCAGTTGGGAGAGCACCGCCCTTACAAGGCGGGGGTCACTGG
>JBELHO010000035.1:32049-34852 GCA_042091375.1 Thalassotalea sp. | reverse complement strand
CATTAATTTACTCACTGAGAATTTCACTGGTACCGTCCATTCATCAGTAGTGCCATCAAAAGTGGCCTCGGCATTTAAGCTGTAGGTTACTGCTGATGGTGTGCGATAGCTGACAAAAGGTTGCCACAAGGATGTTTCTATCTCAGTGTCACTGTTGACATCGACAATATAATTGACCAACGCGCCATAAGTCCACGACTTGCCTTTTTGCTTCAAAGCGACCGCAGTCAGACCAGCGCCCGTTTCCCCTAAACCAGTAAAATCATTGGTTGAGGTCGGTAAAATAAAAACCGGGCCAACTCCCCAGATCCAGCCAGAATCGCCAACAATCTTCGGTGAGAAAAACAAACTTTGCACCGTATCACCTAAGCCAAATTCAGAGTCACCGTTGGGGTTTACTTTATCCAGCGATACTATGGGTATAACCGTTCGGGAAATAATATTCCAATTCTCACTAAACGAAAACGGCACCACAGGCTTTAAATTGAGAAGCATGCGCTCGCCTTCGCCGTCGGCTCCCAAACCGGTATCATAAGAAAAATCCATAGGTATTTGGATCAACTTGGCAAGGGGGTTTGCCAGTTGTCGAGCAAGGGCTTGTTCTTCAGTTTCAGCGATAGCTGTTAGAGGCAGTGTTATTAATAATAAAAATAAAGTCAAATGAGCTAATTTCATTGTCCCACACCTTGTTATGTTCAGTTATTACACTTCTGGATATTGTCGTTGTAACTCTGCATCTGAGCATTAGGCAATGTTGTGCATTAGCGCATTTTGTCTGTGCCACAATCAAAATTTTTGGCAAGACAATGTGCTCAGATAAGTAAAAAAATAGGGCATTATATTGATTTTTACTCGATTATCGACACTCGATCTGAGTATTGTACAACATAAAGAAAAATGCAAAAAAGTTGACGAGCACCGTGTATATTGACTCACAGCAGTGTTCTGTATAGCCAATCACTGGCGCATCGATAAAAGTTAACAATGTGGCTAGAGCCATAGCACTAAGAGTTGTGGTTCAGATCAATAAGTACATTTATCAAACAGTTCTTTTGCTCACAACATTAAAAAATAGGAGCAGATCACAAGGTAAAAGACTTATTTGTGATTTTTTTGAGTTGGTAAAACAAATCATTGTTAGTGAAAATAATTGATAGTAAGCAATAGTTGACAAGCATGGTGTTTGCAGCATTGATGCGCTTTGTGTCAATGCAGTTAATCAGGGAGATTTTATGTCAATGTCCACCGTTAACAAGCAGAAAAATTATCCAATAGTGTGACGTATGCAAAACCCTTAAAGCCAGTTGTTTTAGCCTAGTATTTTTTTATTAAAACACCTAGATACTAAGGTGAGTGATATCTAGAATATTGAATTATTGTATAAAGGTACTAAACTAAAGTTACTCTCTCAAAGGAATGGAAACAGACTATGAATAACCGTTCTACTTTCTTTAACTACGGCATTTATGCAGCTCTCTGCTGTGGACTACTGAGCTTGCTCTTTATCACTCAAGTCAATGCCCAAGCTAAACCCATAGACAATATCAATAAATTTTTTGCAGCAGATGGATTAACCGTTACTAAAGCACTATACCCCAGAGCCGAAACAGCTCGACAAATGCTAGATACGCAAAGTTTAGTGGGGGTTAATCGGTTTGGCCATCTTTCACAACTAGTTCCAACCGCGATGCAACCTGTGGTGCGCATGAACAGAGACGCATATTATTCTAAAGCAGTGGTTGACGTTTCTAAAGGGGCAACCATTACCTTACCTCAGCTACCTGAGGGCAGCTATATGTCGATGCAACCAGTAACTGAAGATCACCGACCGCAACCTATGTCGTATGGCGCTGGAACATATGAGTTAGCCACACATACCGGTGATCACATGATAGTTATTATTCGTCTCGATTCGAATTTTTCAGCAGAGCAAGCTAAAAAATATCAACAACAAATGAGTCTTAAGGCAGGTAGCAATAAACCTTTTACTACCTTGCCGGTGGAGCCCAAGTCCTTTTCTCAAGTGGAGCGAGAACTAAAAGGCGATGTGATGAAGTTAATTAAAAAGGTAGGTACAATCGCCTTATCGACTACCTTGTTTTCTTCACCCACCGACGAATCAAGAGGATTTTACTCGCCTGAAATAAATCAAGTGGCAGCGGCCATTGGTTGGGGGGGCGCCTTAGCTAAAGACAACATCTACGAAACATCACCTAACTTTCCAGCCAAAGGCTGTTATCAGTTAACCTTTGATGACCCTAAAAATAAACATTTTTGGTCGATTACTGTTTATAACAAAGAAGGTTTTATGTTTAACGATGTTGCTAACGTGAACTCTTACAAAGCCAAGCCAAATGCAGATGGCAGTTATACAGTGAGTATGGGTTGTGGAGCCGGTTATCCCAATGCTATACCGATCAGCAATGATTCTGGTGTGTTTAGTTTTACCGCGCGGCATTACGGCCCCTCAGAGCGAGTTTTAAAAGAAGGCTATCGTTTGGTGCCATTGCTTAAAAAAGTAAAATAAGCAAGGTGCAAAGAGCAGCAAAGTTAGTCTAAAAAGAAAGTAGACTAAGTTGATTTTTTTTAGGGGATGTCTGCTGATGCAGACATCTTGTTGCTTTTATCCTTTTGCCTCATATGTAATCAGCAAAAAAAGTCTAATTGGCCTATAGAGGAGTTACAAACATACGGATTTGACCAGAAAACCAGTTCACCTGAATCTTCAATCAACTTTTGCGTTGATTTATGATTGTCGAGACTTCCTCTGTACACCTAGTTGAGCCCACAGATTAGTTGAGCC
>JBELHO010000035.1:0-31949 GCA_042091375.1 Thalassotalea sp. | reverse complement strand
TAGTTGAGCCCACAGATTAGTTGAGCCAAAATTTCTTGAAGCCCTTCAATACCGGCATTGACCACAAACATGACAAAGTCATGTCAAATATCATAAATGTTAAATATAACCGCAATTTATATGTCATTGGTTGTTAATAGTTCACCTGTAATTTAAGCCGCGTTGTTAAACTTTCTATATGACCAACCGTTTCACTTGGTTTGGTATACAGATACTTAAAAGTAATGATTACATTAGAAAGCTTTTGTAAAAGCTCGGGTTTAACAGCGCTAAATTAGGTGCTTTTTATGCTATTCAATTAACAGGACCAGTGTTTTTTGAATAAGTAATAAGTGAACAGAATATTTAAGTCATTTAAGGTAACAACACAATGATAACTAAATCAACTGAGTCAGTTTTTAAACCGACATTGCTTGGCGCAGCTGTGCGTAAAGCGTTAATTATTTGTATACCTGTATTAACTCTAAGTGCTTGTAATGGTGACGACGGTGCCGATGGTGCTCAAGGCCTTACTGGACCTGCTGGCGAGCAAGGCCCTGTAGGACAAGATGGTGCCAACGGACAAGACGGTGCAAATGGCCAAGACGGTCAAGACGGTGCCAATGGTCAAGATGGTGTTGACGGTCAAGACGGTCAAGTGGGTCCTCCAGGATCAGATGGTAAAGACGGTAATACCAATGTGAGCATGCCCTTGGGCTTAACTCGCTTAGCGACTGTACCGCTTGGTGCTGAAGTCACTGGTATGTTTGTATCCGCAAATGGCGATTTGTTTTTTAACGCCCAGCATCCCGATACGGAAAATGCTGTCGAAGATGCTGACGGTATCACTCACAATGATGCATTAGTTGGTGTAGTGACAGGTGTTAACATTAATCAATTACCGAAAAATCCAATTTCTTCACCTGTTCCTCTAACAGACGAAGAAAAACAAACTGTGCAAGTGGCATATGGCGAATACCAAGTACTGATCAAAGGTGGTGAGCAATACACAGATGCTCCATCTGAAGGTATTGGCTCTGTCTACGATTCAACAGGATCATTCGAGGTTGTTCGATCTGATATGGTTGATTTCAATGCTTACATTCCAATCAACGATACCAGTGGTTACTTGTTTACCAACTGGGAGCTCTACCCTGGAGGTATGAGTCGTACCTTGATTTCCAAGGGGGCTGACGATTATAAATGGAGTGTAAATAGTTCTGAGATGCTCGACTTTGGTCAGTGGGGCACCATTGCTAACTGTTTTGGTACACTTTCACCTTGGAATACACCGCTTACTTCAGAAGAGTGGGGTAATTTTGGTGATTCTACTGAGTATTGGAATGCTCCAGAATCTGTTGGTGTTGACACGCGCTCACGTGATGCTTTGGCAACCTATATCAATGGTACACCAACATCTGGAACAGAGGCTGCACAGTTTCCTAATACCTATCGTTATCACTACATTGTCGAAGTCACTGATCCTATGGAAACTGACGTCAACAATGTAAAACCTGTTAAACACTATGCGATGGGACGTTATGAGCATGAAAATTCAGTGGTAATGCCTGATCAACGCACAGTCTATTTGTCTCAAGATAACACTGATGGTGTGTTTTTCAAATTTGTTGCAGATAATGCCGGTGATTTGAGTTCAGGTACTCTTTATGCGGCTAAATTAAAACAAGATCAAGGCAGTAACGAGCCAGCAACGACAGGCTTCGATATTACTTGGATTGAGCTAGCCAGTGGAAACAATGCTCAAATTGAAAACTGGATAAGTGAGTATGATAGCATTGGTGTAGAAGAGTATGTGGCAGGTCGCAGCAGTTATTTAACTGATGCTGATGCTATTGCATGGGCTAATGGCGATGCAGCTTATCCCTCTGCAGATACTGCATATACTGGTGCAACCGTTGCCGGATATGAGGCTGATGATGCGGATGCATATGGTGGAGCTGTTACAGCTGAGAAAGCTATGGATGACCGCATTGCGTTCTTAGAATCTCGCAAAGCAGCTCGCGCTAAAGGCGCAACTGCTGAGTGGCGCAAGTTCGAAGGGGTTAATGTTAACGTCGTTCGCGCAGAGGAAGCAGAAACGGGTATTGACGTTAATGGAGACGGTCAAATCGTCGAAAATGCCTATGTTTATTTTGCCATCGCTGATCTTGATAGAGGTATGATCGATGACGAAGGTGATATCCAATTGTCTAGCCGTGTTAAGGACTGTGGCGGGGTTTATCGGATGAAGCTTGAAGCGGGTTATGACGTGGCGCGTATTGAGCCAGTGATCATGGGCGCAACCTATCGTTCAAGTTTAGATGGTGCCGAGCGTTGTGATGCAAATAACCTTTCTCAGCCTGATAACGTGATGATACTTGAAGACGGACGCATTTTAATTGGTGAAGATGGTAATCAAACCAATAACACCCTGTGGATGTATGATCCTAAAGCAGCTGAGTAACGACTCACTGCCATAGTGTTAAACAGATAAAAGAAAAGGTGTTAGCACCTTTTCTTTTTGTCGTATTTACAATAATAAATTAAGAGAATTTCCGTGCTTCAATACAATCTCGTTTGGTCACTCTTAGTGATCCTATTTATATCTGCCTGTAGCCCTGAAAACAGCATTGATGATGGATTAATAGAACAAGAAAACCAACAACAAAACCTTAGTTCGAAAGCATTAGTAGCAAGAAATACCATAGGTATTCCAGCGATGAAATGGATTGAACAAGGTGAAATTTACAATCCCGAAGCTCTCATACCGTCACAGTGTTACACTAAAACTGATGGTAGAAATAACCCTTGTTATGTTTGCCACCAAAGCTACCCAGCAACGGATAATCGAGTCAATGATCTCAATGATGGATTCTTACAAGGCACTTATGGCTTTTCTAATGAGGGACGACACAACAGTTGGGTAAATTTGTTTAAGGACAGAACTGACTACATCGAACAGATGAGTGATGAGTCAATAACTGAATACATAAATACAGAAAACTATACAAATTGGCAGAAGTGGATGGACAACCATTGGACTGGCGTAAACCCCAATCTGCAAAATTTACATCTGTCTGCTGATGCCTTTCAACAAAATGGTTTGGCAAAAGGTGGCTCTCGATGGGTAGCTTTTAACTTTAAATCTTTACCTAGTACGTTTTGGCCAACTAATGGTGCAATGAATGATGTGATGATCCGCTTGCCTTCAGCATTTTCTGAAATACGTGGTGAATTTTCAGAAGACGTCTATTTTGCCAACCTTAGCTTGTTGGAAATGGCCATTAAAGAGCTTGAAAGCATTAAAATAAACGAACTTAACGAGGCGATAATTGATGTTGATTTAGACGGTGATGGGGTTATTTCCCTCAGTGCCAATTCGATGTTGAAGCGAAGTCACTTTCTCGGTGATGCAAGTCACGTTCCTCTCACCAAAGCATTATATCCTCAAGGCACTGAGTTTTTACATACTATTCGCTATCTTGCCAAGGATCAAAACGGCAAAATCACACAATCTCCGCGTCTTAAAGAGTTGCGTTATTCGCGTAAAAATCAGTTTATTTCGGCCTCAAAAATTTCCTCAATCAATTATGGTGAAGCAAAAGAAAAGCACTACGAAAATTTACCCGCTGTTCAAGATTATGGACATAAGGGGATGTCAAATCGCCAAGGTTGGACATTGTGGGGATTCATTGAAGATGAAAAGGGTGAACTGCGCAAACAGCATTTTGAAGAGCAATTTTTTTGCATGGGCTGTCATAAAAGTGTTGGTGCTACTATAGATACAACTTTTGCCTTCCCCAGAAAATTACAAGGTGCTGCTGGTTGGGGATATGCAGACTTATCGGTCATTGAAGACGTGGCTAATTTAGGCGAGCAGGAAGGGGAGTACCTTACCTATTTAAAACGGGTTGGTGGTGGCGACGAATTTAGGCAAAATACCGAAATGTTAAAGCGTTGGTTCAACGAAGATGGCAGTGTCAAGGAAGATGAAATTAAAGCACTTGATAGCGTTTATGATTTAATTGTTCCTTCACATGAACGAGCTATGCAACTCAACAAGGCATACCATCAAATTGTTACTGAACAATCCTATATCTACGGCCGCGATGTCAATTTAACGCCTGCAAAAAATGTCTTCAGGGATGTAAAATTTGAAGATAAACCGCTTCCGGTTGAATTTCGCTATAAATGGGATTTACGCTTGAATTGGACAAGAAAATAACCTCACAAAGGGGCTGTTGAACAGTGAAAGATTACCGCATTGTGACTCATGCTGTATCGTGCTGCAAAGCAACAGCCCCATTGTCATAAAACTGACAATTTTAACTATTATAATTTTTTAAATTATCTTTTTAATCAATAATCGACAATGATACAAGATCGCCGCATTCGCACCTCGTTAGTCGCTATTTTCGCTGATATTGTTTTGACTGCGATTAAATTTATTCTGGCCATTTTTACTGGCAGTGCTGCTTTATTAGCTGATGCCTATCACTCGGCAACTGACTTCATTGTTTCACTGATCTTACTCGGTGGTATTGTGATCAGGCAACGTCAAGAGCACAAGAGAAATGAGCAAGGCATAAAACTGGCTCGACGGTTAGAGTCTATTCTAGCGATTTTGGTTGCCTTGATTATTTTGTATGTTCCCGTCGAAATTTTACAACAAGTCCGAGAAAGCGAAGGCCATCAAATAGAAAACGTTTGGCTGGGTATTTTCGGTATGCTGTTGGTGATTGCCATTGTTTTTTTTATGGCGAGATTAAAAACATATGTAGGTAAAGAGACCGACTCTATTGCATTAGAAGCCGATGGCTATCACAGCATGGTGGATTTGTTTTCTTCATTTGCCGTTTTAGTGTCATTAATAGGCTTTATGATGGGCATCTACTTGGACAACATAGTCGCGCTATTAATAGCTGTCATGATAGCTGTATCTGGCTTAGAACTCTTGCTCTCAGGTTTTAAGAGCTTGATCAAAGGCACTGATTTTGACCAATTATCCCTTGTTGATATGCTAGTCGAATTGAGTAAAAAAATGCCCGTAGGCATTAATATGCTGAGCAATACCAAGGCAGTTTTTGCATGGTTTGTCGCTTTTCGCTACCGCATACTGTTGACTATTGTTGGTGTTTATACAGGTAGTGGGTTACAGCAAATACCCTATGGATTTGTCGGCATTAAGCAGTACTTCAGCCAATCATTGGGCGAGCCTTTACAGCCAGGGCTTCATTTCATTGCCCCTTGGCCTATTGGCAAGATATCACTCATTGCTACTGACCAAGTCAACGCTGTTTCAGTAGGAAGCTCTGTGCATTTAAACACAGATGTCAAACATGCCATTTGGCGTGAAATTAAACAGAGCCGTGTATCAACCGAAGACATTCCTTATATGGTAACAGGCGATGAAAATCTCATTGATATTAATTTCACTTTGCACTACCGACTTAACCAGCCTGAAATCGCTAACCAGCGCTCAAAAAATATTGAACAACTAGTCAGTGCCTATACAGAATCGGCGTTATGGAAATCTACTGGGCAAAGACCTTTTGCACAAATTATGCAAACTAGCCATAGTCAATTTGCCAATCAAATTGCCCTTAATGTCAGAGATGAATTGCGATCCATTGGCATTGAAATTGGGGTGGTTGATGCTCAGTTACAGTCTATACAACCCCCAGCTATGGTGGTAGATAGTTATCGCGATGTGTTAACAGCTGTTCAAGAAAAAGAACAACGTGTTAATCGCGCTATTGCACAACGTTTGAGCGATTTACCCGGTGCTCGAGCTGAAGTAAATACACAGGCAACACTGATCAAAGCAGATTCATTAGAAAAGGTATTGAAGGTTAAAGGCGATACTGCTCGCATGGGCCAACTAGCAAGTGTATATCAAGGCGATGAGCAAGCGTTTAAATTTGAATATTATATGAATTCTCTATCTAAATCATTGACTAATAAGCAATTAATAATTGCTGATCGGGATATATCATCCAATGATATTCGCGATTGGTTAAACAACAATCGACAAAATAGGAAATAAAAAAGACCATGAATCGTTTGTTTTGGATAATTCTAGTGGTTGTATTGGCTGGATACTCTGCAGTAACTAGTATAATTGCCGTTAAGGAAACTGAGATTGCAGTGATTTCTCAATTCGGTCGGCCAGTAAATGTCATTTTTGAAGCTGGACCGGCATTTAAACTGCCAGATCCTTTTAATACAGTAAAGCGCTTAGACAAAAGACTGCAGATGTTTCAGGTAGCCAGTGCAGAATATGGCACCTTAGATCAGCGCAATTTAGTGTTAGATGTATTCGTCGTTTGGAAAATTACCGATCCAAAAGCTTTTCTTGCCAGTGTGCGCAACAATCAACTGGCTGAACAACGCTTGGAGACTCTGGCTAATGCAGAAATTGGTGCAGTTATTGGCTCTGTGCCTTTAAATAATATATTTGTAGTTGAACAAAAAAGCGATCAAGTTGAAGCGCTATTTCAAACCATTACCGACTCTGCTAATACTATTTCACAGCGAGAATTAGGCATTGAGGTGGTTTCAATTAGACCCAATCGCCTAGGATTTCCAAAGCAAAATTTATTGGCCATTTACAAACGAATGGAGTCAGAGTGGGACAAATTGGCAAAGCAATATCGTGCCGAGGGCCAAGAAGAAGCGGCTAAAATTCGATCGCAAACTGAATTAGAAATTCGCAATTTGAAAGCAGAAGCATATCGAGATGCCCAAATAGTCAAAGGTAATAGTGAAGCTGAGGCAGCGCGTTTATATGCAAAATCGTTCGGCATGAACAAGGAGTACTACCAGTTTACTCGTTCGCTAGAAACCTATGACAAGATTTTAAATGAGGATAGCCGGCTAATACTGTCATCAGACACGCCCATCTTTGACGCATTATTAATTCCACCAAAAGAAGATAAGTAGATGAAATTTAGTGATGATTTGACCTTTATTGGCGTTAAACATCGAGGTTTTTTTGCTTCATTGGTTTTGGTGATCATCCCTGTTGTATATATACTCAGTGGATTTTATTCAGTTGGTCAAGAGCAAAGAGCCATAGTGACCCGAATGGGATTAGTTATTGAAGACAATGTTATGCCTGGTATGCATTATCGTTTACCTTGGCCATTTGAAACGGTTCAGAAATTGTCATCTACTAATCTGCGTTCTATTGCAATAGATTTTAGTCAAGAGGTCCCTAAGTATATTCAACCTGAGCTAACCACGGGTGATGGTAACTTGGTGAATCTCGCTTTAGAAGTGCAATTTAATATCAGTGAGCCAAGTGTTTATTACAATGCATCGTCTTCCTCGCAGGCCCTTTTGAAACAAGTCGCCATTTCAGAAACTTTGTATTATGTTGGCGCCCACGGATTTGAGCATTTACTGACCACAGGTCGAACTCAGTTTCAAAACGTGATTAAAAGTGCAATACAAAAACATGCCGCCAATTACCAATTAGGGGTGCGTGTCACTTCGATCCAAATTCGTCGATTAGAGCCGCCTCCCTCTATTAAAAAGGGCTTTGATAATGTCGCCGTTGCTCGTTCAGAAAAACAAAAGTTTATTCAACAAGCCAGAGGTGAGCGAAGCACTGCTTTAGTCAGGGCGCGAAGTAAAGCCAACAGCACTAAACTAGATGCCCAAGCCTATGCTAAAGAGCAAGTTGAACAAGCGATAGGAGATCATGAACGATTTGTCGCTATGCTAGAAGCGTATAAAGAAGCACCGGATATTACTCTTCACAGGCAGTACCTTGAAAAGATCGAGAAAATACTCACAAAGACGCAAGTCAATGTGATCCGAGCCCAGCCCAGTAAATAGGCATGGATAAATAAAAAATACTTGCAAATGATAATTATTATCATTAATATCAGTGATGTTACCTTAAGCGTTGACTTCACTGGTCCTGAGTTAACGTCTCAAAGAGTGCAGCTTTAGCTGCTCTCTTTGGGGTATATCATTTCCTTGATACTTGTTACTTGTTACTTGTTATGAGCTGGTTTTGAATTTATTTTCAAACACCACCTCAATAAGAAAACACAAAATTTATTTAACAGCTAAACCCTTCAGCTCAATTAAAAATCTCATTTTCTGCCATTGCCTTGGTAAAAAATATCAACCGCAAAAAAATCCCAATCATCATATTAAATTAATTATTTCAATAACATAAACGCATTAACTGTTGTTTTATTAGGGCAGTTTAACACCTTGTCATCAAAAAAATCTTGACTGTGTAATACAGTGTATGTACTGTACTAGTACAGATAGTACACTAGTGAAGTTTTTAATGATAAAAACGTCTGCAATTGCGATCCAAATAGTGACCGGGGACGCCCGGCCAATTTTTCGCCAAATTGTCGATGGAATTCGCAAAGAAATTGCCATCAACAGTTTACCTTCAGGGAGCAAATTACCCAGTGTTCGAGGGCTGGCTATGCAACTGGGTATCAATGCCAATACGGTTGCTAAAGCTTACAACGAACTCACCGCGCAAGGGCTTTTAGAGTCGAGAAAAGGTTTGGGGTTATTTGTCACTGAAACCACACAAATGTTAAGTGAAGATGAGCAACAAAAGCGATTATCAGAGGCGAGTCAACGGTTTATCAATGACGTGATGTACCTTGACTACACTGACGAAGCAATCGCTCAACACCTGCTGACTGAGCTTAAGCAATTGAAACGCAATAACTAATGACAATGAGATAAAAGATCATCATGGAATATATCATCACTACTGAAAATTTGAGCAAGCAGTTTGGTAAAAAAACCGCTTTAAGCCATTTCAACCTCAACATTGCAGCAGGCGGTATACATGCCATCATCGGTGCTAATGGCGCAGGTAAATCCACTTTGTTTCGGATTTTATTGGGGCTTGAACAGCCGACTTCTGGCAGCTCACATATCTTGGGTATGAACAGTCAACAATTAACCCCTGAGTTGCGCGGTCGGATCGGCTATGTCAATGAAGAGCACACACTGCCGACATGGATGACGGTTACTGACGTGACTAAAATGCAGAAAAATTTGTATAAAAATTGGCAGCAAAGTATTTACGACTCTGTGATAGGTAACTTTGATGTGGGTCCTGAGCAAAAAATTTCAGAGTTGTCACGAGGCGAGCGGGCTGGCTTAAACCTGTCTATGGCCTTAGCTCAAGCACCTGAAATATTGATTTTAGACGAGCCTACACTCGGTTTAGACGTGGTAGCTAAACAAGCCTTTTTAGAAGCATTAATGCACACCGAAACCAATTTAAATAGCACCATTATCTATTGCTCTCATCAAATGGAAGAAATAGAGCGCATCGCTGAAAACATTATTATTATCGATTCAGGGCAAGTCAAATACAACGCCAGTCCAGATGATTTTTGTGAAAAAATTTCCTATTGGATTTTTAATGCAGATCAAAGCCTAAGTGCGTTTGAAAATCTAGATGGGGTGTTGTCGGTTAAATTTATTGAACAGCAATACCATTTAATCGCAGCCGAACAAGATCGAGAAAGTGTCGTACAAACCTTAGGTTCAATAGGTGCCTGCGATATCATCAATGCGCCCATCAGTTTAGATAAAGCCATTAATGCCGTGCTAGCTAAAAATCATCATTCTCCAAACAAAGAGGCTTAACAGATCATGTTTGATTTATTTGTGAGTGAATTGAAACGCTATCGGTTAATTGCGCTGCTATTTGCCATTATTCAGCTGGCTGCATGGGGGTTTCTATCAAAAATACAAATGATATTGTTACCTTCGAGTGAAAAACACGCCTCTTTAGTGTTACTTTCGATTGTTGCAGGGGGGTTATTTGCAATCGTTTCTGTAGGCTTACACAAGCGCAAAAATAATTGGACCTACTTAGTTCACCGGCCACTCGCCATTGAAAAAATTCACCTATCCTTTTCCGCTGCGGGTTTGTGTTTGTTATTTGTGGCAATACATCTTCCTTTTTTAATGGTGATAGGTTGTCTAGATATATTTACCGACAACGTGGTTGAGGTACGTCACTATTTGTATGTGCTGCATCTATTTTTGATCAGTGCTAACGCCTATTTCTTGAGTCAGTTTGCTGTGTTACATCCCAACAAAGCAGCTTTTTCAGTACTTTGGATCCTGACTTATATCATGTTAAGACAACACACGCCTCCCAGTTATGAATTGGCAGTCGATGGAGTACTGTTTTGTTTAAGTGCCTTTGCTGCACATCATGCGTTTAGAGTAAATTTATCCAGTTATAGCTCAAAACCGCTATTCACTGTTGTTGCGGTACTCTTATTGCAACCAGCAATGCTCATGGCCTTTATCATTTTTCAAGGGATTTATTATCACATCCCAATCAATATACTGGGTTTATCACCGCTAAGCCAAAAACCTGATGGGCAGTTACCAAGTACTTTTAAAGCCTACTCTTGGCAAGGGTTATCTGAGCAAGGACAACAGTTGTTGACGTTGACAAATCATCCTCAAGCCAAATCCATTAGTCGCCAACTGAATTTATCAGAGTTTAAGGCACTCGATCGCAACCGTCTTCGCTTACCTTATAAAAATGGCTTATTTATGAATGATCACAGCCGAAATTTCATGTTAACTGATCAACCAAGTGACAGCTTTTGGGTCTTTTCACATACCCAAATGGTGTTTGTTGGTCGTAGCTTTCAATCAGAAAAAACCGTTGGTTTTCTTGGCAAAAATGGTTTTATTGCGTTAGGTCAAAGCATAGTCACTGCCGATCGATTTGAGCAAGTGGCTGTGCCGACGAGTACGAACTACATCCAAACCAAAGATACCTTGTATCGGGTAGATTTTGACAATAAAAAACTCGTGCTTAAACACCAATTAGCAGCAGGAGAGTTTTATAGAACGC
Source organism: Thalassotalea sp. (assembly GCA_042091375.1). GTDB lineage: Bacteria > Pseudomonadota > Gammaproteobacteria > Enterobacterales > Alteromonadaceae > JBELHO01. Next base: position 21,091 of record JBELHO010000035.1, on the reverse strand, counting down.
AACTCAACTCAGCTTTTGATTTGGTGAGCTTAATGTCGAATAAAGCCACTTATTTATTTAACAAAATCACATTTCTAAACAACAACAGTATCGCCACAGCGCTGCATAGGGTTAATCATCCAACAGCGATTGATGACTATTTGACAATGGATATTACTGAGCTTAGCAATGGCTTTGTTGCGCTGTATTCTAGCTACTACATGGGGGGTATAGAAAAGCCAGGTGCAGCCCTTACCTACATACCTCATCAAGGCAAAAGCGAGTTGTTAGTCAAACACACCTTCACTGAAACATTACACCCTAACTTGATCACGCAACAGAAGTTTATGCTATCGCCCATCCTGTTGAATGTGATTGACACCAGTATTTCGTCACCTATTCAGTTTTCCCATGAGCCACCTAAATTACTCGGTTATTTTTGGCAACGTGATATTCCTAAAGAGGTACTGATTTTTTGTATAGGTGCAGCACTTTTTTCAGGGCTGATCACTTGGCTACTCGCCACCAAGATCAAGCTGTCAAATCGCACTAGGTTTATTTGGCTAGCCATCAACTTGATTTGTGCTTTACCAGGCTTAGTTGCCTTTATCATACTAAATAACTGGCGTTTGATGTTTAGCAATCATCCCACAAATGCCCAAGCAGGAAACCCATAATGATGGATTTATTTTTATTTGAATTTAAACGATATCACAAATACGCCTTAATGTTACTGGTGGCACTATTGGCTGTTTTTGCCTATGCGTATATGGTTTCACCCCTTTCTGTGGTGCAAGGTGAAACCAATGCCAAGCTCATTCTATTGACTTTGCTATTTAGTATAGTCTTTGGCATATATCAATTAGTGGTGCACAGAAAAAAAAGTCATTGGACATATCTTATTCATCGGCCATTAGCACCAAAAACTATTTATCACAGTTTGATCGCCGCCGGTGGATTGCTGGTGGCAATAGTGACATTTTTGCCCCTGTTTACCGCCTTTATGGTGATTGATATTGCGGGTACAGAAACCATCGAAATACGTCATTACTTGTATTGTTTACACCTATTTATGATCGCAATGGTGACCTATTTAACAGGTATTTATGCCGTGTTAAATGCCAGTTGGGGCGCTATTTTTGCTTTGGCATTGTTGCCCTTTATGCTCAGTAATACCCCAGTGTCACCGATTGTGCTTTTTACCACGGATAGTGTTTGTTTACTGGTGATTTATTATTTGTCTTACCGATCTTTTAAAGTAAACTTGTCTGTGCACTTTAGTCAAAAGCGCGACCTATTTTTGGCGAGTTTGATCATGCAACCGGTCATAGCCGTGTTACTCTTTATGACTCAAGCCATCTATTATCATTTTCCTTTGTTTATTTTTGACGCGCATCCAGATCGTTATGAGTATAACAACGGCGAACACGATAGATCTTATTCAGCCCTGTGGCATTGGGATAATGCTGAACTCATTGATAAAGTTGTCGAGCAAACGACTTATCCAGATAAGGCCACTCTCATTGAGCAAGTTAACCTCGCCACTGAATTTGCTATTGATGCGAAGCCGATAAAAATACAGCGCTTAGGCCAGTTGCCACATCAAGATAAAACCGCAGCTATGGTGGATAATACCAATAAAGTGAATTGGGTATTTTCCCACACGGATGGTGTATTTGTCGGTCGTGATTTATACACTAAAGCCGTTACCGGTTACTTAGGAAAAGATGGCTTTTATGCCACTAAAGATCAATTTGCAGCAGAAAATGCCCAGTTTACACAAGTGCCGCGTACCATCAATAATCAATTTATTCAAACCCGAGATGCCATTTACCGTGTCGATTTTTCTGGCCAGTATGTCGATCTTAAAAACCAATTAAGCAAAGAAGGTGAGTTTTTCACTACTCAGCTGCAAATCTTATCTAAATCCACTACTGCTGTGATATTGACCAACAAGAGTATGCAATTTTTTGATCTCAATTTACTTAATGAGGACAGCAGCTATACAGAGCCCGATCTCGTGGTGCCAAATTACAGAGAGTTTTTCACTACACAGCGCACCTCGATTTTTGAGCTTGTAGACGGTTATTTGATCCATTACTACTCGCCATCGCTATTTGCCTTTGAACAACCGGCAACGAGTATAGTGTATGCAAAGTTCGACGGTAGCACGCAACTACTGGGTGAATATCATTTTGATAATTATCGTCCATTACCCCAATGGATCATAAACCAAGATTTTTGGCTGTCGCCAATAGTGATGAATATGCTCTACGACACAGTGACTGCGTTTCGCGATCCTGCTAACCCCAATGAATACAGAACCCTGTTTAACTTCAGTGAGCAACAATATTCAGCTAATTTTAATAGGTATGCCCTAATAGCCGCGATATTTTCTGCTCTACTCACCTATTTACTGGCGAGAAGAATACAGTTGCCCAACTCAAAAGTATGGTTTTGGACTCTACTTAATCTGTGTTTCTCACTACCTGGATTCATTGCATTTGTGCTGCTCAACCGATGGCGAGGTAAGCTATTGGTTAACGCTAGTTTACCCAAAAATAGCGACGCTAAGGTGAAGGTCAAGAAAACGATGGCTTAACTGCTAGCGCTGGAAATCCAGAAACCACTATTTGGCAAGTGGCTTAATAGCTTGCTTGCCATGCTCATTTATACCACAGGGAAACATCATGGGTTTATTCACTGAATTTTATCGCAGTGCGGGTGCGGCTGTGCTTTTTTTAGCTTGCTCAGCGACTGTAAATTGCGTTTATGGCAATACCATTAATACTCAACAAGAGTTGCAGGACGCAGTAAAAACAGCGCAATCAATGGCGCCAGTTTCACTTATTGCCAGATCCACCTTGCTCAATAACAGCAAAATTTTTAATGTCAGTTTGTCACCTAATGGTCAGTACCTTTCCTATATGCAAAAGCTGGGAAGGTCAAAGCAAAAACTGGCGGCTTTGTGGCTCTACGATATTGACAATCAACAACATAAAAAATTATTTAGTTTTAAAAACGTCAAACGAACAACTTGGTCAAAAGATGGCTCAGCAATTTTTTTAAGTTTGCCTAATGCCATTGCAGTCAGCCGTATTAGCGATAACCAACAAGGCAGTTCGCCGATTTCGTTAGTCGATTTCAAAACGCCATTGAAAGAACGCTGGTTAGGTATTGACCACAGCCAACAAAACAGTTTTATCGTACAGCTCTGGAACGAAAAAAATGAGCAATTTGAAATCACTCGTATCAAGGCTAATGGCGATAGAGAAACACTATACATCACCACTGAAAAAATTCGTGGTTTTAGCACCCATTACCAAACAGGTAAACCACTATATATCAAACAGTTAAATCAAGCTGAAGGCAACCTCGGTGAAAGTCACATATATCATATATCAGGGGGTAAAAAGCAGCTCATTTGGCAGTGTCAATGGGATGATCCCTGTGATATTTATCATTATGAACCGCTGTCGAAAACCCTGATTTTACACTCTAACCTCAATGCCAACCTTTCGCGTTTAGTTAAGGTAGATACACTTAACAACAAGGTCACTGAATATCACGTCGATCCCAATAACTACGGAGATCTTTATTACAGTCAATTTGTACAAGCAGATAACACTAACAATAACAATACCAATAACAAAGACATTATGCCGGTATTTGTCAGCTATTATGGCGATACAGTAAATAACTATGGCTTAACCGAGTTGACTCAACAGCATCTCAATTACCTTGAGCACAAACTCAATACTCAGTCGCTGATGATAAATATACCTGAATATGAAAGTCTGTTAGACAAAGTATGGTTAGTCAAAGATCTCGACAATCGCTCAGCGGTGGCTAAATTTTATCTTTATTTTCCAAAAGATCAGCGTTTGCTCAAGCCTTTAGCAGATATAGAAAAGCAAACCAATAAAGACCATCCCTTAGTAAAAGACCATCAGATCTCACCTAAGTTTGCCATTCACTACCAAGCACGGGATAACTTTGCCTTACAAGGTTACTTAACTTTACCCACAGGCATAGATATTGAGACAGCTCCCCTAGTGGTTTTTCCCCATGGTGGGCCTTGGAGTCGAACCACAGACAGTTATAATGCTTCAGTTCAGCTTCTAGCTAATCGAGGTTATGTGGTATTTCAACCTAACTTTCGAGCATCCACTGGTTTTGGTAAATTATATAATCAGGGAACCAACAATGATTTTGGTAAAGGCACTACCCATTTCGACATTATTGATGGCACTCGATTTTTACTCGACCACCAGATCGGTGATAAAAACAAAGTCGCCATAGTGGGGCATTCATTTGGTGGATTCAGCGTACTGACGGCCCTAGCATTTAGCCCTGATCTTTTTAAAGCGGGCTTTGCTGGCGCGCCACCTGCAGATATTGCTAAATCGGCTAAGTATTTTTATCGTTATGTCGAGAAATTAGGCAGAGAGCACAATGATCACTTTATGAAAACCTTAGTAGTGGATTGGGATGATCCCGAGGCACTGGCGGCTCATAAGTTGCGTTCACCAGATAATCACCTCAATAAAATATCAAAACCGCTAGTGATGTGGGCGGGTAAAAATGATCGCCGAGTATTTATTGCCGACGTACAAGATTATGCCCTTAGGGCAGAGGAGCTGAATAAAAAAGTCAGTTTATTTGTCGACCCAAAAGCATTGCATTCACCCAATACGCATATTGGCTTTGAAGCTTATTTTTATTTGATTGAAAAAACCTTAGCTGATCACTTAGGTGGCAATATTGAGTTGTTAGATAACAACCAAGATAAAGGCTTAATTCGGTTTCTCAATAAAAATCTGAAAATCGATGAAAATCGTTTAGCATTTGAGTATCAATAAAAATAACAACAATAATAGTAAGTTAAGTAAATTTGACGAGGGACTTCATCAAGTTTAGGACATTTTAACAAAACTATAATGCTATTTTTTTAAATAGCATTGACAACACTGCGGACTGATCCTCATAATCAAACGCACTTTTTAGCCCCCTAACTGGGGAGCAAGCTTTACCTTCCCTGTTAACTGAGTAACTGAGTAACTGAGAAAGTAAGCAAATAAGCCAACAAGTCAACAAGTCAACAAGTCAATAAGGATAAAAAAATGAGAGCCATGTGGATACTTTGGTTGATACTGTTCAGTAGTTCGTCTTTTGCCCAAGAGGCCCTGACATATCAAAAGCCTGATCAGGCCATTTTAGATTTAGTCGATGTGAAATTAGCACCTTACACTCTAATGGACGATGCCAATGAAAATATTGTTTTTTTATATCGAGATCCCTATAAATCGATAGAAGTATTATCCAAAGAAGAACTGCGTTTAGCGGGTTTACGCATAGATCCAAAAACCAATATTGGCAGTCGTGTCAATTACTTTAATGAAGTTAAATTAAAGCGAGTGGGTAGTAATGACATCATTGCGGTGAAAGGTTTGCCTGAAAAACCCAGATTGACCAATTTCTCATGGTCACCTGATCAACGTTATATTGCCCTGACAAACACCACAGATGAAGGCGTTGAATTATGGCTATTAGATATAAATAAAGCGCAAGCTAAACCCTTGTCTAAAGCCACAGTCAATGCCAACATGGGCAGTGTGATCAATTGGTTTGCTGACAATAAGTCAGTACTAGTCAAAATGATCCCCAATGACCGCAAGCCTCTTATTGACTCAAAAAAGGTGGCGCCAATTGGACCAACGATTTCAGTCAGTGATGGAAAAAGAGCACAAAATCGCACTTATCAAGATTTGTTAAAAAACAAAAACGATGAATTAAATTTTGAGCAGCTGGCTCGATCTGAATTGATAAAAATCGATTTAAATGGTCAGCAAACCCCGTGGCGAAAAGCTGAAATGTTCGGCTCAGTCAATTTTTCACCCGATGGCAGCAAGGTGCTGATCACTCAATATGCCAAACCATTTTCATATTTAGTGCCTTATTCGCGATTCCCTAAATCGGAAACCGTCTATTCAAACCGTGGCGATAAGGTTGCCACTATCGTAGAAGTGCCATTGATTGAAGATTTGCCCAAAGGCTTTATGGCCGTCAGAGAAGGACGCCGCAACATTCAATGGCGAGATGATAAGCCTCATACTTTAGTTTACGTTGAAGCGCTAGACAGTGGTGATCCAGCAGTTGAAGTTGAGCACCGAGATCAACTGATGCAGCTTGAGATGCCTTATACTGGCGAAGCGAAAAAATTGTTCAGCAGTATTAACCGAATGTACTCAGTGCAGTGGGGTGATGATCAAAATGCCATTGCCAACGACTATTGGTGGAACAACCGCAACCAAAAAACCTATTGGTTTAACCCAAGTAACCCTGAGCAACAATCGACAATGTTACACGATCGCAATTATCAAGATATGTACAGCGACCCTGGAAGTTTCGTAGAACACCGCAACCAGTATGGCCGCAATGTCTTGGATCTAAAAGACGGTAGCGTTTTTCTCATTGGCGAAGGCTATAGCGACAAGGGGCAATTTCCTTTTGTCGATAAGTTTGACTTAAAAACTCAAACTAAAACTCGCCTTTATCAGTCAGCTTATGTTAATAAGCTCGAAGATATTAGAGGCTTTGAGCCCGACAATAATCGCTTGTTAGTGAGAGTTGAATCGAAAAATGAATATCCAAACTATTATTTCCGCAACTTAGATAATCAAGTGTTAACTCAGTTAACCAGTTTCGACAATCCATTTAAGAGCATTCAAAATGTTGAAAAACAAGTGATCCAATACCAAAGAGCAGACGGTGTTGAATTATCTGGAACCTTGTATTTACCCACTGATTACCAAGAGGGTAAAAAATACCCGATGATCTTATGGGCATACCCACGTGAGTACAAAGACAAAAGCAGTGCAGGGCAAAATACCCAAAATAAGAATGAATTCACTTATCCTTATTACGGCTCTCCTCTGTATTGGGTAACCAAAGGTTATGTGGTCCTGGACGATGCGGCTTTCCCTATTGTCGGTGAAGATCAATTGCAACCCAATGACAGTTTTAGAGCACAGCTTGTCGCCAATGCTAAAGCAGCAATAGATGCCGTTGATCAGCGCGGTCTGATCGACACACAACGCGTTGCCGTGGGTGGACACAGTTATGGTGCTTTTATGGTGGCTAATTTGTTATCACACTCTGATTTGTTTGCCGCAGGTATTGCCCGCAGTGGTGCTTATAATCGCACCTTGACACCATTTGGCTTTCAAAGTGAAGAGCGCTCATATTGGGAAGCTCCTGACGTTTACAATACTATGTCGCCCTTTATGCACGCCGATAAAATGAAAACCCCCTTATTGTTGATCCACGGTGAAGCCGACAATAATTCGGGGACTTATCCTTTACAAAGTGAGCGATACTTTAATGCACTTAAAGGCTTAGGAGCGACTACGCGCTTGGTTATGTTACCTAAAGAAAGCCATGGCTACCGCGCTAAAGAGAGTATTTTACACATGTTGTGGGAGCAAGATCAGTGGCTAGAAAAGTATGTCATGCAAAAGCAGAGTACTAACTAACCGATTTTGAACTACAAGTCCTTCAATTAATCCATAAACCAGTAAATTAGGTGGATTGATTGAGGGATATTTTTACCACAGCCAAGAATACTTTTTCAATTCATGTCTTTGTTAAGCTCGGTGTCAGATAGGGTTTATTTTATCGCAGGAGCTTTGTTAAATAGCTCAGAGCATGACAATCTCAGGAAAATCCAACAGATTCATGATGATTTGATCAGACATAGATAAATGAATAACTCTCATTTATTGACTCTAAATAGGCGATTTCAGGGAAATGGTCAACGAGTGAACGGTGCTGTGTATAAAGCGCGAAATCACCAGTCCATGAATGTGTCTGTTAACCCACTTTAGTATTTTTCAGTGACATCGACAATTCAGTATAGTGGCAAAGTATGCGAGTTACATCGCTTATGCGATCAAAAAAGCTGGCTTTATTAGCTCGCTCGGCAAGGGTATGATCACCATCTCCATAGGGGCCAAAACCATCTAGAGTAGGTACCCCCATAGCGGAAATGGTATTTGCATCGCTAACTCCACCTCGCTTTTCAAGTTTTAATGGTCGTCCAATAATGTCCTCTAGTTCTTCGATCAAGGTTAATTGTTGAGCATTTGAAGTCATCACATCTCTTTGTAAACCACCGGTAAAAGAGGCTTTTGCCCCTTCAACCGATTGGCTAGAAACAATTCGCTCAATTTCAGTTAACACTCGGTATTTTTCTTTGTTACTAGAAAAACGCCCTTCAACAATGAGTGAAGCGCGTGGAGAAATCGTGTTAGCACCAATGCCACCCTCAATTTTACCTGCGTTTACCGTTGTGCCAATTTGTACATTAGTTAATGAAGTTAATTCAATGAGCATATGTGCTGCGGCTAAATTGGCGTTGATACCCTCGTTAAAGTGATTGCCAGCATGTGCAGCTTTGCCCTTTATTTCAATGTGATAGGTCGCAACGCCTTTACGAGCGGTGACCAATTCGTTTTGGCAGCCGGCAGCTTCAAATACTAAACAAAAATCGTAATTTTCGGCGATAGATTGAGTAAGGTGCCGACTGTCATCACTGCCCGATTCCTCATCACTGACCATTAATACATCTATATTAGTGATCTGCCCATACTGTTTGAAAACTTGTCGAAGAGCGCAAAGTGCTACGTAGTTGCCGCCTTTCATATCACAAACGCCAGGACCGTATATCCATTCCTCATCTTCCCTAAAATCAACAAAGGTATTAGGTGGGAAAACCGTATCAAAATGACCAAGTAGCAGTATTTTTTTTCCTTCAACTACAGGGGAGCTATAGAGAATGTGATCACCAATATGCTCTCGCTTGTGTCGATTAACTGTAAAACCCAAGTCGACCATCCATTGGTTAAAAAGCCCTGAGACTTGATCAACCCCAGCCTTATTTTTGGTGAATGAATTAATGGTGATTAATTGTGCTAACTCTGAAAAATCACATAACTGTGTCGGGAATTTAAGGTCTGCCATGACTCACTCCTATTTTGATAACAGACACAATTTGACCCATCAATAATGCATTTTCACTACACTTTTATGAATTTTAAAATACGTTTGTTTTTCGTCATAAGCTGGTAACAAGAGATGTTTAATTTATTTGAGTTTTTTGCTTTTGTTCACTATTTAAACACTCAGATTAACGACATTAGACTCATAAGGATATAACGATGCCCAGATATACAGTGGGAATGTGGATGTACCGCAATGGTGGTGGCCAACTGATCCAAGATCAAATTAGCAGACAATTACAGGATCGGGATATTGAGGTTATCCCCGAATTAAACCTAGCTCAAGCAACGGCTTCAAATGGATCAATTATGTGTAAAAAAATAGCCATGGAAGAGCTCGATTTATTTTTTTCGTACAACGCGGGCAAACAAACCCAATACCAGATGTACTTATACCAAACCTTAAATCAATCAATTCCCTGTATTAATAATTTTGATGCTTTTGCGCTAACAGAGGATAAATTTCGCACTTCTCATAAATTAGCTCAAGCGGGTATTGTGACCCCCGAATATAAAATGCTTAGTCGGGGAGATAAGAAAAAACTGAAAAAAACTATGCAAGAATGGGGCGGTAAACTCATCTATAAACCCACCGACGGATGGGGTGGGATGGGGATAGTCAAAATCGAAAACGAGCAATCTTTGGATATGCTGTTTCCATTTTTAGATCAAACGAATATTCCTTATTTTTACATAGAAAAATACATCAACTACGACATGACAGATTTTCGCATCGATATTGTTGATGGCGAATATGTCAGTTGTTATGGCCGCAAAGCACCAAAAGATAGCTGGAAAACCAATGTCTCAAGCGGCGGCAGTGTTATGTTAAGAGAGCCCAGTAGCGAGGCTGTCGATCTTGCCATTAAAGCAGCGGCGATCACCGGTCTAGAAATAGCTGGTGTTGATTTGATCTACGACCTTGAAAAAGAGCAATATGTGGTACTTGAAGTCAATGGTATACCGGCATTTGCAACACCTGATCAGCAACAGCTAGGACTGGATTTTAATTGTAATAAAATCAATAAAATTATTGACTTAATTGAAAGGAAGGTAAGTCAATCTAGATCTGTAAATTTGAAAGTAGTGGGAATGAAATAATGACAAGAGCAAATAAATTACCCAACATTGGATTGGTTTATTTAGATCACGTGATGCGTTTTTTTGATCATTCTAATTTTAAGGGCTGGCCTAATAAAATTGAACAAGTGGTTTATCATTGGGGCAACGACAAAGAGCGGTTTATTGCTGAAGTTAAGCAAAAAAATATTGATGTATTGATTGGTAATATTCCAGCAACCGCATATGAAACCTTTAGAGAAATTAGTCGAGCTTTACCTCAGGTGACTTTTATTCCATCACTTGATGCGCAATTCTCCAATAAATCAAAGGAGAATGTGACCCACTTTTGCAAGAAATATGATCTCCCTATTCCCAACACTGATGTGTTTTATGAACTAGAGGATGCAATGACATTTTTATCGCAGTGCAGCTATCCAAAGATCATAAAAAAATCATATGGTCCCTCAAATTATGGTGGGTATTTTGTTCACAAAGTGGATAATTTTAAACAAGCTGAACAGCTGTTATCACAGAAAAAATATTATCCAGTGTATGTGCAGCAGTTTATACCTATGGTCGCTGATATTCGCGTGATGTTGATCGGCCATAAACCTGTGTGTGCATTTTGGCGTCGACCACCAGAAGGAGAATGGTTAACCAATACCAGTCAAGGTGGAGAGATAGACTATAAAAATGTGCCACCACAAGCTTTAGCCATTGCTGTGCAAGCTTCAAAAGCAGCCAATGCTGAATATTGGGCTTGTGATATTGCTTTGGGAGACGATGGCGAATTCCGCATTTTAGAATGTGCTACTGCGTTTGCAGCCTTTCCCTACATTAGAGATTGGATTGGTCAGTACCTAATGTGGACCCTAGCTAAGCATTTATTTACTAAGCCTTATATTCCCATGCTCAATTGGGAAGAATTAGGCAAAATAGACAGCCACTTATTGAGAACAATGCGTCACATCAGCTTTTCTAGTCCAAGTTTATCAGAAGATTGTGGTGATGTGTTTGTCGCTAGACATCGAGATGATTATCAATTATTGCCAGTAGAACTGAGAGCTTTCGAAGAGTGGCCTAGCGAAATATGGAATTTTCAAGATAATTTTATCTCATCGTCTATTGCTAAAATATGTCAGCGGGTTACTGAGGAAAATGATTCTGGCCTAGAAGATGCTCAACCGCTCACCGTTGAGTTTCGAGGCCAATCTCCTCAACCATCAGAGGAAGAATTACAAGTTTTTTTACAATCTATTAAGGGCATAGGCAGTAATCTTTGTCAGTCGATTATTGACAAATTAGGCGTAGAAGGCGTTGTTGATGCACTCAATCAAACCCCGCATTTACTGCTCGAAGTTAAAGGGGTTAAAGAAAAGAAACTTAAAAAAGTCATGGCGGCGTGGCAAATTAGTCATTTAGCGCCTAAGTCACTTTCCGTAAGTTAACTGGTGGGTAACAAACGTCAATGAAGAAACAATATACCTCTTATGCTGAGACAGTCGATTTTGTCAAGGAATGTATGGCAGCACACCCTCATTTGATCCGTCTTGAAACGATAGGCGCTACCTGGGAGCAAAGGCCTATTGTCTTAGTAACGATTTCCCTTGATGTCGAATACGCCCATAACAAACCCGCTTTGCTGTACACTGGAACTATTCACGCTAGAGAGTGGATAGGCAATGAATTAGCGATAAAATTTATTGATTATGTGATCACTAATTATCGTTTTAACCCGAAATTAAAACAGGCTTTAGCCCGCAATACGTTATATATGGTACCCTGTTTAAATCCCGATGGTTTTGAGTATTCACGCAACCATTTTTCTTTTTGGCGAAAAAATAGGCGAGATAATGGAGATGGCACTTATGGTGTCGATTTAAACCGAAATTTTGAGGTGAGATTTCGCCATTCAATGGACACTGGCTCTAATTTATATTCAGGGCCTCATGCATTTTCAGAGCCTGAAACATCTGCCATTAGAGACTTTGTTCTATCCCATAAAAACATTACTATTGCCTTAGATTATCACTCACAAGGCAATGTGTTTTTTCCAGCTCATAAATTTAATCACGAGAATGAAATTGAAGGAACAGATCTCAATGTCTTGTGTGCCAACATGAATCGTGAAATATTCAAAGTCACGGGTCGTCAATATGGAATACACCGAGGCAAACCTCCAACTAATCTGATCCACGGCAGTGGTCGTGAGTATTACTATTCTCTTGGTATATTATCAACAGTGGTTGAAGTGGGTTCGAGAAACATCCCCGACTATTTAGTGAATATGTCACAGAGCATAGATGAAAACATTCCTGCGCTTTTGCATAGTTTATCTGAGGCTATTAGTTATTCCCACTTAGCACCTTTGCGTCCACAACATTTTTGCTTGGAAAATGTCGATAAAAATAGTGTTAGCTTGAGTTGGCAATATCAAAATGATGTTGATGTGCACTTTGAAATTTATCGTTCGCAACAACCCAAGTCCCCATGTTGTGAGCAAACCTTAGTCGCCATTACCCGAGATACAAAATTTGACGACGTGCAATTAAAATCTGGTCAGCTTTATTTTTATAATCTCAGAGCCGTTGATCGGGTAACTAACATTAAATCGCCATTTAGTACTGAAATTAGACTCAAAACTGAGCTTGCTAATGACGAATTTTCTCGGGCACTTTTTCCTGCTAATCAGGGTATTGGGTATGTTGGACAATACACACTTGACAAAAATAGCGAGCACTTTGGCCACAATTCTCTGTTTGTTGGTGTTAACAAAAACAAAGGGATTTGTTATGGCATTATCGAATTTAATCTCAACAATATACCTGATGATGCTGTGATTAAATCGGCTAGTTTCTTTTTATATCCAATGAACAGGGTAAACGCCAAAGTCGAAAACTTTGGTGAATGGACAGTATCTCTATTAAACCTAGATGATATAAAAGACATTACTCATTTTAGCCAAATACACGAGGCCAAACCGATACAAACCTTAGGTCAGAGCATTTCCTCTGAGCAACTCACTCAGGGGGTTTGGAGTGAATGGTTGTTTAATATTACTGAACGTCATTTACTTAAAAAGGCAATAAAGGCGGGGCGGGTAATTTTGCGTATTGAAGGGCCGCGAAAATTACCCCTAGGGGCTGACTCTCAAATGATGCAATTTGATATTGGTTATGGAAAATTTGGTTCTGGCATTCACTACCGTCCAAGCTTACAGTTGATTTATACTCGTACACCAGCCAAGGTATCGATGTTGCCTGTTGCCCTCAACACTATTACTAAGAAAAGAGTTCACGTCGATCAGTTGAGCTCTGGTTTTGATGAGGATGGGGAAATTATCTATGGGCAAATAGCTTTTACTCTTTCCCAATTGCCTTCTCCAGAAAAAACTGTGATCACCGATGCCTATTTAGTGATGAAAAATAAAACGTCATTAACAACTAAAAGAGATACTCGATTTACCATTGAATTGGCTGACTTAAAGGACATTGACTTTAGAAGTGTAAAAAATCGAAAAAAGAAAGAATTTATTGGCTATGAAGTCAGTAACCAACAACTCAAAGAGCAAAAATATCACCATTTTATATTCGACAGCTATGGTAAATTTTACCTAGAAAAATTACACCAACAAAATAAATTGTGTTATTTGATTATCAGAGCGACGGCAGCTTCTGCTGAATATGATGAAGTGATTGAATGGGCGTGCGAGACAGACTCTCAAGGTCCAAAACTAATGATAGAGTACATTGAACGACGAAAATCAGCCATTTCTTCTCCCCAAAGACTTAGAACAACTATTGAAAATGGGTTTATCAAGTTAATGTGGGACAATCCGGATGAGTTAGATCACGTGGGTAGCTTTGTTGTCAGAAATCGCTTCCATGCGCCAAAGTCACCTTACGATGGCGTTAAATTATATGGTGGGCCAGATAATTACACTTATGATAATTTTGCAAATACTGATATTGAAAAATATTATTCAGTATTTAGCTACGATGATGTCCCTAATTTTTCTAAGCCCTGTAGTGTTTATTATTCTCCAGGAGAGGGAGTACCATTAATTGAACAAGGACATAACACTCAAAATGGCGAAAGTTCATAGAATGCACTTGAAGTTCAGATTAGCAGTGACAGAGAAAGGTTTATCAAGTTTTTCAATCAAGGGATGATCAAGTCATCTATCTTTAACTGATTTTTTTATTAAGATCACTGTGAGTCTGATATATCAGTATTACTGAGGTAATAGAGCCGTTTGCGTTTTGCCATTATCTCCATGCCGGTGTAAAGAAGTGTAAATTATCTGCCCATTGCATCAATACTGTGCTTATATTTAATCAATATAAAATTTCTTGGGTGTCTTACCATGAATGATAATCACAACAAAAATAGCCGAAGACAGTTCTTACAAAACAGCCTAGCGGGGGTCAGCACAGTTGCTTTATATTCCTCTGGATTATTCAACTTAGTTAATTCCACGGCAGCACTTGCCAATGTCAGTGATGATTACCAAGCACTGATATATATTTTTCTCGATGGCGGCAATGATGCCAACAACATGCTAGTTCCCACAGGTGACAACGCACTGCGCTCGCGCTACGAGCAACATCGCGGCAATTTAGCTTTAGCGCAAAACAGCTTACACAGCCTAAACTTAGCTAAGCCAGCACAAATATACAACGCTGAAAACCACAATGAGTTTGGCTTACACGGCAATTGCCCAGACATGGCTCACTTATTCAACCAAGGCGAACTGTCAATTGTGTGCAACACCGGTAATTTACTCATGCCCACCACCAGACAAGAGTACATAGACAAGACAGTTAGCCTACCGCCACAATTATTTTCCCATGCCGACCAACAAAAACAATATCAAAGTGAGCCCACCAACACCTTTGAATATGGCTGGGGAGGGCGATTAGCTGAACTGGTTTCAACTAAAAATACCGATAATTCAGTCTCGCCTCTCATTTCAATGTCAGGCTTAAATGCCTTTCAAGTTAGTAAAAACAATGAAATTAACCCGTTTGTCTTCACTGAAAGTGGCATTGCCGATCTGGCCTTCTCCAACCAAGTCACTGAATCTATGTTTGCCCAGTTCTTTGACGCCAGCAATGAAAGTCACTTAATGTCAAGTAAGTACCAACAAACCTTTAATAGCATGCAAAATGCTAAAACGGTAGTGGACAGTGCCTTTGACTATGCCGACAACAACGGCATAGATTACCAGCAAATATTTGCTGACTATGGGGCAGAAACCAGCTCAGTAGGACAAGACTTACAAACCATAGTCAAGTTTATTGCGGGCAGAGGCAGCAGCCAAAACAAGCGACCGATATTCTTTGTTAACATGCGTGGTTTTGACACCCATCAAAACCTGTTAGAGGATCACGCCGAGTTAATGCAAGACTTAAACAATGCCCTTGCCGCCCTAAATGCGGCATTAAAAGCCCAAGGGGATTTTGACAAAGTGCTGACTTTCTGTGGCTCTGAATTTGGTCGCACCCTTACGCCAAATGGCAATGATCAAACCTCTGGCACAGATCACGCTTGGGGAGGCCACGCCATATTAATGGGCGGTATGGTCAATGGTGGACACTTGTTTGGCACCCACCCTGATTTACAAGTTGGGCAAGGGCTAGATGCCAATAACCAAAGAGGAAGATGGATCCCAACAACGCCAACCTGTCATGTCAGCGCCTTAATTGCCCATTGGTTTGGGGTCGACAAAGGTCAACTACCTGAGCTACTGCCGTCGTTAAACAATTTCGACGATCCCTTTGCTGAAGTAGCCAACTTACAACTTTTTAAGGAGTTATAACAATGAATACGCTACAGCTAAACAGTTATAAATATCTCCTGTTGATCAGCCTGTTGACTTTATCTGCCTGCGGCGGTGGAGGTGGAGATGACGCGCAACCAAATGATCCAGTTGTGCCGCCGCCGGTAGTCAATCCACCACCAGTAACCAAGCCAACAGTAACTATCTCGGTGATCACTGAACTCGCCATAGAGAAAAGTAATGTCTTGGCTAAATTTCAAGTTGAACGCAGCGGCGACTCCTCTGCATTAGCCATTGAATACAGCATAGGCAACGACGAACAAGGCCAAGCGCAAGCGACAGCCGAAGATTTTACCTTAGTTTACAGTGACGGCGGCGACGTTGCTGACACACTCGAACTGGCCGAGGATCAAAACAGTCGCGTGATCGAAGTACATCCAACTCAAGATGACGCCCATGAAGTGATCGAACAGGTCATCATCAACATACTCGACAGTGACGATTATCAAACCAGCAGCGAAAACAGCGCCCAGTTGCACATTGCCGATGCGGATAACAGCAACGCCAACAGCAAAGTATTTATCGGCTACTTTACTGCCCAAGACAATGCCACTACCGTTGGCAGTGGCGTGTTGTCATTAATACTGCAAGGTGACAACGAGCAAGCCACCCTGTCTTATGAATTTAGTGGCTTAAGTTCAGAGCAAACCGATCAACATATTCACCTCGCCCCGTCAGGCACTATGATCAAAGATATTGAAGAAACTGGAGCAATATACGATTACCTTTGGGATCTGTCTCCGGGTGGGCCTTTCACCAGCAAGCAGGAAATGCTTGATACCCTGTTTGCAGGCGCATTTTATTTAAACATACACACCGCCAACTATCCCAACGGCGAAATAACTGCCAGCTTTAATTACGATGAAAACATTGAGCCACCCGACGAATCACTATTGACTCCAGCAGATCGCGACCGCGATATTGTGCGTTTTCTAAGTCAAGCCACCTTTGGCGCAACCCCAGCTGACTATGACTCCCTTAAAAGTCAAATGAACGACGACGGCAGCAACCGCATGCAGGTTTACGAAGCATGGATCGAACAACAAATGGCCCTACCAGCAACCAGCATGTTGGAACTCACCGATGCAACCAATGCACTATTTCCTGAGGAAGACGGTTGGTTTGCACGAAGAGACGCGTTTTGGCCTATTGCTGTCTATGCAAACGATCAATTGAGGCAAAGGGTGGCTTTTGCCTTGAGTGAAATTTTAGTGATCGGCGACGGTAACACCATACCGCGCAGAGCGTTTCGCGGCGTTGCCGATTATTGGGATACCCTAGCTGCTCATGGGTTTGCTCAATACAATCAACTGCTAGAGCAGGTGACTCGTCATGCCATTATGGGCAATTGGCTCAGCCATTTAAAAAATGCCAAAGCCGATGTCGATCAAGGCACCTTTCCCGATGAAAACTACGCCCGAGAAATAATGCAACTATTCAGTTTTGGACTGGTTCATCAAGAGCTCAACGGCACAATTAAATTAGGCGAGAACAACTTGCCCCAGTCAACTTACGACAATCAAGTGATTGAACAATTGGCCAAAGTCTTTACTGGATTGAGTTTTTCCAAGATCAGCGACAACGGCACTATGATCGACAATCCACAGTTCAACATAGGTGATCGCGCCAACAACGAGCAATATCGTTGGACTGAGCCGATGAAGTTTTTTGTTGAAGAGCACGATTTCGGCAACAAAACCTTGTTTGATAATGGTACTCAAATCATTACCGTGGAAGCCAAAGAAGCCAGTTTAGCCAATGCTGATAGCGAACTAAGTGCAGTAATGCAAGCAATCGTTGCGCACCCAACCACAGCGCCGTTTATCAGTTATCGACTGATCCAGCGCTTAGTCACTTCGAATCCAAGTAGTGATTATGTACAAAGAGTCAGTACAGTATTTGGTCAAACCGGTGATCTCAACAAAACGGTGAAAGCCATCTTATTGGATCCCGAAGCGAGAAACCCAGCGGTTATTTCATCGACAACTTACGGCAAAGTCAAAGAACCGATATTGCGCTTTACTGGCTTAATGCGGCTATTAGATGCTCATTCCAGTATTGAATTCGGTGCTGACGGCATAGACTTCGCCGGCAAAAGCAACTACGCCGAGCAGGCCAGCCTATTAAGGGTGGGTGAACTGCCCATAGGGCAACGAAACTTAGGCTCTGCTTCTGTGTTTAATTTTTTCTCACCTGACTTTTCACCTACTGGTGCTCTGGCCAGTCAATCTCTAGTGGCACCGGAATTACAACTCATGACCGAAAGCACCATGGTCAGCACCATAAACGCTTTAGGTGAGTTCATCCTCAATGGTGTAGCGCGCCCATCTCACCGTTTCTCTGACTATGAAAAAGACGACTTACTGGTCAAACTCAACAGCCAAATACTGATCGACATATGGCAACAGAGCCAAGGCGATGATGAAGATAAAGCCTTGGCAGTGATTGATTATCTAGACTATTACCTCAATGGCGGGCAATTAACACTCGCTGAAAACAACACCAGCTATCAAGCCATCACAAACGCAATGTCAACCGTTGCCGCAACCGATGATAAAATCAACATAGCTATTTACGGAGTAGTTAACGCGCCAGAGAGTATAGTGCAAAGATAATAACTAAAGTACTGTGTTAGGCAACAAAGCATAAGGATTGCGCATCTGAAATAAGGTTAAAAATGTCTACTGCAAAGATAGACTAGGATGCAACAATATATATCTTATAGATATACAGCAACAAATCAGAAAGTTGATCAAAGAGCCTTATGCCTTTTTGTAATTGTTGATTTGCTTGTGAGTCATAGTAAAACGTTAGTTGTTAACTGTGACGATCCCGCTATTTGAATCGTAATCTACGGTTAAATTAGTTTGCTTGTTGTAGGTATAAGTACAGTCGTTATTACCATTGTATGTTGCTTCAAAATCACTTGAGCTATCACCAGACACTAAAGCATCTTGTGAATCAAGCACAGCTCTCCATACATCTAAGCAATCATTTTCACTATCTAATTCAAGACTAGTCCCTCTTGTATCTGCTGGATAGCCAGCACTGTTTACACTTAGGTCACCCAATGCAAGAGGATCTGAAATTTCAATAAAATTTTGTATCGCCTCACCAGAACCGCGTATTAACCAAGCGAGATGTACTTGCTTAACCCCTCCCTTAAAAGCCGCTGCTATACCTGAAAATACAGCCTCGTCAGCCTCGTCAGATAAATCAATGAACTTAGGTGCAGCTGTAGCAGCTAAAATACCTAAAATAACAATAACGATCACCAACTCAATTAATGTAAAACCTTTTTGCTTATACAAATTTACAAACCTCTAAAATTTAATTTATATCTCAATCGAGATCAAAGCCCAACAATGGGTTAGTGCGCGCATCAAAATACATCACTTTTCGTGATCTGTTAGTAAATTACCAGTAAGTTTTACAGTATTCAACTTTGTTTAAGTTTTTACATAGCGAGCCAAAAATCAAAGTAAATCATTGGGTTAACCAGGTGTTATAAGTGAGTTAACAAGGGGGGCTGAAAGTTAGGATAAACCCTCACTTAAAATAATTGAGTACCAAGCAAATAACAGACTAAAAATAGCCGGCTACAATCAAGCAGAAAACAGCTCACTGTTTTTAGTCTTTGTTTATACTCAGATTAATTTTATTCATGCAAGTATGCACCCCTATATTTGCCCGATAAATACTTAACTGAATTCAATCGATTCAATGGATTTTGCTGTGCAGTAATTTTCGGTAATTTCCTGTAATGCCTCATAATGCCGTGTAATGTCCTGTAATAGCGGATTTTCTGGTAATGGTTACAATGGCAAATCCATTAATAATATTTTTCACATGCGCATTGGCATCCGATACTTGCCAAAAACCTACTGCTGAGATTGGCAGCTAGCGCAAAATAGGGCACAATAAACAGACATTTACTTGTACATAAGATGAATACAGAGGTGTGTTGTGCAACTTTTGCCGCCACCGAGTCATTTGATCATCAAGTTAAGGGGTATTGATGGCAACGCTAATAAACAATCAAACGCAACAGCGTCATTTATTACAATCACACCACAGTTTTGGTCGACTGCAATGCTCAGTTGATACGCAAATTAGCGATGCTTACATTTCCAAAGTACACGCCTTTATTGAGTGGAATGAAAAACATTGGATCCTCTGGGACGTGAGCAGCAATGGCACTTGGGTGAACGGCAAAAAACTGGCGCGCGACAAAGTTGCGCATTTGCAGCAAGGCGATACCATCACCTTTGCCAGCAAGTCAGGCAATGCCTTTACTGTGCATGACATCAACCCGCCTTGCGATTGTTTGATCCCTGTCGAGCATGAAGGCAAAGCAATAGAGCTAGAATATTTTCACGTCTTGCCTGCTAAACAATCGCAACCAGTAGTCCTCAGTTACAACAACCAAACTTACTCGTGGTGGCAAGAAAAACTCGATGACAATGTCGAGCAAGCCAGTGTCTGCTCAGAGCTTACCGATCGAGAAATCGTCGTTGTTGATGGCCTCTCTTGGCAACTACAAATCAATCGCTGCATTGCCGACACACAAATACTCAGGCCCACCCTAACATCCCTAGATCAACTGACCTTAAATTTTCAAGTCAGCTTAGACGAAGAAAGTACCCACTTGACTATGGAAAGTGACGATCAGTGCATAGATCTTTTAGTGCGCAGCCATCACTACCTGACCTTAACCTTAGCTAGGCAAAGGTTTAAAGACATTGAAGCTGGAGTTGATGAAAGTGAGCAAGGGTGGATTTACGCCGAGCTGCTAGCCAAAGATTTAGGGATAGATCCCAGCCACTTAAACATTCAAATTTATCGCATTCGCAAACAATTTGTCGACGCCCTCAACAACAGCTGTGATTCCAGCGAACTGATCCAGCGCAGTGTCGGTAAACTGCGTTTGGCCAGTAAATACTTTCGCATTGTTAAAGGCGATGCCTTGGAATGTGACAGCAGTCAAGACAATCATTACCACAGCAGCACAGATGGCGATGATCAACTAAACGAGCACAGTTATCAATAACAGTGCTTGTATAGCGGTTAGCCTGTGTTAGCTGGTTTTAATGAGCGCTGCTCGGCAACAACCGATGCCTGATGGCATTTAAGCCAGCTATTTCAGCTA